>NZ_MDDU01000046.1:0-372216 GCF_001854795.2 Mesorhizobium sp. LCM 4577 | reverse complement strand
AATCGTGTCACTCCACACGAATGCTCAAACTATTTTGCAAACTCAGGCTATGACCGGAGCTAATCTCATCCCGCTCTAGGGCTACCCCCTCAAAACCCAGCCTGATCCCTGAACAGCTCCGCATTGTCGAGCTTCGACACCTCGATCACCGCTTGCGTGCGGCTGTAGACGTTGAGCTTTCGGAGAATCTCCGAGACATGCGCTTTCACGGTGGTCTCGCCCACCTGCAGCTCATAGGCGATCTGCTTGTTGAGCATGCCCTGGCGCAGCATCTGCAGGACCCTTAGCTGCTGTGGCGTGAGCCTCGCCAGGCGCTGCACCATGTCGGCGCGGTCGGTGCTGTCGGGGTCGGGCGGCTGGCCCTCGTAATTTTCGGGCACATAGACGGCGCCATCCATCACCGAGCGGATGGCGGCGGCGAGGTCGCTCTTCCTCGCCGATTTCGGGATGAAGCCGGCCGCGCCGTAGGACAGCGCCTCGGAGATGATCTTCGGCTCCTCATAGCCCGACACGATCACCACCGGCAGTCGCGGATAGCGGGTCCTCAGCTGCAGCAGCCCTTCGAAGCCATGCACGTCGGGCATGCTGAGATCGAGCAGCGCGAGGTCGAACGGCTTGGCGTCGGCGAGAAGCTCGATCGCTTCCGCGATCGAGCGCGCCTCGACCGTGTCGACATCCGGATAGGCCATCTGCACGGCGCTGTGCAGCGCCTCGCGAAACAGCGGGTGGTCGTCGATGATCAGGAAGCGGGCGCGATCGCTGACGGGGGTCATTGCACGGGTTCAGGCATCGGTTCGGTTTCGGCAGCACAGGATAGTCCCGTGACCATGGCCAGATTATTGGCAAATAGTATACGCCCAATGATCCAGGCATTGTCACTGAAACGACAGGCCGATGTATGGGGACGTCAGAGTCTTGCCCGCCCGGCAAAATCGGCGGAAGGTGGGCGCGATTCACGCCAACACAGAGAAAAACCATGCCAGAATTCGTCCTTCCGCCGCCGCCGGTCGCCTCGGTTGCCGTCGCAGGCTCGGCGGAGCGGTTTGCCGTGCGCCGCATCTTCTGCGTCGGCCGCAATTACGCGGCGCATGCGCGCGAGCTCGGCAACGACGAGCGCGACCCGCCCTTTTTCTTCACCAAGCCCGCCGATGCGGTGGTCGACAGCGGCGCCGAGATCCCCTACCCGCCGCTGACTTCGAACCTGCATCACGAGATCGAGCTGGTCGTCGCCATCGGCAAGGGAGGCCTTCACGTGCCCCGCGCGGATGCGCTCGCCTATGTCTGGGGCTATGGCGTCGGCGTCGACCTGACCCGTCGCGACCTGCAGGATCAGGCGAAGAAGGCGGCGCGTCCCTGGGACTGGTCGAAGGCCTTCGACCAGTCCGCGCCTTGCGGCCCGCTGGTTCCGGCCGCGAAATCAGGACATCCGGACAAAGGCCGCATCTGGCTCGCCGTCAACGGCGCGGTGAAGCAGGACGGYGACCTTGCCGAGCTGATCTGGCCGATCGCCGACATCGTCTCGATCTGCAGCGACGCGGTCGAGCTCCAGCCTGGCGACCTTATCTTCACCGGCACGCCGGCCGGCGTCGGCGCGGTCCAGGCCGGCGACAGGATCACCGGCGGCGTCGACGGCATCGGCGAGATCGCGGTGACCATCGGGCAGCCGAGGCGATGAGCGACCTCGTCCTCCACAATTACTATCGCTCCTCCACGTCCTACCGGGTGCGGATCGCGCTGGTGATGAAGGGGCTGGACTACACCTATGTGCCGCATCACCTGCGCCATGGCGAGCATCTGGAGCCAGCCTATCTCGCCGTCAACCCGCAAGGTCTGGTGCCCGCGCTGGTGCTGGACGATGGTACGCTGTTGACCCAGTCGCTGGCGATCATCGAATATCTCGACGAGATCGAGCCCGAGCCGCCGCTGCTGCCGAAGGATGCGCTGGGCCGGGCGCGTGTCCGCATGCTGGCGCAGATGATCGCCTGCGACATCCACCCGGTGAACAATCTGCGCGTGCTGACCTCGCTGCGCACCTTGTTCGGCGCCGGCGACCAGGACGTCGTCAACTGGTTCCGGCACTGGGTGAACGAAGGTTTCCAGCCGCTTGAAAAGATTCTCGCCTCCTCGCCCGAGACCGGCACCTTTTGCCATGGCGATGCACCCGGCCTCGCCGATATCTGCCTCGCCGCGCAGGTCACCAACAATGCCCGCTTCGGCGTCGACATGACGCCCTATCCGGTGATCGCGCGCATCAACGCCGCCTGCATGGCGCTGCCGGCGTTCCAGAAGGCTGCGCCGCAGAGCCAAATCGATGCCGAGTAGCCGGGCTTAACGCCCTACCCTCAGCGTCGCGGCCCAGAATGCCAGCGCCGCCAGGCCGATGCCCGCGCCAAGCAGGCAGACGCCCGTCCAATTCCAGGCCCCGTAGGTCATGGTCGAGGCGATCGAGCCCAGCGCGCTGCCCAGCGAATAGAAGATCATGTAGCCGCCGACCAGCCGGCTGCGGGCGTCCGGCCGGCGGGCGAAGATCAGGCTTTGATTGGTGACGTGCACGGCCTGGATGGCAAGGTCGAGCATGACGATGCCCAGCACCAGCAGCCACAACGACGTGCCCATGAACGCGATCGGCAGCCAGGCGGCGGCCATCAGCAAGAGACCGAAGCCGGTGACCAATTGGCCTTGCCCGCGATCGACAAGCGTGCCGGTCCAGCGCGCCCCCAGCGCGCCGGCGACGCCCGCCAGGCCGAACAGGCCGATCTCGGTATGCGACAGCGAGAACGGGGGTGCCGCGAGCGGCAGCACCAATGGCGCCCAGAGCACGTTGAAACTGGCGAAGATCAGCATGGCCAGCACCGCACGCACGCGCAGCAAGGGCTCCCCGATGAACAGAAGCAGCACCGAGCCGAGCAGCCGGACATAGGATGTGCGCGGCCGCGCCGCCTCCTGGCGAGGCAGCACGCGGAACAGGATTACCGCCATCGCGAGCGTCAGCACCGCCGAGGCGAGATAGACCGAGCGCCAGCCGGCAAAATCGGCGACCAGCCCCGAAGCGAAGCGCGCGAGCAGGATGCCGAGGATCACACCGCTGGTGACGGTGCCGACCGCCCGCCCCCGCTCCGCCGGCGCCGCCAGGTCGGCGGCATAGGCGACGAGGACCTGCACGACGACGGCGAGCAGACCGACCGCCGCAAGGCTCGCCAGCAGCACCGCGGCGCTCGGCGACAGGCCGACAAGGACTAGCCCCAGAGCCGAAAGCACGGCCTGGGTGGCGACCAGCCTGCGGCGGTCGAAGAGATCGCCGAGCGGCACGATGAAGAACAGGCCGAGCGCGTAGCCAATCTGCGTCACGGTCACCACGATACCGACCGAAGCGGGGGCGATCGCGAAGTCACGTGCGATGGCGTCGAGCAGCGGGTGCGCGAAATAGACGTTGGCGACGCTCAAGCCGCAGACGACCGCGAAGATCAGCGCGGTGAGGCGCGGCAATCCCTGCCCCTTCGCGGCTTCTTCGGTCTGCCGCAGGTCCGCGCTTTGCAGTTGCAGGTTCATCGTGCCGGCTCCATTCGGTTTCAAGTTGAAACCATTGCGGAATAGACAAGAAGGTTTTATCTTGCAACCACAAATCGGAAACCTGGACGAATTGCATGGTGAAACGGACGAGCCATCAAAGCGCGGATTGCCTCATCGCCCGGCCGCTCGACGCGATCGGCGACTGGTGGTCGCTGCTCATCGTGCGCGACGCCTTCGACGGCATGCGGCGCTTCGGCGAATTCCAGAAGAGCTTGGGCGTGGCCAAGAACATCCTGTCGGCGCGCCTGCGCAATCTGATTGCGCATGRCATCCTCGAGACCGTTCCGGCCGAAGACGGCAGCGCGCATCGTGAATATGTACTGACCGAAAAAGGCCGTGGCCTGTTCTATGTCCTGGTCGCCCTGCGCCAGTGGGGCGAGACCTATTTCTCCGGGCCGGGCGAGCCCTACACCTTCATGGTCGACACCCGGACCGGCAGGCCGATCCGCCGCCTGGAGGTGCATGCGGAGGACGGTCGCCTGCTGGCGCCGGGCGAAACGCGGCTCGCCGATTTCCGCCAGCAGCCGGAATAACCGATCGGTCCGCCGGTCCTGCTGGCAGAATCGATTTCCGGTCGACTGCCCGTGGAATCGGCTATCGTCGTCTCAAAACGCGGGAGTTTGCCGATGAAAGCCGTCGTCTTCGAGAAATTCGGCGAGGCGCCGACGATCCAGACCGTGCCCGATCCGAAGCCGGCGGCCGACGGCGTGGTCATCAAGGTCGAGGCTACAGGTCTTTGCCGCAGCGACTGGCATGGCTGGATGGGCCATGACGACGGCATCACGCTGCCGCACGTTCCCGGGCACGAGCTGGCCGGTGTCGTCGTCGCCGCCGGCAAGCAGGTCAGCCGCTGGAAGGCCGGCGATCGCGTCACGGTGCCCTTCGCCGTCGGCTGCGGCCGCTGCTTCGAATGCACCTCCGGCAACCACCAGGTCTGCGAGCACCAGACGCAGCCCGGCTTCACCGGCTGGGGCTCCTTCGCTGAATATGTCGGCATCGAGCATGCCGACACCAATCTCGTGCGCCTGCCCGAAGAGATGGAATACGCCACCGCCGCCAGCCTCGGCTGCCGCTTCGTCACCTCCTTCCGCGCCATCGTCGACCAGGGCCGGGTGACGCCCGGCGAATGGGTGGCCGTGCATGGCTGCGGCGGCGTCGGCCTGTCGGCGATCATGATCGCCAGCGCCATGGGCGCCAACGTCATTGCCATCGACCTCACCGACGAGAAGCTGGAATTTGCAAGGAAGATCGGCGCGGTGGCGACGATCAACGCCTCGACGACGCCGAACGTGGTCAAGGCGGTCAAGCAGATCACCAATGGCGGCGCGCATATGTCGATGGACGCGCTCGGACATCCGACCACATCCTTCAACTCGATCTCGAACCTGCGCCGCCGCGGCCGTCACGTTCAGGTCGGGCTGATGCTGGGCGAACATGCCCGTCCCCAGGTGCCGATGGACAAGGTGATCGCCTTCGAGCTCGAAATCCTCGGCAGCCACGGCATGCAGGCCTACCGCTACTCCGCGATGATGGAGATGATCCGCACCGGCAAGCTGAAGCCCGAATTGCTGGTGGGCAAGAGGATCAGCCTCGAGGAGGCCCCGGCCGCCCTGATGGCAATGGGCGGTTTCGAGGGGATCGGCATCGGGGTCGTGACGAAGTTTCAATAGGCCCCTCACCGCGCGAACTTCTTCGCCCCGAACACGCAGGCCACGACGCCGAGCGTGACGACCACCATCATCGGACTGACCTTTTCGTGCAGCAGGCTCGCCGCCAGCGCCAGGCCGAAGAAGGGCTGCAGCAATTGCAGTTGTCCGACGGCGGCGATGCCGCCTTGCGCGAGGCCGCGATACCAGAACACGAAGCCGATCAGCATGCTGAACAGCGAGACATAGCCAAGGCCGATCCAGGCGCTCGAGCCGATGGCCGCGAAGGACGGCGGCAGCGTCGCAAAGCTCAGCGCCAGCATGACCGGCAGCGACAGCGCCAGCGCCCAGCAGATCACCTGCCAGCCGCCGAGCTTGCGCGACAGCTTGGCGCCTTCGGCGTAGCCGAGCCCGCAGACGATGATGGCGCCGAGCATCAGGCCGTCGCCGACCGGCGACGCGGTCACGCCTTGCGCCAGGGCAAAGCCGGCGACCAAGGCGCTGCCCAGGCACGAGAACAGCCAGAAGGCCGGGCGCGGACGGTCGCCGCCGCGCAACACGCCGAAAATCGCGGTCGCCAGCGGCAGCAGGCCGACAAAGATGATCGAATGCGCCGAGGTGACGTGCTTCAGCGCCAGCGCCGTCAGCAACGGGAAGCCGACTACGACGCCCAGCGCGACGACGGCCAGCGAGGCCAGGTCGCCGCGCTCCGGACGTCTCTCGCCGAACATGAGCAGCATCGCGATCCCCAGTAGGCCGGCGATCGCCGCCCGTGCCGCCGTCAGGAAGGTCGGATCGAAATCCATCACCGCCACCCGCGTTGCCGGCAGTGATCCGCTGAAGATCAGCACCCCGATGAAGCCGCTGAGCCAGCCGTCGAAACTCTTTTCCATGATCTGCTCCGTTTGCGCTTCCGTACCGGCGCGGGCCATGGTGTTGCCAGATACAATGGAGTACAATTCCACAAAACTGTAATGGTCCACAGGGAAGTACAGATGGACACATCGGGCCCAAATGCCGGTGGCGCCACGCTCGTCGAAACCGTCATGGCGGCAATCCGCCAGCGCATCGCGGCGCGCACGCTGACGCCCGGAGCCCGCCTGCCGTCGATACGGGCCATGGCCAAATCCATGCAGGTGTCGAAGTCGACCGTGGTCGAGGCCTATGAGCGCCTCGCGGCGGAAGGCACGATCCGTTCGCGGCCCGGCTCGGGTTTCTACGCCGCCGGCCAGCTTGCGCCACTATCACTGGCCGAGATCGGTCCTCGGCTCGACCGCGCAGTCGACCCGCTTTGGGTGTCGAGGCAGTCGCTCGAAGCAGGCGAGGACATGCTGAAACCCGGCTGCGGCTGGCTGCCGGCGTCCTGGATGCCGCAGGCCGCCCTGCGCCGGGCGCTGCGCACCGCCGCCCGTGCCGACGACGTGACGCTTGCCGATTACGGCACGCCGCTTGGCCTGCCGCCGCTGCGCCAATTGCTGGCGCGGCGCATGGCCGAGCATGGCGTCGAGGCCTCGCCCGACCAGATCATGCTGACCGATTGCGGCACCCAGGCCATCGACCTTTTGTGCCGCTTCCTGATCGAGCCCGGCGATGCGGTCCTGGTCGACGATCCCTGCTATTTCAACTTCCATGCGCTGCTGCGCGCCCACCAGGCCAAGGTGGTCGGTGTGCCTTACACGCCTTCGGGTCCGGATATCGAGATCTTCGCCGAGGCGCTCGCCGAGCACCGGCCGCGCCTCTACATCACCAATTCCGGCATCCACAACCCGACCGGCGCGATCCTGTCGCCGGTCACCGCGCACCGGCTCCTGAAGCTCGCCGACCAGGCGGACCTCACCATCGTCGAGGACGATATCTTCGCCGACTTCGAACACAGCCCTGCCCCGAGGCTCGCGGCCTTCGACGGGCTGCAGCGCGTTATCCAGATCGGCTCCTTCTCCAAGACGCTGTCGGCCTCGGTGCGCTGCGGCTTCATCGCGGCGCCAGCCGACTGGATGGAAGGCCTGACCGACCTCAAGATCGCCACGACATTCGGCGGCACCCGGCTGTCCGCCGAACTGGTGCTGACCCTGTTGAAGGACGGCAGCTACCGCAAGCATGTCGAGCAGTTGCGCACCCGCCTGTCGCGCGCCATGGCCGAGACCGCCGGCCGGCTGAAGGCGATGGGCATCGCGCCCTGGATCGACCAGCCCGCCGGCATGTTCCTCTGGTGTCGCCTGCCCGACGGCATCGACGCGGCGGAAGTCGCGCGCCATGCGCTGTCGGACAATGTCGTGCTGGCGCCCGGCAACGCCTTCAGCCTTTCGCACACCGCCGGTCGCTTCATGCGCTTCAACGTCGCGCAATGCGCCGACGAGCGTATTTTCACCGTCTTGGAAAGAGCGGTCGCAGCGTCCCGCCGCAAGGCGGCGTAGTGCGACCACCGGTTGCCCTATCGGGCTTTGGCTGGTAGGGAACCGCCAACAGCCATGCCGGCAGGCATGCGCATCGTCACCGGGACCGACAGCCATGGGATCCAGCAAGTCAGCAGACAAGTAGGCCGCAACAGCGCTTCGTTGTTGCGGCAGTCTGTCCCGTTTTTCTCGTGAGCAATTCCAGGAAAAGTGTGAAGCGGTTTTCCGTCCGGAATTGCGTCAGAAAAGACTGAGCCAGGTCGCCGTCAAATCTGACCATTTGAGCGGATTTTCCTCATGTCTTCTCCGAACCAGCCGACATGGACCTTGTCCATGCCAGCAGCCTTGCTGCTTCTGTCTCCCTTCGATGTCCTGGCCTCCCTCGCCATGGATATCTATTTGCCCGTCGTGCCGATCATGCCAGGCGCGCTCGGCACTTCGCCGGCCGTGGTGCAGCTAACGCTCAGCCTCTACATGATCTGTCTTGGCGTCGGCCAACTTGCCTTCGGGCCGATCTCCGACAGGATCGGCCGGCGCCCGGTGCTGATCGGCGGGGCGCTCTCGTTCATGGCTGCCTCCTTCCTTCTCGCCGTCACCTCGCTTGCACCGGCCTTCCTTGCCCTTCGCATCGCGCAGGCCCTGGGCGCCTCGGCCATGCTCGTCGCGGTCTTCGCCACCGTCCGCGACGTCTATGCGAAAAGACCGGAAGGCGCCGTCATCTACGGCACGCTCGGCTCGCTGCTGTCCTTCGTGCCGGCGCTGGGACCGATTGCCGGCGCCTTGATCGCCAATAGCTTCGGCTGGCGGGCTATCTTCGTCACGCTCGGCATCCTGGCGGCAGTGGCGACGCTCAATGCCGGGCTGAATTGGCGCGAAACCCGCCCGCTGGTCGATGGCGCTGCCCGGATTGGTCTCGGGCCGATCCTGCGCAGCTTCGCCTTCTGGACCTACACGTTGGCCTTCGCCACCGCCATGGGCTCATTCTTCGTGTTCTTTTCGACAGCGCCCCGGGTGCTCATCGGCAAGGCCGGCTTCTCGCAGCTCGGCTTCAGCCTGGCCTTCGCCAGCGCTGCATTGGCGATGATTATCACCGCGCGCTTCGCGAAGAGTTTCGTCGCGCGCTGGGGCATCGAAGGCAGCGTCAGGCGCGGCATGGCGATGTTGCTCCTGGGTGCTGCCCTGCTGGCCGCCGGCCAGTCATTGGCCGAGCCGTCCTTCGCGAGCTTCGTCATGCCGATGTGGGTCATCGCCATCGGCATCGTGCTGACCGCTTCAGTCACCGCCAATGGCGCGCTGGAACAGTTCGGCGAGACCGCCGGCACGGCCGTCGCGCTCTATTTCTGCGCCCAGAGCGTGATCGTTTCGACGGCGGGAACGCTGTTCGTCATCATCCTGGATGGCGACACGGCATGGCCGCTGGTTGGCTTCGCCGCAAGCTTCGCAGTCGTCACGTTGCTCGCTGTGTGGCGGTTGAACAGCAACGTCTCCGAAAAACCATTGAATAGCTAACCAGCGCCAAGAGACCGTTTCGAAACTCGCTCCTGTGAGTCAGCTGATGGTGGCTTCGAGAACCGGAGCGGAGCGTACTTTCAGTACGTGAGCACCGGAAGCGCAGAAGACGCCTTCAGATGGCCGCAGGAGTAGAGTTTCCAAACGGTCTAGGAGCTGGCCCGCTTGCGGCGCTCGTACATCATCACCAGCGTCTCGGCGGTCAGCGCCGGCTTCTGCTCGCCCTCGATCTCGACGGTGTTGGCCGCCTTCATCAGATACTGGCCGGGGCCGAGATCCTCCATGGAAAGCAGCGTTGTGCGCAGTCGGATGCGCGCACCGGCCTTGACCGGCGCCAGGAAGCGCACCTTGTCGAAGCCGTAGTTGAAGGCGGCCTGGGTGTTCTCCGRCACGATGCCCATCTCCAGCGCCAGCGCGCCGATGATCGACAAGGTCAGATAGCCATGCGCGATCGTGGTGCGGAAGGGGCTCTGCCRCTTCGCCCGCTCGGGATCGACATGGATCCATTGATGGTCGCCCGTGCATTCGGCGAACTGGTCGATGCGCTGCTGGTCGACCGTCGTCCAGTCGGACACGCCGAGCTCCTGCCCGGACATCGTGCGCAGCTGTTCGAAGGTCGGCGGCGTTCTCGGCCGTGTTTCCGTCATTCCGGCTTTCCCATCACTCTTGCTGTCTCCCGACCATGAGCGGCGACCGCTGTCAATTCGCCGCCCCGCGATTTTCGCCGGTAGAGTTGATGCTTTTAGGGCAGGCCGAGAACGCTCGAGCGCCTGCGCCGGTTGCATCGCATGTYGGTCTATGATGGGCCCGAAACGCCGGACAGCCTATTTCTTTTCGTAGCCGGCACGGATTTCCGCCATCGCATCCCTGATCCGGTCGCGCAGGATCTCGACCGATTCGGTGCTGGATTTGCGCACAAGGTCAGCCACTTCGCTGGCATTCTTCAGCGTCGTCTCGAACGACCTGCGGGCAAATTCGGCCTGCTTGCCCATCAATTCCTGCGGGTTGCCGGGCGCCTGGTAGTTCTGCGCCATCCGCGTGACCTCGTTGATGGCATTCTGCACCATCTCATGCTGCCTCGCCAGCACCGAGGAGGCGCCGGCAGCACTTGCCCTCGCCGACTTTTCCAACGCTTCGAGGTTCTTGCGATGATGATCCAGGATCGCCTGGACATCGACATTCGGCAGCTTGAGGTCGCGGCCGAACCTGCTGAACATGTCGAGGAACGAGTCGGATTCCGGTTGTTTTGCCATGCCCTGCCTCCCGTTTTGCCGCCTTTGCGGCGTGCCAGAAGGAGAATAGTGCCAGTTGGGCCGGCGTCAATTGACGAGAAGCAGCCGCTCGGCCGTGTAGAGCGCCAGGCCGGCAAGGCCGCCGATGATCATGCCGTTGAAGCGGATATATTGCAGGTCCTTGCCGATATTCGTCTCGATCAGCCGCGTCAGCTGCGCCAGGTCCCAGCGCTTGACCTGGTCGGCGATGAATGTCGACACCCCGCTCTTCTGGCTTTCCACGAACGATGACAGCGCGACGACAAAGCCCTGGTTCATGTCGGCCCTGATCTGCGCGTCGTCGGCCAGATGCCTGCCGATCTCGACGAACATGTTGGCGAGATGCTCGCGGATCGTCGACTTCTCCGCATTGGCGTCCTGCTCGATGAACAGGCGCAGGCTTGTCCATGCGTCGCCGGCCAGTGCCCTCACCTCCGGGCGGCCGAGAAAATCGCGCTTCAACGCCTCGGCGCGCCTTGCATATTGCTTGGAGGTCCTGAGCCGCTCGATGAAGCCGAGCGCGAAACGGTCGAATTCGGCGCGCATCGGGTGATCGGGATCGGCCCTCACTTCATCGAGCAGCGAGCCCGCCGAGGCGACGATCTTCTTCAAGAGATAGGCATCGGCGCGAAACAGGTTGAACAGCGACGGCAATTCCTCGCGGATCTTTTCACGCATCGTCGCCAGCGCCTGCTCATCGTTGAGGAAGCGCCCGACGACCCGGATGAATTCATCGAAGAGCTTCTGGTGGCGGCGATCGTCGGTCAGCGCCGACAAAAGATCCGCCGCGAGCGGCGCCAGCGGCACCTTATCGATCTGCTCCAGCATGCGGCTGGTGACGAAGTCGCGCAGGCCGGATTGCTCCACCGCCGTCAGCGTCTGCGGCACCAGCCGCGCGACGAACCGCGACAGGCCGGCGGCGCGCTCGGCATCGGCAAGCCAGTCGGCGACCAGGGCGGCGAAGTCCACCTCTGCAAGCTTTTCGCGCACCGGTTCCGGCGCCAGGAAATTGGCCTCGATGAAGCGGCCGAGATTGTCGGCGATGCGGTGCTGGTTCTCCGGGATGATGGCGGTGTGCGGGATCGGGAGTCCCAGCGGCCGCCTGAACAGCGCCACCACGGCATACCAGTCGGCGATGCCGCCGATGGTCGCCGCTTCGGCGAAGGCCGCGACGAAGCCGAGCCACGGATGGGTGGCCTCGAAGGATTTCGCCAGCGCGAAGACGAGGATGCAGAGCGCGAGCGCCGCGGCGGCGATGAGCTTGGTGCGCCGCAATGCCGCGAGCTTCGCCTTGGCATCGGCGTCGAATCGAACCGGCGCTAGAGCCGGGGCTGATTGAGACATGAAAAGGCCGTTTCCTGTTGACACCTGCCTCTATCTAGTGCCTGCGCCCGCGAAACGCTCGCCCGAAGCGAAGGGGCCATCGGGGCCGCTGCCCGCACCGGCATGCACAAAAAGTTGACACGATTATTCATCTATGTACCGGTCCAGTCTGGAATTGTTCCAAACTATGGGCCATATTTGGCTCAAGCTAATATTTCGCGAGGATACCATGCGGCTCACGCGCCAGACCAACTATGCGATGCGCATCCTGATGTATTGCGCCGCTAACACCGACAGGCTGAGCCGCATCCCCGAGATCGCCGCCGCCTATTCGGTGTCCGAGCTGTTCCTGTTCAAGATCCTGCAGCCGCTGGTCGAGGCCGGCCTGGTCGAGACCGTGCGTGGCCGCAACGGCGGCGTGCGCCTCGGCCGTCCGGCCGAGCAGATCAGCCTGTTCGATGTCGTGCGCGTCACCGAAGAGAGCTTCGCCATGGCCGAATGCTTCGAGAACGACGCCGCCGAATGCCCGCTGGTCGACAGCTGCGCCCTGAATTCGGCGCTGCGCGAGGCGCTCAACGCGTTCTTCGCCGTGCTTTCCCGCTACACGATCGCCGACCTGATCGCGGCGCGCCCGAATGTGCGTCACCTGCTGGGCATCGACCTGCTGGAGCAGCGCGCCCCGGCGGCCTAAGCCGCCGACTGCGGCAGCACGAACGGCGTATTTCCTGACGGCAGAGCGCCGACCTTCAGCTTGCAGTCGAACACCTTCTCGATCAGTTCGTCATTGAGCACGTCCGTTGGCGTCCCGGCGGCGGCCAACTGGCCACCAGAGAGCACGAAAATCCGGTCGGCATACATGGCCGTCAGATTGAGGTCGTGCAGGATGGCCACCACGCCGCCGCCGCGCTGGGCGAAATCGCGCGCGATGTTCATGATGATGAGCTGGTGCTTGACGTCGAGGCTGGAGACCGGCTCGTCGAGGAAGAGATAGCGCGGACGCCCCTCAAGCACCGGCGCCCACACCTGGCAGAGCACGCGGGCAAGCTGCACGCGCTGCTGTTCGCCGCCGGAAAGCTCCTGGTAGAAGCGGCCGGCAAAGCCATCGAGATCCACCCGTGCCAACRCCCGCTCCGGCAGGCGCGCATCCTCGCCGGGCAACACGCCGGAGCGCCCGCCGATCAGGCCGAGGCGAACGATCTCGCGCACGGTGAAGGGAAAGGACAGCGTTGTGACCTGCGGCAGCACCGCGCGCAGCGTCGCTGCCTCCACCGGCTTCATCGCCGACAGGTCGCGGCCGTTGAGCGTGACGGTGCCGGTATAGGCAAGCTCGCCGGTCAGCGCCTTGAGCAGCGTCGTCTTGCCGGACCCGTTCGGTCCGACGATGGCCTCGACTTCACCAGGCCGTGCCGTGAAGCCGACATGGGACACGATGCGCTTGCCGCCGATCGCCACCGAGATGTCGCGCGCTTCGATCATGGCAGGCTCACAAATCGATGACGCCGCGCTTGCGCAGCAGGATCCACAGGAAGAACGGCGCGCCGGCGACCGCCGTGACGATGCCGATCGGCAGCTCGGCCGGCGCGACGATGGTGCGGGCGACCGCGTCGGCGATGAGAAGCAGCGATGCGCCGAGCAAAGCGGAAGCCGGCAGCAAATAGCGGTTGTCCGGTCCGATCGCGAGCCGCAGCACATGCGGCACGACGATGCCGATGAAACCGATGCCGCCGCTGACCGCGACCGAAGCGCCGACCGCCGCCGACACGCCGACGATCGCCGTGTATTTCAGCCGCTGCACCGGAATGCCGAGATGACCCGCGGTCGCTTCTCCCAGCGCCAGCGCGTTGAGGCCGCGCGACAGGAACGGCATCGCGGCCAGCGCCAGGATGATCACCGGCCCGACGGTGCCGATCTTCGGCCATGTCGCGCCGGCGAGCGAGCCGAGTTGCCAGAAGGTCAGGTCGCGCAACTGCCGGTCATCGGCCATGAAGATCAGGACGCCGGTCAGCGCCATGGCAAGGGCGCTGATGGCGATGCCGGCAAGCAGCATCGTGGCGACCGACGTCCGCCCCTGGCGCGTGGCGATGGCGTAGAGCAGCAACGTCACCGCGAGCCCGCCGAAGAAGGCAGCGAGCGGTAAGGTGAGCGTGCCGAGCGCAAGCGTGACGGGCGCGAGCCAGGTTGTTCCGAGGACGATGACCGCCACCGCGCCGAGGCTGGAGCCGGCGGAAACGCCGATCAGGCCGGGATCGGCAAGCGGATTGCGGAACAGCCCCTGCATCACCGCGCCGCAGACCGCCAGCGCCGCGCCGATCAGCACGCCGAGCAGCACGCGCGGCATGCGGATGTCATAGACGATCAGCCGGTCGCGCGCCGCAAGCGCGCCATCCGATGGCACGGCGCCGGTAGTAACCCAGTCGCGGATGACGCGGACGGCCGATGCGTCCGAGGCGCCCGACGTCAGCGACAGGAACACGGAAAGGACCAGCGTCAGGCACAAAAGCGCGATGACGAACCTTGCCCGCGCCGAGCGGTCGCCATCGGCTGCCATCGCGCGGCTCGGCGCGCCTGCTATCGACTGTTCGGCCATCGCCGCTCAGTCCGCGACCTGGTTGCCATAGAGCTCGACCGCAAGATCGTGGATCGCCTCCGCCGTGCGCGGACCGAAGCCGAGCAGATAGCCGCCCCACATGCTGATCATCTTGCGGTTCGTGCCAGCCGGCGTCGAAGCGACGGCGGGGTTGGCAAACAGCTCGTCCTCCGAGATCGGCGGTCCGCCGCCCTTCATCGTCAGGATCACATCCGGCTTGGCGCTGACGATCGCCTCGTCCGTCATCCCCTTGTAGCCGGAAAAGCCCTCGACGGCGTTGACCGCGCCGGCGAGTCTGATGATGCCGTCGGCCGCGGTGTCGCCGCCGGCGGCAAGGATCTTGCCGCCTTGCGTCGACAGCACGAACAGCACGCGCTTGCGCTCCTTGATCGAAGCCGTCTGCTTTTCCGCCGCTGCCAGCTTCGCGTCCGTCTCGGCGGCCAGCTTCTCCGCCTTTGCCTCGACCCCCAGCGCCTTGCCGACGATGCGGATCTTCTCGAGGATGCCCTCGTGATTGTAATGGTCCGGCACCTCGATGAAAGGCACGCTCGACTTCTTCAGCACGTCGACCGCTTCCTTCGGGCCGCTGCCATGCAGCGCAAGGATTCCGCTCGGATTGACCGACAGCACACCTTCGGGCGAGAGCGCGCGCATGTAACCGACATCCGGCAGCTTCTGCGCTTCTTCCGGATAGGAGCTGGTCGAATCGCGGGCGACGAGATGCCCCTCCTCGCCAAGCGCATAGACGATCTCGGTGATCGAGCCTCCGATCGAGACAATTCGCGAAGCATCAGAAAAGACGGCCTTCCCTTCGTCGGCTCCGACAGGCAGCGCGATAATGGCAAGCAGAACGCCAAGCATCGGCGCGAGCGCCGTGCGAAAACGGAAAACGATACGCATTGGGTCTTGCCTTATGCAGCGGTCGGGCTGGGAACGCGGGGCAGGTTCTCGGCGAGAAAACGCCAGTCCTCCCGCTCGCCTTCGCCTTCATGGCGCTTGCCGAAGAATTGGATGATCATGCCGCCATCGGCGTCATAGGCCTCCAGCGAGGTGACATGGCCGTCCTTGGTCGGCTTTCGCACCGCCCAGACCTCGTGGATGTGATCGGTCCTCAGATGCAGATGGAAGGTCTCGTCGAGCACGTTGATCCACGGCCCCATCGGCTTGACGGATCTGATCGGGCCGGAATGGATCTGGATGCAGCCGCGGTTGCCCACGAAGCACATGATGGGCATCTCGCCTGCCGCCGCGTGGTGGAACAGGGCGCTCACCGCGTCATTGTCGAGCAGCCACGCATAGTCCTGGCCGACCATGCGCACCGCCTCGCGGCGGCTGAGCTTCAGCGTCTTCAGCATGCCGAAGAACTGATGCACGTCGGTCAGCCGGCTCCAGCGGTCGCGCAGATCGTCGATCGAGGCGACCGAAGCATGCCCCTCGCCCTTTCCTTCCGCGGCGCTTGGGAGGATCGCGACGGTCGGTTCCTGGTTCGACGATTCCAGGCTCGCCACCAGTTTCTGGTAGGCATAGAGGTTGGAGGCGGGCTTCAGATGCACCTTGTGCACAGCCTCGCCGGCTGCGTCGAAGAACTGCAGGCTGCGGCGGATCTCGCCGCCGTCGCGTTTCTCGACGGCAAAGCCATGCGCCCAGACTTTCGGGAAGATGCGCAGGTCGATGTTTTCACCAAGYACCATGGCGTTGTGGTTGCCGGTGACGACCTTGTCGTAGACGCCGATCTTCTCGTGCACGGCGCTTTCGTTGCGCGTCAGCGCCATCACCTCGCCGACCGCCTCCAGGCCGGTCAAAAGGTCGTTGACGCGCGGCTCGACACGGACGGCGCCGAAGCCGCATTGCGCCGCGACGAGCTCCGCTTCCGAAATGCCCAGTTGCGCCGAGAGATCACGCTCCCGCATCTTGGGATTGTCCTGCCTTGTCCGCCGGATTTCCTCCGGCGACGGCTTAACGCGCTGGTCCATATCGTTCACCTGTATTGCCTGATGTTCGTCTATCGCCCGCCGATTGCGGTCACTTGTTGAGGATCAGCTTGCCCTGGCGGGTGATCTTCAGGCGGTAGAGCGCGCCATGATGCTCGATGCCGATCTCGTGCTCGCCCTGGAACAGCGTGTTGCTGGAGAGCGTCCTCACCGCCAGCGGCACCCGTTCGTAGCGCATCTGCGTGTCTTCCGGGCGGCGGACGCGATAGCGGAAATCGTTGGGATTGTGCGTGTTCATCGGGTCGGTCCTTTCCTCTGCCGGGCATCTTGGCCGCGGCCTCATAAAATGCCGATTAAATTCTTGACTCGAATAATCATGTTTACTAGTCAGTGCATTACCGGACTAAATGAGTCAACATTTAAGACGCCGGACGTGATCAAAAATGCGAGCGAGCCACCGGCCAGCCAGCTACGAGCCTGAAATCTGGAGTTGGGGCATGGGGTTGGTGACTTGGGGACGGACGGGCCTGGCGGGCAATAGCGCGGGTCCGGGCTTCCGATCGATTGCAAAGGCAATCGCCGCATTGATGGCCGGAGCGGCGGCGGTCGCGCTCAGCGCGCCCGCCGCGCAGGCCCAACAAGCCGCGCAGCGGGCCAACCAGCAGCAGGCCGATCAGAAAAAGAAGGCCGATGAGAAGGCCGCGGCCGAAGGAACCCTGCTCGACAAGATCCTCGTCATCAGCCGCACCGGCGAAACGGCGATCCAGTCGCTGGCCTCGGCCAGCCATGTCGACCAGGAACAGCTCGACCGCCGCATGGCGACGACGCCGAACGAGATGCTGCTCGGCGTGCCCGGCGTCACCGTCCAGGCCGACGCGCGGCGCGTCTCTTCCAGCATCAACATCCGCGGCCTGCAGGATTTCGGCCGCGTCGCGGTGATCGTCGATGGCGCCAGGCAGGACTTCCAGCGCTCGGACCACGGCACGCAGTCGACCTTCTATGTCGATCCCGAGCTCATCAAGTCGGTCGACGTCATCCGCGGCCCGACCGCCAACACCTATGGCTCCGGCGCCATCGGCGGCGTCGTCTTCTTCGACACCAAGGACGCAGCGGATTTCCTCAAGCCGGAAGAGACATGGGCCGGCTCGCTGACCGGACGCTATGAGAGCAACGGCAAGGGCTGGACCACCAGCGCCACCGGCGCCTACAAGACCAACGACAACTGGGACATCCTTGGCAACATCGTCTACCGCGACTACGGCGACTACAAGAAGGGCGGCGGCGACACCGTTGCGGGCACCGGTTTCGACGTGCTGAGCGGCCTGCTCAAGACCACCATACGCCCGACCGAAAACAGCGAATTGAAGCTTGGCTGGGTCGGCTCGAAGGAYGGCTGGACCGAGACCAGCGGCGGCGTGCCGGCGAACGACGTCGATCTGAGGTCGAACACCTTCACGGCTCGCTACAACATCACCGACGACGCCAAAAGCTGGCTCGACCTCCACGTCAACGCTTCCTACAACAGAACCAATCTCGACCTGACGACGCTTACCCAGCAGAACCGCTTCGATCCGACCACCGGCCTGCCCGTGGTGCTGCCGGCGGGCTCGCTGTCCAGCTTCGATGTCGGCACCACCGGCATCGACATCTGGAACACGTCGCGCTTCGAGACGGCGAGCGTCGCGCATGAACTGACCTATGGCGGCGACTGGGTCGGCGACGATGTCGATACCGGCGGCAGCGCCGGCGGCGACAGCTTCTACACGCCGTCGGGCAAGCGCAACGTCTCCGGCGCCTACATCCAGGACAAGCTGACCTGGGAGTGGCTCGAGGTCATTGGCGGCCTGCGCTATGACAATTACAGCCTGAAGGACGACACGAACGAGACCTCCGGCGACCGCGTCTCACCGCGCATCACCATCGGCGTCTCGCCCTTCGAAAGCGCCGGTCTGGCCGGACTGCAATTCTACGGCACCTATGCGGAAGGCTATCGCTCGCCCTCGCTGACCGAGACGCTGATCAGCGGCAACCATCCGGCGGGCGTCAGCTTCCCGTTCCTGCCCAATCCCAATCTCAAGCCCGAGACCGGCAAGACGGTCGAGTTCGGCGTCAACTACAAGCAGAACGACATCATCGAGGGCGGCGACGCGCTGCGGCTCAAGGCTGCCTACTTCAATAACAATGTCGACGACTACATCGACGGCGTGACGCTCTCGCCCTTCGACCCGACCAGCGGCTGCCCGTTCGGCCCGGGCCTTCCGATCTGCTTCCAGTACCAGAACTTCGCCAAGGCCAAGATCAACGGCTTCGAGCTGGAAAGCGTCTACGACGCCGGCTGGGGCTATGCCGGTCTGTCGGCCTCGATCATCAACGGCCACACCATCTCCTATGAAGGCGAGCGCGCGGACCTCGCCACCATCCCCTCCTCGCAGGTGACGGCCCAGCTTGGCCTGCGCTTCCTCGAGGACAAGCTGACCGTCGGCGGCGAGGTGCAGTACAACGGCAAGCCCAAGGGCAATCCGGTGGCCAAGGATTTCACACTGGTCAACGCCTTCGCCAGCTACCAGGCGACGGACAATCTCAAGCTCGACTTCCGCGCCGACAATCTGTTCGACGTCAAATACACCAACCCGCTCAACGGAAGCACGACCGCCGTCCTTTACGAACCCGGCGTCACGCTGAAGCTCGCGGCAACCATGCGCTTTGGAGGCTGAGATAGACATGAAACGCTTGACGGCATCCTTTCGTCTGCTGACCTCGACGTTGGCGATGTCGCTTGCAGCGCCGGCGTGGGCTCAGTCCGCGCCGGCCCTCAGTCTTGAGCTCAACGCCGCGCAACCGTCTGAAAAAGGCTGCCGGCTGACCTTCGTCGTCAACAACGCGCTCGGGGCCGACCTGTCGAAGGCTGCTTTCGAAATCGCACTGTTCAACCAAGCCGGCGTTGTCGACCGCCTCACCGTGCTCGATTTCAAGGCCCTCCCGGCCGGCAAGACCAAGGTCACGCGCTTCGACCTTACCGGCGCCGACTGCGGCAAGCTCAGCCGCGTGCTGATCAACAGCGCGACCGAATGCGCAGGCACCGGCGTCGAGCCGGCGGCCTGCATGCGCGCGCTGAAGACGTCGACCAAGACCGCGATCGCTTTCGGCGTATAGAGGTGATGTTGCATCCGGCCTTGCCGCAAGACGCCACGGCGTGGACCGCCTCCGGTCCGCCGCCATGGATGGCAACCGATCTTGATTTGACAAGTCCCTATCGCGCGCGGCAGGTCTCGGCGCGAGACATGCAGGACATCGATCACACACCCGACGCGGACAGCGGATTGTCGGCTACACCGACCGAGTCACTGATACAGCCGCGGCCAGCGGCCGGTCGGCGTAAATGGCCGTTGGCCATCGTCGCTTCCGGCCTGCTTCACGGCGCGGCGGCGGCCGCGTTCCTGCTCGCGCCTGCCGGCACATTCGACTCCCTGGACGCGATCCAGGCCGAGGGCGCCGACCAGTCCGGCGCCAACGTCATCGGCAGCGCCCTGGACGACCAGTCGTCCGGCGCCGTGGATGTCACCCTGGTGCCCGATCCTCAGCCGGTGAAACGCCAGGCCGCGCAGCCCGCTCCGCCAGCCGAGGCGCAGCAACCGGCAAGCGTGCCGCCGACACCTCAGCATCCGCAGCAAGCCGTCAAGGAAGCCGCTTCCATGCCGGATATCCTGGCGTCCGCCAGCCCGCGCCAGGATGACCAGAGTGTTCCCGCTGAAAGCAAACCCACGCCCGCGACCGAGCCGCAAAGCGCTGAAGCACCCCCAGTCGAGGCTGAACAGCCATCGGCTCCCAGCGCGACATCGAGCGCTCCAGCCACATCGGCTGGGCCAAGCCAAACCATTGAAACTGGCGGCACGGCGGATGGCGATACGCGCGACGCGCCGGCTGTCGCTAGCAAGGGCAAGAAACAGGCCGCCGGCAATGCCCTGGAATCCCGCTACAGCGGAGAAATCCAGAAGAAACTTGCACGCGCCAACCGTCGCGTCTCGAAATCGATCCAGGCCAAGGCTCGCAACAATGCCAGGGTGGTTTTCGTCGTCGCGGCCGATGGCAGCGTCAGCGACCTGCAGCTCGCCGAAAGTTCAGGGTCCGCCGAGCTCGATCAGTTCGCTTTGACGCTGGTGCGCAAGCAAGCCCCGTTCCCTCCCATTCCGCCCGAGACCGGAAAATCAAGTTGGGTGTTCAAGGCGCGGATCGGCCCTTTTTAACGCGTTCGTCCCCCAGTTGAAGCCTTTCTGGACGTCAGAATTCATCCATTTCGAAAGGAAACCAATGTACATCGCCATGAACCGCTTCAAGGTCCAGACCGGCTCCGAGGAAGCCTTCGAGGACGTCTGGAAGAACCGCGATTCCAGCCTCTCCGAAATGCGGGGTTTCAGGGAATTCCACCTGCTGCGCGGCCCCGTCAACGAGACCGAGGGCTATACGCTGTTTGCCTCGCACACGGTCTGGGCGAGCCAAGAGGATTTCGTCGCCTGGACAAAGTCCGAGAATTTCCGCGCCGCCCATCGCAATGCCGGCGGGTCGAAAGTGCACTATCTGGGCCACCCGCAGTTCGAAGGCTTTTCGGTCGTCGAAGGCGCCTGAAACGCGCCTCCGCCAGGCCTGCTATGCTGCAGCCAGCAGGCTGGCGTTGCCTCCCGCCGCCGTCGTGTCGACGCAAACCGCGCGCTCATGCGCGTAAGCCGCGGGGTTCAGCACCTCGCTGACCAGAGGCACGATCGGCCCGGCGCGCTCGGCGATCACCTTGCGCACGATTCGCGCCGCCTCCGGCGTGCCGGAGAAGGCGACGACATCGACGCGCAGCGAACGCGCCTCGACCGGATCGGGCCGGCCGTCGATCGCCGCCAGCGGCAGGCCCTTGCCGGTCAGCGCCGAAAGCGCGGCCGGGGCGCCCGGCGCCACCGCCAGCACCGCGTTGCCGGCGGCAAGCGCCTGGATCGTCTGGGCAAGCAGCGTCTCGGCGTCCGGGCCGAGGCAAAGCACCCGGCCGCGCGGGGCCAGCGACAGCGTGTTGGCCTCGCCGGTCGGTCCGGGAAGGTCGACCTGGCCGAAATCGAGACTCGCCGCGGCAGCGATTGCCGCCGCGCCCTTGCCGCGCAGATGCTTCCTCAGGATCGCGACGCGATCCGGCCGTGTCGACCAGCCGCCGAGCGTCGGATCCGGCAGATTGTCGGCAAGCTCGGTCGCCGTCACCTTGTGGCCCTCGCCTACTTCGGTGCCGGCCTCCGGCCCCTTGCGGAAGCGGCGCAGGTAATGCGGTCCGCCGGCCTTCGGGCCGGTGCCCGAAAGCCCCTCGCCGCCGAAGGGCTGCGAGCCGACGACCGCGCCGATCTGGTTGCGGTTGACATAGATGTTGCCGGCATGGATGCCGTCGACGAAATGCTGGACGCGGCCCTCGATGCGGGTGTGCAGGCCGAAGGTCAGGCCGTAGCCCTTGCGGTTGATGGCGGCGATCACCGCATCGATGTCGTCGGCGTCGAAGGTCGCGACATGCAGCACCGGGCCGAACACCTCGCGCTCCATCTCCTCGATGCCCTTGACACGGAAGACATGCGGCGCGACGAAGCGGCCGGTCGCCGGCGCTTCGAGCTTGGCGATCAGCCTGCCTTCCAACCCCTTCTTCTTGCAATAATCGCTGATCGAAGCCTGCGCCTCGTCGTCGATGACCGGGCCGACATCGGTCGAAATCAGCCAGGGGTTGCCGACATTGAGCGCTTCCATCGCGCCCTTCAGCATTTCCAGCATCTTCTTCTCGACATCCTTCTGCACGTAGAGCACGCGCAATGCCGAGCAGCGCTGGCCGGCGCTCTGGAAGGCCGACGCGAGGATGTCRCGCACCGCCTGTTCGGGCAGCGCGGTGGAATCGACGATCATCGCATTCAAGCCGCCCGTCTCGGCGATCAGCATCGCATCGGGCGCCGCGGTTTCGGCCAGCTGCTTTTCGATCAGCTTGGCGACCTCGGTCGAGCCGGTGAAGCAGACGCCGGCGATGCGCGGGTCGGCGGTGAGCGGCGCGCCGACCGACGGGCCGTCACCCGGCAGAAGCTGGATGACGTCTTCCGGAACGCCGGCCTCGCGCAGCATCTCGACGGCGCGAAAGGCAATCAGCGACGTCTGCTCGGCCGGCTTGGCGATCGCCGAATTGCCGGTGACCAAAGCCGCCGCGATCTGGCCGGTGAAGATCGCCAGCGGAAAGTTCCAGGGCGAGATGCAGACGATCGCGCCGCGCGCCTCGGTGCCGTTCTCGGCATTCGCTGCTTCGGCCGCGTAATAGCGCAGGAAGTCGACCGCCTCGCGCACCTCGGCGACGCCGTCGGCCAGCGACTTGCCCGCCTCGCGCGTGGCAAGAGCGAAGAACTCGGCCGCGTTAGCCTCGTAGAGGTCGGCGGCGCGGTTGAGGATCGCGGCGCGCTCGGCAACAGGACGCTTCGCCCAGGCGGGTTGCGCGTCGACGGCGATGCGCACCGCGGTCGCCACCTGCTTGGCCGCCGCTTCATGCACCGTGCCGACGATTTCGTCCGGCTTGGCCGGATTGACGATCTGCCGCTGCTTACCGTAGCCGGCGGCGCGCGTGATCGGCTTGGCGTGCCAGCGGTCCGCTCCGGCGAACTCCGCCCGAGCCCTGTCAATGGCCGCGAGCGTCACCGGATCGGTGATGTCGAAGCCCCTGGAATTGCGGCGTCCGGCGCCGAAGATCGCGGCGGGACGCGCAATCGCCGGGTTGGCGGCGGGACCCTGCGTCTCGACGGCCGCGAGAGGGTCGCGCGCGATCTCCTCGGGCTCGACTTCCTCGTCGGTCAGTTGATGGACGAAGGAGGAGTTGGCGCCGTTCTCCAGCAGACGGCGCACCAGATAGGCAAGCAGGTCAGAATGCGCGCCGACCGGCGCATAGATGCGGCAGCGCGTGCCTTCGGCCTGCCGCACCGTCTCGTGCAGCGCTTCGCCCATGCCGTGCAGGCGCTGGAACTCGAAACTGTCGCGGTCCTTCGCCATCGACAGGATCGCGGCCACGGTGTGCGCATTGTGGGTGGCGAACTGCGGATAGATGCGGTCGGTCATCGACAAAAGCTTCTTCGCGCAGGCCAGGTAGGAAACGTCGGTGTTGGCCTTGCGGGTGAAGACCGGATAGCCGGAGAGGCCGAGCGTCTGCGCGCGCTTGATCTCGGTATCCCAATAGGCGCCCTTCACCAGCCGCACCATGATCCGGCGGTCGTATTTCTTCGCCAGCGCATAGAGCCAGTCGATGGCGAAAGCCGCGCGCGGGCCGTAGGCTTGTACGACAACCCCAAAACCGTCCCAGCCGGCAAGTTCCGGCTCGGCCAGGACGCGTTCGATGACGTCGAGCGACAGGTCGAGACGGTCCGCCTCCTCGGCGTCGATGTTGAGGCCCATGCGCGAATGCCGGGCGGCAAGCGCCAGCGACAGGAGCCGCTCGGCCATCACCGGCAGCATCGTCTCGCGCTGCGCCACCTCGTAGCGCGGATGCAGCGCCGAGAGCTTGACCGAAATGCCGTGATTGTAGCGGATGTCGGGGCCGTTCGACCCGGAATCGAGTGAGGAGATCGCGTCCGCATAGGCGCGGTGGTAGCGTAGCGCGTCGGCTTCGGTGCGGGCTGCCTCGCCCAGCATGTCGAAGGAGTAGAGATAGCCCTTCTGTGTCATCGGCCGGCCGCGTTTGACCGCCTCGGCGATGGTGCGGCCGAGCACGAACTGCTCGCCCATCTCGCGCATCGCCGCGGCGACCGCCTTGCGGATCACCGGTTCGCCCAGCCTGCGCACCATGGCGCGCAGCGTGCCTTCGATGCCGCCCTCGCCTTCATCAAGCACGCGGCCGGTCAGCATCAGCGCCCAGGTCGAAGCGTTGACGAAGATCGAGCTGGAACCGCCCGAATGGGCCGACCAGTCATGCGGCGCGATCTTGTCGGCGATGAGATCATCCATCGTCTCGGTGTCTGGAACGCGCAGCAGCGCCTCGGCCAGGCACATCAGCGCCACGCCTTCCTTGGTCGACAGGCCGTAGGCCGAGAGGAAGACCTCCATCAGCCTGGGATCGGTCGAGCCGCGCACCGCGCGCACCAGGTCGGCTGCGCGCGCCGAGATCGCCTTGCGCTCCTCGGCTGACAAGCCCGCCGTCGCCGACAGGCGCTTCACCGCCTCGTCTTCATCGGGCAAATAATTGGCGCGGATCTGCTGGCGGATGGCGTCGAGCGGCATGTCGGGTCCATGAAAGCGAGCGTGAGCGAACGGTCTGGCGGTCGCCGGACCGGATGGCGCAAGCTAGCACAGCTGCGAATTCCAGTCGGTCCAAAGAAATCGACAGGATAGTCCATTCGATCTATCATATAGGCATCATTTCCAATTTTTTGACTGCCATTTCGATGACCGAAGACCAATTGGACCGCATCGACCGCAACATCCTGTCCGCGCTGGGGCGCGATGGCCGGCTTTCGATGTCTGAGCTGGCTTTGAAGGTCGGGCTGTCGAAGACGCCGGTGCAGGCGCGCGTGAAGCGGCTGGAGAAGGATGGCTATATCAGAGGCTACCGCGCAGTCATCGACCGCGAACGCATGGGCGAAGGCCATGTCGCCTTCGTCCAGGTGAAGCTGTCGGACACGCGCTCGGCAGCGCTCGACGCCTTCAACCGCGCGGTACAGGGCGTGCCGGAGATCGAGCAATGCCACATGATGGCGTCGAGCTTCGACTATTTGCTGAAGGTTCGCACCACCGACATCGCCGCCTATCGCCGGGTCCTCGGCGAGCGCATCTCGGCCCTGCCCCATGTCGCGCAGACGTCGACCTTCGTGGCGATGGAGACGGTGAAGGATCGGTAGTTCCCCGACACAGGGATTTTGAAAGGCTGCCGTTTGCCTTGGTGCAAGATTTTCCGTCATGTCCGTGAAATCAGCGCAAACGCCGGGGGATTTGTTGAAGCCGCCCCAACCTCGTCATTCTATGGCGGAGCAAGGAGCGAAGCGACGCGCGCAGACCATAGAATCCATTCCGTGACTTCGAAGAGTTGCTGCGGTGCAGAATTCTGCTCCGTTGTATGCCTTGGCGAAGATAACGGCATGGATTCCAGGGTCTCCGCGACGGAGCTTCGCTCCTGCTCCGCCCTGGAATGACGATCGCGATGGGCGTTTCGGCCAATCTCCAACGCATGCCACCTGACAACGCAAACAGAGCCGACCGGTCAAAATCCCTGTGCGGTGCCCTTAGTGCGAGGCTTTCTTAATCTGATCGATCTCCTCGCTGGTCCTTATCAATGCCTCGGCGATCGCAAATTCCGCCTCCAAGGCTTCGAATTCAGCTACAAATTCCGGGTCGTTAAACCAGTCCTTGGCAGCATCTTCGACGGGAACTGTTTTTCGGTTCATGGGATCACCTCTTATCCCTTTATTCCGACAGCGTCTTCAGGAACGCCACCAGCGCCGCTCGCTCGCGATCGGACAGATCGAGCGGATGAACCTCCGACACGCCTTCCACACTGAGCGGCGCCTTCGAATAATGCGCCACCACCTCGTCGAGCGTCGCGAACTGCCCGGCATGCATGTAAGGGGGCCGGCTTGCGGCGCCCCTGAGCGACGGCGTCTTGTAGGCGCGCATGAGTTGCGGCCCGTCCTTGACCATGAAGCGCAGCTCGCGGCAGGCGCTCTCGTCGCCGTCGCGGAACTTGCCGAGACAGTTGAACGGATCGTCCTCGACCTGCGCCACGGCGTCCACCCGCCCGCGGTCCGGCGGCAGGCCGTCTACCGGCGGCACGCCGGTGTTGTGGAAGGCGTTGTCGGTGAAGCGCGGGCCGTTATGGCAGGTCACGCAATTCGCCTTGCCGATGAACAGTTTCAGCCCGAGAATCTCTTCCGGCGAGAACGCCGCATCCCCTTCCGGCTTGGCGCCGGTCGCGAGATCGATGGCGAAGCGGTCGAAGCGCGTCTGCTCAGGCTCGATCGAGCGCTCGAAGGCGGCGAGCGCCTTGCCGATATTGGCATAGACGCGATTGACGTCGTCTTGCTGGCCAGCGGGCATGGCGTTCCACGCCGCCTTCTCGGCATCCGTGCCGAGCGGGCTGGCATTGGCCGGCACGGTGGAAAGGTCCGGCATCGGTCCGAAGATGCGCTCGTAGCGCTCGCCGAACCGCTTCTTGATGTAATGCGCGAAAGCAGCCCGATTGCCGGCCTGCTCCAGCGGATTTTCAAGCGGCGTCAGCGCTTGCGCCCACAGGCTGTCGCGCCTTCCATCCCAGAAGAACCACGGATTGCGCGCCACGCCGGCCAACGGCATCGTACGGCGGTTGGTATGGCCGACGCCGACCGCTTGCGGCAGGTCGTCCTGGAACTGGCGGTCGATCTTGTGGCAGGTCGAGCAGGACACGGTGCCGTCTCGGCTCATGCCGGCATCGAAGAACAGCGTCGAGCCAAGCGCCGCGGCCGCCGGCACGTCGCCGTACTGGTTCGTGGTGTCAGGTTTCAGGGACGGCAGCGTGTTCAGCGCCAGCCATGCAATGATCTTCTTCTCGGCGTCGCTGAACTGCGGCTCGCCGCAGCCGCCTAACAAGGCGAGAGCGGCCAAAGCCAGCAGGCTTGCAATGCTGGCAATGCGCCTCATGACCCGCTCACAACACGACGTTGAAGACGACGGAATCGGATCCGGCCGCCGCCGAAATACCGAAGTGCAGCTGCCACCAGCCGCTCATCGTGAACTTCACGCCATCGATGCGATACCGCCCCTGGCCGAGATAATCGGTCGCCTGCGGACTGGTCGGCAGGCCGTGATCGTGCTGCGGCATCCCGCCCGAAACGGTGATGGCGGCGCCTTCCACCGGCGCGCCGGCGGCGGTCTTCAGCGTCAGCAGCCAGGACTGCAGCTCGCCCTGCCGGACGACGCCGCGCTCCGGCTCGAAGCTCGCGATGAACAGGCCGTTCGCCGTCTTTTTCGAGCGCGACAGATCCGGGCCGGACGCCGATTGCGGCAACGTCAGATAGACGGCGGCCACAATGCCGACCAGCAGGGCGGCCAGACCGAGACCCGCAAGAATGTAACGCCATATCGATGCCAAACCCGTTCCTCTTCGGCTGCTAACGTCGCGGGCCGCTTGTCGCGTCCCGCCCTGCCTGTGGGAAATCGCTTCTGGCGCAAAATTCGCCGCTCGCCAAGCATGGCGCTGCCGGCCGCAAAAAGCTACAGCAACAACATCTTAGGAAGGGATAGCCCGCATGGCCAAAGGTATCGCGTCGATCGGCGAATGCATGCTGGAACTGTCGGRCCAGAGCGGCTCGAACTGGCGCATGAGCTTTGCCGGCGACACTTTCAACACGCTCTGGGCGTTGCACGCCTTGAGCCCGGAACGGCCCGCGACCTATGTGTCGGCCTTCGGCGACGACCCCTTCTCGCGCGACCAGATCGCTTTCTTCGATCAGAACGGCATCGGCATAGGCAACAGTCCGGTCATCGCCGGCGCACGCCCCGGCCTTTACGCCATAACGCTCACCGGCGCCGAGCGCGCCTTCACCTACTGGCGAAGCGACGCTGCCGCGCGCCAGCTCGCCTCCGATCCGGCAGCCTTGGCGAACAGCCTTGAAAACCAGGCGCTTGTCTATTTTTCCGGAATCACCCTGGCAATTCTGGACGAGGCCGCGCGGAAAACTTTGCTGACGGCCATAGTTGCGGCCCGCCAGGCCGGCTCGCTCGTCGCCTTCGACCCGAACTACCGCCCGCGTCTGTGGCCGAGCCGCGAGATGGCCCAGGCCGCGATCCTGGAGGCGCTCGCCGTGACCGACATCGCGCTGCCGACCTTCCCGGACGAGCAGATGCTGTTCGGGGACCAGACGCCGCAGGCAACGGCGGAGCGCCTTGGCAAGTTGACTGGCGAAGTCGTGGTCAAGAATGGCGAGCAGCCGGCCCTGATTGCGCTGAACGGCGCTTCGCAAATCGTCGACGCGGTGCATGTAGCCACGCCTGTCGACACCACGGGTGCCGGCGATTCCTTCAACGGCGGCTACCTCGCCGCGCGGCTTGCCGGCCATGCGCCCGCCGACGCCGCCCGCCGCGCGCACAAAGTCGCCGCCGCGGTGGTGCAGGTTCGCGGCGCGCTGGCGCCGTTTGAGACGTTGAGACCCGCCTTCGACAGTTAAGCAATATCGAAGCTTAAGCAGACCTCACTTCAATACCATCAAACTTCAGGGCAGCCGGAACCGATATTCGGTCACCTGATGATAGATCTGTCCCGGCCAGAGCGTGGCCTGCGGGAAATAGGGCCGGTTCGGTGCGTCCGGCCAGGTCTGCGCTTCGAGGCAAAGGCCCGAAAACGCCTTGTAGCGGCGGCCCTCGAGCCCCGGCGATGTCGGCGCGACATACTGGCCGATGTAGAGCTGCAGTCCGGGCTCGGTGGTCCAGACCTCCATCTCGACGCCGGAATTGGCGCCCTGCACCCAGGCCGCCTGGTGCAGCGGCCCGCGGCTGGACGCCAGGCAGTAATTCAGGTCGTAGCGAAGCTGCTCGCCTTCCATTTCCATGCGCAGCGGCCGCGCCTGCCGGAAGTCGTAAGGCGTGCCGTCGACGGGCTTCACGACGCCGGTCGGGATCATCTCGTCATCGACGGGCGTGTAGGCGCCGGCGTTGAGCATCAGCCGGTGGTCGAGGATGTCGCCGGCCCCGCCATCGTCGAGATTGAAGTAGGAATGCTGCGCGAGGTTGCACAGCGTCGGCTCCTCGCAGGTCGCCGTCAGCTCCATGCTGAGCGTGCCGGGTATCTTCAGCCGGTAGGTGCAGGTGACGTCGAGCGCGCCGGGAAAGCCCATGGCGCCGTCCGGGTCGTGCAGCGTCAGCGTCACGAAATCGCGGCCGTGCAGCGAGACGGCCCATGGCCGGTGGAAATAGCCTTCCGAGCCGCCATGCAGCGTATGCTTGCCGAGAAAATTGCGCTCGGTCTGGTAGCGCTTGCCCGCGATGGTGAAACGGCCGCCGCCGATGCGGTTGGCGAAGCGGCCGACGACGGCGCCGAAGAAGGCGCGGTCGGTCTCGTAGGGTTCGAAACGGTCGTAGCCCAGCACCAGCGGCGCATCATGGCCGCTGAGCCTGAGATCCTGGACGATCGCGCCGAGTCCGATGATGTTGGCGGTAAGGCCGCCGCCGCGGATGGTGAAACGGCGAACCGGCTCGCCCGCCTGCGTCGTGCCGAAGACCTCGCCGTCTTTCATCGCCATGCTCGAAGTGCCAGTTCTCGATCCTTGGATTTAGGCCGGCTGTGTCTTGTCCGGCAAGGGCAGGCGTTTCGCCTGCCCTGCTCTATGGACAATTATCAGAGCCCCAGGCCGCCGAAGCAGGCATATTTGGTGTCGAGATAGTCCTCGATGCCCTGGTGCCCGCCTTCGCGGCCGAGGCCGGATTCCTTGACGCCGCCGAACGGCGCCTCCGGCGTGGTGATCAGGCCTTCATTGACGCCGACCATGCCATATTTCAGGCCTTCCATCACCCGGAAGGCGCGGCCGAGATCGCCGGTGTAGAAATAGGCCGCCAGGCCGAACTCGGTGTCGTTGGCCAAGGCGATCGCTTCTTCCTCGGTCTCGAACTTGAACACCGGCGCGATCGGCCCAAAGATCTCTTCCTTCATGAAGCGCATGTTCGGCGTGGCGTTCGAGATCACCGTCGGCTGGAAGAACGAGCCGCCCAGCGCATGGCGCTTGCCGCCGGTGACGACCTTACCGCCCTTCGACGTCGCGTCGGCGATGAATTCCTCGACCTTCTCGACCGCCTTCTCGTCGATCAGCGGTCCCTGCTGGACGCCTTCCTCGAGGCCCGAGCCGACTTTCAGATTGTTGCTGGCGGCGGCGAGCTTTTCGACGAACTTGTCGTAGATGCCGGCCTGGACGAGGAAACGGTTGGTGCACACGCAGGTCTGGCCGGAATTACGGTATTTCGCGGTGATGGCGCCGGCCACCGCGCGGTCTACATCGGCGTCGTCGAAGACCAGGAACGGCGCGTTGCCGCCGAGCTCCATCGACACTTTCTTGACCGTCGAGGCCGACTTCTGGATGAGCAGCTTGCCGACCTCGGTCGAGCCGGTGAAGGTGATCTTCTTGACCAGCGGATTGGTGCAGAGCTCGTCGCCGATCTCGCCGGCCGAACCGGTGACGATATTGACGACACCTTTCGGGAAGCCGACTTCCTCCACCAGCGCGCCCCAGGCGAGGCCCGAATAAGGCGTCTGCGAGGCGGGCTTCACCACCGCGGTGCAGCCGGCAGCCAAAGCCGGGYCGATCTTGCGGGCAAGCATGGAGGACGGGAAGTTCCACGGCGTGATGGCGGCGATGACGCCGACCGGCTCCTTGGTCACCAGGATACGGCGGTCGCCCCATGGCGAGGGCACGATATCGCCATAGACGCGGCGGCCTTCCTCGGCGAACCACAGGATATAGCTTGCTGCCGAGCCGATCTCGCCCTTGGACTCGGTGAGCGACTTGCCCTGCTCGATGGTGAGCAGTTCGGCCAGCACGTCCTGATTGTCCATCATCGCGTCATGCAGCTTGCGCAGCAGCTTCGAGCGCTCGAGCGCGGTGGTCTTGCGCCAGCTCTTGAAGGCTTGCTCCGCAGCCTCGATGGCCCTGCGGGTCTCGGCCTTGCCGGCCTTCGGCACGGTGCCGATCTTCAGGCCCGTCGCCGGATTGTTGACATCGATGGTCTGGCCGCTGTCGGCCTGCACCCATTCGCCATTGATGAGATTGGCCTGGCGCATGAAATGGCTGGTTTTCTGAAGCATGGTCTGGCCTCCGTTCGGCGCGCTGATCGGGCCGTTTTTCTGGAAATCCGTTGAGGCGTGCTCAAGAGCCGCACGCCGGCGCATTGCTCTTACCTAGGGAAAGGCGGGCAGGCAATCACAAGATGGCATATAGGGGTTGGGCCAACAAAGGCGAGAGCGCTCGGCCCCTCTAGCCGAAGATGTGGATCACCACCGTCAGCCAGAACGACGTGGTCACCACCGCGCTGGCGGTGGCAAGGGTCATCTGGTTCGAGGCCAGCGCTTGGCCGGTGTTGAACTGGACGGCGATCAGGTAGGAATTGATGCCCGAAGGCAGTGCAGCAACCACCACCGCGACCTTGGCCGTCAGCGGCGGCAGGCCGAGCAGCCACACGAAAGCCAGCACCAGCGCCGGCATCAGGAACAGCTTCAGACCCGACAGCGCCAGCGCCGGCCGGATATTGCCGGAGATGCCGAAGCGGCGCAGGCTGAGCCCCATGGCGAACAGCGCCACCGGGCCGGCCGTATCCGCCAGCGTGTCGACCAGCCGCTCGACGAGGTCGGGCAGCGGCAAGCCGGTAAGGCGCCAAGCGAGCCCCGCCAGGATGCCGATGATCAGCGGATTGATGAACAGCCGCCTGAGGAAGCTTTTGACGACGCGCAGCGGATGGACCGTCTCGCCGCTGCCGCGCCCGAACATCTCGAACAGCACGATCGAGGCCATCATCATGATCGGCAGGTGCACCGAGACCAGCAGCGACAGCACCTCGAAGCCGCTGGCGCCGAAGATGCCGAGGATGAAGGGCGCGCCGAGCAGCACGACATTGGAATAGGCCGACGACACGCCGCCGACGATGCCGGCGCGGGCATCTCGCCCGAAGATGCGCGTCATCACCAGATGGCCCCCGGCCCAGGTGATGGCCACGGCCGCGAAATAGGCGCCCCATAGCGACCACGGCGTGACGCCGTGGAAATCCGATTTGACCATGGTCTGGAACAACAGCAGCGGCATCGCCACGTTGACGGCGAATTCGGAAATGCCCTCCCCGCTCGCCGGCTTCAGATAGAAGGTGAGCCCGGCCAGATAGCCGAGCGCCACGAGGCTGAAGACGAAGAGGACGGTTTCGGTAAGCGGAGTCATTTTCTGGGTAGGGTCATTTCTCCCGTGATAGGCGAGCCCTGATCGCCGTGCAATTGGCGCCGCGCGCTCTCCCCCCGGCGCCTCTGCTTGTTTTCCAGTCCGCTTTGCGATCCCTATATGCCCTCACGGCCTTCCCCCGCCGGGCCGTCAAAGGACTTCCGATGCTGCGAATTGTTCTGGCGCTTTTTCTCCTGGCTGTTCCGAGCCTTGCCCACGCGACCGACGCCGGCTGGGCGTTGCTGCGCGACGGCGGCCATGTCGTGCTGCTTCGCCACGCTTTTGTCACCGGGGCGACCGACCCGGCCAATTTCGACATCGGCAATTGCGCGACGCAGCTCAACCTGTCGGAGCGCGGCAAGCAGCAGGCAAGCCGCATCGGCGCACTCTTCGCGGCGCGCGCGGCGCCGATCGACCACGTGCTCTCCAGCCGCTATTGCCGTTGCCTCGACACGGCCCGCATCGCTTTCGAATCCGAACCGCAACCCTTCGCGCCGCTCGACCTGCTCAAGACCGACCCGGCCGAAAAGACCGCGCAAATGGAAGCGGTGATGAAGGAGATCCGCGGCTATTCCGGCTCCGACAATCTGGTGCTGGTCACGCATCTGGAAAACATCGAGGCGCTCACCGGCATAGCGCCGCGCGAGGGCGAGGCCGTGGTGGTGGCACCGGAAGGCGACGCCCTCAAGGTGCTCGGTCGCGTCACTTTCTAAGGCGTCGCGCCGACCGGTGTTGCCGAAATACAACTCCTGGAAGAAGCCGCAAATCCGTCGCGACAATGCCGCTTGCGACAACCCGTCGCAGGGTCTATAGGCGCGCTCCCGGTCACGAAAACCGAAGCGAGCACAACGGTTGGAGCTTTCGTCTCCGCCCGCGCAGCCGGCTCTGCCACACTGTGTACGGCGCCGTTTCGGGGATAGGGATTGCGGATGTAGCTCAGAGGTGAGAGCGCCGGATTTGGGTCCGGAGGTCGGGGGTTCGAGTCCCTTCATCCACATCGCGGATAGCTCAGAGGGTAGAGCATCAGATTTTTAATCTGACTGTCGAAGGTTCGATTCCTTCTCCAACGGCCTGATAAGCCGACACCTTCAGGTGGTGTTATCCAAAGGTCCGGGGACCGGAATGCGAGGATTTCACGGACGACAGGGCTTCGGCCTCGCCGGCCCGCGACGTCCTGCGCCATCGGCTCGCGGCCAGGCCCGCGGTGACGATCAAGGCGCGACGCGGCCGGCAAAGGAAGCTTCGGCTTCCGGCGCCCGCTTCGCCGCCCCGCGATCCGCTCCCAAGGGTCCGCCGTGGATCGATGCCACCGGTCCCCGGATCATTCGTGCCCGGACATGAAGTACGACGACGAAACGAGAAACGAAAAGGATGATCGACGCATGACGTGACGCCTCGCATGGGGCCATGCCCGACAGGAGTAAGACAATGAAGACCATTCTCGAAAAGCTTCTTGGACGCCAGCGCGTCCTCGTGAAGGAAAATGAACGTGCCGTCGCCCTCTACAAGGGCGAGATCCAGGCGATCCTGATGCCGGGCGAACATTGGCTCGCCAACCGGCGCGGAAACCTGGAAATCTCCAGGCACGACCTGAAGAACCCGGAATTCGTTTCGGCTTACGAGAAGGCGTTGTTCGACAAGCTCCCGGATGTGGCCGCGCGTCACTTCACCGTCGTCCGCACCGGGCGCACGGACATCGCCGTCGTCGAGCGCGACGGCGCCCTCCACGCTGTTCTGTCTCCGGACCGCAAGCTCGTGCTTTGGACCGATGCCGGACCGTGGAAGGTGACGACTGTCGACACGGCGGCCGATCTGGCTGTCGATCCGGCCCTGATGCGCCGGATCGGCCAGGCCCGGAAGACGGAGCATGTGTTCCTGCATCCGGTCGTGGACGGTCAGGTCGGGCTGTTGTTCGTGGACGGCGTCTTTGCCCGCACACTTGCCGCGGGCGTGCACGCCTTCTGGAATGTCGGGCGCATGGTCCAGGTGAAGGTCGTCGACATCAAGCGCCAGTCGCTCGATGTCGCCGGGCAGGAAGTGCTGACCAGGGATCGCGTGACGATCCGCGTCAACATCGCCGCCGAATACCGGGTCGTCGATCCGGTGACGGCGGTGAGCACGGTGAAGGACTTCTCGGAAGCCCTCTACCGCGCCCTGCAGTATGCCTTCCGCAAGACGCTTGGCGCGCTCACGCTCGACCAGATCCTCGACAAGAAGGTGACGGTCGACAAGGACGTGGCGGCCAAGGTGCGCGACGACATGGCCGCGATCGGCGTCGAGGTCAGCGATATCGCTCTCAAGGATGTGATCCTGCCGGGCGACATGCGCGAGATCCTCAACCAGGTGGTTTCGGCCGAGAAGCAGGCCGAGGCCAACGTCATCCGCCGCCGCGAGGAGACGAACGCCACGCGTTCGCTCCTCAACACGGCCAAGGTGATGGCCGAGAACCCGGTGATGCTGCGGCTGAAGGAGCTCGAGGCTCTCGAAGCCATCGCCGGCAAGGTCGAGCGGCTCACCGTCCACAACGGGACGGGCGGGCTGCTCAACGATCTGGTCAAGCTCCGCGACTGATGCATGTCGCCCAAAAACGGTTCCGGCTTCGGGACAACGACATGCATCGACATCGAAAGCTGACGTCGCGTAAAATGGGAAGGGCCGCCGGGTAGACCGGCGGCCCTTCTTGCGTTTCCCTGGCCCCTACTCATCTGCCCTCGGCGCATCAGGCCTTTTCCTGCCGGGAAAAACCGATTAGACAGCGCCCAAAGCAAGATGCGGACAGATTCCGCCCGCAACCCGAAGGAAGAGCCCTTGTCCACCACGTTCGAGAAAGTCGCCAAGATCATTGCCGACACCAGCGAGATCGATATCGACACCATCACGCCCGAGAGCCACACCATTGACGATCTCGGCATCGACAGCCTCGATTTCCTCGACATCGTCTTCGCCATCGACAAGGAATTCGGCATCAAGGTACCGCTCGAGAAGTGGACGCAGGAAGTCAATGACGGCAAGGCTTCGACCGACGATTACTTCGTCATGAAGAACCTGTGCGCCAAGATCGACGCGCTGGTCGCGGCCAAGGCCGCCTGAAGCGGCTGGGGCGCGGTCTTGACGCGCCCTGCCAGCTGACCCACAACAGCCGCCCCCGCAACAGGCACCCATGAGTTCTCACGACGTCGTCATCACCGGCATCGGCCTTATCTCCTCATTGGGAGAAGGCCCCGACGCGCATTGGCAGAAGCTGACGCAGCCTGGGTTCCAGCCGGTGCTCGATGCGGCACGCTTCGCGCCCTATACCATCCATCCCCTGCCCGAGATCGACTGGAACCTGCAGATCGCCAAGCGCGGCGACCAGCGCCAGATGGAGACCTGGCAGCGGCTCGGCACCTATGCCGCGGGCCTCGCGTTGGACGATGCCGGCATCAAGGGCAACGACGAGCTCTGCACCACGATGGACATGGTGGTGGCGGCCGGTGGCGGCGAGCGCGACGAGGCCGTCGACGCCGCGATCCTTGCGGCCTCCGAGAGCCGCAACGACCGCGACGTGCTGCTCAACGAGAAGCTGACCACGGAACTGCGGCCGACTTTGTTCCTTGCCCAGCTCTCCAACCTGCTCGCCGGCAACATCTCCATTGTCCACAAGGTCACCGGTTCCTCCCGCACCTTCATGGGCGAGGAAGGTGCCGGCGTTTCGGCCGTCGAGACGGCGGCCGCCCGCATCCGTTCGGGACAGTCGACCCATGTTCTGGTCGGCGGCGCCTTCCAGACCGAGCATTCCGACATGCTGCTCGGCTACGAGCTTGCCGGCTACCTGCATCGCGGGCCTTGGAAGCCGGTCTGGCAGCGCCAGGGCTCCGAAGGCGGCGGCGTGGTAACGGGCTCGGGCAGCGCCTTCCTCGTGCTCGAACAGCGCGAGCACGCAAAAAAACGCGGCCGCAAGATCTACGCCGAGCTTGGCCCTGTTGTCTCCGGCCGCGCCAGGCGCCGGCAAGGCGAGTTGAATGCAGGGATTGCCGCGCTGTTGAAGCAGGCCCACCTTCCCGATGGCGACCTGCTGACGATTTCCRCCGCCTCCGGCGCGCACGTCGCAACCGCGGCCGAAAAAGCGGTGCTCGACGCCAACCCGGCTTTGGCCGTGCGCGCCTTCTCGACGCTGACCGGCCATATGAAGGAAGCGCAATTCCCCTTTGCGGTTGCGCTCGCGGCAATGGCCGTGGACCGTGGGGCCGGCTATCCTGTCTTCGATGCCACGGCGGAGCGCCCATTCGGAGGCGCCCCCAATTCCGTCCTTGCAACCGCGATCGGCTATCACCAATTCGAGGGTCTGGGGCTGATCAAGGCCGCTTAGAGCAATTCCAGGAAGGCGCGTAGCGGTTTTCCGTCCGGATTGCGTGAAAACAAAGAGTTAGAGCGGCTTGGTGATTCTATGAAACGAACCGCTGAACCGCTCTAGAACGAGGCAATAGAACATGGCCAATCTTCGCGATCACATGGGTCGGCCGATTGTCGCGGTGACCGGCATCGGCGTGGTGACGTCGCTGGGTGTCGGCAAAAAGGACAATTGGGCGGCGCTGACCTCGGGCAAATCCGGCATCCATCCGATCACCCGCTTTCCCGTCGACCACCTCAACACCCGCATTTCCGGCATGGTCGACTTCCTGCCCTCGAGCTCGAAGGGCGCCAGCCACCTCACTTACGAACTGGCCGAGACGGCGGCCCAGGAGGCCGTCTCGGAAGCTGGCCTCGATTCCGGCGATTTCGCCGGCCCGCTGTTCCTGGCTTCGCCGCCGGTCGAGCTCGACTGGGCCGACCGTTTCTCGCTCTATAATTCCGACAAGAATGACGGCGGCGCCGAAAGGCTGCTGCGAGTGGCGCGCGGGCTGAAGGAGCTCGACATCTTCGAGACCACGCAGTTCGGCTCGATCGCCGACCAGCTGGCCGACCGCTTCGGCACGCGCGGCCTGCCGATCACTTTATCCACCGCCTGCGCCTCGGGCGCCACTGCCATCCAGCTCGGCGTCGAGGCGATCCGGCGCGGCGAGTGCGACAAGGCGCTGTCGATCGGCGCCGACGGCTCGGCCACCGCCGAGGCGCTGATCCGCTTCTCGCTGCTGTCGGCGCTCTCCACCCATAACGACATCCCCGAGAAAGCGTCAAAACCCTTCTCCAAGGACCGCGACGGCTTTGTCCTGGCCGAAGGCTCCGGCGCGCTGGTGCTGGAATCGCTGGAGGCCGCCCTTGCCCGCGGCGCGACCATCCTCGGCATCATGCGCGGCTGCGGCGAGCGCGCCGACGACTTCCACCGAACCCGCTCCAAGCCCGATGCTTCGCCGGCGATCGCCACGGTGCGCGCTGCCCTTGCCGATGCGGGCCTCAGCGAAGACGAGATCGACTATGTCAACGCGCACGGCACCTCGACGCCGGAAAACGACAAGATGGAGCACCTGTCGCTGTCGACGGTGTTCGGCGAGCGGGTCGGCTCGATGCCGATCTCTTCGAACAAGTCGATGATCGGCCACACGCTGTCCGCCGCCGGCGCGGTCGAGGCCGCGTTCTCGCTGATGACCATGCGCGAGAGCGTCATCCCGCCGACCATCAATTACGACAATCCCGATCCGGCTATTGTCCTCGACGTGGTGCCGAACAAGAAGCGCAACGCCGAAGTCGGCACGGTCTTGTCGAATTCCTTCGGCTTCGGCGGTCAGAACACTTGCCTTGTCATGGCGCGGGAACCGGTCTAAGCGGACTTTTTCAGCCAGACTGAACCGACAGGCCACATGCGCGCATTGCAACTTATCGAGGACCGCCGTCTCGAAACGGTGGACCTGACGCCTCCCCCGCCGCCTTCACTGGGCGAAGTGACGCTCCGCATCAAGGCGGTGGCGCTCAACCATATCGACGTCTGGGGCTGGCGTGGCATGGCCTTCGCCAAGCGCAAGCTGCCGCTGGTCGTCGGCGCCGAGGCTGCCGGCGAGGTCGAGGCGGTCGGCCCCGGCGTCTCCAACCTGCTGCCGGGACAGTTGGTGTCGATCTACGGCGCGCGCACCTGCGGGTTGTGCCGCGCCTGCCGCGAAGGCCGCGATAATCTCTGCGAGCACGTTTCCGGGGTCCACGGCTTCCATCTTGACGGCTTTGCGCAGGAAAAGATCAACCTGCCGGCCCGCCTCCTGGTGCCCGCTCCCCCCGGCGTCACGGAAATCGGCGCCGCGGTCGCTCCTGTCACCTTCGGCACCGTCGAGCACATGCTGTTCGACAATGCCAGACTGGAACCCGGCGAAACCATCCTTGTCCATGCCGGCGGTTCCGGCATCGGCACCGCCGCTATTCAACTCGCCAAGAGGATGGGTTGCACGGTGATCACCACGGTCGGCTCCAACGACAAGATCGACAAGGCCAAGGCGCTTGGCGCCGACCACGTCATCAACTACCGCGAGGACCGTTTCGAAGGCGTCGTGCGCAAGCTGACGAAGAAGAAGGGCGTCGACGTCGTGTTCGAACATGTCGGCGCCGACACCTTCGCCGGCTCGATGTTGTCCCTGAAGCGCGGCGGGCGCCTCGTCACCTGCGGCTCGACCTCCGGCGTGTCGACGCAGGTCAACCTCATGCAGCTCTTCCAGCAGCAGCTGAAGCTGCTAGGCTCCTTCGGCTGCCGCATGGAGAACATGGCCAACGCCATGCAGAAGATGGCCGCCGGCCTCGTCGCCCCCGTCATCGATACGGAGGTGGGCTTCGACGACATCGATGCGGCGCTGAAGCGCATGGAAGGCCGCGACGTCTTCGGCAAGATCATCCTGCGCGTTTCCTAAAGCAATTCCAGGAAAGGCGGATGGTCGGCAACGCGCTCAGGAAAGCCCGCCGGGACTTCATGTTCCGCTACGGCCGGCGGCTGCGCCAGATGGAGCACTGGCTGGTCGCCAGGCTCGCCATCGTGTTGCTCTCGCTGCTACGCCTGTTGCCGCCGGACAGCGCGCTCAACTTTGCCGACCGCGCCGCCCGCCGGGTCGGTCCGCTGGTCGGGCGCCACCGCGTGGCGGTCAACAATCTGCGCCTTGCCTATCCGCAGAAGAGCGACGCCGAGATCGAGGCCATCGCGCGCGACATGTGGGGCAACATGGCCCGTCTCGCGGCCGAATATATCTTCCTCGACGCGCTGTTCGACTTCGACCCGGACGCTTCGAAGCCGGGGCGGGTCGAGGTTCGCGGTATCGAGCATTTCGTCGAGATCGCCGGCGAAAAGAAGCCGCATATCCTGTTCACCGGCCATCTCGGCAATTTCGAGTTGCTGCCGGTGGCCGCCGCCACGTTCGGCATGAACATCACGGCGCTGTTCCGCCCGCCGAACAATCCTTACCTCGCCGACTACATCCACTCCACGCGCCGCTCCTCGATGGGCGCCCTGCTGCCCTCCGCCGCCGGAGCGTCGTTCGCCCTTGCCGCCATCCTGGAAAAGGGCGGCAATATCGGCGTGCTGGTCGATCAGAAATTCTCGGGCGGCGTGGAGACGACTTTCTTCGGCCGTCCATGCCAGACCAATCCGATGCTTGGCATGCTCGCCCGTCACTATGACTGCGATGTCTACCCCGCCCGCTGCGTCAGGCTGCCGGGCAACCGCTTCCGCCTGGAAATCGAGGACAAGCTGACCCTGCCGCGCACCAGCGACGGCAGCGTCGACGTTGATGCCGCCACCCAGCTTCTCACCGACGTGGTCGAGCGCTGGGTGCGCGAAGATCCCGGACAGTGGATGTGGTTCCACAAGCGCTGGGAAATCAGCGGCCGCCGCCGCAAGCGCGCAAAGGCGAAGGCGGCAGCCGGCCAGTAATCGGCTTTCAGTTGGTGACGACGATCCGCGTGTTGCCGAAGCCGACTTCCTTCACCATCGTGTAGAAGGTCGCCGCATTGGCCGGGTGCAGGCGCACGCAGCCATGCGAGGCCGGGCGCCCGAGATTTCTCACCGACCCGGTGCCGTGAATAGCGTAGCCGCCATGGAAGAACACCGAATAGGGCATCGGCGAGTTGTCGTACTTGCGCGAATACCACATCCGGGCGGTCCATTGCGGCCGGTAGCTGCCGCGCGGCGTGAAGTAGCCCTTGCGCGCGGTCGACACGCTCCAGCGATAGACCACCTGGCCGTATTTGCTGACGGTCATGGTCTGCGACGAGACGTCGATGTTGGCGACCAGCGTTGCCGCCCGGCTTGCGATGGACGTGCCGAACAACGCGGTTGCCAGCACGGTTGCCATGAGAACGAACTTTTTCATGCGATCAAACCCCTTTGATTGCCCCCTGCCATCCACGCGGTTTTCCATCTTTTTGCCGGCAGGTGCGTTAAGTACCACACACTCGTTGACGAATCCGCCAATCCGATGCGGTGAATTTGAACGATTTTCCCGGTATAGTTGCCGCCGCGACACGCACCCTCTGGAGTTTAGGCAGGGGCGTTGGGCCATGCCCGGATCGTCGAGTGGCAATGAGCGACTGCTTGCTTGCAAAAGTGCTGCGTTCCTTCTTCAATCCGCCGCATGGATGAACGACTTCTCAAGGCGGTCGAGGACCGGACCGACGACCTCGTTGCGCTGACCGCGGACCTGATCCGCTTCCCAACCGTCAACCCGCCAGGCGAGGCCTACCGGCCATGCGCCGAGTTTCTTGGCGCCCGCCTGAAGAAACTCGGCTTCGAAACCGAATTCATCCGTGCCGAAGGCGCGCCAGGCGATAGCGACCGCTATCCGCGCGTCAACGTCGTCGCCCGCTTCGATGGCCGCTCGCCCGGCCCCTGCGTGCATTTCAACTCGCATATCGACGTGGTCGAGGCCGGCGACGGCTGGACCGTCGATCCCTTTGCCGGCGTGGTGAAGGACGGCAGGGTCTATGGCCGCGGCGCCTGCGACATGAAGGGCGGCCTGGCCGCTTCGGTCATCGCCGTCGAAGCCTTCATGCGCACCCATCCCGACTTTCCCGGCGCCATCGAGATATCGGGCACGGCGGACGAGGAATCGGGCGGTTTCGGCGGCGTCGCCCATCTGGCCAGGCTCGGCTATTTCTCCAAGCCGAAGGTCGACCACGTCATCATCCCCGAGCCGTTGAACAAGGATCGCATCTGCCTTGGCCATCGCGGCGTCTGGTGGGCCGAGATCGAGACCAAGGGCGAGATCGCGCATGGCTCGATGCCGTTCCTCGGCGACAATGCGGTGCGCCATATGGGCGCCGTCCTGCAGGCCTTCGAGGAGGAATTGTTCCCGGCGCTCGACCGCAAGATGACGCGCATGCCCGTGGTGCCGGAAGGCGCCCGACGCTCGACCATGAACATCAATTCCATCCATGGCGGCCAGACGGAGGATTTCCGGCCGGGCCTCCCCTCGCCCAACGTGCCGGATTCCTGCCGGCTCACCATCGACCGGCGCTTCCTGCTGGAAGAGGACATCGCCACCGTGAAAGGCGAAGTCACCGGCATCCTCGAGYGGCTGAAGCGCGAGCGCAGGAAATTCGACTACGAGATCCGCGACCTGATGGAGGTGCTGCCGCTGATGACCGAGCGCGACGCGCCGGTGGTGAAGGCTGTCGCCAAAGGCATCATGGAGGTGTTCGACCGCGAGCCCGACTATGTGATCTCGCCCGGCACCTATGACCAGAAGCATGTCGCGCGCCTCGGCCATCTCTATGACTGCATCGCCTATGGCCCGGGCATTCTCGACCTTGCGCATAGGCCGGACGAATGGGTGGGCATCGCCGACATGGTGGAATCGGCCAAGGTGATGGCGATCGGCCTCAACGTGCTCTTGCGCGGCACGACCGGCTGATACGCAAAAACATTCCGCCTGGCGCCGCTGGGCAGCACGAAACGCAATTTACTCGCGAGCGAAATCACGCTTCTATCCGCCAGCTTGAGCACGTTTGAGCAATGGGAGTTCAGCGATGAAACTGTGGAAGACCATCCTGGCCGCGGCTGTGCTGTCGCTTGCCGCCGCCACGTCGGCCTTTGCCGCGCGCACCGATCTCACGCTCGGGATCGTGCTCGAGYCGCCGCATCTCGATCCGACCGCCGGCGCGGCCGCGGCCATCGGCGAAGTCACCTATGCCAACGTCTTCGAAGGGCTGACGCGCATCGACGACAACGGCCAGGTTCAACCCGCTCTCGCCGAGAGCTGGGCCGTCTCCGACGACGGCAAGGTCTACACGTTCAAGCTGCATTCCGGCGTGAAGTTCCACGATGGCTCGGCCTTCAGCGCCGGCGACGTGAAATTCTCGCTGGACCGGGCGCGCGCCAAGGATTCGCTCAATCCGCAAAAGCAGCTCTTTGCCCACATCACCGACGTCGCGGCGGTCGACCCGGCAACCGTCAAGGTCACTCTCGACGGGCCGCAGGGCGGTTTCCTTTACGACATGGGCCAGGTTGCGGCGGTGATCGTGGCGAAGGGTTCGGCCGACGGCAACAAGGACAAGCCGATCGGCACCGGTCCATTCAAGCTCGATCACTGGGCCAAGGGTTCCGAGATCACGCTGGTCAAGAACCCGGACTACTGGGGTACGCCTGCCGCGCTCGACAARGCGACATTCCRCATCGTGCCCGACGCCRCCGCGGCTRTCCCCGCATTGCTCTCGGGCGACATCCAGGCTTTCGCCAACATGCCGGCACAGGACGCGCTCGCGCAGGTCCAGTCCGATCCGCGCTTCAGCGTCGTGATCGGCRCGACCGAGGGCGAGACGATCCTGTCGATCAACAACAAGAAGCCACCCTTCGACAAGCTCGCGGTGYGCCAGGCGCTCGCCTCGGCGATCGATCGCAATGCCATCATCGCGGCCGCCTCGAACGGTCTTGGAAAGCCGATCGGCTCGCATTTTTCGCCAGGCGACGCGGGCTATGTCGATCTCACCGGCGTCTATCCGCACGACATCGCCAAGGCCAAGGCGTATCTGAAGGAAGCGGGACTGGAGAACGGCTTTTCGGCCACGATCAAGCTGCCGCCCGTGCCCTACGCACGCGACGGCGGCCAGGTTATTCAGTCCCAGCTGAAGGAGATCGGAGTCAATCTGCAGATCATTCCGGTCGAGTGGGCGGAGTGGCTGAGCCAGGTCTTCACCAACAAGGACTACGACCTGACGATCGTTTCCCATGTCGAGCCAAACGACATCGATATCTATTCGCGGCCCGGCTACTATTTCCAGTACGACAATCCGAAGTTCAACGATGTCATCAAGGAGCTCGGCACCACGGTCGACAAGGACAAGAGGCTGGAGCTGCTGGGCGAGGCGCAGAAGATTCTCGCGCACGACGTGCCCGCCGTCTACCTGTTCGAGCTGCCGAAGATCGGCGTCTGGGACGCCAAGCTGCAGGGCATGTGGACGAACTGGCCGATCGAGGCGGATGATCTGACCAAGGTGAAGTGGACGGATTGAGCCTGGCGCGATCGCCCGATCGCTTCCCATGACCGCCTATCTCCTGAAACGCCTGATCATCGCGGCCCTCACCCTGGTGCTGGCCTCGATGGTGGTGTTCGCGGTCATGGAAATCCTGCCCGGCGATCCGGCGCGCCTGATGCTGGGCATGAATGCCAGCGCCGACCAGGTTGAAGTGCTGCGCGACCAGATGGGGCTGAACGCGCCGCTGGCGCTGCGCTACCTGCACTGGGCGGGCGGCTTGCTCAGCCTCGATTTCGGCCGCTCCTACACCTATTCGGTGCCTGTCATCGACCTGGTGCGCGAACGCATTGCCGTCTCCCTGCCCCTGGCGCTGATCGCGCTGGCGCTCTCGACCATCATCGCCATTCCGGTCGGCGTATTCTCGGCCAGCCGCCAGGGCCGTGCCGGCGACACGCTGGCGATGGGCGCGGCCCAGCTCGGCGTCGCCGTGCCGAATTTCTGGTTCGCGCTGATGCTGATCTATCTCTTTGCCGTCTGGCTGCATCTGGTGCCGGCCGGCGGCTTTCCGGGCTGGGGCGCCGGTATCTGGGCGGCGTTGAAATCCCTGATCTTGCCGGCCATCGCTCTCGCGTTGCCGCAGGCGGCGATCCTGGCGCGCGTCGCCCGCTCGGCGCTGATCGAGGTGCTCAACGAAGACTATATCCGCACCGCGCGCGCCAAGGGCCTGCCCTACCGCGCCGTGCTGTGGCGCCACGCGCTGCGCAACGCCATGATCCCGGTGCTCACCATCCTCGGCCTGCAATTCGCCTTCCTGCTTGCGGGCACCATCATCATCGAGAATGTCTTCTATTTGCCGGGCCTCGGCCGGCTGATCTTCCAGGCCATCACCCAGCGCGACCTGATCGTGGTCGAAAGCATCGTCATGCTGCTGGTCGCCGCCGTGATCCTCATCAACCTCCTCGTCGATTTCTCCTACGCTATCGTCGACCCGCGCCTCAGGGGCCGGCAATGACCATGCGCATCGACCTCCCCAAGGAAACCATCGCCGGCGTGCTGGCCAAGGCCTTCGGCAACCGCTCCTTCCTGATCGGTCTGGCCATCACGCTGCTGATCGTGGCCATGGCGCTGCTGTCCTTCGTCTGGACGCCGTACGACGTCACCAAGCTGGTGATCGCCGACAAGACGCAGGCGCCCTCGGCGGCGCACTGGTTCGGCACCGATCATTTCGGCCGCGACATCCTGTCGATGGTCATGGTCGGCGCCCGCAATTCGATTGCGGTGGCGCTGGTCGCCGTCGGCATCGGCATGGGCATAGGCGTCCCGCTCGGCGCCTTCGCGGCGGCGCGCGGCGGACTGGCCGACGAGGCGCTGATGCGCGTCAACGATCTCGTCTTCGCCTTCCCGGCCTTGCTTTCGGCGATCATGATCACCGCCATCTTCGGCCCGGGCGCCGTCAACGCCATCATCGCCATCGGCATCTTCAACATCCCGGTCTTCGCCCGTGTGGCGCGGGCCGGCGCTTTAGCCATCTGGCCGCGCGAATTCATCCTCGCCGCGCGCGCCGCCGGCAAGGGCATGACGCGGATCAGCATCGAGCACATATTGCCCAACATCGCGACGCTGCTGCTCGTCCAGGGCACGATCCAGTTCGCGCTGGGCATCCTTGCCGAGGCCGGGCTTTCCTATGTCGGCCTCGGCGCCCAACCGCCGATGCCGAGCTGGGGCCGCATGCTGTTCGACGCGCAGACACGCATGGTGACCGCGCCCTGGATGGCGATCTTTCCCGGCATGGCCATCGTCATCACCGTGCTTGGGCTGAACCTGCTCGGCGACGGCCTCGCCGACATCCTCGATCCGAAATCGCGGCGGCGCCGATGAGCCTGCTCGAGATCGAGAACCTGTCGCTGGCGATCGGCGCCACGCCGATCCTCAAAGGCGTCGACCTGACCGTCGCACCCGGCGAGGTGGTCGGTCTGGTCGGCGAATCCGGCTCCGGCAAGTCGATGACGGCGCTGACGATCATGCGGCTTTTGCCGCATCTGGCGCGCACTGAGGGCCGCGTCGCCTTCGACGGCATCGACATCCTCGGCGCGACCGAAGACCAGATGTGCGCCTTGCGCGGCGACGATATCGGCATGGTCTTCCAGGAGCCGATGACGGCGCTCAATCCAGTCAAGACCATCGGCGAGCAGGTCGCCGAAGGTATCCGCTGGCACACCAAGGCGGGCCGCGCCGAGGCGGAAGAGCGCACACGAAAAATCCTCGACCGCGTCGGGCTGCCGGAGGCCAAATTCCCGCTGTCGCGCTACCCGCACGAACTGTCGGGCGGCCAGCGCCAGCGCGTTGTCATAGCCATCGCCTGCGCGCTGAAACCGAAGCTCCTGATCGCCGATGAGCCGACGACGGCGCTCGACGTGGTGCTGCAGGCCCAGATCCTCGACTTGCTGCGTGATCTGGTGCGTGAGAACCGCATGGGCCTGTTGCTCATCTCGCACGACCTGGCGGTCGTGACCGAGATGGCTGATCGCCTGACCATCCTGCGCCGTGGCGAGGTGACGGAGGCTGGCGAAACCGCGCGCACGCTGTCGGAGCAACAACATCCCTACACGCGCGAGCTGGCGTTGGCCTCCATGCACGTGCCGGCGCGGCCGAAACCGCACCTTGCCGGGTCGGCGAAGCCCTTGCTCGACGTCGAGGGCGTCGGCCGGGTGTATCCGGGGCGGCGCATATCGCTGTTGCGGCCGACAGAGCCGATTCGCGCCGTCAACGATGTCTCGCTCACCATCGAGCCCGCGCAATCGGTGGCGCTGGTCGGCCGCTCGGGTTGCGGCAAGTCCACGCTTGCCCGCATGATCCTCGCCCTGGACAAGCCGACGGCGGGCACGATCCGCTTTCGCGGCGAGCCCATCACAGGCAAGCCGGAACAGGCGCTGAGGCCGGCCCGGCGCGACATGCAGGTGGTGTTCCAGGACCCTTACGGCTCCTTCGATCCGCGCCAGAAGGTGGAGAAGCTGGTGGCCGAGCCGCTGCATCTTCTGGAAAAGCAGCCGGCAAAGGCCGAGCGTCGCGAGATGGTCGCGAATGCGCTGCACGAAGTCGGGCTCGGCCCGCGCGACATGGACAAATATCCGCATGAGTTCTCGGGCGGCCAGCGCCAGCGCCTGTCGATCGCGCGGGCCATCATCACCCGCCCGAAGCTGGTGGTCGCAGACGAGCCGGTCTCGGCGCTGGACGTCTCCATCCGCGCCCAGATCCTCGACCTCTTCGCCGAGCTCAACCAGAAGCTCGGCATCGCCTACCTCTTCATCACCCACGACCTGACGGTCGCCCGCGCCATGGCGGACGAGGTGCTGGTCATGCATGAAGGCAGGATCGTCGAGCGCGGCCGGGCCGCCGACGTGCTCGATCATCCGCGCTCGGAAGCCGCGCAGGCACTGGTCGCGGCCGCACCCGACCTGCACCGCGCGATCGCGCGCAAAATGCAGGAACAGGGGTAGACGAACAGCCTTTTGTTTGACGCAATTCCGGACGGAAAACCGCTTCGCACTTTTCCTGGAATTGCTTCAGCTCTCCGGCTTAACCAGATCGACCGGGCTGATGTCGAGCAGGTCGAGCGTGCGGCGCAGCAGCTTCACCTCGCTCTCCGCCAGCCTGGCATCGGCCTTGGCGATCTCGGCCATATGGCGCGCGAGCAGCTTTCGGCGCTCGACGTCAAGGTCGCGGAACAGCGCGATCGCCTGCGAGCCGTTGGTCTCGTAGCCATAGTCGTTGAGATATTCGATGACGCTGTCGATGCTGCTTTCCGGAATGCCGAAGGCTTCCTTGCAGATGCGTCGGAAGACGGCCATCTCGCTCTCCGAGACCGAGCCGTCGGCCAGGATCATGCGAAACAGCATCAGAAGCTCCGCCGACAGCACAGGATCGTCCGCCACCTTGCGCACGCCCGGGTCACCGTCGAAGATCGAACGTATCTGGTCGAGCAGCGCCATCGCCACCAAGCTCCCCTTTGCGATTCCGTCTAGATTGTTAGCTCGGAATCGCTCTTGCGCAAACGGGGCGAGCGTGATGGAAGCTGCGGCTTCCTTCCTCTGTGCCTTTCCCTCAATGATCGACCTTACCCTGCAGACCGTTCTCATCCTCGTCGCCGCCGCTTTCGCGGCGGGTTTTGTCGACTCGATCGCCGGCGGCGGCGGGCTGATCACGATCCCGGCGCTGCTGCTCGCCGGCTTCTCGCCGGTCGCGGCGCTCGGCACCAACAAACTGCAGGGCATGTTCGGCTCCGGCTCGGCCACCATCCACTATGCCGCCAACGGCCAGGTCGACCTGCGCCGCCAGCTGCCGTCGGCGCTGCTGGCGCTTGTCGGCGGCGCGGTTGGCGCCTTGCTGGCGACCGTCGTCCCCGGCGATTTCCTGCGCGCCATCCTGCCGCTGCTCCTGATCGCCATCGCGCTCTATTTCGCGCTGAAACCGAATATGGACGATGTCGACCGCGCCGAACGGCTGTCGCCTTTCCTATTCGGGCTGATCATCCCGCCGCTGGTCGGCTTCTATGACGGCGTCTTCGGCCCTGGCGCCGGCTCCTTCTACATGCTCGCCTTCGTCACGCTTGCCGGCTACGGCGTGCTCAAGGCGACGGCGCACACCAAGCTGCTCAACTTCGCTTCCAACATCGGCGGCTTCGTCGTCTTCGCCGCTGTCGGCGTCATCGATTGGAAGATCGGCCTGATGATGGGCGTGGCGCAGTTCATCGGCGCCCGCGTCGGCGCGAGCCTTGCCATCCGCATCGGCGCCAGGCTGATCAAGCCGCTACTCGTGGTCGCCTGCCTGGCGCTAGCCGCGAAGCTGCTGGCCGACCCGGACAATCCCTTGCGCCAGCTAATTGGTAAGTGACCGCACCACTGGTAGAATAAGCGCGCGCGAATCATGTTGGAGGGACTAGACATGAATCTCAGTGCACCCACCCAGCTTGTGTTCATCATTTCGTTGGTCATCGCCATCATCGGTCTTCTTGCCGCTTTTGGTCTGCTTGCGTTCATTCCGCTCGCGTCCGTTTGGATCATGCTCATCGCCTATATCGTGCTCGCCGCCGGCTGTTTGATGCGCGGGGCCTGAGCCAAGGTAAATCAGCAATCTCAGGCAACTCGGAGCGCCCGGCCCTGCCGGGCGCTTTTGATTTGAGGACGCGGTCTGATAGGCTTGCGCCATGTCCGACGAGCCAGAGCGTCATCGCCAGGATAACCGCTCTCCCGCCCTGCATTTCGAGATGGTGCGGCGCAAGCCCTCTGCCTCGCTCGCAGGGATCGTCACGGATATCTGCGGCTATCGCGAGACCTGCCCCGGTCATTTCCGCATCGTCGAATACGCTTCGCTGACTGTGCCGCTGGTGATCAGCTTCGCCGAGGCCTTCGCCATCGGGCTCGGCCACACGCCCGGCGACAATGACCGCTACGCCAGCTTCGCTGCCGGCCTCTATGCGGGGCCGGTCATGATCGAATCGTTCGGCGGCGCCTGCTGCGTCCAGGTCAATTTCACACCACTTGGCGCCAGGCGCTTCTTCGGCCTGCCGATGAGCGAGCTGCGGGACCGAATGGTCGGGCTGGACGATGCGCTGGGCTTTGACGGCATCGCGCTGCGCGAACGGCTCGGCGACGCGCCAGATTGGGGTACGCGCTTCGACATAGCCGAGAACTATATCGCCGGCCGCCTTGTGGAAGCGAATGCCCTTTCGCCCGAAGTCGCCTGGGCCTACAGGACGGTCATCGCATCGGGCGGCCGTACCCGGATTTCCGTGCTCGCCGGCGAGATCGGCTGGAGCCGCAAGCACCTTGCGGCCAAATTCACCGACGCGATCGGCATCGCCCCGAAGACCTTATCGCGCATCGTACGCTTCAACCGAGCGCTGTCGCTGTCGAAGCGACAGGACGACGACTGGGCCGGCATCGCCGCCGATTGCGGTTATGCCGACCAGGCGCATCTGGTGCGCGAATTCCGCCAGCTTGCCGGCGAAACGCCCACCGGACTCGCCGCGTTGATGTAGGCCTGAGCCGAGGTAACATTTCTTCAAGACGCCGGAACAGCCTTGGTCGAAATTGGGCTCATCGACGCGAACAAGGAGATCGTCATGCCCTCGTCAACCGAAGCACCCCGTCTCTATCCAGCCCTACGTTACCGGAACGCCGCCAAGATGATCGATTGGCTCTGCGAAGCCTTTGGCTTCGAGGTCCGCGCCCGCTATGGTGACGGCGACATCGTCCACCACGCCGAGCTGACCTTCGGCTCCTCGATGATCATGCTGGGCACGGCGCGCGACGACGATTACGGCAAGATGGTCGGCGAGCCAGGCGAAGGCGGCGGCAAGTCGATCTATATCGCCGTCGATGATGCCGATGCCGCCTATGCGCGCGCCAGGAAGGCCGGCGCGAAAATCCTCCAGGAACTGGTCGACCGCGACTATGGCAGCCGCGAGTTCATCTGCCTCGACCCCGAAGGCAATGTCTGGTCCTTCGGCACCTATTGGCCGAAGGCGGGTGAGAAGGYGTGAGCCTCAGCGCGCGACGGCAAAGATGGCGTCACAGTCGAGATGCCGCTCCATCTCGGCCGCGACCTCGTCCAGCGCCCTCTCGACGTCCGCACGGTAGTCGATGCCGCCTCCTTTGACGCCAAGGCTCTCAAGATAGGCGGCRCGAAAAGCATCGGCGGAAAACAACCCGTGCAGATAGGTGCCGATCACCTTGCCGTCGGCGGAGGTCGCGCCGTCCTCGACGCCGTTGAGGATCGTCGAGGGCCGCGCCGTATCCGGACCGGTGGTGCGGCCGAGATGGATCTCATAGCCCTCGAGCGGCAGGCCGAACTGCACCGAATGCGCATTTGAATTGCGCACGGTCTTTTCCGGCTCCATCACCGTTTCGGTGTCGAGCAGGCCGAGGCCCTCGGCCTCTCTCACGCTGCCTTCGATGCCGTCGGGATCGCGCACCATGCGGCCGAGCATCTGGTAGCCGCCGCAGATGCCGACGACATGGCCGCCACGCTTGCGGTGGGCAAGAAGATCGCGGTCCCAGCCATTCTCACGGAATTTGATGAGATCGCCGATGGTCGATTTGGAGCCGGGGATGACGACAAGCCCGGCATCTTCCGGCAGCCTCTGGCCCGGCGGCACGAACACCACCTCGACCTGCGGCTCGGCTTTCAGCGGATCGAAGTCATCGAAATTGGCGATGCGCGCCAGCATCGGCACCGCCACCTTCAGCGCCCTTTTCCCGCCGGAAGCGAGGCGTTCGAGCACGACGGAATCCTCGGACGGCAGCCGACCGGCCGCCTTCAGCCAAGGCACCACGCCGAAGYAGCGCCAGCCGGTGAACTTTTCGATTGCCTTGATGCCGTCGTCGAACAAAGAGACATCGCCGCGGAACTTGTTGATAATGTAGCCGGCGATCATGCGCCGGTCCTGCTCCGGCAGGATGAGATGGGTGCCCGCGACCGAAGCGATGACACCGCCGCGATCGATGTCGCCGACCAGGATTACCGGCACGTTGGCCCGCGTCGCGAACCCCATATTGGCGATGTCGCGGCTCCTGAGATTGATCTCGGCAGGCGAGCCCGCGCCTTCGACGATGACCAGGTCCGCGCCCTCGCCGATCTTGGCCCAGGACTCCAGCACCGCGTCCATCAATCCTGCCTTCATCGCCTGGTAGTCGCGCGCCCGCGCCTCGCCATAGACCTTGCCCTGCACCACCACCTGAGAGCCGATATCGCTCTGCGGCTTGAGCAGCACCGGGTTCATATGCACCGTCGGACGAACCCCACAGGCCAGCGCCTGCAGCCATTGCCCGCGGCCGATCTCGCCTTCGCCGGCCCCATTCTCACCGGCTTTATCGCCGGGAATGTCGGCGACGGCGGCATTGTTCGACATGTTCTGCGGCTTGAACGGCCTGACCTTCAGCCCGCGATTCTTCGCCGCGCGGCAAAGCCCGGCCACCAACACGGTCTTGCCGACATCGGAACCCGTGCCCTGCAGCATGATCGCCCTAGACATCAGCCCCTGCCTCTCAAGTCGATCATCGGGCCGATCGTCGACTTCTGCGCCAGCGGACCGCCGCGCCAGAGATAGAGCGCCATCAGCGGCTCCTTGCCGGTGCGCATGGCATGGCTGACATTGGAAGCGTGGTGGATCACTTCGCCGGCATCGCGAATATGAAAGTCCCCCTCGCCCATCCGCCACTCGGTGCCTCCGGTCAGCGGGATGTAGATTTCCTCGGCGATATGGTGATGGTCGGGATAGACGATGTTCGGTCCAAGGATCAGCAGGCCTCCCGCGACCGTGTCATTGACGAAATGCCCGCGCGTGCCGAACACTTCCAGCCAGCCGTAATTGTCGATGAAACCCTGCCCGAAATCGGCGGCGGTATAGGTTTGTCCCCAGCGCAGCTCGTCCCGATGGTCGGCAACGAACCGCGCCAGCGGCTTGGCGTCGGGCGTCGCAAGCTCGGCGATGCGATCGAGATGGTTAAGACAGCCAAGCGCATGCGGTTCGAGAGAGCGCACAGGCATGTCCCAGCCGATGCGCGCGGCCTCTTCGGCGACGAGATCGCTGTCGACGCCGCCGAGATAGGCTCGGAATCGCTCCAGCAAATCATCGAAAATTGTCGGCACGCAAGAGCTCCGTTAGTCATTCCATGCACAGCCGGTTCTCAGCGGTCCGGGTTGCGCGGCGGCATCATTGGTCTAGATTGGACGGCGCGCAAAGCCAAAAACGACAGGCCAGAAGGCCTGAAGCGACAGGGAGCACGCCATGGACGCTGCAGTCGATGCGGGCGCTGGCCAGTTCGAACTCAATGAGGAACAGCGCGCCATCCAGGAGATGGCCCAAGCCTTTGCGGCGGACCGCGTCGCGCCCAATGCGCTCGACTGGGACAAGGCAAAGCATTTCCCCGCCGATGTGATCCGCGAGACCGGGCCGCTCGGCCTGGGCGGCATCTATGTGCGCGACGATGTCGGCGGCTCGGCGCTCGGCCGGCTGGACGCGGTGCTGATCTTCGAGGCGCTTGCCCACGCCGATCCGGCCTTTTCCTCCTTCATTTCGATCCACAACATGGCGGCCTCGATGATCGACCGCTTCGGCAGCGACGAGCAGCGCCAGCGCTTCCTGCCGAAACTGACCTCGATGGAATGGCTGGCGAGTTATTGCCTGACCGAGCCCGGCTCGGGCTCGGATGCCGCCGCGCTGAAGACGCGCGCGGTGAAGAGCGGCGGCGATTACGTGCTCAACGGCGCCAAGCAGTTCATTTCCGGCGCCGGCGACAGCGACATCTATGTCGCGATGGCACGCACCGGCGGCGACGGCCCGAAGGGCATCTCGACCTTCGTCGTGCCCAGGGATGCGCCGGGCCTGTCCTTCGGCGCCAACGAGCACAAGATGGGCTGGCACATGCAGTCGACCCGCCAGGTCATCTTCGAGGACTGCAAGGTGCCGGCCGAGAACCTGCTCGCCGCCGAAGGCGCCGGCTTCGGCATCGCCATGGCCGGCCTCGATGGCGGACGGCTCAACATCGCCGCCTGTTCGCTCGGCGGCGCGCAATCGGCGCTCGACAAGGCGCTTGCCTATACGGCTGAGCGCAAGGCCTTCGGCTCGAAGATCAACCAGTTCCAGGCGCTACAGTTCAAGCTGGCCGACATGGAGACGGAGCTGCAGGCGGCCCGCATCTTCCTCTACGCCGCCGCTTCCAAGCTCGACCGCAAGGCGCCCGACGCCGGCAAATGGTCGGCGATGGCCAAGCGCTTCGTCACCGATATCGGCTTCGATATCGCCAACCAGGCGCTGCAGCTGCATGGCGGCTATGGTTATCTGCACGACTACGGCATCGAGAAGCTGGTGCGGGATCTCCGCGTCCACCAGATCCTCGAGGGCACCAACGAGATCATGCGTGTCATCATTGCGCGGACGCTGATTGGCCGCTGAACAGACTTTGGGAGAGAGACAATGAGCACCATCGCCTTCATCGGCTTGGGCAACATGGGCAATCCGATGGCTGCCAATCTCGTCAAGGCGGGGCATGCGGTGCTGGGCTTCGACCTTGTGCCCGAAAACCTGACGGTCGCGAAAGAGCATGGTGTGACCGTCATGGCCAACGCCGTCGCAGCGGTGAAGGACGCCGATGTCGTCATCACCATGCTGCCCGCCGGCAAGCATGTGCTGTCTGTTTACGAAGACATCGCGCCCAAGGCTAAGAAAGGCGCGCTGTTCATCGATTCCTCGACCATCGATGTCGAATCCGCGCGTAAGGCGCATGCGATTGCCGCCAAGCATGGCCTGCCCTCGATCGACGCGCCGGTCTCCGGCGGCACCGGCGGCGCCACGGCCGGCACCCTCACCTTCATGGCCGGCGGTTCCGACGAGGCGTTTGCCACCGCCGAGCCGATCCTGAAGCCGATGGCCGGGCGCATCGTTCATTGCGGCGGCGACGGCGCCGGCCAGGCGGCCAAGATCTGCAACAACATGATTCTCGGCATCTCGATGATCGGCGTCGCCGAGGCCTTTGTGCTCGCCGAAAAGCTCGGCCTGTCGCACCAGGCGCTGTTCGACGTCGCCTCTACCTCTTCCGGCCAATGCTGGTCGCTGACCACCTATTGCCCAGTGCCCGGCCCGGTGCCGGCCTCGCCAGCCAACCGTGACTACAAGCCGGGCTTTGCCGCCGCGCTCATGCTGAAGGACCTGAAACTGTCGCAGGAGGCCGCGCAGAGCGCGGGCGCGGTGACCCCGCTCGGCGCCGAAGCCACGCAGCTCTATGCCTTGTTCAACGCACAAGGCCACGCCGGCACCGATTTTTCCGGCATCATAAATTTCCTGCGCGGCGATAAAAGCTAAGCGGCTGCCTTAGAACGATTATTAGCGGATTTTTTCGACACAAAGCCGGCAAATTTAGATTTGCTTAAGGTCTCGCTAACTCACCGGTAACGATGTGCCTTTAAAACGGATTGCGAGGCGGACAACGCGTCCGCCCGGCGCTCCGGATCAGGTCTCGCGTACCGGAGCCCGTAAGTTTCGCAAGTATTCTCGTCGCGAAACGCCATGCGTATCTGGCAGAGCCGCGTTCCCGCCGGGACGCGGTTTTTGCCATTTGGGGACGTCACGCGATATGTCCAGGAATGGACCGGGCGCCAATCAGGAGCGCCCGGGGAATAATCGCTCAGCGCTTGCGCAAATCGGCATCCGCGAGGTCGAGCGCCTTGGCGATCCGCTCGCAGGCCATGTCGATCGTCTCGCGCGTCCAGACCAGCGGCGGCGACAGGATCATCGTGTCGCCGGTGGCCCGCAGCATCATGCCGTTCGCGATCGCGTGGTCGCGCACGACGACCGCGGCGCTTCCCGACGGCAGATAGCGCTCCTTGGTGGCCTTGTCCTTGACGATCTCGATCGCGCCCATCAGGCCGATCGAACGCACCTCGCCGACCAGCCTGTGCCCAGCGATGCGCTCCTGAAGCGCCTGCGCGAAATAGGGACCGGTGTCGTTCTTGACGCGCTCGACCAGCCCTTCCCTCTCGATGATCTCGAGGTTCTTCAGCGCCACCGCGCAGGCCACCGGATGACCGGAATAAGTGTAGCCGTGATAGAACTCGCCGCCTTTCTCGACGAGCGTCTTTGCGACGCGGTCGCCGACCAGCAGCGCCGACAGCGGCTGGTAGCCCGAGGTCAGCGCCTTGGCGGTGGTAATGGTGTCGGGCTCTACCCCGAAAGTCTGCGCTGCGAACCATTCGCCGGTGCGGCCATAGCCGGTGATGACCTCGTCCAGCATCAGCAGCACATCGTATTTGCGGCAGATGCGCTCGACTTCCGGCCAGTAGCTCATCGGCGGGATCTTCACCCCGCCTGCGCCCATGACCGGCTCGCCGATGAAGGCGGCGACCTTGTCGGCGCCGGCTTCGAGGATCGCGTCCTCGACCGCCTTGGCCGCGCGGATGCCGAAATCATGGTCGCTTTCGCCGGGCAACGCCAGCTCATAGGCATAGGGCATCATCACATGGACGATGTTGGGCACCGCGCCGCCGAGCTGCTTGTGCATCGGCTCCATTCCGCCGAGCGACGTGCCGGCAATCGTCGAGCCGTGATAGGCTGACTTGCGCGAGATGATGYGGTTCTTCTCGGGCTTGCCTTCGAGCGCCCAGTAATGGCGCACGAGCCTGAGCGCCGTGTCGTTGGCTTCCGAGCCGGAGGAGCCGTAAAAAACCTGGCTGACATGCTTGGGCGCCAGCTCCGCCAGCTTCTTCGACAACAGCACCGGCGTCGGCGTCGAGCATTTGAAGAAGGAGTTGTAGTAAGGCAGCTCCTTCATCTGCGCGTAGGCCGCCTCGGCCAGCTCGTCGCGGCCATAGCCGACATTGACGCACCACAAGCCCGCCATGCCGTCGAGGATTTCGGTGCCGTCGGCGTCGTAGATGAACGGGCCCTTGGCATGGGTGATGATGCGCGACCCGGTCTCGCGCAGCTCCTTGTGGTCGGTGAAGGGGTGGAGGTGATGCGCGGCGTCGATCTGCTGAAGCTGCTTCAGCGAATAATTCTGATAGGTCATGGATTTGATCTTTCCTCTTGAATCAATCCGGCAAGAGCCGGGGCGGATTCGTCAGAGGAAGGCAGGCGGCGAATAGCCGATGCGGGCGCACAGCCGCAACAGCTCGGCGCGAAGGGTCCGCGGTGACGGCGTCACCGCGACCCCGAAGGCGCCTGATGTGCTGAAGCGGATCATGGCGGCAGCTTATGCCGCCTGAAGTGCAAAATTCAAGTCGTGAAGGCCAAGATGGCGAGGCAATCGTTTCAGACGAGATTTGTGATTTTATCCGGCGCAGACTGCTAATCGTCCACGTCGGCACCGCCCCTCATCGCCCTGCCGGGCACTTCTCCCCGTATAGTGACGGGGAGAAGGGGCAGGCCGCAACGCCGGCACCTTTCCCGCAACGGCGGCGATTGGCGAAATCGCCGATGAGAGCGCCCCTCTCCCCGTCACTATACGGGGAGAGGATGCCGGCAGGCAGGTGAGGGGCAGCGCCAGCGATTTGACAGGTCGCGGATAAGTTCGAAACCTGAAGCGATTTTCCTGGTCAGGCGACGGCGCCAAGCGACCGCTGCAGGAATATGTAGCGCATCGCCGTCTGCGCCGCCTGGGGCCGGCGGTCGCCGCGCCCGCCATGGCCGCCTTCGGTCTCCTCGAAGAACAGCGTCCTGCCGTGGCCTGCCTCTTTAAGCCGCGCCGCCATCTTTCGCGCATGTCCGGGATGGACGCGATCGTCGGCGGTCGATGTCATCAAGAGCACCGGCGGATAGGCGACATCGGCCGCGATATGCTGGTAGGGCGAATAGGCGCCGAGCCAGGCCGCCTCCTCCGGCTTCGACGGGTCGCCATATTCGGCGATCCAGGAAGCACCGGGCGGCAATTCCGTGTAGCGCAGCATGTCAAGCAGCGGCACGTCGATGATGACGGCGCCGAACAATTCCGGCCGCTGCGTCAGCGACGTGCCGGTGAGCAGACCGCCATTCGAACCGCCCTGGATGCCGAGCTGCGCCGGCGTGGTGATGCCGCGCCTGACGACATCTTCGGYGACGGCCGCGAAATCGTCGAATGCGTTCTGTCGCTTGCCCTTCAGCGCCGCCTGATGCCAGGCCGGACCAAATTCGCCGCCGCCGCGGATGTTGGCCTGGACATAGGCGTTGCCCCTGTCCAGCCAGAGYTTGCCGCGAATGCCGGCATAGCCGGGCAAGAGCGGCACTTCGAAGCCGCCATAGCCGTAAAGCAGCGCCGGCACCGGCCCCTTCTGGTCGCGCCGCCGCACGACGAAATACGGGATCATCGTGCCGTCCTTCGAGCGGGYTTCGAACTGCTCCGAAACATAGGGCGAGGCATCGAAGCGGGCCGGCTGCGATTTCACCGTTTGCAGCGTCTCGCCATTGTCGTCCGACCAGATGATCGAGCTCGGCGTCAGGAAATCGGTGAAGGAGAAGGAGACGCTGGAGCCGAAATGCTCGACATGACTGATGCCGACATTGCCGTTGTCGGGCAGCGCGATCCGTTTCAGCGACCAGCCATCGGCGGTGCGGTCGCAGGCGATGACCTTGCCGCGCACATTGTCCATCAGGTTGATGAACAACCGATCCCGCGTCCTGGCGAGCCCGGCGATCGAAACGCGATGCGCAGGCGCGAGYACGGTTTCGAACGGCCCGAACGCGCCGCTCTCGATCCAGCGGTCGAAATCGAGGGAGTAAAGCCCGTCAGGCAGGCAGCACGTGCCGTCCGGGGTCGTCCAGGGGCTGCGCACGCCGAAGATCAGCTGTCCCTTGAAGATCGCCGTGTCGGTTGCATCGTCGGGCAGCGGAATGCGCCGGTTCTCGCCGGAAACCAGCCGCAGGAAACTGTGCGAGGTGAAGAAGTCGAGCGTCTTGCCGAGCAGCACATGCCGCTTGTCGCCGTCATATTCGACGCCGCCGCCGACCGCGAGATGCTGCTTCTCACCTTCGAAGATCGACGTTGCGTCCTCGAGCTTGGTGCCGCGCCGCCAGAGTTTTATCACGCGCGGATAGCCGGACTGTGTCTTGTCTTCCTCTTCGAAAGCAGCCGAGACGAGCACCGTGTCCTTGTCCAGCCAGGAAAAGCCCGACTTGGACGCCGGAGCGCGAAATCCGTCCTCGACGAAGGATTTGGTCGCGATGTCGAACTCGCGCATCTCGCTGGCGTCGCCGCCGTCGGGCGACATATAGAGCAGGCAGCGGTTGAAATCGGGATAGARCCGGCTCGCCCCGCCGAATACCCATTTGATGCCCTCTTTCGCCGAGAGCTGGTCGAAGTCGATGATCGTTTCCCACTCCGGCTTCTCGGTCTTGTAGGAAGCGACGGGCGTGCGCCGCCACAGGCCCAGCGCATTGGTCTTGTCCTGCCAGAAATTATAGACGTGGCCGGCAAGCGCGGCCCCGACCGGGATATTGTCCTCGGCGGTCATCAGGTCGAGCGCGGTTTCGAAAGTCGCCTGGTAGGAAGGATCGCCCTGCAATTCGGCGACGGTGAGCGCATTCTGGCGATGAACCCAGTCCAGCGCTTCCTTGCCGTTGCGGTCTTCCAGCCAGAGGAAGGGATCGTCAGCGGTCAATTCGGGCTGGGTCTTGGTCATCGTGCTGGTCATGCGGGTCTCCATCTGGCGGCCCCGCCTACATCGCGTTCGCTGCGCCGATATTCAAGTGCCGTGGCGGGATCGGCTACAAAACCCGCCTGCGCACGACCGTCGCCGCCGCCAGCGCGGCGCAGATCGCACCCAGCGTGACCGGCAGGCCGGCGGCGCCGATGACATCCATCACGCTGCCGGTGAGCGGCGGGACGATGATGCCGCCAAGGCCCCACATCAGCGAGAAGGCGGCGTTGCCGGCGACCAGCGCCGAGCCGGTGAAGCGTTCGCCGAGCTCGATGATCGACATCGTGTAGATACCGTAGGAAACGGCGCCCCAGATGAAGACGCACCCCCAGATCAGCGGTGTCTCGATCAGCGCCGGCAAAAGCAGGCACCCAAGGATGGTCACGGCGACGCAGCCGAAGCGAACCAGGCGCGCCGTCAGCCTTTCGGCGAGCAGGCCGAGCGGCACCTGCATGGCGATGTTGCCGGCGATCATTGCCGACAGCAGCGCCGACATGCACGCTTCGGGAATGCCGTGATGCGTTCCATAGACCGGCAGTAGCGCCAAGATCGCCTGCTCGAAACCGGCCGCGACGACCACAGCCGACAGAAGCAGCCAGGCCAATGGTATGAAGCCTAGCACAGACACCTTGTTCTCGGGCTCATCGACCTTCGGCAAACGCTGTACAACGACCGCCAGGCAGGCGCCGCAGAAGACGAAAGCAAAAATGCCGACCAGGAAAGGCGGCCAGCCCTCGGTGCCGACGGCGAGCAGGCAGAGCGGCCCGGCCGCGAAACCCGCCGAGATGATAGTGGAATAGATGCCCATGACGCGACCGCGGCGCGACGGCGGCGCCAGCGCGATCACCCAGATTTCACTGAGCACATAGAGGGGATTGGTCACCACGCCGATCAGGAAGCGCAGCGGAAACCACAGATAGACATTCTGCGTCCAGCCGATCAGCGCCAGCACCAGTGCCGAGAGCGCCGCGCAGGTCAGCGCGGTGCGCCCTGCCCCGAAACGGCGCGCCAATCCCGGGATCAGCGGCGAGGACAGGATGAAGCCGACCGGCGTCATCGCCGCCGACAGCCCGATCACCGCCGGCGAAACGCCTTGCCGCTGCAGGATGAAGCTGAGCAACGGATAGGAAAGCCCTTGCGCGATGGCGAACACCGACACGGTCGCGATCACGCCGGTGATCGCGGCCCACTGCACCGTCTCGTCGCGCTCCGCGAGAGCCATCATTCCCGCTCCATTCGCTCGGAGGCTTAGCCGTTGTAGCCGGTTGCCGTAAGCCCCACCGCCGGCGAAAGCGGATGCTCCAGCCAAACCCTGTCAGGAACACTGGCGCTGCGGTGAGGCGCTCGCAAGCTCCCCTTCCGTCATGTCGCTTCCCTCGCCCTAGTGGTCGCCGCCTCCTCACCGGCAGCATTGCCGGCGGTCCATTATGCCGGCCAATTTCGCATTCTCACGAGGCTTTTCATGACTGCCGCCCTTCATCCCGCCGAACCGGCTCTGGCAACCGATCGCGCCCGCCGCGGCGGCCGCGCGGGCAAGCGCGCCGGCGGCTCGGCCGCCTTCGAGCAGCCCGCCTTCCGGCAATTGAAGAACCCGCTGACGCCAACCAAGCTGGTGTCCGACGACGAGCTGGAATCGATCCACCTCGCCTCGCTGCGCGTGCTGAAGGAGATCGGCGTCGACGTCCTGCACGAGGAAGCCCGCCGCATCATGAAGGCACATGGCGCGGACGTGCGCGACGGCTCGGAGCGCGTGCGCTTCGACAGCGACATGATCCTCGAGCTTGTCTCGCACTGCCCGTCTGAATTCACCCTGCATGCCCGCAACTCGGCGCACAATCTGCGCTTCGGCGGCAACAACCTCATCCTGTCGATGATGGCTTCGGCGCCGAACTGCTCCGACCTCGACCGCGGACGCCGGCCGGGCAACCAGGCGGACTACCGCAATTTCCTGCGCCTGGCGCAGATGCACAACATCCTGCAGTGCACCGGCGGCTATCCGGTCGAGCCGATCGACATCCACCCGTCGGTCCGCCACCTAGAGTGCATCCGCGACCTCGCCATGCTGACCGACAAGGTCTTCCACATCTATTCGCTCGGCAAGGAGCGCAACGTCGACGGCATCGAGATCACCCGCATCGCCCGTGGCATCAGCCGCGAGCAGCTGATGGCCGAACCGTCGGTCTTCACCATCATCAACACCAATTCGCCGCTCAAGCTCGACGTGCCGATGATGGAAGGCATCATCCAGATGGCGAGCATGGGCCAGGCCGTGATCGTCACGCCGTTCACGCTGTCGGGCGCCATGGCGCCCGTCACCGTCGCCGGCGCGCTGGTGCAGCAGAACGCCGAGGCACTTTCCGGCATCGCCTTCGCGCAGATGGTCAAGAAAGGTGCGCCGGTCGGCTATGGCGGCTTCACCTCCAACGTGGATATGAAATCCGGCGCGCCGGCCTTCGGCACGCCCGAATACATGAAGGCGCAGCTTGTCGGCGGCCAGCTCGCCCGGCGCTACAACATCCCCTACCGCACCTCCAACACCTGCGCCGCCAACACGGTCGACGCGCAGGCCGCCTATGAAAGCGTGTTCTCGCTCTGGGGCGCCATCCAGGGCGGCGGTAATCTGATGATGCATGGCGCCGGCTGGCTGGAAGGCGGCCTGCGCTGCTCCTACGAAAAGACCATCCTCGACATCGACCTTCTGCAGATGGTGGCTGAGTTCCTCACCCCGCTCGATCTCTCCGAGGACGCGCTCGGCTTCGACGCCATCCAGTCGGTCGGCCCCGGCGGCCATTTCTTCGGCACCCAGCACACGCAGGAGCGCTACAAGACCGCCTTTTATTCGCCGATCGTCTCCGACTGGCGCAATTTCGAGACCTGGACCGAGGCCGGCTCACCGACGGCGATGGAGCGCACCAACAAAGTCTGGAAGGAGCGCCTTGCCTCCTACGAGGAGCCCTATATGGATCCGGCCATCCGCGAGGAACTCAACGACTTCGTCGAAAAGCGCCGCGCCGAAGGCGGCGCGCCGACGGATTTCTGATCATCGTTCGACCGGGCAAATGCCCGCCATTCATCTCCCTTTCTGACTCCACATTGCACAAGACGGAACTATCTTCATGAAATCCCACGTAAAAGCGGTTGTCATCGGCGGCGGCGTCGTCGGCTGCTCGGTGCTCTATCACCTCGCCAAAGCCGGCTGGACCGACATCATGCTGATCGAGCGCTCGGAGCTGACCTCCGGCTCGTCCTGGCATGCGGCTGGCGGCTTCCATACGCTCAACGGCGACCCCAACGTCGCCAAGCTGCAGGCCTACACGGTCCAGCTCTACAAGGAGATCGAGGAGCTCTCCGGCCAGTCCTGCTCGCTGCATCTGACCGGCGGCGTCATGATGGCCGACACGCCGGAGCGCATGGACTTCCTGCGGCTCGCACATGCCAAGGGCCGTTATCTCGGCATGGACACCGAGCTGATCACGCCCTCGGAAGCGAAGGCCATGTTCCCGCTGATGGACGAGAAGAATTTCGTCGGCGCCATGTGGGATCCGGTCGAGGGCCATCTCGACCCTTCCGGCACCACCATCGCCTATTCCAAGGCGGCGAAGAAACTCGGCGCCGAGATCGTGCTGCGCAACCGCGTCGTGGACCTGACGCAGCAACCGGACGGCACCTGGAATGTCGTCACCGAGCAAGGCACGGTGCATGCCGAGCATGTCGTCAACTGCGGCGGCCTCTGGGCGCGCGAGATCGGCCGCATGGTCGGCGTCGAGCTGCCGGTGCTGGCCATGGAGCATATGTACCTCTTGACCGAGCCGATGCCGGAGGTCGAGGAATTCAACAAGTCGACCGGCCGCGAGATGATCGGCGTGCTCGACTTCAAGGGCGAGATCTACACCCGCCAGGAGCGCAACGGCATCCTGCTCGGCACCTATGAGAAGGCCTGCAAGCCATGGTCGCCGGTCAACACGCCGTGGGATTTCGGCCATGAATTGCTGCAGCCCGACATCGACCGCATCGCGCCGTCGCTGGAAATCGGCTTCAAGCATTTCCCCGGCATCGAGAAGGCCGGAATCAAGCAGATCATCAACGGCCCCTTCACCTTTGCGCTCGACGGCAACCCGCTGGTCGGCCCGGTGCAAGGCCTGACCAATTTCTGGTGCGCCTGCGCCGTCATGGCCGGCTTCAGCCAGGGCGGCGGCGTCGGCCTCGCGCTGTCGAACTGGATGGTGCATGGCGATCCGGGCTTCGACGTCTGGGGCATGGACGTCGCCCGCTTCGGCGAATGGGCCACCCTGCGCTACACCAACGCCAAGGTGCGCGAGAACTATTCGCGCCGCTTCTCGATCCGCTTCCCGAACGAGGAGTTGCCGGCCGCCCGTCCCGCGCAGACGACGCCGCTCTACGACACCATGCTCGCCAACAACGCGGTCATGGGCGATTCGTGGGGCCTCGAGACGCCGCTCTGGTTCGCGCCGAAGGGCACCGAGCCGAAGGACATCGTCTCGTTCCATCGTTCCAACGATTTCGGCCCGATCGGCGAGGAAGTGCGCGCCACGCGCGACAAGGTCGGGGTCACCGAGATCGCCAACTTCGCCAAATACGAGGTCTCAGGCCCGGGCGCGGAGGATTTTCTCAACCGGCTGATGACCAACCGCATGCCGAAGGTCGGCCGCATCGTGCTGACCCCGATGGTCAACGAGTTCGGCAAGCTGATCGGCGATTTCACCATCGCCAAGACCGGCGAGGACCGTTTCATGATCTGGGGCTCTTCCGCCGCGCAGAAATACCATATGCGCTGGTTCGAGAAGCACCTGCCCAAGGATGGTTCGGTGCGCATCCATCGCTTCGACCAGACGCTGGTCGGCCTGTCCATCGCCGGACCGAAATCGCGTGACCTGTTGCAGAAGCTGGTCGACGTCGACGTCTCGACCAAGGCCTTCCGCTTCATGGATTTCCGCGAGATGGCGGTCGGCGGCGCGCCCTGCATGGTCAACCGCATCACCTATACCGGCGACCTCGGCTACGAAATATGGATGGCCCCCGCCTATCAGCGCCTCGTCTACAAGGCGATCAAGGAAGCCGGCGCGGAATTCGGCATTGTCGACTTCGGCATGCGCGCGCTGCTTTCGATGCGTCTCGAAAAGAACTTCCCCACCTGGTTCCGCGAACTGCGTCCGATCTACGGCCCGTTCGAAGGCTCGATGGACCGTTTCATCAAGCTCGAGAAGAACGACTTCATCGGCCGCGAAGCGTCGGCCAAGGAGCATGCCGAGGGTCCGAAACTGCGCCGCGTTTCCTTTATCGTCGATGCCATCGATGCCGACGTGATGGGCGACGAGCCGATTTGGGCCAAGGTCTCCAAGGACTACGGCACGGTGGAGAAGCCGCACGGTTACGGCGCGCCGCGCTTCGATGAAACGGGCAAGGAAGTCCGCGGCTCGAAGGCCGCCGAAGGCGCTTCCGCCGTGCGCGGCATCGTCGATGGCGAATGGCGCGTCGTCGGCTGGGTGACCTCCGGCGGCTATGCGCATTACGTCCAGAAGTCGATGGCGCAGGGCTACGTCCCTGCCGCTCTGGCTGAGGACGAAAGCGCCGGCCTGTTCGAGATCGAGATTCTCGGCCACCGCCGCCCGGCCCGCATCAATGTCGAGCCGCCCTTCGATCCGAGCGGCGAGAAGATGCGGACCTGACGCGAGAGCAATTCCAAGAAAAGTGTGACACGGTTTCCCGCCCGGAATTGCGTAAAACAGATAGACAGAGCGGTTTGCCGTTTAGGAAACGGTGAACCGCTCTGGCGAATTGTTGGATTGCGCCGGTCGCCATGGCATGGTTAAGCCCGCTACCGGCGCATCAGCACGAGAAGACAATCCCCTTGCGGCAGCTTGAGAAATGGACCGATTGGCTCTGCGATGAACGGGTCGGTCCATTCAGTGCCGCTGTCGCGCTCGCCCTCCTCTACTGCCTGACACAGATCGCGGTGATGGCGCTGCTGTCCCACGTTGYGGGCACGGGCGTTGGTGTCGACGATTCCGAACAGCTGATGGAAATGCGGTTTCTCGCCGCCGGCTACGGCAGTTCGCAGCCGCCTCTATACACTTGGCTCGCCATGCTTGCGGCCTCGCTGGTCGGAACCAGCGTCCTTGCCCTCAAGATCGTCAAATACGGCTTGCTGGCCGCGGGGCTGGCCGCGTATTTCACCGCCATACGCCGCCTCGGCTACTCGAACCGCACTGCCGCCGCCGGCATGTTCGGGCTGCTTCTGTTTCCTCAGATCTTCTGGGAAATGCAGCACGCCCTCACCCACTCGGTCGCCATATTCTGCTTCACCTCGGTGCTGCTTCTGGCGCTGGTCGAGGTCGAGAAACGCCGATCGACCATCGCCTATGCGTTTTTCGGCCTGGCGACGGCGGCCGCGATGCTGTCGAAATACAACATCGTCATTTTCCTTGCCGCCCTGTTCCTGGCATCCCTCTCGGTTCGCGAAACGCGTGAGGCGATCTTAGATCGCCGTTTTCTGATCAGCCTGGCCGTGGCGATCCTGGCCTGCCTGCCGACGCTCTATTGGAGCCTGACGCATCTGGAAGATCTGCTCGCGCACCAAGGGGGCCTGGGCGTCGCCGAAGGCGGCAGCGTTGCGAAAACGGCACTTCTCGGCATCCGCAGGCTGGCCAACGCGATCGTCAATTTCGCTGGATTGCCGGTCGCGATTTTCGGCGTCGCCTATGGCCTGGCAATAAGAAAGCGGACGGAGCCGCCTCAGCCGGTAAGGTGGCCGGAAAAGCTGTTGTGGCGGGCGATCGTGCTTGGTCTGGTGGTCATGGTGACGGTCGTGCTGGCCGCCGGCATCACCCAGTTTCGCGACCGCTGGATGCTGCCCATCTTCATCCTCCTGCCCGCGGCCTTGGCCATGCGCTTCGAGGCCATGGGCCAGAGGGGCCGAACGACGCAAGCCACCATCGTCTTCGTCGGCGCGCTCCTTGCCGTCCTTGTGCTGCCGCTGAGCTGGTACATGCACCTTGAGGGCGGCGACAACCGCGGCAGCATCGTGCGGCTGGACTACCGGTCGCTTTACGACCAGATCAACGCCGACGGAGCGGTCAAGACCGTGGTCTCGAGCTGGTTCTGGGTCGGCAATCTGCGTCTGGTCGATGCCGACCTCATCGCGCTCGACGACGAGACTCCGGACTTCGCCCACTCGATCCGCGAGCCTGCGGTCCTTGTCCTGACCGACGACAGGGAATCGTCCTCGGATGTCTTCGAAGAATTGGCGAGGGCCGGCTACGCGATGGATACCGTCCATCGCACGATCGAGGTGCCGCAGGCGCTCGGCTTCCCGCCGCGCAAGGTCACGATCACCAAATTGCACAAGAAGACCGCGCCGTAAGATTCGGGGGGAACGAATGGACAAGCTAGGCTTTGGCCGTCACCGCAAGATCATGCCCTTCGAACCCGGCTCGGTCGAGTCGCTGCGCGAGGCCTCCCGCGAGAAGGCGGCCTCGCTCAACCAGCATGTGTTGGGCTATGGCGCGACAGCCGAAGCCGAGTGGGCGGCGGCAGGCATCGCCGCGCCCGATCTGTCGGCGATGCGCGGATACCGGCTGAAGCGCATCCGCGCCGAGCTGAAGCGCCGCGGCTATGCAGGCGCCCTGCTCTATGACCCGGTCAACATCCGTTACGCGACGGACTCGACCAACATGCAGCTCTGGGTCGCGCACAATCCGACACGCCACTGCTTCGTTGCCACCGAGGGCCCCGTGGTGCTCTTCGACTACTTCTCCTGCGAGCACCTGTCCGACCATTCGGGTGTCGTCGACGAGGTGCGCCCGGCCGTGTCATGGATGTATCTCTACAGTGGCGAACTGACCGATGAGAAGGTCCGCCGCTGGGGCGCCGGCATCGCCGAACTCGTTGCCGAGCATGGCGGCGGCAATCGCCGCATCGCCGTCGACCACATCAATCCGGAAGGTGTCGGGGAACTCGCCCGCCACGGCATTTCTGTCGGCAATGGCGAGGCGGTGATGGAGAATGCGCGCCTCATCAAATCGCCGGACGAGATCCTCGCCATGCGCCGCGCCATCGTCGCCTGCGAGGCGGCGATGGGCGAGATGGAAGCGGTGCTGAAGCCCGGCATCTCCGAAAACGAGCTCTGGGCGGAACTGCATCGCGGCAACATCGCGCGCGGCGGCGAATGGATCGAAACCCGGCTTCTGTCGTCCGGCCCGCGCACCAATCCCTGGTTCCAGGAATGCTCCTCGCGCGTCATCGAGAATGGCGACCTCGTCGCCTTCGACACCGACCTGATCGGCCCTTACGGTTTCTGCGCCGATCTTTCGCGCACATGGCTTTGYGGCGATCGGCAGCCGTCGAACGAACAGCGCGACCTCTTCCGCATTGCCGCCGATCAGATCGCCCACAACACGGATCTGATGCGGCCGGGCATCTCCTTCCGCGACCTTGTCGAGCGCTCGGCGGTGCCGCCGGACGATTGCTATCCGACGCGCTACGGCGTGCTCTACCATGGTGTCGGCCTCGCCGACGAATATCCGACGCTGCCGCATGCAAGCGATTGGACCGACGACACGCCGGATGGCGTGCTCGAACCCGGCATGGTGCTTTGCGTCGAAAGCTATATCGGCAGGCTTGGCGGGCGCGAGGGCGTCAAGATCGAGGAGCAGATCCTGATCACCGGGACCGGCAACGAGAAGCTTTCAGCTTACCCGTTGGACGAGCGGCTGCTCTGATCCGCTTTCGACAGAAGCGACGGCCTCGCGCATCATGGCAATGGTTTTTTCCGGTGTCGTCCTGGCGGTGATATAGGGCAAGCCCTTGCGCCGCGCCGTCCAGCCGACGACCTTCACGCCTTTCGCCGCCGGCTCGAAACGCTGCGCCAGCGCCCAGCTCTCGCAGTCGATGGCCGCGATATCGGCCCTGCCTTCCGCGACCGCCACGATCGATGACCGGTGGCCGCCGCTCTCGCCGCGCGAGGCGAAGATATCGAGGCTCTCTCCCATCGCCTCCAGGTCGCGCGTCAGAGCGATCACGCCGGACATCGAATCCGGGTTGTTGAAGATGAAGCGCTTGCCGCGCAGAAGCTCGAGCGGGATAAGGGCGTTGCCGTCATGCGGCGAGGCAACCGGCGCCTCGCCATCCGCGGCCATCACCAGCGCGCTGGAATAGAGTTCCCCTTGCCCGCCTTCGAACGCATCGTAATTCGGCTGCGCGACCACCTGCACATGCCGGCCGAGGCCGAGTTCCATCGGCCCCCAGCAGGTTTGTCCGAAAAGCAGCGCCGGACTGAGCCAAAGCTGATGAAAATCGAGCTCGTCCGCAGGCAGCGTCGCCGGGTCCGGCGCAATCAGCCTGCCGGCGTCATCGAGGATCCCGCCGGGCACCGGCGGCAGTTCGCGGTTGCTGCGCACGATCGTTTCCGGCGCATCGATGCCCCGTTGCCGGAAAGCGTCGCGCAGGCGTGCCCATTGCGCGTCGACCTCGCCGCGCGCTTCGGGCCAGTCATACATCGGCAGCGCCGCAACGAACTTGCTCATGTCGAACAGCTTTCAAAGACAGGCGACCTTCGGCGCCTGCGTTCCGCCGCGAAAAAGCGGGCGCGGAAAGTCGAAATTACTCTTTCGGCGGCTCGGCGGGAACTGGCGCCGTGCCAAGCCCGCTGACATTGCGCGCCCTGACGCGCGGCTTGAAGGCGCGGCCCGGCTCCGGCGCGCGGCGCAGCACCGGATGGATGACCGGCTCCTTGGCCTTGAAGGCAAAGGATTTGATCAGCGCGAAATAGTTCGGATAGATATAGCCGTTGTTCATCCGCAGCCACTCTTCGCGGCGATCGCGAAACATCTTCGGCAGTCTGTACCAGGCAACCGTCGGGCTCTTGTGATGCACGAGATGCAGGTTGTTGTTGAGGAACAGCAACGACAAGGGCGAGCGCTCGACGATGATCGTACGCCCTTCCGGATGCTCCGACCACTGATGCTCGGCATAGGTGCGGACGGAGATCAGCGACTGGCCGAGCCACACCGGCACCAGTATGTAAAGCCAGAGCGGGATGCCGAAACCCAGAGTCACGATCGGCACAACCACGACAAGGCCGATAGCGTGCAGCAGCCAGGCGTTGCGGATCGTCTTGTCGCCGGCGGCAATCTGCCGGGCGTCGTCGATGAAGAAGCCGATCGACGACAGCCACGGGCCGAGAATGAGGCGGCCGACCATGGTATTGTTGAGCTTGAGCAGGAACTTCATCGTCGGCGGCAGTTCCTCATGTATCCAGAGCGCCTTGTAATAGCTTTCCGGATCGTCCAGCGGATCGGTCAGCCGTTCGTCGGCGTGGTGGCGAAGATGGATGGTCTTGAAGCGCCGGAACGGCCAGACAAGCCCGATCGGCAGGAAGACGAAGGCTTCGTTGATGCGGGCGCTGCGGGTGGGATGGCCGTGCAGCACCTCATGCATCAGCGACGATTGCAGGGCGAGGATCAGGGCCAGCGCGATCGAAGCGATCAAGGGGTGGGATGGCCAGAGCAGGAAGCCGATTGCGAACCATGCGCCGTAGCAGAAGAGCGCGAGCAATACCGTCGGCCATTCGATTGGYGGTGCGCTGCTGCGTCTCTTGTTCATGCCGGTATTCATGCTTGCCATGCTATCGACCACTGCCTTCCAGTCGCCGGAACCCCTCGATTCCTGACAACATTGTGTCAGGAGCCTCCCGTTACATCAACGCGACAAAGCGCACAAACTGTTGCGAATGCGCATTTTTGGCGGCATGTGTTATACATTGTAAACAAATATGGGGATTCATTTCCGCCTGAGCCACGTTCAGATCGGCTCCGACGCAAATTTTTCCTCTCGCAAGCAGGAGCGGCCTGATGGACAAGCGCGATCTATCGACGATCTTCCGGGAGCGGCTGAAATTGCTCTTGACACGCTCCGACCTCAACCAATCGGCCTTCGCGACGGCCGTCGGCATCGACCGTTCGGCGCTGTCGCAGCTGCTGTCCGGCGCCTCGACCCGCCTGCCCCGCGCCGAGACGCTGCTCAACATCGCCGCCGAATTCAAGGTGTCGCTCGATTGGCTGCTGGGCTTGAGCCACGACGAAGGCGTGACCGGCGAAATCCGCGAAAGCCTGGAGATCGAGGAGGCCCCCGACGGCTTCGACCGCACGCTGCTCGCCAAATGGCATGCCGAGGCCGCCGGCACCAAGATCCGCTACGTGCCTGCCGGCATTCCCGATCTTTTGCGCACCGAGGCGCTGATCGATTACGAGGCCGGCATTGCCAATAAGAACCGCGAGGCGCAGGCCGGTGAAACGCAATACCGCATCGACTATACAAGGCGGCCGGAGACCGACATGGAGGTCTGCATGCCGCGCCATACGCTGGAGATCTTCGCACGCGGCCTGGGCGTCTGGGATCGTTTCCCGGAAGCCGAAAGGCGCAAGCAATTGCTGCACATGGCGGCGCTGCTCGATGACCTTTACCCGACCTTCCGGCTGTTCCTCTATGACGGCCGCATGCGCTATTCGATCCCCTATACGATCTTCGGCCCYTACCGCGCCGCGATCTATGTCGGCGACATGTATATCGTGCTGAGCGCCACCCAGCCGATCYGCACCCTCACCAGCCATTTCGACAATCTGATCCGCGCCGCCGACATCAACGCGCATGAGGCAGCAAGCTTCACGCAGAAGCTGGCCGCAATGTCCTTCCCGTCAGGCTCTGTCTGATTGACGGTGCCGATATAATACTGACATCGGCTACTCGGTTGCCGTTCATCCTTTCAGGGAAAACCATGCAGTCATCGCGTCACGTCGTCGTTCCTCCTCAGTCGGGCCGTTCCATGCGCGTCGGGCGCGGCGATCTCATCCGCATCACCGATCCCAAGGGCCAGCAGGTCTCCGACCTCTGGGCGTTCTCGACAGGTGAAAAACTCGACTGGCTGAGCACGTCGCAGACGCGCGACATCACCGAGCGGCTGTTTCCAAAACCCGGCGACCATTTCTACAGCGCCGCCGGCAAGGTCATGCTGACGCTGATCGAGGATGGCTCGCCCGGACCGCACGACATGCTCTACCCGGCGTGCGACAGCGCGCTCTACGAACGCGCCGGCTTGCCCAACCACCCGAACTGCCGCGACAACCTGATGACGGCGCTTGCCGCGGAAGGCATCGACCTGCCCTTCGCGCCCGACCCGGTCGACCTCTTCCAGAATTCCTTGCCGCAGCTGGACGGCACGCTCGTCGTCGAAGCCTCCATCAATCCGCCCGGCGGTTACGTCACGCTGCGCGCCGAACAGGACCTCCTGCTCGTCGTCACCGCCTGCTCGGTCGACCATCACCCGACCAATGGCGATGCCTGCACCGAGATCGAGGTCGAGATCACGCCGGCCGCATAAGGCCTTCGCGGCCGCAAGCTCGTTGACTAGACATAAAGACTTCTTTATATCGTTATTTGAGTTCGAACACGAAAGCCACCGCCATGACCGCGACCAATCCGATTGACGCCCTGCTTGCCGAAAAGGGCGTGCTCCTGGCCGACGGCGCCACCGGCACCAATCTGTTCGCGATGGGCCTGCCGGCCGGCGAAGCGCCCGAGCTGCTCAACGAAACGGCGCCCGAGACCATTGTCAGCCTGCATCAGAACTTCGTCGATGCCGGCGCCGATATCATCCTGACCAACTCCTTCGGCGGCACCCGCCACCGGCTCAAGCTGCATCACGCGCAGGATCGCGTCCACGAGCTGAACAAGCGCGCCGCCGAGATCGCCCGCTCCGTCGCCGACAAGGCCGGCCGCAAGGTGATCGTCGCCGGCTCCGTCGGCCCGACCGGCGAATTGCTGGTGCCGCTCGGCGCGCTGACCTATGACGACGCGGTCGACGCCTTCGCCGAGCAGATCGAGGGCCTCAAGGCCGGCGGCGCCGAAGTCGCCTGGATCGAGACCATGTCGGCGCCCGACGAGATCCGCGCCGCCGCCGAGGCCGCCATCCGCGTCGGCCTGCCCTATACCTATACCGGTTCCTTCGACACCGCCGGCCGCACCATGATGGGCCTGCTGCCGAAGGACATCCACGCCGTCGCCGACGGTCTGTCGCAGGCTCCGCTCGGCGTCGGCGCCAATTGCGGCGTCGGCGCTTCGGATATCCTCGCTTCGCTACTCGACATGACCGAGGCGAAGCCGGAGGCGACCGTGATCGTCAAGGGCAATTGCGGCATTCCCGAATTCCGTGGCAGCGAGATTCACTATTCCGGAACGCCGGAGCTGATGTCCGATTATGTGCGGCTGGCGGTCGATGCCGGCGCCAAGATCGTCGGTGGCTGCTGCGGCACGTCGTTCGCTCACCTCGCCGCCATGCGCAAGGCGCTCGACGGCCACACCAAGGCGGAGCGCCCGACCATCGAGACGATCGTCGAGCGCATCGGGCCGATGCGCAACAAGACGGCAAGCGCTGTTGAACCCGGCGAAGGCCGGCGCGAGCGCAGGCGCAGCCGCGCCTGACAGGGCCTGGGTTATTTGCTGTTTTCGGCGTAGCGTGACAGCGCCGTATTGAAATCGACGACGTTCTCGGCGCTCATCGTCATCAGAGCGCCCGATGCGCCCGGATCGCTGATCTGTTCCAGCATGACGCGAAACCGGTCGTTGTTGAGCGCCGAAAGCGCCGTATTGCGGGCCGCATCGACATCGCTCCGAATGCGCGCCGATTCCGCCGAAGGCGCGGACGATCCCCGCACCGGCGCATTGGYCGCCGTCGCGTTCGCATTGCCGATGGTCGTGATATGCACTGCTGATCCCTCAAAATTCCATCAGCGCTGACTAACAGAAGCTCGTTGCGGCGAGGTTCCGGAAAAGCCGCGCAATTTAACGATTGCAAAAGGGCCGGCAGGATTTTCCTGCCGGCTTTTCGTTGGAGGTCACAACACTCTATTTGTTGCTGTCCAGCGATGAGGCCAGGCGTACCAGCGACAGGAATTCCGCCCTGTAGCCGAACGGATCGGCGCCGCGCGCGGCATTGGCGATCTCGGCGATCCGGTCGTAGCCGAAATTCGCGGTCTGATCTTCGTCGCGCAGCTTCTGCCCGAAGGCAGCGACGGCGACCGAGAAACGCTGGTCGGCGCCGGCCGCGTCGAAGGACTTGACCTCGTTGGCGGCGGTCACCGGGGTGGTGATCAGCTTCGAGACATTCTCGTCCGGCAGCTTATAGCGGATCTTGACGAAGGCATATTCGTCGGCATTGGCGACGCCGCCATTGTCGACCTTGGCCTGGCCGTAGCGCAGCGGATCGACCTGCTCGCCGCCGCTCCCCTTCGGCGTGATCTCGTAGAGCGCCGTCACCGAATGGCCGGAGCCGATGTCGCCGGCATCGACGCGGTCGTTGTTGAAATCCTCGCGCTTCAAAGCCCGGGTCTCATAACCGACAATACGGTATTCCGACACGGTCGCCGGGTTGAACTCGACCTGGATCTTGACGTCCTTGGCGATGGGGAACAGCGTCGAGGACGCGTCGTCGACCAGCACCTTCTGCGCCTCGGCAAGCGTATCTATGTAGGCAGCCGTGCCGTTGCCGTTCTGGGCGATGGTCTGCATCATCTGGTCATTCAGATTGTCGCGGCCGAAGCCGAACACCGACAGGAACACGCCGGTCTTGCGCTCCTTCTCGATCAGACGCTTGAGGTCGTCGTCATCGGTCTGGCCGACATTGAAGTCGCCATCGGTGGCCAGCATCACCCGATTGACGCCCCCCTTGACGAAGGACTGCTGGGCAAGCTTGTAAGCCTCGCGGATGCCTTCCTCGCCGGCCGTTGAGCCGCCGGGTTCCAGATTGTCGATGGCCGCAAGGATCTTCTGCTTTTCCGACGCCTTGGTCGGCATCAGCACCGTGCCGGCATTGCCGGCATAGGTGACGATCGAGACGGTGTCGTCGGCTTTGAGCCTGCTGACCAGGAGCCGGAAGGCGGATTTGAGCAGCGGCAGCTTGTCCGGCTCGTCCATCGAGCCCGAGACGTCGATCAGAAAGACCAGGTTGGCCTTCGGCTGCTCGGCCGGCTTCACGTCGAAACCCTTGATCGCGACATGCATGAGCTTGGTGTGCTCGTTCCACGGCGTCGGCATGACGGTGACCGTCGAGTTGAACGGCGTTGAAGCCGATTCCGGACCCTTCCAGTCATAAGGGAAGTAGTTGATCATCTCCTCGACGCGGACCGTGTCCGGATCGGGCAGAGCGCCTTCCTTCAGCGAGCGCCGCACGAACGAATAGGAGGCCGTGTCGACATCTATGGAGAAGGTCGACACCGGATCCTGCGCGGTTTCGTGGACCGGGTTGGTCTTGAAGGTCTCGATGCGGTTGCGGTTTTCCTCCCGCGGCTGCATCTGGTCGGCCGGCATCGGCGCGGGTTGTACCATCAGTCTAGAATCGGCGACGGCGGGCGGAGTCGCCGGAATCGCGGCAGCTGCTCCTGCCGGAGCCTGGTCGGTCCTCGCGGCTTCATCCTTTGACGACGGCGAAAGTTGCATCATCACCCTGCCCGGCGAACCGTCCTTGCCGCCGGCGGCGAGCCGACCGCTCTCGGCAGGCGCGGGCAAAGCCTCGGGCGTCGCTTCCTGCTTGAGCAGGCTGTCGACCTCTGCCGCCGGCTTCGGCGCTGCGGGCGCCGTCTGCGCATTGGCGCGCGTCTCGGTGTCCGCGTCGGCCTTCTTCGCCTTCGCTGGCGCAGTCGCCAGCGGCTCGTTGATCGCTGGCTGTTGCGGCGCGGGCTTCTGCGCCACCGGCTTGTCGGCCACCGTCTCGGTGGCCGTGCCGTTGCCGCCGATGACCCGCGGCTGTTCCTTCAGCATCTCGAAAGCGGCATATCCGGCGATAGGCAGCGCGACCAGCGCGGTGATGGCCGGCGTGGCAATGAGTTTCCGTTGCATGATGTCTCTCCAGAGCTTTTGTGCTCGCTCCGTGAGACGAAGACCTGCGGGCGTTCCTTGGGGGATCGCAGAATTTTTTTCATCGAGGTCGAAGGCCTGCATGGCGGCCGCGAGCGTGCGCGCCTTCGCCTCGCCATCCGGCGCCGGTATAGCGATGTCGCGCAGCCTTTCGAGTTCGTTGTCGTCGACCATGGTCACACTTCCCCGGCTGAACGCATCAGCACCTTCAGCCGTTTCTTCGCTTCATGGATGTGCCAGGAAACCGTCGTCTCCGAGATCGCCATCACCTCCGCCGCCGCCGCGTGGTTAAGACCTTCGCCATAGACCAAAAGCACCGCGTCGCGCTGCTTGTCTGGCAGCATCCGCACCGCCGCCCACAGCGCCTCGACCGGGTCGTCGCTCTCAGCCGGCGCTTCGCCCGCGATCAGCGAATACGCGCCATAGGCATCGGTCTTGGCGATGTCGCGGGCGCGCTTGCGCATCATGTCGCGCGAAGCATTCAGCGTCATGGCATAGAGCCATGTGGTGAATGCGCCGCTGCCCTGATAGTCGCGGATCGCGCGGCCGAGCCGCACGCAGACGTCCTGGGCGATGTCCTCGGCGTCGGCCTTGCGGCCGCACCAGCGATAGGCGGCGCGATAGACGAAGCCATAGTGCCTTTCGAGCAGTTTGCCGAAAGCCCCCCTGTCTCCGCCCCTCGCCCGCCCGATCAATTCGGCATCGGAGGCTTCGCTGTCGTCCAGCATCATCGCCGTCATTTGCCTGTTGGACGAAGGCTAATGGCCAATCCTTGGGGCGATGGAAAGATTTTTTTGCGGCACCGCCTTTTCCTTCTCCCCGTTCAACGGGGAGAAGGTGCCCGAAGGGCGGATGAGGGGCAGCGCGAACATTCGAAGGTTCGCCCTACGAGATAATCTCCGGGAAATCGGTGAAAGAGGGCTAGCCCAGCGTCTCTTTGAAGAACGTCGTAAGCCTCTTCCAATGCCTCTCGGCGCCTGCCTCGTCATAGACGCTGTGATCCTTGACGCACCAGCCATGGCCGACGCCGACATAGTTCTCGATCATGTGGTCGACTTCGGCCACGCGCAGCGCCTCCGCCAGCCGCGCCGACTGCTCCGGCGGGAAGCTGCGGTCGATGCCGGCAACCCCGACATAGACGCGCGCCTTGATCATTGCTGCCTTGCGGTGCGGGCTGTCGGCGGCGTCGCTGGCGAGATTACCGCCGTGAAAACTCGCCGCCGCGACGATACGGTCGGGATGGGTAGCCGCCGCGTTCAGCGCCCGCGCGCCGCCCATGCAATAGCCGACGACGCCGACCGGCCCATCAATGCCTTCGGCCGCGAGCGCATCGAGGAAAGCGGCGTTGTCGCGAATGGTCATCTCCTGCGTCGTGCCGGTGACCAGCGCCATCAGTTTGGCCTTGGTTTCCTCCACCGTGAAGGCGGTCTTGGCGTCGAACGGGCCGTAGGGCGCGTTGCGGTAAAACAGATCGGGCACCAGCACGGCATAGCCGTGACCGGCGAGCCGCTCGGCCATCTCATCGAGCACCGGACGTGGCCCGAAGGCGTCCATATAGAGGATGACGCCGGCGCTGGCCTTGCCGGACGGTCGAAAAAGCCCCGCCTTTGCCTTGCCGTCCCTGGTCTCGAACTCGATCTGCTTTCCGGCCATGATGCTCTCCGTTGCGTACCGCGCGTTAGATATCGGCACGCGCCGTTCCGGCAAGCCAATCCCGGAGCGCATTGTTCAAGATTTCGTGCGGACGGCGGCTCCTCTCGTCACAGCCTGGCAAAGGCCGCCATGTGAAAGGCCTGCACCTCAGGCGGATAGCGATAGTCTGTGCCATAGGGACAGGCGTTGCGGTCCAGGCAGCCGCCGCTGCGGCAGGGCTCGCCTCGAGCTCCGCGCACATGGCCAAGACAGGCTTCATGCGCAAACCCCTGCACGGAATAGGCGTCCACCGGACAGGATTTCAGGCAGGGTTTTTCGACACATGTGTCGCAAAGATGAATCGATGCATGAGGTTCGGGAATGGAAATCCCGTCCTCGAACAGCAATGCGCCGCGATAGGCATGCCAAAGTCCATAGGTCGGGTGCATGAGGATGCCGAGCGGCGACGGCTTCAGCCTCTCCGCCCGCATCGCCCATTGCTGGAACGGCAGATAGGGCCGGTCTGAAGGCGACACGGCGCGGGCGCCGAACTCTTGCGCGACCGCGCCGATCACCTCGCGCGACCAGCTGTCGAGCGGATTGGCGATGTCCCTCGCCTGTCGTTCCCGCCAGCGCTGGAAATGCGGCCAGGGCGCCGCGCCCGCCTGTCCGATGAGCAGCACCGATCTGGCCGGCCCGCCGGAAAATCCGGCAGGCGCCGTCTCATCGTCGCCAAAGCTGAAACCGCCGCGAAGGATCAGACCGTTGGCCGCGAGCGCGGCCGCAATCTCCTCGACCGTGCCGCGGGAAAAAGTCATCCCTTCCGGTCCGGGTCGGAGAACGCGCTCCGCCAGACTTCCTTGTGGATGATGTTGGCGACTTTAGCCCGGCCTGACTCGGGCTCCTTTCACGTGAAGGCGTCGGCCATCGAACCCTTCTTCTTGGCGATGAAGTCCTTCAGCGCCTCGTCGATGGCGGGATCGAGATGCGGCGCCTCGTAGCTTTCCAGCCAGCGGCGGGCAAGCTCGTTGGCGCGCTGCGGCGCGGTCTTCTCGCCTTCGGCCAGCCACTGCTCGTAGGAATTGTTGTCGGCGATGTTGGAGCGGTAGAAGGCGGTCTGGAAGTTCGCCTGCGTGTGGTCGCAGCCGAGATAATGGCTGCCCGGCCCGACCTGGCGGATGGCATCCATCGCCTGGCCGTTTTCCGACAGGTCGACGCCCTCGCAGAATTTCTGCTGCATGCCGAGCTGGTCGATGTCCATCATGAATTTTTCATAGCAGGAGGCGAGACCGCCCTCGAGCCAGCCGGCCGAATGGAGCACGAAATTGGTGCCGGCGAGGATCGTCGAGTTGAGCGTGTTGGCGCTCTCATAAGCCGCCTGCGCGTCCGGGATCTTCGAGGCGCAGAGCGAACCGCCGGTACGGAACGGCAAGCCGAGCCGCCGCGCGAGCTGTGCCGCGCCGTAGGAGACCAGCGACGGCTCCGGCGTGCCGAAGGTCGGCGCACCGGACTGCATCGAGATCGAGGACGCGAAGGTGCCGAACAGCACCGGCGCGCCGGGCCGGATCAACTGCGTGAACGAGGCGCCGGCGAGCACTTCGGCCAGCACCTGCGTCAGGGTGCCGGCGACCGTGACCGGGCTCATTGCGCCGGCCAGGATGAAGGGCGTGACGATGCAGGCCTGGTTGTGGCGCGAATAGACTTTGAGCGCGCCCAGCATGGTTTCGTCGAACACCATCGGCGAGTTGGCGTTGATCAGGCTGGTCAGCACCGTGTTGTTCTCGACGAAGTCGTCGCCGAACACGAGCTTGGCCATCGCCACCGTGTCCTCGGCCCGCTCCGGCGCCGTCACCGAACCCATGAACGGCTTGTCCGAGTAGCGGATATGCGCATAGATCATATCGAGGTGGCGCTTGTTGACCGGCACGTCGACCGGCTCGCACACCGTGCCGCCCGAATGATGGATCGACGGCGCCATATAGGCGAGCTTCACGAAATTCTGGAAATCCTCGATCGTCGCATAGCGGCGGTTGCCGTCGAGGTCGCGCACGAAGGGCGGGCCGTAGACCGGTGCGAACACGGTCGCATTGCCGCCGATCTGCACCGAGCGTTCCGGGTTGCGCGCATGCTGGGTGTAGATCGAAGGCGCGGTCTTCAACAGCGAGCGGCAGAGGCCCTTCGGGAAGTGCACGCGCTCGCCCTTGACGTCGGCGCCGGCCTCCTTCCACAGCGCCAGCGCCTCGGCGTCATCGCGGAAGATGATGCCGGTTTCTTCCAGCACCGTGTCGGTGTTCTTCTCGATCAGCGCCAGGCCTTCCTCGTTGAGGACCTCGTAGACGTTGATCTTGCGCTTGATGTAGGTGAGCTGGGTGCCCGGACCGCCGCCCGAACGGGCTGCACGGCGTGCCRCCGCGCCGCCGCTGGCGCCGCGTCCGCGCCGTCCACCCGACGCTTCCTGCTCGACTGCCGCGTTATCGCTCATGATCGTTCTTCCTATAACTTGGCCTGAATTGGCTGGGGCGGCCCATCGTCGCCGCTTCTTGCCGGATCGTAGCCATGCACCCTATTGGAAACGGCCAGCCAGCGCCAACGCCTGTCGCAAAATCGACAAGAAAAGCGCCAATTTTTCAGTCGCTTTCCTTTTGCGGGAAGTCGCAAATCAGCTATGGCTAGCTTGCCCTCGCGGGTTAGGTATTGGCGCATCGATTTTTAGGCTGCCGCAGTGGATCCGAGCAGCAAGGAGCCCGAGAATATGTCCGACGACGAGATCATCCTTTCCGAGCTTTCCGACGACGAACTCGTGCAGCAGATGCATGACGACCTCTATGACGGTCTGAAGGAAGAGATCGAGGAAGGCACCAACATCCTTCTGGAGCGCGGCTGGCAGCCTTATACGGTGCTGACCGAAGCGCTGGTCGAGGGCATGCGCATCGTCGGCGAGGACTTCCGCGACGGCATCCTGTTCGTGCCGGAAGTGCTGCTCTCGGCCAACGCCATGAAGGCCGGCATGGCCATCCTGCGTCCCCTGCTTGCCGCTACCGGCGCGCCCAAGCAGGGCAAGATGGTGATCGGCACCGTCAAGGGCGACATCCACGACATCGGCAAGAACCTCGTCGGCATGATGATGGAAGGCGCCGGCTTCGACGTCATCGACCTCGGCATCAACAATGCGGTCGAGAAATATCTGGACGCCATCGAGCAGCACCAGCCCGACATCATCGGCATGTCGGCGCTGCTCACCACCACCATGCCCTATATGAAGGTCGTCATCGACACGATGAAGGAAAAGGGCATCCGCGACGATTATGTCGTCCTGGTCGGCGGCGCGCCGCTCAACGAGGAATTCGGCAAGGCCGTCGGCGCCGATGCCTATTGCCGCGACGCCGCGGTGGCCGTCGAGACCGCCAAGGATTTCATGAAGCGCAAGCACAACGTTCGCGCTTCCGCCTGACCCAGGGCATCAGGATGGATCGAGAAGAAAAGCCGCGCCTTGCAGCGCGGCTTTTTTGTTCCCAGATGATGGACGAGGCTGCCGATCAGTTGACAGTGTCTTTGACCGCCCTTGCCGTCGATTTGACGTCCTTGCCGACGCCCCGGATGGTGTTGGCGCAGGCGGTGAGTGCAAGCGCGCAAGCCAGGATGGCGATTGGCGCGATGCGTAGCAGTTTCATGGACGGTGTCTCCCTCGACAGATATTAAGCCCCGCAGCGAAAGCCGGCCCGACTTGGTCAAGACGCAAAAAACGGAACCGAATCAAATAGACAGGCTGCTCGTCATCGCCTGCGGGATGATTGCGCGCGAAGTTTTGGCCGTCAAGCAACAGCTAAAGCTCGACCATCTCGAGCTGACCTGCCTGCCGGCCGAGTTCCATTTCTATCCGGACCGCATCGCGCCGGCGATGGACAAGGCGATCGAGAAGGCCAAGGCGGAAGGCTACCGGCAGATCTTCGTCGGCTATGCCGATTGCGGCACCGGAGGCCTGCTCGACCGCGTCATCGAGAAACACGGTGTCGAGCGCATGGCCGGGCCGCATTGCTTTGCCTTTTACCAGGGCGCGGAGGCCTATGCGAAGGTCGCCGACGACGACATGATGTCGTTCTACATGACCGACTTCCTCTGCCGCCAGTTCGAGGCCTTCTTCATCAAGCCGCTCGGCCTCGACCGGCATCCGGAGCTGATCAAGGACTATTTCGGCAACTACGAGAAGCTGATCTATCTCGCCCAGACCGACGATCCGGAGCTCGACAAGGTCGCCGAGAAAGCCGCGGCCATGCTTGGCCTGGTGTATGAACGCCGCTCGACCGGCTATGGCGACTTGACCAGCGAACTGGCGCGGGCGGCACGCAGCACCGCCTGAGAAGGGCCTTCAGACCTCCGCTTCCAGCGCGGCAAGCACGTCGGCAAAACTTGTCCTGCAGACGAAGCCCAGTCGCTCCCGCGCGCGCGACGAATCGTAGACGCGGTCGATCGACGAAAACATCGTCCAGCCCTTCCTCGCATAGAGCCGAGGATAATCCGGGAAATAGCGCGCGACGACGGACGGCGCGTCCGCGATCAGCTCGGCGCAATCCTGCGGCCTGAACGGCGTCGGCGCCGAGACGATGAAGACGTCGAAACCCAGGCTCGGCGCCCTCTCCAGCGCCGCGACATGCGCCTCGGCCGCGTCCTCCACCGTCAGCCTGCGAAACAGCAATTCGTTGGCCTTGGTGTTGGCGTCCGATTGCTCGATCGCATGCGCCATGTCGTCCGCCTCGGGAAAGAAGCGCGCGGTGCGCAGCACCACAACCGGCAATCCGTGTTCAAGGTGGTAGAGGCGGCACAGATGCTCGGCCGAAAGCTTCGTCACGCCATAAATGTTGCGCGGCTCCGGCGACATCTCCTCCGTCAGCCAGGCGGCCTTGCGCGCGCCGCCTTGGAAACCGGCGCGGATCGCCTGCGAGATCATCAGCGATGTCGTCGAGGTGAAGACGAAGCGCTCGACGCCGCAAGCCACGGCCGCGTCGAGCAAATTGAGCGTGCCTTGCACATTCGTCGCGACGAAATCCGTGTTCTCGAAATGCTCGATGTTCGGCTTGTGCAGCGCGCCACTGTGAATGATGGCCTGGATTCGATTGTCGCGGACAGTTCCGAAGACCAGCTCGCGGTCTGCGACCGAGCCGGCGACTTGCGTGCGCGCCGAGACAACCGGATCGAGACCGACCACCTCATGGCCGAGCGCTTCCAATTGTGGCTGGAGCGCGCTGCCCAACCAGCCGGACGATCCCGTGAGCAAGATCCGCATCGATCAAACCGCCATTTTTTCGAGCTCACGCTGTTAAGCACGGATGACAGGCGAGCGCGAACCGGTAAGTTGTGCGCCAGTGACGAAAAGAACTGTTCCAGCCTTCGAATTTGAGGAAATGATTTGATGACCCCTCGCCTGCTTTTTGCCGCTCTCGGCCTCATCGCCTTCACCTTGCCTGCCCATGCCGATGGCGAGGTGCAGAAGCTGATCACCGCCCCCGACAAGGCGCGGCTGGATAAATATGGCGAAACGCGCAAGGCGGCCCTCGAAGAGGCCAAGGCCGGCAATCCGTCGGAGGTCAGGCAATTGGACGGGCTGCTCGCCAAGCCGATCGTCGCCTTCTCCGACAAGGACCTCACCGGCAACTGGAAGTGCCGCACCATCAAGGCAGGCGGCATCAGCCCGCTCGTCATCTATGGCTGGTTCAAGTGCAAGGTGACCGACGACGGCTCCGGCTGGCGGCTGACCAAGATCAGCGGCTCGCAACGCACCACCGGCCGCTTCTTCGACGATGGCGAGAAGCGCTCGATCTATCTCGGTTCCTTCTCGGTGAACAACGACAAGGCCAAGCCCTATGGCAGCGGTCCAGAAAGCGACCAGGTCGGCTACGCTTTCCGCAGCAGCGCCACCGAATGGCGGATCGAATTCCCCGCGCCCTATTACGAATCGAAGCTCGACATCATGGAATTCAAGCGCTGAGCCGGGCTTTGGCGGCTGACCGAACGCCTCCGGCACACCAAGGATTAACCCGCCCCGCATAGCATGCGCCCGGTTCTCCAAGCGGGTGCTTGCCGTGGCAGCGTCGGAATCGAGTACGCGACCAATCGTGGTCGTCACAGAAGGTGGCCCGCATATCTGGGCCATCGTCAATGCACTTGCCGATCGGGTCGGTCCCGTCAGCGTCATACTGGAGAACCCCGAATCCAAAAAGCGCCTGCTCATGGGCCGCGCCCGGCGGCAGGGCTGGGTCTCGGCCGTCGGCCAGCTCGGCACGATGGTGCTGACCAGGCTCGGCAAGCGCTTCCTGGCCGGTCATGCCGAGCGACTGATCGCCGAGGAAAAGCTCGCGACCGAGCCACGACAGGGCCAGACGATCATTCATGTGCCGTCAGCCAACGGGCTGGAATGCCTGAAGGAAATCGCCAGCATCGGACCGGGTGTTGTGCTGCTTGCGGGCTGCAGACTGCTGTCGAAGGACATACTGGCCAGGATGCCTTGCCCGGTGCTCAACTACCATGCCGGCATCGCGCCAAAATATCGCGGCATGAATGGCGGCTACTGGGCGCTGGCCTCCGGCGACCAAGACAATTTCGGCACGACCGTTCACCTGGTCGATGCCGGCGTCGACACCGGCGGCGTGCTGAAGCAGGCGCGCGGCAGGCCAAAGACGGGCGATACGATCGCCAGCTACGCGCTGCGCCAGGCGGCGTTTTCGCGCGATATCTGCGTCGAGGCGGTGAAGAATGCGATGGCCGGTAGGCTGGAAACAATCGACCCGAACCTGCCGTCGAAGCAGTGGTATCATCCGACGATCTGGTTCTATCTCTGGACCGGCCTGACCAAGCGCGTCTGGTGATCAGCCGGCAAGGGATTTCAGCATTCGCTTTGCGCCATCGCCAGCGTCGCTTTTGAAGGCGCGCGCGTCGTCCCATAACAAGCGGGCCAACAGCGCATGCGGCAATGCTCCGACATATTGAGGAGTTGAGAATTCATGGCCGATCTGATCGTCGTCTATTGGCGCGACATCCCCGCCCAGGTCATCGTCAAGAAGGGCCGGCAGAACGCCAAGCGCGAATTGCCGCTGCGCTTCACCGAGGCGATCGACATGTGCGCCATGCGCACCGGCGCCGGCGGCACCGACGACTATCTGGCCGAATGGCGCAAGGCCGACCCCGTCTCGGTCGGCGACGACATCGAGGCCGAGGTCGAGAAGGCCTATCAGGAACTCGACGCGAAATATGACCGCGAGCGGCTGGTCGCTCTGGTCAAGGCTGGCGGGAAAGAAAATGTCTGAGAAGCAGCCGGCGGTCACCCAGGCCACATTGGTCAAGAAGGCAGCGCCGAAATCCGACTACAAGCCTGCCGACGTGTCGCCGCAGCGCCGCGTCCAGCGCACTTTCGCCGTGCGCCTGTGGTCCATCCGGCACTCGCGATTGCTCGAATGGTTCTACAGCCGGTTCGCCGACGCTTTCCTGTTGTTGCATCCTCTGTGGAAAGGTATCGGCTACGGCCGCGTCGAGGCTCCGGTGAAATTCGTCGAGAAGCGCGTCAAGGGTTTCATGTTCGACTGCCGCATGTGCGGTCAGTGCGTTCTTTCCTCCACCGGCATGTCGTGCCCGATGAACTGTCCCAAGCAGTTGCGCAACGGCCCTTGCGGCGGCGTGCGCGCCAACGGCAATTGCGAGGTCGAGCCGGATATGCCTTGCGTCTGGGTCAAGGCCTGGGAGGGCTCGCGCAACATGGTGCATGGCGACAAGATCCTGACCGTGCAGAAGCCGGTCGATCAGTCGCTGCGCGAAACTTCGGCATGGCTGAGGGTGACCGCGCAGGCCGCCGCCGCGCGTGAAACGGCACAGACCCCCGGAGCTTCGGCATGACCGCCCTTCAGCGTGACGAGAACCCGGCCGGCATCCACCTGCCGCTCGATCCTTTGCCCGGCCACACGTCGCGCGGCCGGTTGGAGCGCGTGCTGCGCCGCGGCGAGTTCGCGGTGACCACCGAGCTCAACCCGCCGGACAGCGCCGATCCGGAAGACGTGTACAACCGCGCCAAGATTTTCGACGGCTGGGTCGACGCCATCAACGCAGTCGATGCCTCCGGCGCCAACTGTCACATGTCCTCTGTCGGCATCTGCGCGCTGCTCACCCGCATGGGCTACGCCCCGATCATGCAGATCGCCTGCCGCGACAAGAACCGCATCGCCATCCAGGGCGACGTTCTGGGCGGCGCCGCGATGGGCGTCGCCAACATGCTCTGCCTCACGGGCGACGGCGTGCAGGCTGGCGACCAGCCTGGCGCCAAGCCCGTGTTCGACCTCGATTCCATGTCGCTGCTCGAAACCATTCGCATCATGCGCGACAATGGCAAATTCCTGTCCGGCCGCAAGCTGACGACGCCGCCGCAGGTGTTCCTTGGTTGCGCAGTCAACCCCTTCGCGCCGCCCTACGACTTCCGCCCGATCCATCTCGGCAAGAAGATCGCCGCCGGCGCGCAGTTCGCGCAGACACAGTACTGCTTCGACGTGCCGATGTTCAAAGCGTTCATGCAGAAGGCGCGTGACCTCGGCCACACCGAGAAGCTCTTCCTGCTCTGCGGCGTCGGTCCGCTCGCTTCCGCCAAGACGGCGAAGTGGATCCGGTCCAACGTGCCGGGCATCCACATCCCCGACGCGGTGATCAAGCGGCTGGAAGGCGCGCAGGATCAGAAGAAGGAAGGCAAGCAGCTCTGCATCGACATCATCAACGAGGTGAAGGAGATCCCGGGCGTCGCCGGCATCCATGTGATGGCCTACCGCCAGGAGGAATATGTCGCCGAGATCGTCGATGAATCCGGCGTGCTGAAGGGCCGCCAGCCCTGGAAGCGCGAAATCCGCCGCGACGACCAGATCGTCGCCCAGCGACTCGACCACATACTGCACGACGAGATTACCGAAACCCAGGTGGACATGGTGAAGACCGCGCACTGACAACGCGGCTCGCACGCATTCGCTTGAACCAAATCAGATAACGATATAAAGAACTCTTTATATCCCGACGGAGAGATCGCATGACCCGCACCATCGTCGCCTCGGCGACCCGAGAAATCGTCATTGGCTTCGATCAGCCCTTCTGCGTGATCGGCGAACGCATCAACCCGACCGGCCGCAAGAAGCTGGCCGCCGAGATGGTGGCCGGCAATTTCGAGACCGTCATCAAGGACGCGCTGGAGCAGGCCGCCTGCGGCGCCACCATGCTCGACGTCAACGCCGGCGTCACCGCCGTCGACCCCAACGCCACCGAGCCGGCGCTTCTGGTTCAGACGCTGGAGATCGTGCAGGGCCTGGTCGATCTGCCGCTGTCGATCGACTCTTCGGTGACCGCCGCGATCGAGGCCGCGCTGAAGGTCGCCAAGGGCCGTCCGCTGGTCAACTCCGTCACCGGCGAGGAAGAGAAGCTCGAGGCCATCCTGCCGCTGGTCAAGAAATACAACGTTCCGGTCGTAGCCATCTCCAACGACGAGACCGGCATCTCGATGGACCCGGATGTCCGCTTCGCCGTCRCCAAGAAGATCGTCGAGCGCTGCGCCGACCACGGCATTCCGTCCCATGATGTCGTCGTCGACCMGCTGGTCATGCCGATCGGCGCGCTGGGCGATGCCGGCCGCCAGGTGTTCGCGCTGCTGCGCCGGCTCCGCGAGGAGCTGAAGGTCAACACCACCTGCGGCCTCTCCAACATCTCCTTCGGCCTGCCACATCGCCACGGCATCAACGCCGCCTTCATTCCGATGGTGATCGGCGCCGGCATGACGAGCGCCATCATGAACCCGGTCCGGCCGCAGGAGATGGAAGCCGTGCGCGGCGCCAATGTGCTCAACGGCACCGACGAGAACTGCACCAACTGGATCCGCACCTACAAGGATTACAAGCCGGCCGAGGGCGGCCATGCCGTTGCCGCTCCGGTCGCGGTGACCGCTCCCGGCGACGGCGCCGCCGCTGCCGGCGGCCGTCGCCGCGGCGGCCGCGAAGCCCGCATGGCCAGGGGATAAGCGCGCAATCGTGAACCGCACCGCAAACAAGGCTGATCCGATCGCATCGCGGATGCGCTCGGACAGCTCTGCTTTGCGTTCAGGCCACGCCCAATATGGCGTCGAACAACGCCATTCCCGCCCACGATCCGAAGATGCCCGTCACGCCGCCGACGATGAAATCATCGTCATAGGCGGGCCAGTATGCGTGCAGCACCAGGGTTCCGACGATTGCGCCGAGAATCCCGGTGGCGAGATATTGCGGATTGCGCAGCCACGAGCCCTTGATCACGCGCACCATGGTGAACGCGGTGAAGATGGCGGAGAGCAGAAGATCCGACATGGTTGGCCCTTGGGTTGGCCCCTGGACCAACGGACTCTCCGCCCAATAGTAAAACGATCCGTTAAACGGCATCGGCAATTGCCATCGAGACACGTGCCAGCATGAATCCTCCTCCCAACATCACCGATCCGCTCGTCCTGTTCATGCCGTCGGGCAAGCGCGGCCGGTTCCCCGTTGGAACGCCGGTCCTCGATGCCGCGCGCCAGCTCGGCGTCTATGTCGAAAGCGTGTGCGGCGGCCGTGCCACTTGCGGGCGCTGCCAGATCGAAGTGCAGGAAGGCAATTTCGCCAAGCACAAGATCGTCTCGTCCAACGACCACATCTCGCCCAAGGGCGCCAAGGAAGAGCGCTACGAGCGCGTCCGCGGCCTGCCCGAGCGGCGCCGCCTCTCCTGCTCGGCGCAGATCCTCGGCGACCTTGTCATCGACGTGCCGCAGGATACGGTCATCAACGCGCAGACCATCCGCAAGGACGCCGACACAAGGGTGATCGCCCGCGATACGGCGATCCGCATGTGCTATGTCGAGATCGAAGAGCCCGACATGCACAAGCCGCTCGGCGACCTCGACCGGCTGAAGATCGCCCTGATGAAGGACTGGGGCCTCAAGAACCTCGAATTCGACTTCTATCTGCTGCCGCAGGTGCAGGGCATCCTGCGCAAGGGCAACTGGACCGCGACGGCCGCCATCCACAAGGATGCCGACAGCGACATCGCGCGCGTCATCGCGCTGTGGCCCGGTCTCAAGAACGAGGCCTACGGCCTCGCCTGCGACATCGGCTCGACCACGATTGCCATGCATCTGGTGTCGCTGCTCTCGGGCCGCGTCGCCGCTTCCTCCGGCACGTCCAATCCGCAGATCCGCTTCGGCGAGGATCTGATGAGCCGCGTCTCCTATGTGATGATGAATCCGGACGGCCGCGAAGGCATGACAGTCGCCGTGCGCGAGGCCGTTTCCGGTCTCGTCGACAAGGTCTGCGCCGAAGGCAACGTCCAGCGCGCCGACATCCTGGATTCCGTCTTCGTCGGCAATCCGATCATGCATCATCTGTTCCTCGGCATCGATCCGACCGAGCTCGGCGGCGCGCCCTTCGCGCTCGCCGTCTCCGGCGCGGTGCGCATCAAGGCCTCCGACATCGGCCTGAAGCTCAACCAGGGCGCGCGCCTCTACATGCTGCCCTGCATCGCCGGCCATGTCGGCGCCGATGCCGCCGCCGTCACCTTGTCGGAAGGGCCGCATCGCCAGGACGAGATGATGCTGATCGTCGACGTCGGCACCAATGCCGAGATCGTGCTCGGCAATAGGACGCGCGTCGTCGCGGCCTCCTCGCCCACCGGCCCGGCCTTCGAGGGCGCGGAAATCTCAGGCGGCCAGCGCGCGGCGCCAGGCGCCATCGAGCGCGTGCGCATCGACCCGGACACGCTCGAGCCGCGCTACCGCGTCATCGGCTCGGAGCTCTGGTCCGATCAGCCGGGCTTCGCCGAGAGCGTGCAGGCGACGGGCGTCACCGGCATCTGCGGCTCCGGCATCATCGAAGTGATCGCCGAGATGTATCTGTCGGGCATCATTTCCGAGGACGGCGTCGTCGACGGATCGCTGAGCATGCGCTCGCCGCGCATCGTGCCCAACGGCCGCACCTTCTCCTACGTGCTGAAGGAAGGCGAGCCGAAGATCACCATCACCCAGAATGACGTGCGCGCCATCCAGCTTGCCAAGGCGGCGCTCTATGCCGGCACCAAGCTTTTGATGGAAAAGCAGCACACCGACCATGTCGACCGCATCCATTTCGCCGGCGCTTTCGGATCCTTCATCGATCCGAAATACGCCATGGTGCTTGGCCTGATCCCGGATTGCGACCTCGACAAGGTCTCGGCTGTCGGCAACGCCGCCGGCGCGGGCGCGCGCATGGCGCTCCTCAATCGCGGCTACCGCCGCGAGATCGAGGAGACGGTGAGCAGGATCGAGAAGATCGAGACGGCGCTGGAGCCGAAATTCCAGGAGCACTTCGTCTACGCCATGGCGCTGCCGAACAAGGTCGACCCGTTCCCGAAGCTGGCGGCAGCGGTGAAATTGCCGCCGCGCAAGGTGATGAGCGAGGACGGCGCCGCCGGCGACGCCGCCCCTCGCCGGCGCTCGCGCGAGGAGCGCGCGGCACGGCGCGGCCGCGGCTAGCCAAGCTCAAGCTTGCAGCCGGCCTCGTTCCGCGGCCCCTGCGGCCGCGGCATTGCTTGCCTTCACGACGGTCTTGGGACGTTGCGGATGCAGCAGCCCGATCAATGGCTTTTCGACAATCAGATAGAGCATTGCCGAGAGCGCAACCGTGGCGACCAGGATCGTCGCCGGCTGCAAAGCTGAGGGAATCCCGATCCTCAGGACGACACCAGTCGCCAGCACGCCGACCACGACGTGCCACAGATAGATCGAATAGGACGCATCGCCGAGAAATGTGGGCAAGGCGGCCGGCTTGAACGGCCGTGCCCGCTCGGCAAAAACCGCGCCCGCTACGATCAATGCGGCCGGGAGCCCCCAGCGCAAGGCACGAGGCAAACCGGCATCGAACAGCGGGCCGGCCGCAAGCAGGAGGAATCCCGCGCCAACCATCGCCAGCGCCACTCCGAGCGGCAGCCTTGCGCCCCGGAGCCACAGGCTCCCGACGACGACGCCGGCCGCAAACTCGATCACCACAGGATCGGTGAAGGCCTGCGCATATCCCGCGGGCAGGACGAAGTGCAGCGCGACGATGGCGACAAGCGCGCCCACGAGAACGCCGAACCGCCAGCGCTCGCTGAGGAACAGGACGAGCGTGAAAACGAGATAGAACATCATCTCATAGCAGAGCGTCCAACCCTGTATGACGATGGGATGCAGCGCTCCCTCCTGCAGAGCCGGCAGAAAGAACAGTGAGCCCAGGAAATTCGGCACACTGAAGAAATGGCCGTAGAAGAACTGCGGCTTGAGCAGGATGCCCGCGGCGGTCAGCAGCGTGACGATCCAGTAGAGAGGCACGATGCGGGTGATCCGGCGCCCCATGAAACGCCAGGGATCGGCCGGCCGGCCCGCCGTCGTAACCCACATGATGAAGCCGCTGATGACGAAGAAGACGTCGACGCCGGCTGCTCCGACATTGAACGGACCGCCGAACTGCTCGCTGACGTGGAAGCAAACGACCGCGCACGCGGCGAGCCCGCGCAGATATTGAATACTATGTATGCTCGTCACGATGCCCTGACCCGTATCGCATCATGCTGCAGTGCACATATCCCACGCCGCATCGCACAATAACAATGCAGCCGGTCGCCTCTGTCAACCGCCGATGGCAGCTATTCCGACCGGGCCGGCACGCCGGCCTGCTCAATTCATTTGTATGCAAATGTTTCCGGATCCGCGCGATCCGGAAACCAAAACGCTGTTCTCGCGAAATCGACCCGATACATGCGTGACGCATCTAGCGGCCATCCAACGGCGGCCAGCGACCATCCTCGGCCGTCGTTGCTCTTCAAGGGAGATGAAAATGTCGATGTTCGGAAATCTCAGCCGCTTCGGTGTCACCATCCGGYAGGCTCATGCCAGGAACAAGGCGATCCGCGCGCTCAACGATCTGCCGGCGCATGTCCAGAAGGATATCGGTTGGCCGGCCTCGCCGCCAAGCGACCCGCAGGCAGTCCTTCATGCGCTGCTTCTGGGCACGCCGCGCTGATGACCTTCGCCGACAAATGCAAGCTGCTCGGCAAGCGCCAGGACCGCAACGTGACTCCGGCCGGCGACAACAGGTTGCGCGCAGCACTGCTGCCGAAGCGGCGCTAGAGCAGTTAAAGGAAAGTGCGCAGCGGTCGGGCTTGGCGACTTCGCCGTAGCCTTCCGTCCGGAATTGCGCGAAACAAAGACACTGGCGCCATCGGATCACGCCGATGTGCCAGGGTGATTCCTTGACATTTCAAACTGAGGTACAATCTTCGCAGAGCGGGGGAAATTCTCTTAGTTGGCTCTGCCGAAGTCCGTGTATCCGCATGCCCAGTTTGAAAAGCCATCTCGTTTCGTTCGTTCTCCGGCACAGCCGCAAGAAGGCGTTTTCCAGTCCCGAGAACCTGCAGCGTTGGATCGCCTACGCCCGCAAGACCGAGGACTATCATCCGCCGGCCTTGCTCAAGGCGCGGCTGAACATCACCGAGACCGAAATCGACGGCTTTCCGGTCTATGAGATCGCCCCGAAGGCGGGCGAACGCCGGCGCATTCTTTACATGCATGGCGGCGCCTATGTTTTTCAGATCACCTCCTACCATTGGGGGCTGATCGCCGAGATGGCCGAGCGTCTCGGTTTCGGCATCACCGTGCCGATCTACCCAATCGCCCCCGAGCACGATTTCCACGACATGTTCGGCATGGTCGGCGACGTCTACCGGCGCATGCTCGAACAGACCGACGCCGAGGACATCGTCTTCATGGGCGATTCCGCCGGCGGCAACATGGCCGTCGTGCTGACCATGATGGCGGCCGAGGAAGGCCTGCCTGCGCCGTCGCATCACGTGCTGATCTCGCCCGGCCTCGATGTTTCGCTTGCAAATCCTGAAGTCTTCGAGGCCGAGCGGCAGGATCCGTGGCTGGGTATTCCGGGTGGGCTGGAAGCGGTGCGGCTCTACAGCGCCGGTTTCGACCGCAAAGACTGGCACATCAGCCCGCTTTACGGCGACTTATCCGTGTTGCCGAAAACGCTGCTGCTGACTGGTTCACGCGACATGCTGACACCGGATAATCTCATCTTCGCCGAGAGGGCACGGGCTGCCGGCGTCGAGGTGGACGTGGTCTATGAGGAAGGCATGTTCCACGTCTGGCCGCTGATCGAGATGCCCGAGGCGCGCCGCGCACGCGACAGCATCGTCGACTTTCTCAGCCTGCCGGCACCGCCCCGTGCTCGGGTGCGGCGCAAGGCAAGGGCTGCCCTCGCCGCCCGCACGGCGCCCGCGGCCGAGTAGCTCAGAACTTGCCGGTTTCCCGGAACAATTCGAACGTCGCCCGGATGTGATCGGCCACGGCCTTCACCGGCGCGCTGGCGTCGGGCGCCACCACCATGGCGAGATTGTAAGTGCCGATCTCGGGCATGCCGTCCTTGGCGCCCAGCGAGACCATCTCGTCGCCGAGGAAGGACTTCGGCAGCGGCGCCACCGCAAGGTCGGCCATGATGGCGGCGCGCTGGCCGGCCGTGTGGGCGCTCATATAGGCGATGCGGTAATTGCGGCCTTCACGTCCAAGCGCTTCCAAGGCCCCGGCCCGCCAGGCGCAGCCTTCCTCCCACAGCGAGACCGGCAAGGGCTCGCGCAGATGCGCGCAGCCGCCCTTGGCGCCGGCCCACACGATCGGCTCGGTCAAAAGCACCTCCGCGCCGATCGCGCTGGTCTTGTAGGAATTGGTGAGCAGCGTGATGTCGAGCGCGCGGTCGTCCATGCGGCGGCGCAGATTGATGCTCTGGTCGATGGTGACGTCAACGGCGATCGAGGGATGCGACTGGGCGAAGCGCTTCAAGACATGCGGCAGCACGCGCTCGCCATAATCGTCGGGGGAACCGAGCCGCACCACGCCGACAATGTCGGGGATGATGAACTTCGACACCACCTCGCGGTTGATCGACAAAAGCCGGCGCGCATARCCGAGCAGCATCTCACCGTCCGTGGTCAGCGTCACCGAGCGCGCATCGCGCGCGAAGACCGAACGGCCGAGGATGTCCTCAAGCTTCTTGATCTGCATGGAGACGGCCGACGGCGTGCGGAACACCGCATTGGCGGCCGTGGTGAAGCTGCCGGTCTCGGCGATCGCCACGAAGGTGCGCAGCACATCGAGATCAAGCAGCGGCAGCGGATGATTGAGCGGGGCGTTCATGGGAGCCTGCTTTCAATTTTTCTGATGCAATCCATCATTCCATTTCGTTTGATTGAACATCACTCCAGGCGCATAGTCAACTCGATCGATGCGGGATGCTGCCAAAAGCAGCCATGAAACGCCCCTGACACAGTCCTGCAATCGACATGAAATGAAGCTGAAACAGACCTGATTTAACCCAATGACGGGCGCCTCCCTGCCCGCATAGAGGAGAGAGAGAAATGTCTATCCTGTCGTCCATCGGTCGGCTTGCGACCGAATTCAGTGCGGCCCGTGCCCGCTACCAGACCGAACGCGCCATCCATGCGCTGCCGATCGAACTGCAGAAGGATATCGGCTGGCCTGAAGCCGCCGACGTCAAGACCGGCTTGCGCCTCGGTGTCGGAAGCTGGGCCGGAGCGAAGTAATCAAGTGTGTATGAAGTTCTGAAGGCCTGCCGTGTCAGCTCGGCAGGCCTTTTGTTTATGGTTTTTGTTTGCATTCAAATGAGTTTTCCAGCCATGCGGCCGCTGCATGACGCATATGAACCACTCGCATAGCGGGTTAACAGGCCAGTTAAAGCACTGGAAACAATAGGAAATTGTGGGCATATTGCCCGAAAATGTCGCAAACCATGTCGCTTTTCATATCAAGCGCTTCGTTTTTGCGATTTAGTTTTTGCTGAAGTGAGCCTATATCGGCCGCAGCAAAAACGAGCTGCCCCACTCCTTAAGCGAAGGCGACCCGTCTGAGCAACCAAATGGAGATGGATGATGAAGCTCTTTGCCCGCCTGTTCGCCCGCCGCGAAATGAACCTGACGACCGCTCTGGAGCGTCAGCGCCTCGCCAAGACCATGCCTGGCCAGACCGGCGCCGTGGCCGCCGCTCGTCTCGGCTTTATCGCCTAAGACAATTCGGTTACTGAATTCAACGCCGCCCGGCTTGCCAGGCGGCGTTTTTGTATGGGCGTCGACCTGATCTCGGCGCGGGGGACAGCTTGCAGTTGCACGAATTGCCCATTTGCGACCCGTGTCGCAAATTTAATCTTCACTTAGCCGCCTACCCGATTGACAGGAATGGTTTTTCCTGTTGTCGCTATGCTGTTCGCGACATCCTGTTCGCGTCATGGCTGCGTGAGGTTTCCCCGTGAATGCCGTAAAGCACCCGATCAAGAGATCGTTTGTATTCTTCCTCGTTCCCGACTTCACTATGATCGCCTTCGCGACGGCGCTCGATCCACTGCGCTCGGCAAACCGCATGCTCGGCTACGAAGCCTATAGCTGGCGCCTGGCAAGCATCGACGGCAAGCCGGTCCGCGCCTCGAACGGCGTCGAATGCGCCGTCAACACCTCGCTCGAGGAAGAGCGCAGGAAGATGGCCGGACCGGACCGGCCGAACATGGCGATCGTCTGCAGCGGCATCAATGTCGAGCGCTACCAGAACAAGTCCGCTTTCGCCTGGCTGCGCGAGGAGTATAACCGCGGCGTCGCCGTGGGCGGCCTGTGCACCGGCGCCCATATCCTGGCCGCCGCCGGCCTGCTTTCCAACAAGCGCTGCGCCATCCATTGGGAGAACCTGCCGGGCTTCTCGGAAGCCTTTCCGAAAGCTAATGTCTTTGCCGACCTCTTCGAGGTGGATCAGAACGTCTATACCTGCGCCGGCGGCACCGCCGCGCTCGACATGATGCTGAAGCTGATCGGCGACGACTTCGACGAGAGCCTCGTCAACCGCGTCTGCGAGCAGGTGCTGACCGACCGCGTGCGCAGCCCGACCGACCGCCAGCGCCTGCCGCTGCGCGCCCGCCTCGGCGTTCAGAACTCGAAGGTGCTCACCATCATCGAGCTTATGGAGGCCAACCTTGCCGAGCCGCTGTCGCTGATCGAGATCGCCGACCATGTCGATCTTTCCCGCCGGCAGATCGAGCGTTTGTTCCGCACCGAGATGGGCCGCTCCCCCGCCCGCTACTATCTGGAGATCCGCCTCGACCGCGCCCGGCACCTGCTCATCCAGTCGTCGATGCCGGTGGTCGAAGTGGCGGTCGCCTGCGGCTTCGTCTCGGCCTCGCATTTCTCCAAATGCTACCGCGAGCTTTATGCCCGCTCGCCGCAGCAGGAGCGCGTCGACCGCAAGCAACTGCTGGCGGCTTAAGCAGGCAGAGACGCAGTCCTCTAAACAGACTGCGTCTGCGCCGTCCGCATCGCCTCGACGCGGATGTCTTCGGTGAGCTGTGCCTTGAGCGACGAGAATTCCGGGCTGGTCTTCAGCGTGTAGTGGCGCGGATGCGGCAGGTCGACCGGCACGTCCGACTTGATGCGGCCGGGCCGGGCGCTCATCACGATCACCCGCGACGCCATGAAGATCGCCTCCTCGATGTCGTGGGTGACGAACAGCACCGTCTTCTTGCGGCGCTCCCAGATGCCGAGCAGCAGTTCCTGCATCAGCCCGCGCGTCTGGTTGTCCAGCGCGCCGAACGGCTCGTCGAGCAGCAGGATTTCCGGGTCGTTGGCCAGCGCCCGCGCGATCGCCGTGCGCTGCTGCATGCCGCCCGACAGCTGCTTCGGCCAGTGGTTCTCGAAGCCTTTGAGCCCAACCAGATCGACATAGGAAGCAACGATCTCGTTACGCTCGCGCTCAGGCCTGCCTTGCTCGCGTAGGCCGAAGCCGATGTTTTGCGCAACCGTCAGCCAGGGAAACAAAGTGTAGGACTGGAACACCATGCCGCGGTCCGGTCCCGGCCGTGTGACCGGCTTGCCGTCGAGCAGCACGCGGCCTGTGCTCGGCGCTTCCAGTCCGGCGACGATCCTGAGCAAAGTCGACTTCCCGCAACCGGATGGTCCCAGGATGGTGATGAAGTCATTCGCCGCGACCGCGAGGTCGACCGGCTGCAGCGCCTGCACCGGCTCCCCGCCTCCGACCCCGGCAAAGGTCCGCGAGACGCCCTCGATCTGAAGTTTGCTCATGCCAGGCTCCACGGATAGAGCCAGCGATTGAGCGCCTTGAAGGCGAAATCGGACAGAAGCCCGATCAGCCCGATGACGATGATGCCGAAGATGATCTGCCCCGTCGCCAGCCGCGACTGGCTGTTGATGATCATATAGCCGATGCCCGATGACGAGCCGATCAGCTCGGCGACGATCACATAGGTCCAGGCCCAGCCCAGCACCAGCCGCAGCGTTTCGGCGATCTCCGGCGCGTTGGCCGGCATGATGACGCGCTTGACGATGCCGTTGTCGGTCGCACCCAGCGTATAGGCGGCCTCGACCAGGTCTCGCCTCGTGCTGCCGACCTTGACCGCGACGATCAGAATGATCTGGAACACCGAGCCGACGAAGATCACCAGGAGCTTCTCGAGTTCCCCGATACCGGCCCACAGGATGAGCAGCGGAACGAAGGCCGACGCCGGCAGGTAGCGCGCAAAGGATACGAACGGTTCGAGGAAGGCTTCGACCGGCTTCCAGGCGCCCATGGCGATGYCGATCGGCACCGCGACGATCGAGGCCAGCACGAAGCCGCCGAAGACACGCCAGATGGTGATCAGGATATCGAGCCAGAACCGGTCTTCGACGAGCAGCCGCCAGCCGTCCTTCAGCATCGACAGCGGATCGGCGAGAAAAATCCGGTTCACATGGCCGCCAAGTGTGATCCATGCCCAGAAGGCCACGAACAGCACGAAGAAGGCGATGCCGAGCACGGTTCGCGTGCCCGGCGCAACGGGGTACAAGGGACGCAGCATCAGGCCCTGTCCTTGAGGAGAAAAGCCGATGGCGGCTTGGCGCCGCCACCGATCGGAGGACGCGAGATCAGTTGGCAACCGCGCTGGTGTCGGCAAGCGTCGTCACATCCGGCGCTTCCTTGATCAGCCCCATCTGCAGCAAGAGCTCGGCGGCCGTCTTGGAAAAGTCCTGGAAATCCTTGGTGAAGAACTGCTTGTTCTCCGCCTTGTCGGCCCATTTCAGGTACTTGGCCGAATCCTCGAACTCCTTGGCCGACTGCTTCACGTCGGCGCCCATGATCTCGTAGGATTTCTGCGGGTCCTTCTTGATCATGTCGAGCGCGTCGAAATAGCTGTCGGCGAGCGCCTTGGCGGCATCGGGATTGGCCTTGAGGAAGTCCGGCGTGCAGCCGACCGTATCCATCACCATCGGATAGTCGAGCGTGGTCGCCAGGATGTGGCCCTGGTCGGCCTTGTCGCGTACGGCCGAGATGAAGGGCTCGTAAGTAACGGCGGCGTCATTCTGGCCGGCCAGGAAGGCCTGCGCCGCCGCGTCCGGCTCAAGGTTGACGACGGTGACGTCCTTGGTCGACATGCCGTTCTTGTTGAGCACCCAGGCAAGCAGGAAATAGGGCGAGGTTCCGGGCGCGGACGAAGCGACCGTCTTGCCCTTGAGATCGGCGACGCTCTTGATGTCGTTGCGCACGACGATGCCGTCGGCACCGTAGGATTTGTCGAGCTGGAAGATCTGCTTAGTGGTGACGCCGCTGGCGTTCCACACCATCCAGGTCTCGACCGTGGTCGCCGCGCATTGCAGGTCGCCGCTGGCAATCGCCAGCGGGCGGCTCGCCTGCGGCACTTTCTTCAACGTGACATCGAGCCCGTGCTTTTCGAAAAGCCCGGCCTGCTTGGCCAGGGTCAGCGGCGCGAAGCCGGTCCAGCCGCTGATGCCGATGGTGAGCGAGGTGGCAGCCATCGCCGGCGCGCTAAGCACGGCGGCCGCCGTCAGCGCCGCCGCGAAAATGGAGGTTCTGTTCATTGTGGTTCCCCTTTTTGTGGTGACGCGAATTGTCTCACAGACCCCAAAAGGCTTGTCAATGAAGCAGAAGCCTCACCGGACGATGGTCCAAGCCAGGGCATGATCCCGGAAAGTGGATCCGGCTTTTCGGAGCAGCTGTTCGATCCGTTATGGCTGCCCCCAGCCGCGGTTGCGCCACATCTTTTCGCCCACAAGGCAGTCCGCTGCCGGCCTGTCGTCGGCGAGCACGAGCGGCGGATGCGCGGCCTCCTCGGCCGCCCATTGCGGTGAAGCCGGACCGGCGAGCTCGAGCACCAGCTTGCGGCGGATCGCTTCCGGGAACTGCGTCCAGTCGTTGACCGGGATCATGAAGGCGCCCGGCCCGCCGATGACGCAGTCGCTGTAATAGCGGTCGAGATTTTCGACGTCGAAGGCGCCGCTGAAACCGCCGCGCGTCATCAGCGGCAGTCCGTTGATGGTGATACCTTGCCTGACCACCTCGTCGCGCGTGAGATCGACCGGCGCGCCCTGGTTGTTGGGTCCATCGCCGGAAACGTCGATGACGCGCTTCGTGCCCTGGAAACCGCTCTCGGCGAACAGGTCGCTGCCGAAGCTCAGCGCGCCAGAGATCGAGGTCCGCCGGGCGCTGTCCGGCGGACGGGCATTGAGCCGCGCCACCACCTTCTCGGCATCGTCGCGATTGGCGATCACCGTCCACGGCACGACGACGCGCTGCCAGGTCGTGCCCGCCCACTCGACATAAGTCACGGCGATCTTGCCATAGGCGCCGTCCGCGATGGCCTTGAGCACGTTGTCATGGGTGAGCGCCGCGGCGTAGCCGTGGCGCTGGATCTCCAGYTCGGCCGGCGACATGGAGAGCGAAACATCGACCGCCAGCACCAGTTCGACATCGACGGGCTCGGCGGGAGAAGCTGCCGGCGTCAGCCAAAGCGCCAGCGCCAGGGCGGCACCGGCCAAGACGATATGCCTTGCGCGGGCATAAGCGGACATGGACGAAGGTTAGGCGAAAATCGTCCCGCGCAAAAGCCGGGAATTTCCCGGCATTGGATTTTCGGCCGGCGTGGGTCTTCTAGAAATATCGCGCTAGATTCGAACGGATACGTTCCAGCACGGTATCGCCGGAAAGATCAGGCACGAATTTCGCGCCTGTGATCGCTTCATAGGCCTGGATATAGACCGCCGAGGCCTGGTTGATGATCTCGTCCGGAATTTGCGGGATCGGATCCTTGTAGGGATCGCACCGCGCCGACACCCAGGACCGGATGAAATCCTTGTCGAAGCTTCGCGGCCGGCCGCCGCTTTCGAACGCCTCGTCGTAGCTCTGCGCGATCCAGTAGCGGCTGCTGTCTGGCGTGTGGATTTCGTCCGCCAGCACGATTGCGCCGTCCGGCGCGGTGCCGAATTCATATTTGGTGTCGGCCAGGATCAGGCCGCGTTCGGCGGCGCGCTGCTGGCCGCGGGCGAACAGCTGCAGCGCATAGCGCGATACAGTATCCCACTGCGCCTGCGTGAGCAGCCCGTGGTCGATGATCTCGGCTTCCGACAGCGGCTCGTCATGGCCGCCATGGGCGGCCTTGCTGGTCGGCGTGATGATCGCTTGGGGCAGCTTTTCATTGTCGCGCAGCCCGTCGGGAAAGCTGTGGCCGTAGAAGCTGCGTTCGCCTTTCCGGTACTTGGTCAGGATCGAGGTGCTGGTGGTCCCCGCCAGATAACCGCGCACGACCATTTCCACCGGCAGCATGTCGAGCCGCCTGCCGACCACGACGTTGGGGTCGGGATATTCCAGCACGTGATTAGGGCAGATGTCGGCGGTTTCCTCGAACCAGTAGCGCGCCGTCTGGGTGAGGACCTGCCCCTTGAACGGGATCGAGGCCAGGATCGTGTCGAACGCGCTCAGACGATCGGTGGCGATGATGATACGGCGCCCGTCCGGCAGATCGTAGTTCTCGCGCACCTTGCCGTTGTAGCGGTTGGGCAATTCGGGAATGAAGGCGTCGGACAGGATGCGCATGGGGCGTGTTGCTTTCGCGGACTCTGATGGGCCACATAAGCCGCTGGGCCCCTGCACATCAAGCCGGGCGCTGCGGAACGGGCTTCTTCTTGCCGGCAGCGCGAAACGCCCGCCAGTTCGGCCTGAACGAAGGCGGAATCCACAACAGAATTCCGGCTGTTGCCGCARGCACAATGACCGCGAAGCGCAAAATTGAAAGCACGACGCCGCAGAAGCCGACGATCCGCGTGGCGGTATCCGGGCCGAAACGCGGCGCAAGCAGATGCCTGGCGATCGCCCCGCCATCGAGCGGATAGGCCGGGAGGAGGTTGAGAACGGCCAGAACCGCATTCACCAGGGCGCCAAGCCAAAGCGTCCACCCGAGAAGCGTGTCCGGTCTCGGCGCCGGCGAACTGAAAAGACCGTCCGGCTCGACCGGCAACAAGGGCCGGGCAAAAAGGTAATAGGCAGTCGCGAAACCCGCCGCCAGGATGATGTTCACCAACGGCCCGGCGAAGGCGATCCACGCCCAGCCATAGGGCGAAGCCGCGGCGCCGGGCTTGAACCAGGCAATTCCGCCGAAGAGGTACAGGTCTATCCGTTGGGTGCCGATGCCTCGCCGTCGCGCGGCCCAGACATGGGCAAGCTCGTGCAAAAACACCGACAGGAACAGCAGCGCGGCAAAGATGAGCGTATGAGTCAGGGCGGCCTGGGGACGTCTCGACCACTCATGCAGGAACGGCAAGGCGGCGGGAACGGCAAAGGTCCAGCTGACATGGACGGGAATGTTCCCCGTCATCGTGAAGACGAACGCGTCGTTCTTCCTGTCCCAGCCGAACCGTTGCAAGCTACCCACTCCGCCTGGTGCAAACGCTATGCGAGAATCCTGCTGCRCAAAAGAAAAAAGCCCGGCCGAAGCCGGGCTGTTGCGTCCATCGTCTAGCCCTCAGCTTCTCGGCTTGAGGTTCTCCGGGTCGTAGAGCGGCTTGTAGCCGACGCCGGCGACCTCGACCGGATAGGTCTCGCCGAAATACTCGACCTGCAGCTTGCGGCCTTCCTGGGCATAAGCCCAGGGCAGATAGGCAAGCGCGATGTTCTTGCCGATCGTCGGACCATAGGCGACCGAAGTTGTGAAGGAGCGGCGGCCGAGCTCGTCGACCAGTGTCTCGCCGGTCGCCGGGTCCATCACCGGCATGGAGCCGACCGGATAGCGCGCCACGCCTTTGGAATCGGTGTTCTCGGTCATCACCAGCGTGCACAGCATCGCCGGCTGATGCGCGCGGGCGCGGTATTCCAGATGCTTGGCCTTGCCGCAGAAGTCGTTCTCCTTGACCTTCGGGCGGGCAAGGTCGGCCTCGAGCAGATTGTACTCGGTGAGCAGATCGGCGTTCTGCAGCCGCAGGCTCTTTTCCATGCGGCGCGTGTTGGCGTAGGTCTCGACGCCGAACGGCATCACGCCAGTGGAGCGCAGCGCGTCCCAGACGGCAAGCCCGTCCTCGTAGCGCATATGCAGCTCCCAGCCCTGCTCGCCGACATAGGAGATACGGAAGGCGGTGACGTCCTTGCCRCCGATCCTGATCGGCTTGATCGCGGCGAAGGGAAAATTCTCCGGCGTCAGGCCTTCCGGGTTCTCGACCACTTTCTGCAAGGTCGTGCGGGCATTCGGCCCCCAGATGCCGATGGTGACGTATTTTTCGGTCACGTCGGTGACGGTGGCGTCAAAGCCTTTGTCCTGCGCGGTGCGCTGCATGTAGCGGAAGTCGCGCGGGCCGGCGTCGGCGCCGTCGATCACCCGGCAGCGGTCGGCCATGCGGATGACGGTGAAGTCGGCGCGCACCATGCCTTCCTCATCGAGGAAGTGGGTGTAGATGCCCTTGCCGATATTGTTGTCGCCGCCGATCTTGGCCGCGCACAGCCATTCGAGCAGCGCGACATGGTCGGGGCCTTCGACGTCGTACATCGAAAAATGCGAGAGGTTGACGATGCCGCAATCCTCGCTCATCGCCAGATGCTCGGCATTGGAGACGCGCCAGAAATGGCGGTTGTCCCACTCGTTCTCGCGCACCGGCACGCGGTTGCCGTATTTTTCCAGGAGATGCTCGTTGGCGGCGTAGCCATGGGCGCGCTCCCAGCCGCCCAGCTCCATGAAATAGCCGCCGAGCTCCTTCTCGCGCTCCCAGAAGGGCGAGCGGCGGACGTTGCGGCCCTTGGAGAACGGCTCGCGCGGATGCACCGCCGGATTGTAGACCTTCATCGCCGTTTCGGTGCAGCGGTCCCAGATGAACTGTTCCTGCATCTGGTGCGGATAGAAGCGCGAATAGTCGATCTGGTGATGGTCGATCGACGTGCGGCCGTCGGTCATCCAGTCGGCGATCAGCTTGCCCATGCCCGGGCCGTCCTTGACCCAGATGGCGACGGCGTACCACAGGCCTCTCACCTTCTGGCTCTCGCCCATGGACGGACCGCCATCGGTGGTCACCTGCAAGAGGCCGTTGAAGGAGTGGCCTTCATTGTAGCCGAGCCCGCCGAGGATCGGCGTCAGTTCCATGGCGCGCTCCAGCGGCGCCATGATCTGCTCCATGTCGAGGTCGCGCTGCGACGGCGACAGCCGCGCCTCATGCTTTTCGAGCAGATCGCGCGGGTGGCAGAGGCGCGGATTGGTCTCCTCGTAATAACCCCATTCGATCTGCCCGCCCTCGGCGGTCTTCGGATCGCCGGTGTCGCGCATATAGGCCGAGTTGCCCTGGTCGCGCAGCAGCGGCCAGCCGATCTCCTTGCCGGTGCCGGCGAACTCGTTGTAGGGGCCGAAGAAGGTCAGCGGATGGTCGATCGGCATGACCGGCAGGTCCTCACCAACCAGAGCCGCGGTGAGCCGGCCCCAGATGCCGGTGCAGACCACCACATAATCGGCCTCGATCGTGCCACGCTCGGTGACCACGCCCTTGATGCGGCCGTTCTCGACGATCAGCTCCTTGGCCGAGGTGTTGGCGAACGCCTGCAGCTTGCCCGCTGCAACCCCTTGGTCGACCAGCTTGCCGGCAACCGTCTGCGAGCGCGGGATGACGAGACCGGCATCCGGGTCCCACAGGCCGCCTTGCACCAGATGCTCCTCGATCAGCGGAAACTTTTTCTTGATCTCGGCCGGCTCGATCAGCCGCGCGCGGGTGCCGAACGCCTTGGCGGAGGCGACCTTGCGCTTGATCTCGTCCATACGGCCATCGTCGCCGACGCGGGCGACTTCGAGGCCGCCGACGCGCGCGTAATGCCCCATCTTCTCGTAGAAATCGATGGAATAGAGCGTCGTCCAGCATGACAGGAAATCGTGGCTGGTCGTGTAGCAGAAGTCCGAGGCATGCGCCGTCGAGCCGATATCAGTCGGGATGCCCGACTTGTCGATACCGACGATGTCGTCCCAACCGCGCTCGATCAGGTGGTGGGCGACGGACGCGCCGACGATACCGCCCAGACCGACGATGACGACCTTCGCCTTTTTCGGAAACTCTGCCATTGCCCGCGACTCCAAAGGGATAGACGGGCGCGTTTGCGCGCCCTTCGAATGGCGCACAATATGCAGAGGACGCGGATTGAGCTACCGCCTGTTTGCGACACGCCGCAAGTGCGGCGCGACGGCTCGTGCGGGGGGTGTTCTTTTCAAGCGAAGGCCCAGATGTCCTCGGCCTGGAAGCCGACCTGGTACCCGGCGGTCTTCAGCTTGACCACGACCTGGCCGATCTCGGCCGCCGGCAGCGCGCCGACCTCGATCTTGATCATGCCGGGGCGGTAGCGCTCGAGGTCGAGCTGCTCGAACACCATCCAGTCGGCGCCCTCGCAGTCGACCAGGAAAGCGTCGATATGGACGATGCCGTTGCGGTCGAGCAGCGTCTGCAGGGTCTCCGACGGCACCTCGATGTCTTTCAGATGGGGCGCGAACTTGTTGAAATTGGCGTCGGCCTCGCCCCAGGCATTCTTGCCCGACATCAGATTGGTGTCGGTGACGGACGAGCAGCCGATGAACTCGATCGGCAGCGTGCCGGCTTCGAGCGCGGCGGCGTCAAACGTATGGACGGTGATCGTGCCCTTGGCCCTGGTCACCGCCACCGGTTCGATGATGAAGCGGTCGGTATCAGGATAGTTGGCGCGCAGCCGCTTCTGATTGTAGGGGATCGGCTCGACCAGCATGGCGCGAGCGCCGCGGATGCTGTGCAGCCACGGCGTCACGTCGTCGAACAGCGCGCCATCGCAGGCGCCGACATTGACCATCTGGAACGGCCGGCCATTGCCGCCGAAGCGCGCCTTGAGCGCCGCCTTGGCAAGGAACTTCGTACCGCGCAACGCCGGCCCGCGATCGAGCAGGCCTGCCGGAAGGCCGAGCGACAACAGGATGCGCGCGAAGCTGGACACCGAGCTCATGACTTATCTCCGGAATTGGCCTGCAGCGCAGCGCGAGGCCCGCCCCGGCTCGCCGCTGCCCACAGCGCCATCAACGGCGCTGCGATCAGCAGGAAGGGCGGCAGAAGGTTGGGGAAATAGATGCGGGTGTCGTGGATCGGGAAGACGGCGAACTTCGCCAGCACGCCGAGCACGAGCGCCGCCAGCAGGATGCCGGCACGGCGGTCGAGTCGGAAGCCGGTGCGCTCGAGCCCGAACCAGCCGGCCAGTGCCAGGACCGAGACGCCGACCCAACTGTTGACGCTGATGGCGCGCACCACCGACGCCGCAAAGGCCTTGAGATAGGCGGCCGCCGAAAATGGCGGGTCGAACCCGTCCATGTTGTAATGCTGYTCGATGCTGGAGAACCACAGATGCGGCCACCAGCCGGGATGCTGGGCCCAGTGCGAAATGGCGAAATAGGCGATGAAAGAGGCTGCGAAACCGGCCAGCGCGCCCCATGCCCTCTCGCGGAAAGCGATAAGCAGCACCGCGAAGATGGCGAGGAAGACGATGTTGTCGGGTCTCGCCATGAAAGCCAGGAAAAGCAGGACCGCCGTCGCCGCCTCGCGCTTGCGCACGTAGGCAAAGAGCCCGCCAAGGAACAGCGCCGAACACAAAAGGTCGGGCGTCGAGGCGCGCGCCGCATCGCCGAAATCGGCCATGATCAGGATTGCGCCGGCGACCGGCGCCAGCGCCAGCGCGCCCTCCGAGCGCAGCCAGGCCAGCGTGATGATGCCAAACAGAAGCACGGAAAACACCTGCACCAGCCGCATCGCCTCGACCGGCGAGACGACATGGCTCAGGCTCGACAGGATTTCCGCATAAAGGAACTTGATCCTGTACATGCCGAGCAGCGAATGGAAGTCGGCGGCATTCTCCGCCATGTGGCTGCGAAAACCGCCGCCGTCGTCGGTCAACGTCTTGTAGTCGCCCGCCGACACGCCACCCTTGACCGTGCTGTAGGCATAGTCATGCAGCGCTTGTGGATCGGGATAGGCGCCCTCCTCGGCAATCGCCAGATAGGGCAGCATGTCCCAGTTGGCGTCGGGCATGAACCAGGCGGTCGCGGCGGTCAGCAGGATATAGAGCGAGAAGGCGATCGCCCYGATCGACGCCGCCCATTTCGCGTAAGCTCCCTCGCCCCACGCCAGGCCGGCGCCGGTCAACCGTTCCAGCGGTTTGGTCGGAGCGGACGGCCTCGTCAGCATGCTCGGCGGCCTCTATTTCCCGACCTGGCTTTTCACGAAATCCTTCACGATCGCCACGATGCCGCGCGACAACAGGTTGTCGAAGGCGTCGACGAAGCCGTCGACATGCTCGGGCTGGCAGATCAGCGGCGGCTCGAGCCGGATAACATTGCGGTTGTATTCGGTGAAGGCGACGAGCACGTCGTAGTCGCGCAACAAGAGCGAGCCGACGAAGCCGGACAGCGAGCCTTTCAACTTGTCGTCGAGCACGCTCACCACCGGTCTGAGCACCATAGGCAGGGTCTGCGAGAAATCGTGGAACTCGAGCCCGATCATAAAACCCTTGCCGCGCACATCCTTGATGATCTTCGGATATTTTTCCTTCAGCGCCTGCAGCCGCTGCAGAAGGTACGCGCCGGTCGAGGCGGCATTGTCGATCAGCCCCTCGTCATAGAGCACGTTGATGCCCTCGATCGCGGTGGCGCAGGCCTCGCCCATGCCGCCGAAGGTCGCCATGGCATGGATCATCGCCGTCTTCGGCGTGCCATAGGCCTTCATGTAGACGTCGCGCCTGGCGATCATGGCGCCGACCGCCGCCTTGCCGGCGCCGAGCGATTTCGCCAGCGCCGTCACATCCGGCACCACGCCGTAATGCTCGAAGGCATAGAAGCGGCCCGAGCGGCCATAACCGCACTGAACCTCGTCGGCGACCCACAGCACGCCGTGCCGGTCGCAAAGCGCGCGCAGCTTCTGCCAGTATTCGCTCGGCGCCTGGATGATGCCGCCGCCGCCCTGGATGGTTTCCAGCACGATGACGCCAATCTCGGGATCGCTCTTGAACAGCCGCTCGACGGCGTCGATGTCGGCGAAGGGAACGCGCACGACATTGTCGGCGACTTTGAAGTCGGCGCGGTAGAGCTGTCCGTCGGTGATCGCCAGCACGCCCTTGGTCTTGCCGTGGAAGGAATTCTCGGCATAGACGATTTTCGGCCGCTTCGGCCCTGCGGCGCGCTCGGCGAGCTTCACCGCCGCTTCCATCGCTTCCGAGCCGGAGGAGCCCAAAAACACCATATCGAGGTCGCCGGGCGAGCACTTGGCGATGTTATGCGCGAGCGCCGCTGCGTATTGCGACATGAAGGCGATTGCGATCTCCTGGCGCTTTTCCTCCTGGAATGTCTTGCGCGCTTCCAGGATGCGCGGATGGTTGTGGCCGAAGGCGAGCGAACCGAAGCCGCCGAAGAAGTCGAGGATCTTGCGGCCGTTCTGGTCGATATAGAACATGCCCTCAGCGCGCTCGATCTTGACCTTGTGGAAGCCGAGCAGCTTCATGAAATGCAGCTGTCCCGGATTGAGATGCGCCTTGAACAGGTCGGTGATGCGGGCGACGTTCATCGCCTTGGCCTGCTCGACGCTGATCAGCTCGGGCTTGGCGATGGAAGCGGGCGAAAGCGCCGGCGCTTCGACCAGCGTGCGCGCGCCTGTCTGTTCCGGCTTGGCCATGACGGTCATCTGAAAAATCTCCCCTTCGTCGCCCTATTCGGCAGGCACGTGTTCGGTGGCGACGGCGTGGCCGTCCTTCTTGGCGCGGTATTCGCTGTAGGCCGCGATCAGCATGTCCTCGTCGCGATATTGCGGCGCCCAGCCGAGCTGGCGCTCGGCCTTGGACACGTCGAGCACGCATTCCTCGTCGGCGATCAGATACTGCTCCGGATCCATGATCGGCATGTTCAACAGATCGAGCAGATCGAGCGTGCGCTTGACCGCCCAGCCGGGCGTCGGCAGCAGGATCGACTTCGAGCCGGCATGGCGGATGAGGTCGCCGAGCAGTTTCTTGACCGGCGGCGGGTTGAGGGAGCCCAGATTATAGGCCTCGTTCGGCACGCCGGCTTTCCAGGCCGCGCGGGCGGCCTCCGCGCAGTCGAACACCGAGATGAACTGATAGGGATTCCTGCCCGAGCCGATCATCGGCACGGGAAGATTCCAGTCGATCAGCTTGAACAGCTTTTCCAATATGCCGAGGCGTCCGGGACCGATGATCAAACGCGGCCGAAACAGCGAGATCGACATGCCGCGCTTGCGCCATTCGGCGGCGAGTTCCTCCGTCTTCAGCTTCGACAGCCCGTACTCGCCGAGCGGCGCGACCGGATGGTCCTCGGTCATCGGCAGCACCACAGTGTGGCCGTAGATCATGTCGGTCGTGTAATGGACCAGCTTCGCGGCGCCGGCCTTGTCCATCGCCTGCATGATGTTCTCGGTGCCGTGGAAATTCACCGGAAAGAAGAAATCATGCCGCTTGGCGCGCACCTGGATCGGCGACAGCATCTTGGCCGACAGATTGTAGACCATGTCGTCGGCCTTGAGCCCGACAGCCGCGACCGAGACCGGATCGGTGACGTCGCAGGTGACGAAGCGCATGGAGCGGTAATGCGGCAGGTCGCTCTTGACGATGTCGGCAACGACGACGGTCTCGCCATCGGCGGCGAGCTTGGGAGCAAGATGACGGCCGACGAAGCCGTCGCCGCCGAAAATCACATGTCTCATCGAACGATCTCGCTTGTGCCGATCTTGTCGGGATTGACGGATGCGGTCTGGTCCTCATGCCCGCGACTGCCCATTTCCCTGCCGCTTTGCGCGATCAGGATCGTGCCGACGCAGATGCAGGCGATGCCGGCGATACGCCAGCCATTGAGGTCCTCGCGGAAGACGAAATAGGCAAAGATCGCCACGGCGACATAGGCGAGGCTGAGGAACGGATAGGCGAAGCTGAGCTCGACCTTGGACAGCACGTAGAGATGCGACGCCATCGAGATGACGAAGGTGCAGAGGCCCAGGAACACCCAAGGGCTGAACACGATCTGCAACAGCTTGACGAGCGGATTGACGCCTTCGAAGGAAATCGGCCCCATCGACATCATGCCTTGCTTCAGCATCAGCTGCGCCGCGGCATTGGTCATGACCGTGAAGAGAATGAAGATTATGTATTTCATTGTTGCCACCCCGCCCCTTGGGCGGTCCTATTACAAACCTGCAAATATTTCGTGAAGCCGGACCGGTATTTTGGGTAAACCACGGCGTAACACTTAATTTACCATGGTTTGTTCGATTTTTATCTATTCCGCGGCTTCGGCTCTCCCTTCTCCGACCTCCAGTCTCTTTGCGGTACGCGCCCAGAAACTCGATATGAAAGCCGGGTCGCGAAGCGCCTCCAGCCGCTGCCATTGCGGGAACGACGCGGCAAATGTCTCAGGCCCCATCCGGGCGTCCTTGTAGGGATTGACCGCGCCGCCCGCCTCGACCGTGATGCGGTCGAGCTCGGCGAGCAGCCGCAACGTCCTGTCACCCCGGTTGGGAAAATCGAGCGTCAGCGTGTAGCCGGGCCGCGGGAATGACAGCAGCGCCGGCGAGCGGACACCGCCGAAGCGTTTGAGCACCGTCAGGAACGATCCCTGCCCTGCTCGTCGCGCCGCATCGAGCAGCGCGGGCACGATGCGGCGGGCCTTCTCCTCCGGCACCACGCTTTGGTGCTGGAAAAGCCCGCGCGGCCCATAGAGCCGGTTCCAGTCGCGGACGCCGTCGAGCGGAAAGAAGAAGCCTTGGTAGCCAGCCTGGCGCGGAACCGCGGACTTGCCCTTCTTCCAGCGGTAGGCCGCATTGAAGACGGTGAGAAAGGGCCGGTTCAGCACATTGAATGGCGGCTGCACCGGCACGGAAAGCCGGCTGCCGGCGTGGTCCGCCGCGTGCGAGCCGTGCTCGGCATGATTGCCGGTGAACAGGAGCCCACGCCCGCGTCCGTGGCCGCCGGCAAGCTGATCGATCCAGGCGACGGCATATTCGTTGGCCTGGTCGGCAGCCTCGGCAAGATCGAAGAATTCGCCGAGATCGCGAAACCGCGTCGTCTTTTCCGTTATGTCGAGCGAGGGCACGCGCATCAGCTTGATTGATGCCGACAGGATGAGCCCGGTCAGCCCCATGCCGCCGATCGTTGCCGCGAACAGCCGGACATTGTCGGTTTGCGAGCAGCGATAGGTTTGGCCGTCGGATCGAAGCAGCGTCAAGGCCTCGACGTGGCAGCCGAACGTGCCGCGCCGGTGGTGGTTCTTGCCGTGGACGTCGTTGGCGATCGCGCCACCCAGCGTGACGAACTGCGTGCCTGGAACCACGGCCGGAAAGAAGCCGTAGGGCGCGGCGTGGGCGATGATGTCGCAAAGCAGCGTACCGGCATCCGCCTCGAGCACGCCGGTCTCGGCGTTGAAGGAACGGATGCGGTCGAGCGGCCGCATGTCGACCACCATGCCCGCATCGTTCTGGCAGCTGTCGCCATAGGAGCGGCCATTGCCGTAACCGAGCAGCGATCCGGCTTTCGCCTCGCCGCGCTTCAGCAAGGCGATCGCCTCGTCCGCCGGGATCGCCTTGCGCGCGGGCGACGTCGCCAGTCCGAAGCTGCCGAAGCGTTCCTGGCCCATCACCAGCCCCCGGCGACGAGGAAGACCGCGCCGATGGCGACGACGATCTGGCTGCGCCAGTCGCGGATGATGAAGACGACCGGATCGTCATGCATCTCGTCGCGCCGGGCCAGTATCCAGACGCGCATCGTGAGGTAGAGCACGATCGGCGCCAGCGGCCATATCAGCCAGGGATGCGGATAGAGCTCGCGCACCGCCGGGCTGTCCATGTAGAGCGCCAGGACCAGCGCCGAGGAGAAAGCCGACGCCATGCCGGCCTGCGCGACGATTTCCTGGTCCTCGGTGCGATAACCGCGGCCGGCGATGCGCTCGCCGGGTGGGATGGCCGTGGTGCGCAGTTCGACGAAGCGCTTCACCAGCGCCAGCGACAGGAAGAAGAAGATCGAGAAGGCAAGCAGCCAGAAGGAGACGTCCACGCCGGTGGCGGCAGCGCCAGCCAGAACGCGGATCGTGTAGAGGCCCGCAAGCGTCAGCACATCGACCAGAAGCATGCGCTTGAACGACAGCGAATAGGCTGTGGTGACCGCCATGTAGCCCAAAAGCACGCCGAGGAATTCGATCGGAAGGAAGAGGCTGGCGACGACGCCGATCGTGAGCAGCACCGCAATCGCGCCGAGTCCGAACGGGATCGACAAAGCACCGCTGGCGAAAGGCCGGTTGCGCTTGGTCGGATGCTTGCGGTCGAGCGCCAGGTCGAAGAAATCGTTGAGGATATAGATAGCGGATGCCACGGCGCTGAAGGAGAGGAATGCCAGCAGGCACTCCCAGATCATGTTCGGATTGAAATATTCGTGCGACAGCATCATCGGCACGGCGATCAGCGCGTTCTTCAGCCACTGATGCATGCGCAGCATCTTGATGTAGGTCCTGAGCGTCGGCTTCGGCGCGGGCATGGCCTCGGCCTGATGCGCCGCCTGCCAGCGCCGGGCGCTGCGGTCGGGCGCCACGACCAGCGCGTTGCGCGCGGCGTCGAACACTTTGAGGTCGTGACGGCTGTTGCCGGCATAGTCGAAGCCTGCATCGCCATAGGCGGCGACAAGGGCCGCGCATTTCGTGGCCGACGTCATGTTGTGCGGGCCGTCGGTCGCCAGCACATGATCGAAAATACCGAGATGCGCTGCGATCGCCTCGGCGAACTTACGCGGCGTTCCTGTCGCCAGCACGATCTTGCGGCCCTCCCGATGCTCGGCGCGCAACCGGTCGAGCAGGTCCTGGCGGTAAGGCAGCGAGGCCGGGTCAATATCGATGCGCCGGGCTATCTCCTGCTTCAGCCGGGCCGGTCCGCCGATCAGCCAGAGCGGCAGAAGAAAGACATGGAGCGGGTTCTTCTTGAGCAGGATGAACAGGCCTTCCCACAAAAGGTCCGTTGCAATCAGCGTGCCGTCGAGATCGACCGCAAGCGGAATTGCGTTCCTGTCCGATCTCGCGTCCATTGCCCCGCCCCGATCGAGCGCGGGATTCCGAAACTCCGATCTCGGAAAGGATCACGCGCCAATTCAACCCATGCCGTGTGCCGGCGTCCTCGGGGCAGATATAGCCGGGGATGACGCAGCGAACGTTAAAACGTCCGGTTGCAGCGCGTGGTCATACCGGTTTTCGGGCGTCATCGTTAAGTGTCGGCTACCGGAAACGATAAAAGGCCGGACATCGGTCCGGCCTTTGCCAATCTTGCGGCGCCAACTCGTGGCGAGAGTTACTTGATGCGAGCCGACCCGCCCGAAATTTCGACCGTTTCCGAGCCGGTCAGGGCTTCAAGGTCACCATTGGGCAGGGTGACGAAGCAGCCGTTCGAGCAGAACTCCACCGTCTCGCCGGCGGCGAGCGTCAGCTCGCTCTTGGCGCCGCCTTCGGTCACGACCAAGGTCCGCGTCTGGGCGTCCCTGTTGATCGCGCTGGCGGCGAAAGCCGAACCGCCCAGGGCCAGCAAAGCGATGGCGGCAACGACAGACTTCCACATTGCAATTCCGGTGTTTGCACACCGCCTCTGTTCAAATTTGCAAGGCATTCTCGCCCTTTGCATCGAAGCTTATATGAGATGTTACCTGAACCGCAACTGAATGCCGCATTCATGCCACAATCGGTTTCGGAGGGCCGCAGCGCCGCCATTGCAGGCTGGCCTCACCCGAATACCGATGCACCTCAGCCGGGGTCCGGCTTGCGGCCCTTCCGCTTCGTCTTGGCGAGCCGCTCCCGCTCGGCCGCGGCCTCGGCTTCCAGCCTCTCGCGCTCGGCGAATTCGGCCTCGATCTTGTCGTCGTCGATCGGCCAGGCCTCGTGCTTCTTGGTCTCGACCACGGCGCGCGGCGTCGATGGAATCTCGATCTGCTCCTCCTCGAAGATATCGAAGATGGCGAAGCGGATATCGTTCTGCACGACGCTGCCGTTCATGATGTCGGCCACGAACACCCGGATTTCGAATTCGAGCGCGGCAGGCCCGAAATTGGCGAAGAGGACGAACGGTTCGGGATTCTTCAGCACCATCGGATGGGCGCGCGCAATGTCCGTCAGGATGGCATGGACGCGTTTGACGTCGCTGCCATAGGCGACGCCGACCTTGATGTCGATGCGCCCGAGCTTGTTGCGATGCGTCCAGTTGCCGACCGCATTGTTGATCAGGTTCGAGTTGGGCAGGATCACCGCTTGCCGCTGGAAGGTCTCGATCTCGGTCGCGCGCACGCTGATCTTCCGCACCGTGCCGCTGACGTCGCCCGCGACGATCCAGTCGCCGACCTTGAACGGCCGCTCGGCAAGCAGGATCAGGCCCGAGACGAAATTCGACACGACGTTCTGCAGGCCGAAGCCGATACCCAGCGAAAGGGCGCCGGCAACCAGCGCCAGATTGGAAAGATCGATGCCCGCGGCCGAGATTCCGACCAGGCCGGCAACCGCCACGCCGGCATAGCCGACACCGAGCCGGATCGAGTTGCGCACGCCGGCATCGACCTTGCCGCGCGCCATCACCGAACCGTCCAGCCAGCCCTGGAACCAGCGCGTCAGGAAATAGCCGATGACGAAGACGACGATGCCGCTGAGGATGCCGAGGAAGGAGATGGTCACCGAACCGATCGTGACCCCAGTCGCCAGCTTGTAGGCCCAGGCCTCGATATCGCCGGGCTGGAAGCCCCACATCAACAGGATCAGCGGCAGGAACACCACCACGATCATCAGGTTGATGGCGATGCTGACGACCAGGCCGAGCTGGTCGAGGGCGGTATCCTCGTAGCTTGAATTTTCCGAAAGCCATCGCCCGACCGAAGTGTCGGCGAAGCCGCCCTCCTCGCCGATCGCGCGTGCCGACAGGAAGCCGATATAGGCCGTCACCAGCACGGTGCCGGTCACCACGACCTGGAACGAGACGAAAAGCGCCAGGCCGATATAGCCAAGCAGCGCCGCCGCAATGGTGAACAAGCCGAGGACGATGGCCACGAAGCGAAGCCATGCCGGCCAGGGGCGCCATGAGCCGTCTGCGGCCCTGAACGGCCGCAGCAGTCCCATCAGGATCAGGATGACGCCGACGATGATGGTGGCGACAAAACCCCTGCCGATCGTCAGCGACAGCGGCGAACCCATCTTCTCGTTGACCACCGACAGGAAGTAATTGAACCCCAGCACCAGCGCCATGGCGGTCGTCAGTCCGACCAGCCAGCGCGCCGGGCCGGTAGCGACCGGAATCAGGCGCCAATTGGGCAGGCGCGGTTCGAGCGCCGCGTTGGTCAGCCGGTTGACGCAGAACACCATGCCGATCACCGTCAGCAGGGCATTGAGGAACGTGCCGATATCGCCACGCAACACATTGTAATAGTTGAAGAAGAACACGGCGGAGGCGAAGAAGACGCCAAGCGCCAGGGTCGGCAGCAGCGTCGACCAGAAGGCCACCGACAGCCTGCTGAGATAGGAAGGGTCCTCGACGGTCGGATCGGCCTCGAATATGCGGCCGAACAGGCGCCTGCCGCCGATCAAAAGCACCGCCGCCAGCGCCAGCGCCATGAGCGTCGCCGCAAGGATCGCCTGGAACTTGAACCTGACGGCGAAGGTCAGCCAGGACGACACCGCATTGTAGAGGCCTGTGAACTGGTCATGCGCATCGGAAAAGGCCTGCGGGCTCAGCGCGTCGGTCAGATCATAGTGTTTGGTGATGACGCTGCGGAAAAGCTCGCTGCGCATCGCCGCGATCTTGTCGACCAGCCCGTTGACGCGGATCGACAGGTTTTGCGCGCTGGCGACGACCGCGTTGATCTGAGCCTTTTCCGAGGCGAGCGCGCTGCGCTCGTTGCTGACGATCACCGGCTCGGCAGGTTGGCCCTGCGCCGGCGGCGGGCCGAGCACCTCGACGCGATTGTTGATGTCGGTCAGGCGCTGCCGGAATGCCAGCGCGCTGTTCAGCGCCGCGCGCGAAATGTCCTCAAGCTGCAACCGGATGTCGACAAGCCCGGCATCGTCCTGGTCGGGGTCGCTGAGTTTCTTTTCCAGGCCATCGGTCTTGGTCGTCAGGTCCTGGATGGCCTTGGTCTGATCGGCGATGAGCTGCGAGGAACCATGGCCGATCGCCTGCGCCGACGCCTCGAGCGCCGGCTGCCCGAAGACAGCGACGATAACGACCAGAAGCAGGCGCAGCAGGCGAAAGAACATGATTGTGTTGGCGACTCGCGGCCGAAAAATCCTCGAAATTTCCGCCTTTGATAAAGACCGGCCTATCGGGCGGCAAGCCGTCCCGATCGCATCGGCGAGAGTCGGCCTGGCGAAAAGCGATGGCGTAATCTTGGCTTTGCGCTTCCCGCCTGCTCTATAGTCTGCCGCCTCGCATCAAAAGGACGATGGGAAGAATGGCGGAATATTCAGCCTTTTCGCTGCTCAAGAACGCGCTGACCGGCAACAAGGATTGGAAGCCCGCCTGGCGCAAGCCGGACCCCAAGGCTTCCTATGACGTGATCGTCATCGGCGGCGGCGGCCACGGTCTTTCGACCGCCTATTACCTTGCCAAGGAACACGGCATCACCAATGTCGCGGTGCTGGAAAAAGGCTGGCTCGGCTCCGGCAATGTCGGCCGCAACACCACAGCGGTGCGCTCCAACTATCTCTTGCCGCAGAACACCCGCTTTTACGAGCATTCGATGAAGCTGTGGGAGAACCTCTCGCACGACCTCAACTACAACGTCATGTTCTCGCAGCGCGGTTGTCTCAACCTCGCGCACACGCCTGCCCAGCTCGACGATTACGCCAGGCGCGGCAACGCCATGCGCCATCTCGGCGTCGACGCCGAACTGATGAATGTCGACCAGATCAAGCGGCTAGTGCCGGCGCTCGACGTCTCGGGGTCGGCGCGCTTCCCGGTCCTTGGCGGGCTGATGCAGCCGCGCGCCGGCACCGCCCGGCACGACGCGGTCGCCTGGGGCTACGCGCGCGGCGCAGACCGGCGCGGCGTCGACATCATCGAGAACTGCGAGGTGACCGGCTTCCTGCGCGACGGCGGGCGCATCACCGGTGTGACGACGACACGCGGCGAGATCCGCGCCAAGAAAGTCGCGCTCGCGGTTGCCGGCAGCACCGGGCACGTCATGCAGCTTGCCGGCATTTCGCACATGCCGATCGAAAGCCATGTGCTGCAGGCCTTCGTCTCGGAATCGTTGAAACCCATCGTCGACACCGTTCTCACCTTCGGCATGGGCCATTTCTACATTTCGCAATCCGACAAGGGCGGCCTCGTCTATGGCGGCGACCTCGACGGCTACAACAGCTACGCCCAGCGCGGCAGCCTGCCGATCGTCGACGAGGTGATGAGCGAGATGCTGGCGCTGTTCCCCGGCCTGGCCCGGGTGCGCATGCTGCGCTCATGGGGCGGGCTGTGCGACATGACGATGGACGGCTCGCCGATCATCACGACCGGTCCGCTGCCGGGCATGTATCTCAATTGCGGCTGGTGCTACGGCGGCTTCAAGGCGACGCCTGCCTCGGGCTGGTGCTTTGCCTACACCATCGCCAAGGACGAGCCGCACGAGTTCAACGCGCCCTTCACGCTCGACCGTTTCTATCGTGGCTTGATCATCGACGACAAAGGCCAGGGTGCGAACCCGCGGCTGCATTAGGGAACCATGATCCCAAAAGTGGGAACCGGTTTTTGGAAAAGATCATGGTTGAACAAGAAGATACAAGAAAATGCTGATCACCTGTCCCTATTGCGGGCTGCGCGACGTCATCGAATTCACCTATCAGGGCGACGGCAACCGCGAGCGGCCGCAGCCCGCCTCGCAGGATCTCGACGCCTGGAATGCTTATGTCTACGACCGGCTGAACCCGGCCGGCGACCACAACGAGATCTGGCAGCATTCCGGCGGCTGCCGCGCGCATCTGAGGGTCGTGCGCAACACCATCACGCATGAGATCCTGAGCACCGAATTCGCGCGTGGCGGCCACAAATCTGCCGACAACAGGGCGGAGGACCGCTCGTGAGCCCGCGCCGCACGGAAACCGGCGGCCGGATCGACCGGCTGCGCACCATCCGCTTCACCTTCGACGGCGCGCCCTACACCGGCCATGCCGGCGACACGCTGGCCTCGGCGCTGCTTGCCAATGGCGTGACGCTGTTCGGCCGCTCCTTCAAATATCACCGCCCGCGCGGCCTGCTTGCCGCGGGCGTCGAGGAGCCGAACGCGCTGGTGACGGTGCTGCGCGGCGAAGTGCGCGAGCCGAACATCCCGGCCACCATGGTCGAGATCTATGACGGGCTCGTCGCCGTCAGCCAGAACCGCACGCCATCGCTCGCCTGGGACATCGGCGCCCTCAACCAGCTCGGCGGCAAGATCCTGTCGGCCGGCTTCTATTACAAGACCTTCATGGGGCCGGTGATCGGTCCGCTGAAGGGCACGCGCTTCTGGATGTTCTGCGAGCATTTCATCCGCCGCGCCGCCGGCTTGGGCAAGGCCGGCACCGCCCCCGATCCGGCGCGCTACGAGCGTATGAACGCTTTCTGCGACGTGCTGGTCGTTGGCTCGGGTCCGGCCGGCCTGATGGCGGCCAAAGCCGCCGCCGACCAGGGCGCCCGCGTCATCCTAGCCGATCTCGAAGCCCACTTCGGCGGCTCCGCCAACTGGTCGGGCGAAACCATCGACGGCATGTCCGCCGCCGACTGGGCCCAGCGCACGGTTGCGCAGCTCGGAGGCAATGACAATGTGCGGCTTTTGCCGCGCACGACGGTGTGGGGCTATTACGACGGCAACACGCTTGCCGCGCTTGAACGGGTGACCGATCACAAGGAAGTGGCCGCCAAGGGCGAGCCGCGCCAGCGCTACTGGGCGATCCGCGCAGGCACGGTGGTTCTCGCCACCGGCTCCTTCGAACGACCGATGGTGTTCCCGGGCAACGACCGTCCCGGCGTCATGCTGGCGCATGCAGCCGAACGCTACGCCAATGAGTATGGCGCGCTGTCGGGACAGCGCATCGCGCTCTTCACCAACAATGACAGCGCCTACCGCTCGGCCGTCGCCTTGAAGAAGGCCGGCGCCGCCATCGTTGCCATCATCGATGTCCGCGGCGACGTCTCGAACGAGATGCGCCGGCTGGCGAGCGATGCCGAGGCCGAGCTGCTGGCCGGCCACGCCGTGGTTGCGACCGAAGGCGGCAAGGCTCTCACCGGCCTCAAGGTGCAGCGCTTCGACGCCATGAGCGGCGCGCTGAGCGGCGACGAACGCAGCATCCATGCCGACAGCCTTCTGATGTCGGGCGGCTGGTCGCCGACCATCCATCTCGCCAGCCAGGCCGGCGCGAAGGCCGAATGGAACCCGGCGAGACAAGCCTTCCTGCCGCCGAAGCCGACGCAGCGCTGGATCGGTGCCGGCGCTTTCACCGGCAGTTTTTCGACCGCCGAAGCCATCGCCGAGGGCCGAGCGGCCGGTCTTCAGGCGGCCGGCGGGGCAGAGTCATCCGCGCCCCTGCCCGTCGTTGAGGCTGCCCCCGGTAATCCCGATCCGGCGCCGGTCTTCGAGATCAAGGCCAAGGGCAAGAGTTTCGTCGACTTCCAGCWCGATGTAACCGCCGAGGACGTGCGGCTGGCGCATCGCGAAGGCTTCGTCTCGGTCGAGCATCTGAAGCGCTACACCACGCTCGGCATGGCGACCGACCAGGGCAAGAACTCCAACGTCCCGGGCCTCGCCATCATGGCCGAGGCGCTCGGCAAGCCGATCCCCGAAGTCGGCACGACGCGCTTTCGCCCGCCTTATACGGCGGTGTCGATCGGCTCCTTGGCCGCCGAACGCTTCGGCGACCTCAAGCCCGAGCGGCTGACTCCGATGCACGACTGGCACCTCGCCAACGGCGCGCGGATGTATTCAGCCGGCCTCTGGTACCGGCCGATGATCTACGGCCTCGCCGGCGAGACGGTCGAGCAGGCCTATGTCCGCGAGGCCAGGGCGACTCGCGAAAGCGCCGGCATCGTCGACGTCTCGACGCTGGGCAAGATCGCAGTGCAGGGACCCGACGCGGCCGAGTTCCTCGATCGCGTCTACACCAACATGTTTTCCACCTTGGCCGTCGGCAAGGCCCGTTACGGCCTGATGCTGCGCGAGGACGGACTTGCCTTCGACGACGGCACCACCTGGCGGCTGGGCGAGCAGGAATTCCTGATGACGACCACCACCGCCAATGCCGGCAAGGTGATGCAGCATCTGGAATACTTCCTCGACGTCATCTGGCCGGAGCTGAAGGTCACAGTCACCTCCGTCACCGACGAATGGGCGGGCGCTGCGATCGGCGGCCCGAACGCGCGCGCCATCCTTGCTTCTTGCGTCACCGGCACCGCCGTCGACAACGCCGCCCTACCCTTCATGGGCATCGTCCAAGGCCGGATCGCGGGCGTCCCGGTGATGATCTGCCGCCTGTCCTTCTCCGGCGAGATGGCCTTCGAGGTCTATTCCGGCGCCGGCTACGGCACCCATGTCTGGGAAGCCCTGATCGAGGCCGGCAAGCCTTTCGGCCTTGTCACCTACGGGCTCGAGGCGCTGGGCACGATGCGCATCGAGAAGGGCCATGTCACCGGCGCCGAAATCGATGGCCGCACCACAGCGCGCGACCTCCATCTCGACTGGATGCTGTCGAAGAAGAAGCCTTTCATCGGCTCGGCCATGATGGACCGCGAAGGCCTGATCGCTCCCGACCGGCTCGAGCTGGTCGGGTTGGTCGCCCTCGACAACCGCCCGCTCAACGGCGGCGGCCACATCGTCGAGGAACTGGACGAGGCCAATCCGCACGGCTCGCTCGGTCACATCACCGCTTGCTGCTATTCGCCGGCGCTGGGCAAATATATTGCGCTTGCCCTGGTCAAGGGCGGCAAGGCGCGCCACGGGACCCGCGCCTTCGTCTCCGACCCGCTGCGAAACCGGTTCGGGCCGGTCGAGATCGTCTCCAACCATTTCTACGATCCGGACGGGAGCCGCATGCATGGCTGAGCAGCCTTTGCCAGAACGCCAATCGCCGCTTGAGCCCGAGTATCATCCGGGTTCGCACGGCAATTTCGAGCATGGCGTCGATGTCATCCTGTCCGAGACGCGGCCGGGCTCGATCCTGCAGCTCGCCGCCTGGCCGGGCGAAGAGAAAAGGCTGATCGAAATCATCCGCAAGGTCACCGGGCTCGCTTTGCCCGACGGCGCCGGCGGCGGCGTGAGCAGTGGCGGCCGTGCCGCCTTCGGCTTCGCGCCGGGGAAATTCACGGTGGTGGACGAGGCCGAGGGCCTGGCTCAGGCTTTTGCCGGATCGATCACGCCGGCCATCGGCACGCTGACCGATCTCTCGCACGGCCGCACCGCGATCCGTATCGCCGGCCCGAAGGCCGAATGGGTGATGGCGAAGTTCTTCGCCATCGACTTCGCCTTGCCCGCCTTCCCGCTCGGCGCCGGCCGCTCGACCAACCACCACGACATCTTCGCCCAGATCCAGCGCAGCGGCGCCGACCAGTTCGACATCTACGTCTTCCGCTCCTTCGCGCGCTCGTTCTGGAAGGCCTTGTGCCACGCCTCGGAGGAAGTCGGCTACGAGGTGCAATAGGCTCGACCTTGGTCCAGCCTGCAATCTGGCACTATCGACGGATACAACTGCTGCTTGAGCGTTGGGCCAGCAGGCGCGATAGGTAAGGAATCACGGGCGTTTGCCAGGGCAAACGCCCGCTCAGGCAACCAATTCGACCATACCCTTCCATGACTGTTGAGACTTCGGCGACGGCCACGACCCGCTTTGCTCCGGCGGAGGGTCCGTCGATGCTGTTGCCGGCAACCGTCGCTTGCGGCGTGTTTATGACCAGCCTCGACCAGAACGTCGTGGTCACCGCGCTGCCCGGCATCGGCGAGAGCCTCGACCGCCCGCCAAGCCAGCTTGGCCTTTTGATCACCGTCTATGTCGCCAGCCTCATCGTCACCATGCCGCTCGGCGGCTGGCTGGCCGACCGCTTCGGTCTGCGCAACGTCTATTGCTTCGCCCTCCTCGTCTTCGCCAGCGCCTCGGCATTGTGCGGCCTTTCGGAAAACATCTGGATCCTGGTCGGCTCGCGCGCCCTGCAAGGGTGCGGCGGCGCGCTGATGGGGACGCTTGGCCAGGTCGTGATCCTGTCGAGCTTCCCGCGCGACCGCACGCTGAAGATCAACATGTATATCTCGCTCGCCGGCCAGTCAGGGCCGCTGGTCGGACCGCTCGTCGGCGGCGCGCTGACCACCTACGTCTCCTGGCGCTGGATCTTTTATATCAACATCCCAATTGCGCTGACCGCGGCGCTTCTGGCTGCCTCGTTGTTTCCGACCACGACCAAGCCGGTGCGCACGCCGTTCGATTTTCCGGGCTTCCTGCTCGTCGGCAGCGGCATGGGCCTGCTGGTCTTCGGCATGGATTCGCTTGCCGCCAAGGATGCCGCGAGCAGCCTCATCGGCATCGAGCTCGGCCTGGCGATCGTCATCCTGACGGTTGCCGCCTTCTATTGCCTGCGCGCGCGCAACCCGCTGCTCGATCTCAACCTGCTGCGCATCCGCACCTTCCGCATCTCCTTCCTCACCGGCGGCGGCCTCGACACGATCGGCCTGAGCTCGGTGGTTTTCCTGCTGCCGCTGATGTTCCAGCTCGGCTTCGGCATGAGCGCGGTGCAGGCCGGATCGCTGACTTTCGTCGCCGCGATCGGGTCGCTGCTGATGCGCTTCTTCATGCCGCGCCTTTTGAACCGTTTCGGCTTCAAGCGCGTGCTGGTCACCAACACGCCGGTCGTCGCCTTGCTGGTCGCCGGCTTTGCCCTGATGCAGGAAAGCCTGCCGGCCTGGATCGTTTTGGCCTACATCTTCACCTTCGGCGTCTTCAGGTCCGTGCAATGGGCCTCGACCGGCAATCTTTCCTATTCGGACATCGCGCCGGAGCAGCTCGCCCGCTTCAGCGCGCTCTACTACATCCTGTGGCAGCTTGCGGTGGCGATCAGCGTCGGCCTCGCGTCGGCGCTCCTGTCGTTGCTTGCCGGCGGCGGCAAGGCCAGCGTCAACGACTATCGCATGCTGTTCGTCATCGAAGGCCTGATCACGCTTTGCGCGCTGTCGGCGTATCTTAGGCTGACGCCGCAGGACGGCGCCCATGTCAGCGGCCATGGCACGCATATGAGCACCGACTGACGCCTCTGCCGAAACTATTCCGCGAACGTCACCCAGTCCTCGAGCGGCGCGCGGTCGGTGCGGAACTCGTTCTCCGGCTTCGACGTGTCCTCGTAACCCAGCGCCATGCCGCACACGACGATCTCCTCGTCGGGAATGTTGAGCACCGGCCGGATCTGGCGGTGATAGGGCGCGAAGGCCGCTTGGGGGCAGGTATGCAGTCCCCTGCCGCGCGCCGCGACCATGATGTTCTGCAGGAACATGCCGTAGTCGATCCAGGAGCCCTGGTTCAGTCTCCGGTCGATCGTGAAGATCATGCCGACGGGAGCGTCGAAGAAGATGAAGTTGCGGTCGTGCTGCGCCCGCATCTTGTCGACCTCGCGCCGGCCGATGCCCAGCGCGCCGTAAAGCCCGAAGCCGTTGGCGCGGCGACGCGTGAGATACGGTTCGAAGAACTGGTCGGGATAGTAGCGGTACTCGTCCCACTCCGCCTTTTCGGCGCGGATGCCGGAGTTGAGGATGGCGTCGCTGATGCGCTGCTTGACCTCGCCCTTGGTCACATAGACGCGCCAGGGCTGCATGTTGGTGCCGGACGGCGCACGCGCGGCGACCGCAAGGATCGCGCGGATCGTCTCGTCATCGACCATGTCGGGCAGGAAAGCGCGCACCGACCGGCGCGAGGTGATCGCCTCGTCGACGATCACCGCGTCCGATGCGATCCGGATGTTCTTCTCAAGCATGGGCCGTCCCTTTGCGCATGGCCGGAAACCGCAAATACGGTTTTCCTGACGACCATCCGCAGACTCTAAGCTAAACTGGTCCCCGACCGGGCGCCCCACTCGCCGCTCGTGCGCGAGCCTTTGCATCAACGGCCGAAAACGCGCAAGCAAATCTTGTGGCCTATGAAAATCCCCTTGATTTTTTCATGAATTTACCGCTTCATGAAATTTATCCGGATTTTTTCACGAGCAACCTTTGACCTCGACCGCAACCAAATCGGAGCAGGACAATGGCGACCGGCTGCTGACCGGCGACATCCGTGCGCTCCGCAAGGCGCGCGGCCTCACGCTCGCTGAAATTGCGCTGAAGCTGGGCCGTTCGGTCGGTTGGGTCAGCCAGGTCGAGCGTGGTCTTTCCATCCCCTCGCTTAGCGACCTCAGGGCATTCGCCAGCCTCTTTGATGTCCCGATCAGCCTGTTCTTCAGCCATGATGTGCCTGTCGAAGAGGAGCGCGGCGTGGTCGTGCGCGCCGGCAGCCGCCGTTCGCTTGGCACAAGTGAATCCGGCCTGGTGGAGGAGCTTCTGTCGCCCGACCTCGGCGGTAGCTTCGAGATGCTGCGCTCGGTCTTCGCGCCGGGCGCGGAGTTGAAGACCGAAGCGCGCCGTCCGACGGAAGAAGCGGGCTATGTCGCGTCGGRCACGTTCGAGATCGAGATCGATGGCGTCTGGCATCGTCTCGGCGAAGGCGACTCGTTCCGCTTCGAGGGCAAGCCGTTCCGCTGGCGCAATCCTGGCGTCGAGCCGGCCGTCGTCATCTGGGTGGTTTCACCGCCGGTATATTGAGTAACTTTGGAGGAGAACATGGCCGGTTTGCCGACCACGGCGCGCGTGGTGATCATCGGAGGCGGTGTCGTCGGCTGCTCATCGCTCTATCACCTATGCAAGGCGGGCTGGACCGACTGCGTGCTTCTGGAAAAGAACGAGCTGACCTCCGGCTCGACCTGGCATGCCGCCGGCAACGTGCCGACCTTCTCTTCGTCCTGGTCGCTGATGAACATGCAGCGCTACTCGACCGAGCTCTACCGGGGTCTGGCCGAAGCGGTCGACTATCCGATGAACTATCATGTCACCGGCTCGCTCCGGCTCGCGCACACGAAGGAGCGCATGCAGGAATTCCAGCGCGCCAAGGGCATGGGCCGCTACCAGGGCATGGATATCGACGTCGTCGGCCTCGACGAGATCAAGCGACGCTACCCCTTCATCGAGACGCATGAGCTGAAAGGCGCGCTCTACGATCCGAGCGACGGCGACATCGACCCGGCGCAACTGACGCAGGCGCTCGCCAAAGGCGCGCGCGACATGGGCGCCAAGATCATCCGCTTCTGCCCGGTCACCGGCGTTCGCCGCGAGAACGGCGAATGGGTGGTCGCCACCCCGCAGGGCGAGATCCGCTGCGAGATCGTCATCAACGCGGCTGGCTACCGCGCCGCCGAGGTCGGAAAAATGTTCGGCCGCGACGTGCCGATGATGGTGATGAGCCATCAGTATATCTTGTTCGAGGAGATCCCCGAGCTTGCCGCCTGGACGAAGGAGCAGGGCCACAAGCTGCCGCTGCTGCGCGACGTCGACACGTCCTACTACCTGCGCCAGGAAAAGAGCGGCATGAATCTCGGCCCCTATGAGCGCAATTGCCGCGCGCATTGGGCGACCCATAACGATCCGATGCCGGAGGATTTCTCCTTCCAGCTTTTCCCCGACGACCTCGACCGTCTCGAGCATTACCTCGCCGACGCCGTCGCCCGCGTGCCGATCCTCGGCACCGCCGGCCTCTCCAAGGTGATCAACGGACCGATCCCCTACGCGCCGGACGGCAACCCCCTGATCGGGCCGATGCCCGGCGTRCCGAACGCCTTCGAGGCCTGCGTCTTCACCTTCGGCATCGCGCAAGGCGGCGGCGCCGGCAAGGTGCTGGCCGAATGGGTGACCGAGGGCCAGACCGAATGGGACATGTGGTCCTGCGACCCGCGCCGCTTCACCAGTTTCGCCTCGGCGCCGGATTATTGCGTCGCCAAAGGCATGGAGATTTACGGCAACGAATACGCCATCCAGTTCCCGCGCCATGCCTGGCCGGAGGGGCGCAACCGCAAGCTGTCGCCATTGCATGAGCGCATCAAGGCGCTGGGCGGCCAGTTCGATGCCTATAATGGCTGGGAGCGCGCGACCTGGTATGCCAAGCCCGGCGACGATACCTCCGAGGAAGCGACGCTCACTTTCCGCCGCGACGGGCCTTGGCAACGCGCGGTGCGCGAGGAATGCTTTGCCGTGCGCGACGCCGCCGGCATCCTCGACCTGCCCGGCTTCTCGCGCTTCAGCCTCGAAGGCCCGGGCGCGGCCGACTGGCTGTCGCTGCAGGTCACCGGCCTCGTGCCGAAGCCCGGCCGCATCGGCCTCGTCTATTTTTCCGACGACAAGGGGCGCATCGTCACCGAAATGTCGGTGGTTCGCCATGGCGAGGACCAGATGACGCTCATCACCGCGGCCGTGGCGCAATGGCACGATTTCGAATGGCTGAAGTCACGCATGCCAGCCCATGCTGCCTTCACGCTGACCGACCGGACGGAAGAATATTCGACCCAGATCCTCGCCGGTCCGAACTCGCGCAAAATCCTGGCCGAGGTCTGCGAGGCCGATTTGACCCTGCCCTGGCTGACGCATCAGGATACGATCATCGCCGGGCGCTGGGCGAAGCTGGTGCGCGTGTCCTTCGCCGGCGAGCTCGGCTGGGAAATCCACACCAAGGTCGCCGACACGCTGGCGGTCTTCGACGCCGTCTGGGCAGCCGGCCAGAAGCACGGCCTGAAACCCTTCGGCATGTATGCGCTGGATTCGCTGCGGCTGGAAAAAGGCTACCGCGCCTGGAAGGGCGACCTTTCGACCGACTATTCGATCCTGCAGGGCGGGCTGGAGCGCTTCGTCAAATGGGACAAGCCGGACTTCCGCGGCAAGGCGGCTTTGCTCAATGAGAAGCAGCAGGGCGTGAAGAAGCGCTTCGTCACGCTGGTCGTCGAAAATCCCGGCGACTGCGACGCGCCCTATATGTCGACGCTTTGGCATGACGGCAGGATCGTCGGCGAGACCACGTCGGGCGGTTGGGGCCACCGTGTCGGCAAATCGATCGCGCTCGGCATGCTGCGCGCCGATCTCACGGAGCCGGGCACGGCGATCGAGGTGGAGATTTTTGGCGATCGCTTCAAAGCCGTCGTCCAGAAGGACGAGCCGCTGTGGGATCCGAAGAATGAGAGGTTAAGAGCCTGATGCCCAAACCCTCCAAGCGCATTACCGCCATCGTGCCTTCCGGCAAGGATGGCTGGGAAGTCCACTTCGCCGCCTGGAACCGCAAGCAGGCCGGCGAGGACATCATCGTGCTCTCGGTCGGCGACCACGATTTCGATACGCCGTCGGAAACGATCGAGGCCTGCGTGGCCGCCGTGCGCGAGAGCAACCATCACTACACGCCGCTCCCCGGCCTGCCGCGCTTGCGCAAGGCGATGGCGGCGGCCTCCACCGCCTGCAGCGGCATCCTGACGGAGCCCGACGAGGTCATCGCCACGGCCGGCGGCCAGGGGGCGCTCTATGCCGCCGTGCAGGGCGTGCTCGACMCGGGCGACCATGCCATCGTCGTGGCGCCCTACTATGCCACCTACCCCAACACCTTCAGCGCCGCGGGCGCCAGTTTCACCGTGGTCGAGACGCCGGCCGAAGATGGATTTCAACCTCGCGCGGACATGATCCGGGCGGCGTTGAAACCCAACACGCGCGCCATCCTGATCAACACGCCGAACAATCCGACGGGCGCCGTCTATTCGCGCGAACGGCTCGAAGAGCTGGCCGGAATCTGCAAGGAACATGATCTCTGGCTGCTGTCGGACGAGGTCTATTGGACGCTCGGCGGCGACGAGCACATCTCGCCGCGCTCGCTTCCCGGCATGGCCGAGCGCACCCTGGTCATCAACTCCATGTCGAAAAGCCACGGCATGACCGGCTGGCGCATGGGCTGGCTGACCGGACCGAAGGCGATGATCGCGCTGATGATCGACCTCAATCTGGTCACCACCTACGGCCTGCCGGCCTTCATCTCGATCGCCTGCGCCGAGGCTCTGGAAAACCACTATGGCGTGAAGGACATTGCCGAGCGCTACGCCGCGCGACGTAAGATCTTCCTCGATGCCATACGCGGTGCCAACGAAGTCACCGTGCGCGGCTCCGAAGGCGGCATGTATGTCATGCTCGACATCTCCGCCGTCGAGCCCGACGACGAGAAATTCGCCTGGGCGCTGCTCGACAAGGAAAAGGTCGGCGTCATGCCCGGTTCGAGCTTCGGCGAGGCAGCCGCCGGGCACATCCGCATCAGCCTCTGCCAGCCCGAACCCATCCTCAAGGAAGCAGCGCTTCGCGTGCGCCGCTTCGCTTCCAACTATCGCCGCGAGGCCGCATGACCAAGACCATTCCCAGCAAGGCCCGCGCCGTCATCATCGGCGGCGGCGTCTCCGGCTGCTCGGTCGCCTATCATCTGGCCAAGCTCGGCTGGACCGACATCGTGCTCTTGGAACGCAAGCAGCTCACCTCAGGCACCACCTGGCATGCCGCCGGCCTGATCGGCCAGTTGCGCGGCTCGCAGAACATGACCCGGCTGGCGAAATATTCGGCCGACCTCTACGTCAAGCTCGAAGCCGAAACCGATGTCGGCACCGGGATGCGCCAGGTCGGCTCGATCACCGTCGCGCTGACCGAGGAGCGCAAGCACGAGATCTATCGGCAGGCTTCGTTGGCTCGCGCCTTCGATGTCGATGTGCGCGAGATTTCGCCGCGCGAGGTCAAGGAGATGTACCCGCATCTCAACGTCTCGGATGTGGTCGGCGCGGTGCATCTGCCGCTCGATGGCCAATGCGATCCCGCCAACATCGCCATGGCGCTGGCCAAGGGCGCGCGCCAGCGCGGTGCGACGATCATCGAGAACGTCAAGGTCACCAAGGTCCACACGAAGAACGGTCGCGTCTCCGGCGTCTCCTGGGCGCAGGGCGAGGAGCAAGGCACGATCGAGACCGACATCGTCGTCAACTGCGCCGGCATGTGGGCGCGCGAGCTTGGCCGGCAGAACGGCGTCACCATCCCGCTGCATGCCTGCGAGCATTTCTATCTCCTCACCGAGCCGATCCCCGGCCTGTCGCGCCTGCCGGTGCTGCGCGTGCCGGACGAGTGCGCCTACTACAAGGAGGATGCGGGCAAGATGATGCTCGGCGCCTTCGAGCCAGTGGCGAAGCCGTGGGGCATGGACGGCATCCGCGAGGATTTCTGCTTCGACCAGTTGCCCGAGGACATGGACCATTTCGAGCCGATCCTCGAAATGGGCGTCAACCGCATGCCGATGCTGGGCACTGCCGGCATCCATACCTTCTTCAACGGCCCCGAGAGTTTTACCCCGGACGACCGCTACTATCTCGGTGAAGCGCCGGAGCTTTCCGGCTACTGGATGGCGACCGGCTACAATTCGATCGGCATCGTTTCTTCTGGCGGGGCCGGCATGGCGCTGGCGCAATGGATCAATGACGGCGAGGCGCCGTTCGATCTCTGGGAGGTCGATATCCGCCGCGCCCAGCCGTTCCAGAAGAACCGCCGCTACCTCAAGGAGCGCGTCTCGGAGACGCTCGGCCTGCTTTATGCCGACCATTTCCCTTACCGCCAGATGGCGACCTCGCGCGGCGTGCGCCGATCGCCTCTGCACGAGCATTTGAAGGCGCGCGGCGCCGTCTTCGGCGAAGTGGCGGGCTGGGAGCGCGCCAACTGGTTCGCCCGCGAGGGCCAGGAGCGCGAATACCGCTATTCCTGGAAGCGGCAGAACTGGTTCGACAACCAGCGCGAGGAACATCTTGCGGTGCGCAACGGCGTCGGCCTGTTCGACATGACCTCCTTCGGCAAGATCCGCGTCGAGGGCCGGGATGCCTGTGCCTTCCTGCAACGGCTCTGCGCCAACGACATGGACGTTGCGCCGGGCAAAATCGTCTACACGCAGATGCTCAACCAGCGCGGCGGCATCGAGAGCGACCTCACCGTGACGCGGCTGTCCGCAACCGCCTATTTCCTGGTCGTGCCGGGCGCCACGCTGCAGCGCGACCTTGCCTGGCTGCGCAAGCATGTCGCCGACGAGTTCGTCGTCGTCACCGACGTCACCGCCGCCGAAGCCGTCATCTGCCTGATGGGCCCCGACTCGCGAAAACTGATCCAGAAGGTCAGCCCGAACGACTTTTCCAACGAAGCCAATCCGTTCGGCACGTTCCAGGAGATCGAGATCGGCATGGGGCTGGCCCGCGCCCACCGCGTCACCTATGTCGGCGAGCTCGGCTGGGAGCTCTATGTCTCGACCGAGCAGGCGGCCCATGTTTTCGAGGCGATCACGGAAGCCGGCGCCGATGTCGGCCTGAAGCTTTGCGGCCTGCACACGCTCGATTCCTGCCGTATCGAAAAGGCCTTCCGCCATTTCGGCCACGACATCACCGACGAGGACAATGTCTTGGAGGCCGGCCTGGGTTTCGCGGTGAAAACGAGCAAAGCCGGGTTCATCGGCCGCGACGCGGTGCTCAGGAAGAAGGAAGCCGGCTTGTCGCGCCGGCTGGTGCAGTTCCGCCTGAAGGATCCTGAGCCCCTGCTCTTCCACAACGAAGCCATCCTGCGCGACGGCCGGATTGTCGGCCCGATCACCTCCGGCAATTACGGCCACCACCTCGGCGGCGCGATCGGCCTGGGTTACGTGCCCTGTGAGGGCCAGAGCGAGGCGGATGTGCTTGGCTCGTCCTACGAGGTCGAGATCGCCGGCGAGCGGTTCGCCGCGGAAGCCTCGCTGAAGCCGATGTATGATCCGAAGGCGGAGCGGGTGAAGATGTAGCGCCGGCCTCTCCTTCTCCCCTTGTGGGAGAAGGTGTCGCCGAAGGCGACGGATGAGGGGTGCTCCAGGGAAAGCCAGCGTCTCACTCCGCTGGAACACCCCTCATCCGTCTCGGCGCTGCGCGCCGATCCACCTTCTCCCACAAGGGGAGAAGGGAAAACTGGCCCTCAAAACCGCTCCAGCCTCGCCCTTACCTTCGACAGAAACGCCACCCTGCTCCTCGGCGTGGACGAATCCATCAGATAATGCGCCAGGAAGAACGTCTTGCAGCGCGTGGCGCACAGCGCCCGCATGCCGCGCAGGATCGTCTTGCGGCCCGGCTGGCCGACGACCACGCTCCACCAGGTCGGCGCGCCGCAGGTGGTGATGACGCCGACCCTGGTGACATGCCGCATCAGCGACGTGATCCGCCCCTTGCCGGCGGGCAGTTTGAAGGCGATGTCGGTGGCCCAGACCCGGTCGAACCAGCCCTTCAGCATCGCCGGCAGGCCGTACCACCAGGTCGGATAGATGAACAGGATCGCCTCGGCCCATTGCAGGTGCTCGAAATGCGGCTTGAGCGCCGGGTCGTCCGGCGCCCCGTCGTTGTAGAAGCGCCGCTCCTCGCAGTTCATCACCGGATCGAAATCCTCGGCATAGAGGTCGAGCAGCCGCACATCCCAACCTCGCCCCCTCAGCACCTCCACCGCCGTGTCGCGGATCGCCGCGCAATAGCTTTCCGGCACCGGATGGCAATAGACCACCAGCACGCGCATCAGAATTGATCCATGTTGGCCGCGACCTTCGCCATGAAGGCGTTGCGCGTCTCGTCGGTGGAGAGGTTCATCGAATAATGCGCGAGATAGGAAACGGGAGCGCCGGGTTTGATGGTGGCCCGCAGCATGCGCTTGACGATCTTGCGCGGCGGGTCGCCCATCAGCACGGCGCGAAAACGGCTGCCGCCATAGGTGGTGACGGCCGCCATCTTGCGGATGTTGTGCATCGTCGGCCGCACCTTGCCGTCGACCAGCTTGAACGACACACCGGGTAGGAAGACGCGGTCGAAGAAGCCTTTCAGGATCGCCGGATAGCCGTAGTTCCAGACCGGAAATGACAGCACCAGCGCCTCGGCTCTCTGGAGCCTTTCCACGTAGCCGGCAACCGCGTCGTTCGGCCCGCGCGGATTGTGGTAGCCGAGCCGTTCGGCGCGCGTCAGCCGCGGATCGAAATCCTCGGCATAGAGGTCGCAGTCGTCGACCGCATGGCCCGCCGCGGCGAGCCGCTCGACGATCGTCTTGTGCAGGCCGGCGTTGAAGCTGGTCTCCACCGGATGAGCGAAGAGCACGAGGATGTTCATCAACTCGCCCTTTGCAGGCCCTTGAACAGGAACGTCCGGCCGGAGCGATAATCGTAGTCCGGATTTTCCCAGGCGATCATCTTGCCGGGGTTGAGCAGCCCTTGCGGATCGGTCTCGCGCTTGAAGGCAAGTTGGATCTCGTCGGTCTGCTTCATGCCGCCCTCTTCCAGCGTGTAGCGATGCGGATTGAAGATCGGGCAGCCATTCTCCTCATGCAGGCGGATGATCTGGTCCAGCCGCGCCTCGGTGGTGAACTTGACCAGCGGCAGGCCGAAGCAGGTGATGTTGCCGTCGAGCCGCACGAATTCCAGATGCGAGAACACCTCGCCCGGGAACATCGCATCCATCTTCTCGACCAGCGCCAGCTGGTTGGGGAACGGATAGAGCGACTGCAGATAGGTGATCGAGGGGTCGACGCGCAGCGCCCTCAGCGTCGTGTGGTTCCAGGCGAGCTCATAGGCAGGCGGGAGGCCCTTCTTGTCCTCGTCCGTCGCGGTTGCCGCGTTGAGAATGACCTCGCCGCCGGCGCGCCGGGTGAAGGCAAGGAAGGCGTCGAGCCCGTGCTTCGCGACCATGACGACGCAGATGCTTTGCCCTTCGCGCAGGAATTTCTGGTGCCGCTTGAAATAGAGCTGCGGCACGGGTGCGGCGATCGGCGTGATCAGCTTGGTCAGGATGCCGTCCTGGCAGGCCAGCGCGTTGCCGTAGCGGGCAGCGCCCATGAAAGTATCGAAGCCGACGATGACGTCGACCCATTCATAGGCGGCGGTCAGCGGCATCTCGACCTCGGTGATGATGCCGTTGGTGCCATAGGCATGCGTGACCTTATGCAGATCCTCGCCGGTGAGCTCGATCGCCTTCGGTTCGGCCTCCATGGTCACGACGCGCAGCCGCAGCACATTGCCGAAATCGCGCAGGCCGCCGAAATTGATCGAGCCGACCCCGCCCGAGCCGCCGGCGATGAAGCCGCCTATCGAGGCGGTGTTGTATGTCGAGGGCGAGAGCCTGAGCTCCTGTCCGGAATGCGCCCGCGTCGCCTTGTCGATGTCGGCAAGGATTGCGCCCGGCCCAGTCACCACCCGTCCTGAGGCGATCGTCTTGATTTCGTTCATCTCGGCGAGGTTCAGCACCACACCGCCCGACAGCGGCATCGCCTGCCCGTAATTGCCGGTGCCGCTGCCGCGCGGCGTCACCGGAACGCCATGCCGGTGGCACGCGGCAAGCACGCGGATGACCTCGGCCTCGTTCTTCGGCGTGACGATCAGGTCGCCCTTGATGTGATCGAGCTGCGCCTTCAGCACCGGGCTGTACCAGTAGAAGTCGCGGCTCTTCTGCTGGACGATGGCCGGATGGTCGTCGACCTTGATCCCGTCGAGATCGCGCTTCAGCGCTGCGATATCCATCATCCCACCATCAATTCGTCGAGTTCGGCATAATCGGGCAGTTGGCGTTCGATCGCCCTGCCCTCGCGCACCACGATGCGATCCGATTCGGGCCGCGACAGCAATTCCGTCCAGTTCCGTCCCTTGAAGACGATGAAATCGGCGCTGCCGCCCGCGGCCAGCGTGCCGGCGCCATCGAGCCGCATCACCTCGGCCGGCGTTGCCGCCACCGCCCTAGGCCAGTCGCCAACCGGGTGGTCGAAATGCAGGATGCGTGTCGCCATGCGGTAGACTTCGAGCATGTCGAGATCGCCATAGGCGTAGAACGGGTCGCGCGTGTTGTCGGAAGCGACCGCCACCTTGATGCCGCGCGCCTTCATCTCGTGCAGCAGCGTCACGCCGCGCCAGCGCGGGGTGGTGCCGTTGTTGCGGCGGTCCTGCAGATAGAGGTTGCACATCGGCAGCGACACCACGGCGAGCCGCGCCTTCGCCACCTTGTCCAGCGTGTCGAGCACCTCGAGGTCCGGCTGGCGCGCCAGCGAACAGCAATGGCCGACCAGGATGTTGCCCTCGAAACTGTTCCACAGCGACGCCTCGGCGATCTTTTTCAGCGAGATCGCCGCGACGTCGTCGGTCTCGTCGGCATGGAAATCGAGGTCGAGCCCGTGTTCGATCGCCTGCGCGAACACCTGGTCGAGCAGTTCCTCGAGATCGGGCACCATATAGGTGACGACGCCGAGCACACCCTTGGCCGCCGCGACGCGCTTCGCCAGCCGCTCGAACCAGGCCTTGTCGCGCACGCCCTCGATGCCGAGCAGGCAGGCCGCCTGCAAATCGATGCGCCCGCGCCATTTCTCCCGCATCGTCTCGAACACAGGCCAGGAGATCTCCTCCTGCGGCGGCACGCTGTCGAGATGCGTGCGCAGGGCCTTGGTGCCGTGCGCGTAGGCCGAGCGCAGCGAGAAATCCATGCGGCGCGCGACATCCTCGGCGCTCCAGCGCGCGGCGCGGTYGGCGCCGGTGGCGTTGAGCGCGCCCATGAAGGTGCCGTCGGGGTTGGGCTTCCGCGGCCAGATATGCCCCTTGTCGATATGGGTGTGGCAGTCGACGAAACACGGCAGCACGATCCGGCCGGCAAGGTCGATCGCGTCGGCCGGCGCCTTCGACTTGGCTTGGGCGACAATGCTCGCGATCTTGCCGTCGGCGACGAGCAGTTCGGCCAGCGCGAAACCATCCGCATCGAACGGTGCCGCAAGGCCGGGCGTCAGTGACCGATGAACACGGGCATTGGCGAGCTGGTAGGATCCAGAGGCAGGTATCAAGATCTGGTCCTCTTCGCGATTTTCCCTGCTACCACCCTAGCGCTCCTGTTTCAGAGCGCTCTCGTGCCAGCGGCGCAGGATGAGATGCGAAACCAGCGACAGCACCAGGAAGATCAGGATGCCGGTGAGCGAGATCAGGATCAGCGCCGCGAACAGGCGCGGCGCGTTGAGCCGGTAGCCGGCCTCGATGATGCGCGAGGCAAGCCCCGACGACTGTCCCTGCGCGCCGGCGACGAATTCCGCAACCACCGCGCCGATCAGCGACAGGCCGCCGGCGATCTTCAGCCCGCCGAGGAAATAGGGCATCGCCGCCGGCAGCCGCAGATAGCGCAATTGCTGCCAGCGCGTCGCGCCGTTGAGCTTGAACAGGTCGCGCAGATTTCGGTCGACCGAGTTCAGCCCGAGCGTGGTGTTGGACAGGATCGGGAAGAAGGCGACGATCCAGGCGCAGAGTAGCAGTTTGACGGTCTGGTTGTTCACATAGATGTTGATCAGCGGGAAGATGGCGACKATCGGCGTCACCTGCAGCACGATGGCGAAGGGGAAGAACGACATCTCCACCCATTTCGATTGCGCGAACAGCACCGCCAGCCCGACGCCGCCGATGACGGCGAGGRCCAAGCTGAGGAAGGTGATCCTGAGCGTCACCAGCAGAGAGGAGAAGAGCAGGCCCGCGTCGTTGTGCAGCGTCTGCAGCACCACGCCCGGCCGCGGCAGGATATATTGCGGGATCTCGTTCCAGACGCAGATGCGGTCCCACAGTACGATCGCCAGCACCATGATCGCCAGCGGCAGCACCCATTTGCCGATGCGTTCCAGCCGCTCCTGGCGGGCGCGGCGCGCCTCTTCCGGATCGAGCTTCAGCGTGGTGTCGTCAATGGCCGTCATGATGGGATCCGGCGGTTGAGTTGATGGCGTCGACCAGCGCGTCCGAGGCCTGCCGGCAAAGCGCGGCATAGTCGGGCGAGGTTCGGAACGCCTCGTCGCGCGGATAGGGCGCGTCGATGGCAAGCTCGCCATGGACGCGGCCAGGGCGCGCGGCCATGACGACGACGCGGCTGGACAGGAAGACGCTCTCGAAGACGCTGTGGGTGACGAAGACCACCGTGAAGCGCTCGTCCTGCCACAGTTCCAGGAGATCGTTGTTGAGCTTGAAGCGGGTGATCTCGTCGAGCGCCGCGAACGGCTCGTCCATCAGAAGGATGCGCGGCTTCGTCACCATGGCCCGCGCGATCGAGACGCGCATCTTCATGCCGCCGGAAAGCTCGCGCGGCACGGCGTTCTCGAAGCCGGTGAGATGGACGCGCGACAGCATCTCCAGCACGGCCGGCTCCGCCTTGGCGCGCGACACGCCCTTCAGCCTGAGCGGCAGCCAGACATTGTCGAAGACGCTGGCCCAAGGCAGCAGCGTCGGCTCCTGGAAGACGAAGCCGGTGTTCGAGCGGTCTATCGAGCCGCGCCAGTCGAGCTGGCCGGAGGTCGGCGTCGACAGGCCCGCGATCAACCGGAGCGCCGTCGACTTGCCGCAGCCCGAGGGGCCGAGCAGGCTGAGGAAATCGCCTTCGCGGATCGCAAGATCCACCTTGCTCAGCGCCGTCACACCATTGGAAAAGACCTTGCCGACATTGCGCAACGCAAGCAGCATCGCGGCCTCGCCCGATGCCGCCCGCGTCTCCGGCACTTTCTCCTGGATCATCTCAGGCAGGCCGCCTTATTTCTTCAGCTCCAGCCCGACACCTTTGTTGATGAAGGCCAGCGTATAGGCCTTTTTGATGTCGAGGCCCGGCTGCGCGACCTTGGCCTTGACCATCTTGTCGTAGAAACTCTGGATGCGGGCCTCGTTCATGGTGCCGATGCCGAGCTTTTCGGAGTCGCCGGAATCGACCACGCCGAACTTCTTCATCTGCTCGATCGAGAAGGCGATCTGCTCATCCGTCATGTCCGGATTGTCCTTCTTGATCATGTCGTTGGCGGCCTTGTTGTCGCCGTAGAGGTACTTGTACCAGCCCTTGGCCGAGCCATCGACGAAGCACTGCACCACCTCCGGTCGCTTGTCGATCGTATCCTGCATCACCTCGATGGTCGTCGCATAGGTGTCCCAGCCATTATCGGCAAGCAGGAACTGATTCGGCATGAAGCCGCCCTGCTTCTGCACCGCGAACGGCTCGGACGTCACATAGCCCTGCTGGATCGACTTCTTGTTTGCGATGAAGGGCGCCGGATTGAACGTGTAAGGCACGCGCTTCGCGGCATCGAAGCCGAGATCGGTGACCATCCATTGGAAGAAGGTCTGCGCGCCCTCGTCGCCCATGATGTACTGGTCGGCGTTCTTCAGGTCCTCCCATTTGTCCAACCCCTCTCCCGGGTGGGACATGATGACCTGCGGATCCTTCTGGAAGTCGGCGGCAACGACGCGCATCGGAATGCCCTGCTGCACGGCATCGAAGGCCGAAAGCAGATTGCCGCCCATGTAGAAATCGATCTTGCCGGCAAGCAGCATCGGCCGCCCGCTGACCTGTGGGCCGCCCTGCATGATGGTGACGTCGAGGCCGCAGGCGGCATAGGTGCCGTCGGCGATGGCCTGGTAGTAGCCGCCATGTTCCGGCTCGGCCAGCCAGTTGGTGCCGAACGTAACCTTCTCGTTCGCGGCCGCGCTCAGCGTGCCCGCCGCCAGCAGGACGGCGGCACCCGCCAGCATCTTTCCTTGTCCGATCATAAACATCACCCTCTCTTGGCCCGGGCGCGCGACGCGCTGGGCTCGACACCGTTGATTCAAGAAGCAAGACACATGCCACCGCCTGGGCCGCCTGCTTGTGCGGCAGTCATTGCCGAGACCGGACGGGTCATGCCGTACGCGAGGCATCGTGCCTATTTTTTGAACGCCTGTCCATAATCGCCCCAGCGGCATACACCGCATCTTGAAGGTTTCATGAATCGAGCCTTAGTCTGCAGGCGCACAGGAGAATGCGATGCTGAAATACCTCGCCCCCAAGACCATCAAGCCCCCTTTTGCCCGCTATAGCCACGGCGTTGAAATACCCGCCGGAAAACGGCTGGTGCTGTGCTCGGGGCAGTTGGGCATCGGCCCCGACGACACCGTCCCGGAGGATGCAGGGGCGCAGACCGAGCTTTGCTTCAAGAACATCGCCGCAATCCTCAGTGAGGCCGGGCTGACCTTGAACGACACCGTGCGCATCAACGCTTTCGTCACCGGCCGCGAGCACCTGCAGGCCTATATGGATGTCCGCAACCGGCTCTTTTCCGATCCCGCGCCGGCATCGACACTGATGATCGTTTCCGGCTTCGCCCGTCCCGAGTTCAAGGTCGAGGTCGAGGTGCTTGCCGCCGGCTGATGGTTGCCCGCAACCGCGAGGCGCTTTAGATCATCCCAATCAGACCTTCGGGAGACGAAAAGTGACGACAAAACGCGTGTGGTGGGGTGACTACCGGACGACCGAATACGCCTCGATCGATGCCGAGGCGACCATCGCCGTGCTGCCGGTTGCGGCAATCGAACAGCATGGCCCGCATCTGCCTGTATCGRCCGACACATCGATCATGATGGGCATGCTGGAGACGGTGATCGCGCGCCTGCCCGACGACCTCGACATCCGCATCCTGCCGGTGCAGGCGGTCGGCAAGTCGAACGAGCACCTGCATGCGCCGGGAACGCTCACCTTGCCCGCCACCACCTTGGTCGAAGCCTGGACGGAACTCGGCCTGTCGGTCGCCCGCGCCGGGGTGAGAAAGCTGATCATCGTCAATTCGCATGGCGGCAATGAAGAGATCATGGGCATCGTTTCGCGCGAATTGCGCGTGCGCGCCAAAATGCTGTCGGTGAAGACGAGCTGGCAGCGTTTCGGTCGACCGGCCGGCATGTATACCGAGCTCGAGGACCGTCACGGCATCCATGGCGGCGATGTCGAGACCTCGCTGATGCTGCACTTCCGGCCCGACCTCGTCGACATGAGCAAGGCGGACAATTTCGTCTCCAATGTCGGCCGCGCCGAAAAGGAATTCGCCCTGCTGCGCCACACCGGAACGCACGCCTTCGCCTGGATCGCCAGCGACCTCAATCCGAACGGCGTGGTCGGCGACGCCTCCATCGCTACGGCCGAGAAGGGCCGCCTGACGGCGGAAATGCAGGCCGACGGTTTTATTAACCTGGTCAGGGATGTGCGTAAGGCGAAGCTTGCCGAATGGCTGCCGTAGCGGCTGGTCCGCTTTGACTTAGGCCTCAATCCCCAGTTCAAAGGGAATGCCTTCGAAAGCATCAGCGCCACGCCCGATCGCCTCGATCGCCGTAATCATGCGGCCGTCGCGCTGAAGTAGCATGTCGGCGACGGCGATCAGCCGCGGATTGGGTGTCGCCGTCGGCGAGAGAAAGCGCAGCGTCTTGGCGAGTTCCATCTCGTCGCGCTTTGGCGAAAGTGCCGTCGCGATGATGTAGGCCGACGCGGTCGAGCGGCTGACGCCGGCATAGCAATGCACCACCATCGGCTTTGCCCGGTCCCAGCGATAGGCGAAATCGAGCAAGGCCCGCACATGCTCCTCGCCGGGCATCGTCATGCCTTCCTGCGCGACGGCGATGTCGTGCATGACGAGATGCAGGTGGTTTTCCGCCGGGATCGAAGCCGGGCGGACCACCTCGGTGCCGGCTGCAAGCAGCGACAGCAAGCGCTGCGCACCGGTCCTTGCCACCGTTTCGTCGACCTTCGACAGCGAACAGACGTGGATCATCTTTCGATCTCCTTCGGCCCATCCTCGCGCCGTGAGGCCCAGGCGGCAAGCGCGCTTTCAAGACGCTGCCACTCGGCGTCATTGCCCGGCAGGCCGAAGCGCAAGACTTGCGGCCGCTCGGCGAAATGACGGACCAGCACGCCACACTCGCCGAGTGCAGAAAACAGGCTCGAAGCCTCAGGAGATGACAGATAGCGGAACAGGCTGGTGCCGCCGGAGACCGGGACATCGAATCGGTCAAGCAGCGCGTCGAGCCGTCCGGCATCCTGTGCCAGGCGTTTGCGCATATCGGCCTGCCAATTCGCATCCGACAGCGCACGAATGCCATATTCGAGCGCAGGACCGGCTACCGCCCAAGGCCCGAGCTGCGCATCCAGCCGCTCAGCCGTCAGCGGATCCGTCAGCGCGAAGCCGAGCCTGACGCCGGCAAGCCCGAAGAACTTGCCGAACGAGCGCAGCACGACAATGCCGCCTTCCGCGACATCCCCCGCCAGGCTTTGCTCGATCGGGCCGACATCCATGAAGGCTTCGTCGACGACCAGCAGCCCGCCCTTGGCGCGAAGCCGCGCGGCAAGGTCGAGCAGGCGGGCCTTTTCGATCACCCGCCCGTCAGGATTGTTGGGATTGACCAGCACCGCAAGGTCCGCCTCGACCAGCGAGTCGAAATCACCGACTTCTGCGACCGCATGGCCGGCTATGGCCGCAGCGCGGGCGTGTTCGGCATAGGTCGGGCCAAGCACCAGCGCCTTGCCGGGCCGTACCAGCGAAGCAGCGCGCGGCAAAAGAATCTGTGTGCCGGGTGCCGCCGCCACATGCGCCGCCGACGGCGCGCCATAGGCTCCAGCCGCAATTTCGGCCAATTCGCGCAGTTGTCCTGCCTCCGGCAATCGGGTCAGGGCGGTGGCGGGCAGTTCGAAAAGCGGATAGGAGTGCGGGTTGATACCTGTCGAGAGGTCCACGAAAGGTTGTGGCGCATGAGGAAAAAGCGCGCTTGCCCGGCCAAGGCTGCCGCCATGATCAACCGCCGCAATCGCGCCGCTTAGAAGCTTCATGTCTGTTCTGATCGCTTTCCTGTCACTCGCCGTCGAACGCGCCCTCGGCTACCCGGACTGGCTGTTCAACGCCATCGGCCATCCGGTAACCTGGATCGGCAGGCTGATATCCTTTCTCGATCGCCGGCTCAACCGCGCGACGGATTCCGACGAATTGCGTCGCCGACGCGGCGTCCAGGCCTTGCTTGTCATTCTGCTGGTCCCCGGCCTGATCGGCCTGGCGCTGCATGTCCTGCTGTGGCTGATGTTCCCGACGGGTCTGGTCATTGCCGCCATCCTCGGCTCCACGCTGCTGTCGCAGAAAAGCCTCGCCGAGCATGTCGAGGACGTCGCCAACGCGCTGGAGACCGGCGGCCTGACGCTTGGCCGCATCGCCGTTTCGCGCATCGTCGGCCGCGATCCCGAAAAGCTCGACAAGGCCGGCGTCGCGCGCGCGGCGATCGAAAGCCTGGCCGAGAATTTTTCGGACGGCATCGTCGCGCCCGCCTTTTGGACCGGCATCGGCGGGCTTGGCGGCGGTGCTGCCTACAAGGCCGCCAACACCGCCGATTCGATGATCGGCCACCGCACGCCGAAACACGAAGCCTTTGGCCGGGCGGCTGCCCGCTTCGATGATCTGATCAACCTGCCCGCATCGCGGCTGACTGGCCTGCTCATCGTGCTGGCTGCCTTTCTGGTCCCCGGCGCCGATCCGCGCGCTGCCTGGCAAGTCATGCGGCGCGACGCCAGGAAACATCGCTCGCCCAATGCCGGCTGGCCGGAGGCGGCGATGGCCGGCGCGCTCGGCTTATCGCTGGCCGGACCGCGCAGCTATGGCGGCGAAGTCGTAGAGGACGCCTTCATGGGCGAAGGCGGCCGCCGCGAGGCCGAAAGCACCGACATCCGCCAGGCGCTCAAACTCTACCGTGTCGCCGACTGGCTGCTGCTGGGCTTGTTCGCGATCCTGTCGGCAATCGTGATCTATCTGACCATTCTGATCAGCGGCCAAGGCGCCAGCACACTTTAGAGCATGATCCCGAAAAGTGGGAACCGGTTTTCGGAAAAGATCATGCTCCAACAAAGAGTTAGAGCAGGGTGACGATTCAACGAAACGTCATCCTGCTCTAGAATTCGATGCCTTGCTGCGCCTTCACCCCGGCGGAGAAATGGTGCTTCGTCAGCCCCATTTCGGTGACGAGGTCGGCCGCCTCGACGAGCAGCGGCTTGGCGTTGCGGCCGGTGACGACCACATGCAGATCGTCGCGGCGCGCCTTCAGCGCCGCGACCACTTTTTCCAGATCGAGATAGTCGTAGCGCAGCGCGATGTTGAGCTCGTCGAGCACCACCAGGCTGATCGACGGATCGGCCATCAGCTCCAGCGCCTTGGCCCAGGCGGCCTCGGCGGCGGCGATGTCGCGCTTGAGGTCCTGCGTCTCCCAGGTAAACCCCTCGCCCATCGCATGCCAGACGACGCGGTCGCCGAAAGCAGCGAAGGCGTCCTTCTCGCCGGTATGCCATTTGCCTTTGATGAACTGGACGACGCCGACGCGCTTGCCATAGCCGAGCATTCTCAGCGCCAGGCCGAAGGCCGCCGTGGTCTTGCCCTTGCCCGGCCCGGTGTTGACGATCAGCAGCCCCTTCTCGATCGTCTTGCCGGCGACCTCGGCATCCTGCACCGCCTTGCGCTTGGCCATCTTGGCGCGATGGCGCTCTGCGTCCTTTTCGTCGATCGGCTTGTCTTCGATGTCGGCCATGTCATTTCACCTTGAGCGGCAGCCCCGCCACCATCATGAGAACGCTGTCGGCAGCGGCCGCGACCTGCTGGTTGAGCCGGCCCGCGGCGTCGCGGAAGCGGCGCGCCAAAGCGTTGTCGGGCACGATGCCCAATCCGACCTCGTTGGAGACCACGAACCACGGCCCGCGTGRCCGCGACAGCGCATCCTTGAGCCGCCGGCATTCGGCCTCGATATCATGTTCGGCCAGCATGTGATTGGTGAGCCACAAAGTCAGGCAGTCGATCAGCGCAGGTTCGTGATTCGGCAAGGCCTCGATTGCGCCGACCAGATCGAGCGGCGCATCGATGGTGACCCAGCCTTCGCCACGCCGCGACCGGTGCAGCGCGATGCGCTCGTGCATCTCGTCGTCATAAGCCTGCGCCGTGGCGACGTAGGTCCAGGGCGAGGGGTTAGCAGTCGTCAGCTTCTCGGCATAGGAACTTTTGCCCGAGCGGGCACCGCCCAGGATGAAGGTCAGTTTCCGATCGGAAGCTCTATTGCCGCTCGCGGCTGTCGCGCYGGTCATTCCTGCCTTCACCTTGGACGAACATTGTCGTTACCATCAGGCCGACGGCGCGACTTTAGGCAGAAGCCCTCCTCCCGGCAAACCAAATTCCGCCACCGCTCGGCGCGATTGCGGCACGACCGCTACGAGCTGGCGATCCGGGCGGCGACCAGCTGCTGCAACCGCCACAGATGCGCGTCATGGATGCCGCGCTGCTCGAGATTCTTCACCGTGTTGTAGAGATAGTCGGCGCCCGAGCCCCAATGGCCGCAGGAGGTCGCCAGCCTTTCGACAACCGCCTCCTCGCTCAACGGACCGGCATAGGTGGTCCCGTTACGGTTGATGACGAAGGCCAGCGCCCGCAGCGGCCCGCCATCGCTCGTCATATTGAGCAGACGCGGATGGTAGCTGGTCGGCTTCAGCGTCACCTCGCGCCGCAAGAGCCTGTCGAGTTGCTCAACCCGGTCGCCGTCGCCGAGCCGAAAGGCGACGCCCTTGCACTGTCCGCCGCGGTCCAGCGCCATCATCAGACCCGGGCTTTCCTTGGTGCCGCGCCAACGCGTCATCTTCATGCAAAAGGACCTGTGCCAGCCGCGTAGCAGAGCCACCCGTTCCTCGACATGCTCGATCTCGGGCTTCCAGATCAGGGAGCCGTAGCCAAACAGCCAGAGGGGTTCATCGGCGGGAAGCTGGGCCTCCAGCGTGCGCGCCATCGCGTCATAGTCGGCGTCATCCAGATGCTCGGCATCGGGATCGGGCCCGCTGTCCTCGACGATGCGAAAACAGCGGGCGACCAGTTCCTCGGTAAGCGACATGGTTCTCGGCAGCATAAGCGCGACCTTAAGGTCCTCGTTCCGCCGCTACAATCGGGGAAAGCCGGCAATTGACAACAGCTTTGCCGGGGTGTCGGCTGGTCGTCAGCCAAGGAGAAGCCGATGCAGCCCAATCCGAGCAAGCGCGACCCTTACAACGGCCTGACCAGCCTGCAGCCGACCTTGCCCTCGGCCGCCTATTGGGACGCCGACGCCTACCGGCGCGATCTGGACGCCATCTGGTACCGAAGCTGGCTGATGGTCTGCCGCGAGGCCGACCTGGCGGAACCCCTCGCCTTCCGCACGGTGCGCATCGGCAGCCAGGAAATCGTCGTGCTGCGCGACGAGACCGGCGCCTTGCGCCTTTCACAACACCTGCCGTCATCGCGGCTCGCAGCTTTGCCAGGAGAGCGCCGGACGGCTGAAGGCCAGGCTGCTCACCTGTCCCTACCATGCATGGTCCTATTCGCTGCGCGGCGATCTGGTACGCGTGCCGTCGAAATCGCTGCCCGAGGGCTTCGACAAGGCCGACTACCCGCTTTACCGCGTGGCGCTCTCGGTCTGGCGCGGCTTCGTCTTCATCAACCTCGCCGAGCATCCCGACAGCTCGGCGGAAAGCTCCTTCGATCGGGCCTCCGGCGATCTTTCCAACTGGCCGCTGGAAACGCTCGTCACCGGCCACCGGCTCACCAAGGTGATGAACTGCAACTGGAAGATTTTCTGGGAGAACTTCAACGAATGCCTGCACTGCCCGGGCGTGCATAAGGATCTGTCGCGGCTGGTGCCGATCTATGGGCGCGGCCTGATGGCGAGGCATGACGATCCCGAATGGGCGCGCCACGCCGACAATGACGGTCCGGAGTTTTCCGGCCGCCTGCGCGCCGGCGCCGAGACATGGTCGCGGGATGGCCATGTCCATGGCCCTGTCTTTTCCGGCCTGACTCCAGCCGAACGCGCCGCCGGCCAGACTTATGCCACCTCGCTGCCCTCGATGTTCGTCGTCGGACACATCGACTACATGCGCACCGTGCGGCTGGCCCCGCTCGGCCCCGAGCAGACCGAGCTCACCGCCGAATGGCTGTTCGCCCCGGATGCGCTGGGAAAGACCGATATCGACAACATCGTCGCTTTCGGCACCCAGGTGCTGGAGGAAGACGCCGCGATCTGCGAGGTCAACCAGAAGGGGCTCCGCTCGATGCGCCATCAGACCGGCGTGCTCATGCCGGAGGAATACGATTTGCACCGCTTCCATGATTGGCTGCGCGGGCACCACACGGAGTTCCAGCAATCAAAATGACTTCGGCATATAGCGCCGGTTAAGAAGCGGGCGTGGCCATAGCAGAGGGGTTTTGACAGAAGGGCTGCACCTTGATCGGGATTTGGCAAGCAGCTAGGGCAGAATGTCGAATGTCTGAGGTGCTCCATGGTGCAGGTAAAGAAGGCGGAGGTGCGCGGGGCGATCCTCGAAGCCGCCACGCAGCTCTTCTTCGAAAACGGCTATGCTGGCACCTCGGCGAGCGAGATCGGTCAGCGCGCCGGCGTCGCGCCCTCGGCCATCTACAGATATTTCGACTCGAAGCTCGATCTTTTCTTTCAGGTATACAGTCCCTGGCTGAAGGCCAGGCTTGACCAGCTTGAACGGGAGCTGAAATCGATCGACGGCCATAGGGCGAAGGTGCAGCACATCGTCGCGACGATTTGGCACGAAATCCCGAATGAACAGAACTTCTTTGCCAACAATCTGATGCAGGCCGTATCGACGGCCACCCCCGCCGATCATTACAGCGGCAATCTGCTTGAATGGTGCGAACAACACGTGGCGCGGATGCTGAAAGCGGCCGAACCAAAGCCGCTGCATGGCCTGGCGCACTACTCCAGCCTGGCGCATGTGCTCTTCATGTCGTTCAACGGCTTCGTCGTTGGCGCCTATCTCGGGGTGCGCGGCGAGAAAACCGTGCCGGCCATCGAAGCGATGACTGACCTCATCGTCGGCGCGTCGGCGCCCGACCTGAAGCCGGTCAAAGGCTGACCGCAGGCCTCACAATTCCATCTCGTTGAGCGTGACGACTTCGGCGAGCATTGCCATCGCCGCAAAGGAGGCCTGCGCGGCCGCGTTGTTGGCGGAGCCGCAGCAGTCACGCACCATGGTGACGACATAACCAAGATCGGCGGCATGCCTGACGGTGTGCTCGACCGAGTATTGCGTGGCCAGGCCTGCGACGGCGACATGGGTGACGGCGCGTTCGCGCAGGATATCCTCGAGGCCGGTGCCCTGGAAAGCGTTGTTGCAGGTGTGGATCAACGTTACGTCGCCCGACGCCGGCTCGAAGCCCCGCATGGGCGCTGCGCCCCACGTGCCACGCTTCAGCGCACCGAACTCGCCCGCCGCCCTGAACAGCGGGGCGTTGCGCAACAGATCCGAATAGTCCGGCTGGAAGGCTATGTGCACATGGGCCACCAGCCAGCCCGCTTCGCGGGCGCGGGAGATCAGCGCTCGTGACCTGTCGAGGAACAGGTCAGGGGCCGGCCCCGAGCGATCGACGGCGAAGGGGATCAACCCCTCCGGATGGCAGATGTCGTTCTGAAAGTGCAAGGCGATCAGCGCCTTCATCGCTCCATCCTCATACCGTCGCTGGCGAAGCCCGCCTCAAGCCTTCGCGGCGAAATAGCGTATGGCGAAATCGATCCATTCCGGCGCGTCCCAGGTGGGATGCTGGGCGCGCACCCGAGGGCCGAGGGTGGCGACAATCTCGTCCGCGCCCTTGCCGGCCTTCAACTCGGCGGCGACGCGCGATCCGAGGTCGAGCATATAGCCGCGCACGGCCGACAGGATCTCGACGCCGCCGACCGAGCCATGACCGGGAACGACGATTTTAGGCCCTTTCGCCTCGATCGCAGCGAGCACGGACGCCCAGTTGTCGGCATCGATGTCCGCATCGTCAGGGGGGAACCAGGGGAAGATAGGGAAAATGCGCTCCTCGGCGAGATCACCGACGAAGACGACGCCTGCGTCGTCGACGCTTACGACCTGGTCGCCCCTGGTATGCGCGAGGCCGTATGTGCTGAGGGTCACCCCGCGGCCGCCAAGATCGATCGTCTTTGACGGCCCCTCGTAGACCTCGTCCGGCATGACGAGCGCGGTGCCTTCGAGCGCGGCGGCGACGCCGGGACCAAAGCCGCGGAACATGCCAAGATAAGCAGCCCCCTTTGCGGCCAGTTCGTCACGCTGAGCGCTGTTGTAGAGGATGGTTGCCGCGCCCTTGAAGGCCTGGGCGCCGAAACCATGCTCGGGATGGAAATGCGTGAGCGTCAAGATGAGTTTTCGGTCGCCCGCAAGGCGCCTCGCGACATCCAGGACCCTGCAGCCATTCTCCGGCCCCATGCCGGTATCGACAACGAGCGCGGCGTCCTTGCCGAGCACGATGCCGATATTGGGCACCAGCGGCACGCGACGATCGCCGATGACGTAAACGCCTGGCGCGACCTCCGTCGTTTCGTTGGGATCGACCTCGGGCGGCAGATTATCGGTCATTGCAGTTTCCTCGACTGGATTTCCGGAGCGGCGACAGATGACCGGAACGGCCACGAAATCTCCCGGCCGCCGGCTATGCCGTCCGGGCGGAAGAGAATGATGAGGAGCATCAGCAGCGCCAGAAGCACGTCGCCGAGCCCGCCCGGAGCGGCGAAAGTCGTCGTTCCGATCGTGACGCCGACCTCGGCCTGGCGCATCAGCTCGGTGAGCGCGGTAATGACGATCGCCCCGGCAACCGCGCCGGTCAGGCTTCGCATGCCGCCGATCACCAGCATGGCGATGATGAGGAAGGTTAAGTCGAGGTAGAAGGTCTCGACCCTGACCGTGCCGAGGAAATGAGCAAGCAGCACGCCGGCGATGCCGGAGAGGAACGCGCTGACGACGAAGGCCGCGAGCCGATGCAAAACCATGTGGACGCCGGAGGCTATGGCGGCGACCTCGTCCTCGCGTGAGGCCCTGAGCAGCAGGCCAGAGCGCGATTCCTGGTGTAGGAAGGCGACGACGATCGCGGCGACCGCCCAGCCGGCGGCGGTCCACAGGCCGACATAGATCGGCAATCCCATCAGCGAGTTCTGGCCGCCGGTCACCGAGGTCCAGTTGCCGAGCACGACATAGGTCACGACCAGGATGGCGAAAGTGGCGATGCTCGCGGAAATGCCGGAAAGGCGCATCAGTGGAAAGCCGGCGACCAGCGCGACGAGAGCGGCGGATGCTCCGCCCGCCAGCGCGCCGGCCAGCACGGGCCATTCGGCGGCGGCAAGCAAGGCGGGCAGATCGGGCAGGAAGACGCTCTTCGCGGCCGCCGGCATGGTCACCAGGGCAGAGACATAGGCGCCGATCGCCATGAACGCGACATTGCCGAAGGAGAGCACGCCGGAATTGCCGACGAAGACATAGAGCCCGACCACCGCGACGAGGTTGATGAGCCCCTGGGTGATGCGCCTCTGCATGACGATCGGTGCGAATTCGGCCGCGCCGGCAAGCGCAAGTACCACGATGATCGGGGCGACGAGTGGAAGCCAGCGGCGGCCGGCGCTCTCGCTTGCGGCAACGGTGGGAAGCGTGGTCATCAGATGCGCCCCGCGAGGCCACGTGCCGGGATCAGGCCTTGCGGCCGGAAGATCAGCACGACAGCGACGGCCAGGAAAAGGAAGGCTTCGCGAAAGACGCGCAGCTCGGGTGGCAGCAACGCCTCCAGCAGGATCGTGGCAACACCGACGAGAAATCCGCCAAAGGCGGCGCCTGGAAGGCTGCCCAGCCCGCCAATGACGGTGCCGACAAAGGCAATGATGACCAGTTGCAGCCCCATGCGCGGTTGCACTAGCCCGGTCTGGGCGACGAACAGGCAAGCGACCGCCGCGGCGAGCAACCCGCTGATGGCGAAAGCGGAGGCGATGACGCGATTGGCGCGGATGCCGAGCACCTCTGCCATGCGGAAGTTCTCGGCGGCAGCACGCATTTCGAGGCCGAGTCGGGTCGATTTCAAGAACCAGGTCGTCGCCACCAGGAGCAAGACGCTGACAAGGATTGTGACGAGTTGGAGAAGCTGCAGCCTGACGCCCGCGACCTCGACCTGGCCCGCGAGCATCGGCAGGAAGTCCACGCCCTTCGGCCGGGAACCGACCAGCATGATCATCACCTTCTCGATAAGGAAATTGACCGCAAAGGAGGCAATCAGCAGTGTCGCCGGGTCGGCGCCGCGCAAGGGGCGGAAGGCCATGCGCTCGACGAGAAGGGCCAGCAGCACCGCGCCGCCGACGGYACCGAGCACCGCAAGCACCACTGATTGGGCGAAGAAGAGGAGCACAGCGTAGCCCGCGATCATGATGAGCTGCGCGTGCGCGAAGTTGATGAGGCGCATCACCCCGAAGATAAGGCCGATGCCGAGCGCGGTGAGCGCATAGAGCCCTCCGACACTGACCGCGTCGACAAGAACCTGGATTGCCTGCCCGATCATGCCATTCCCGCTTTCGCCATGGCGACGCCAAAATAGGCCGCATCGAAAGCCTCGTGGCGCTCGATCTCCGCCGGCGTGCCGGTAAGAGTGAAAGTCCCACGGCTCATGACGCAGGCGCGGTCGGCAAGCGCAAAGGCGCGCGCCGCGTTCTGCTCGACCAGAAGCAGCGACACGCCCTGGCTGCGTATCTGGCGCAAGATGTCGTAGACCTTGTCGACGATGTTGGGCGCAAGCCCAAGCGAGGGTTCGTCTAGCATCAGCAGGCGCGGCCTGGAGAGCATCGCGCGGGCTATGGCCAGCATCTGCTGCTCGCCGCCGGAAAGCTGGCCTGCCGGCTGATCGCGGCGCTCGCCGAGGATCGGGAAGTCGGTAAACACACGGTCGATGTCGGCGGAGACCGACGCGTCGCATCTCGGCGTTGTGCCGAGGCGGAGATTCTCCATCACGGTCAGGCTGCCGAAGATGTTGCGCCCCTCGGGAACCAGTGCGATGCCCTGGCGCACGACATCGGAAAGCGCGATGCCGGCGAGCGGCTTGGCGGCAATGCGGATCGAGCCGGCCGAGGGGCGGACGATGCCTGCGATTGCCGACAGGAGCGAGGTCTTGCCGGCGCCATTCGGTCCGACGATGGCAACGGCTTCACCGGCATCGACGGCCAGGTCGACGCCTTGCACGGCGGCGATAGCGCCATACCGGATGACCAGACCGCTAAGTTCGACCAGCCGTCCGCCCGGCGACGTGAGATAGGGAGTTGCTTTCATGCGGCGGCGCGGCCCAGATAAGCGGTGCGCACGGCCGGATCGGCCATGATCTCGTCGGGCTGTCCTGACGCGATCGTTTTGCCGCCGCCCAGCACATGGATGCGGTCGCAGAGGCTCATCACCAGCGCCATGTTGTGTTCGATGACAAGGATGCCGCAGCCGTAGCGGTCGCGGATCGAAAGGATCGCGCGCTTCAGTTCCTCGGCTTCCGCCGCCGCCAGTCCGGCCGCAGGTTCATCGAGCAAAAGGAAACGCGGCGCGAGCGCCAGCGCGCGCGCCAGGCCGGCTCGGCGCTCCTCGCCGTAGCTCAGCGCGCTCGCCGGCTGTGCCGCGCGATGGAGGAGGTCGAAATCAGCTAGCAGCGTGCGTACCCGCCGTCTCGCTTCTGCGCGGCCGACACCGCACGCGACAAGGCCAACCTCGACATTCTCGGAGACAGTGAGCCCCCGGAAGAGCCGCACCGCCTGAAAGCTGCGCACGATGCCGGCGCGAGCGAAGGCGCGCGGTCTGCGCCCCGTCATGTCGCGGCCGGCCAGCGTGATCGCACCTGAGTGCGGCCGCTGGAAGCCAGACAACATATTGACCAGCGTGGTCTTGCCGGCGCCGTTCGGCCCGATCAGGCCAAGCACCTCGCCGGGCGCGATGGCGAGCGACACATCGTCATTCGCCACCAGCCCGCCAAAGCGGACAGACACGCGTTCGGCCGCGAGTTTCAAGGCTCTCGCCTCCCAATCCGGGCAATATTGTCAGAACTGCGGGAACTTCTCGACCGAGAAACGACCCTCGGCGGCGAACTTCCCGTTTTGCACGCCGATTATCGCCATCGGGCGCGTCGTCTCGATATGGCGGTCGGCGGTCCAGGTCGTCGGGCCGAGAACCAGTGGCTCCTTGTCGAAGGTATTGAGCACCGCGGCCACCTTGTCGCCATCGAGCGAGCCCGCCTTGTTGGCCGCCTTCGCCCAGGCCTGGACTGCGGAATAGCCGCGCAGACCATAAGAGACATCAGCCTTCTTGCCGTATTTCTTCTCGAAGCGCTCGAAGAAGGCGTTTACGTCGGGGTCGGGATCGTCGCCATATTTGGAGCCGTAGTTCACGACGTAGAAGTTGCTGAGGCCGGGAACGCTGCCGATCCAGTAGTCACCGTCCATGGACTCCCCGGTCATCACTGCGGCTTCGATGCCGGCCGCTCGCATCTGGCGGATAGCGCTCGGTCCGCCCGGTGCATAGGAGCAGAGGAAGACAAGGTCCGGTTTCTCCGCAAGACCGGTAATGCGGGTCACCTGCGCGGCGATGGAGGCGTCGCCATTGAGGAAAGTATCCTGGCCGAGCAAACCTTCAGCGCCGGCTATTTCCTTCCAGCGCTCGGCGAAGCTCCCGCAAAGCGACTTGGTGTAGGAAATGGTGTTGTCGAGCAGCACATAGGCCTTCTTCCAGCCCTTCTTGTTGTAAGCCCATTCCGCCATCAATGCGCCCTGCGCCTGGCCGGCATTGGAGACGGAGTAGGCAAGCGGGCCGATGCCCTGCACGCCGAACTTCGGGTCCGACGCCGCCGAGAAGGCAACGACATTCTTCTGCTGCGCGACGAACGCGCCCGGCGCGCCGAAATCGAAGTCCGACGGAAAAAGGATCGCCTTGGCGCCTTTGTCGATCACGTCGATCGCTCCGTCGGCGCCGAGTTGCGGCTCCGATTTGTTGTCGAACTCGACGGTCTCGATCGGCTGTCCCAGCACGCCGCCGGCCGCATTGATGTCATCGACGGCCAGCTTGGCACCGGCAATCGTGTCCGCATCGATCGGCTGGAACCAGCCGCTGAAGGACATCACCAAACCAAAGACCGGTTTGTCCTGCGCTCGGGCGGAAGACGACACGACAGATAGAGCAGTCGCAACGCACGCTGCTGTCAGCAATGCACGCCTGGTCATATGAAGCTCCTGTGTTCCCCATTCATTGTTAGACGCAGGTGCGAAACGCCCCCTGCATCAAAACAGAATGCTATTCACTTTTGCGCGGACTGCAAGAGGGGATGACGTCGGGGCTGAAGCCGGTCGCCGATTAAAACGCCTTCGGCAGATAGCGCCAAGTGACGAAGCCGCAGAAGGCGGCCAGGATGCCGAGCGTGACGAACACCGATCCCAGCCCGAAGAAGGTAAGCACGACCGAATAGACGAGCGGCGGCGTCAGCTCGGAGAAATCGAGATAGGTGCGGTAGACCGCCGCCATCTGCGCCTTCTCGTAAGAACGCACCGAGCGCATGAAGGCGGTCGAGCCGAGCGCGTCGAGCGCGATGGTGAACAAGGCGCCGCAGAGCAGCAGCGCGCCGGTGAGCAGCGGCGCGGCCTCGCCGACGCCGCCTGCGGCGAACAGCACGGCCGACATGGCGAAATAGGCGAAAGTCATGACGCGCCTTCCACCGAAGCGTTTGCCGGCCCTGCCCCAGAAGATCGCCACGAAGAGGAGCGCGTTGCCGGCCGAAACCAGCAAGCCGCCGGCGAGCTCGCCCTGGCCGGTGATCACCATGAACAGCGGGCCGTAAACGAAGAAGGTCGTCCAGAAGCAGGACCGACCGAAAGCGATCAGCCAGGCAAGCCTGAGCCTCGGTTGCTTCACGAAGCGGCCGATATTGGCGAGCGGATTGGCCGGGCGCGTCTTGCCGCCAGGCCGGATCGACCGGTTGTCGCTCAGCCGATAGAACCAGAACAGGCAAAGCAGCGCGAACGCAAACACCGCGACCGCGCCATGCGCGGCATAGATGCCGAAATGTGTGTAGAGGAAGATGCCGAGCGTCGGCCCGCCCGTCCAGGCAAACATCGACCAAGCCATGCGCAGCGATTCCGCCTGCATGAAGTCGGTCTTGCGGATGTGGTCCATGATGTAGAGGTTGAGCGTGATCGACAGCGCGCTCGCCCCCATGACGCGGCACAGCATGCCGGCAATCTGACCAGGCAGCGTATGGGTGACGAAGAACGCGGAGCCGATCGCCAGCAGCACGCAGCCGGCCGTGTAGACCCAGCGCCGCGCGAAGCGGCGGATCAGCATCGGCATGAAGAGCGTGACCGAAAGGCCCATCAGGGACACGATGGTGTAGAGGATCGAGACGATCCGCTCGTTGTGCAGGATCTCGTAGGCCTGGATCGGGATCACGCTGGAGATCGTGGCCCGGGCGAAGGATTCCACCGCATAGAGCGAGGCGAAGGTGCGGGCATCCGCCGGCCGCAGGGCCGGAAGCCAGATCGGATGGCGCACATGGGTGGACATCGGCCCTCCGGGACGTGAATCACAATGCATGTCGCCAGAAGTGTGCTGCGGTTCTGGGGCAACGACATGCATCCAAACTTTGTCAAATCTGGCCGGACCAGCCGCCGGCCAGTAGCAGGAAACCGACCCGGAGAGGCCGAAAAGCGAAGCCTGCCAAAGGCTTTCCGCCTCTGGCCTAAAGCGGAATTTCATGGCTGCCATGAAACGCATTGATGGCCGCCTGCTTATGTCGTCGGCTCGAACCGTGATAGTCGTTCGGCAGGACTGAATCGGATTGCGAGATCAATGAGCGTTCAAACGACCGGCGAACCCGTTCAGGACACCCAAAAGCAGGGCCGCATCCAGGCCATCGATATCCTGCGCGGCATCGCGCTGATCGCGATGGCGAGCTACCACTTCACCTGGGATCTCGAAAATTTCGGCTACACGACGCCCGCGCTCACCGCCTTCGGCTGGTGGAAGTTCTACGCGCGCTGCATTGCCTCGACCTTCCTGTTCCTGGTCGGCGTCAGCCTCTTCCTCGCCCATGGCAAGCAAATCCGCTGGCCGGGCTTCTGGAAGCGCTTCGCCATGGTCGCAGTCGCCGCGGCCGCTATCTCGGCCGTCACCTACATCGTCACGCCGGACGGTTTCATCTTCTTCGGCATCCTGCACGAGATCGCGCTGGCGAGCCTGCTCGGCCTCGCCTTTCTCAGGCTGCCCTGGCTGCTGACGGCGATCATTGCCGCGGCGGTCATTGCAGCCCCCTACTATCTGCGCTCGGAATTCTTCGACCATCCGGCGCTGTGGTGGGTCGGCCTTTCCGCGACCAACCCGCGGTCCAACGACTATGTGCCGCTTTTCCCGTGGTTTGGCGCCGTGCTTGCGGGCATCGCCGCGGTCAAGCTCGCTTCCGCCACAGGCCTGCTCGCCCGCCTGGGGGCATGGCTGCCCGGCCGCTGGTCGAACCCGCTGACCTTCATCGGCCGGCACAGCCTCGCCTTCTACCTCATCCACCAGCCGCTTCTGTTCGGCTCGGTGTGGCTTTTCTCGCAGGTCATGCCCGCCGCCCCRCAGGACAAGGAAGCCGGCTTCCTGCCGGCTTGCCAGGCGCAGTGCGAACAGCAGCGGGACAGCAAGTTCTGTACGAGCTATTGTGGCTGCATGTTGGATACGCTGAAGGGCGAAGGGTCTCTCGACAAGCTCTACGCCAACGACCAGTCCAGCGTCTGGAAATCGCATCTGGCCGACCTCGCGGAAACCTGCACCGCCGCGACCGAGGACCAGGTGGAGGGAGGGCAGCAATGACGGGCATCGTGAAGCCCAGACACGGGATCATTCCCTGGCCGCCGGTGATCTATGTCGTGGCGATTGCGGCGAGCGTCGCCCTCGGCATACTCTACCCGCTGCCCTGGATCGGCGACATCTTCGGCGATCTGTTGTTCGGCGTCGGCTGGGTGGCGCTGTTCGGCGTCGCCATGCTGTGGATCACCGCGATCCGCACCATGTTCAGGGCCAAGACGACGCTCGACCCCAACGCCGAGCCCGATCATCTGGTGACGTCGGGCCCCTTCGGCATCACCCGCAATCCGATGTATCTCGCCAACACGCTGCTTTTGATCGGCGTCGCCTTCATCACCGGCATCGCCTGGTTCCTGCTCTTTGCCTTCCTCGCCGCTTTCGCCACGCAAAAGCTGGCGATCGAGAAGGAGGAAAAGATCCTGGCGGCGAAGTTCGGCAAGAAATACCGCGACTATGCAAAAAGGGTGCGGCGCTGGATTTGAGGCGGCTGCCGCGATGACGGCTGCTTGGTGTGATCAGACCGCACACCTCGGCGATTGGCAGGGGCATCCGCGACTTCGTCATTCTAGGGCGGAGCAAGGAGCGAAGCGACGCGCGCAGACCCTAGAATCCATTCCGTGACGTCAAGGCGTCGCCACGGTGCAGAATTCTACTCCGTTGCATTCGTCGGCTAAGGTCACGGAATGGATCCTCGGGTCTCCGCGTCCGCTTCGCTCCCGCTCCGCCCGTGGATGACGAAGCTGAGAGGCACCGGCTAATCTCGAACGTCTGCGATAGTTGCCCTGCAAGTCTCCGGCTCATCGCGCCTAGGTATTCACACCCAGCTCAGCCAGCCGCTCCACGCACGACTCCTCGGCCTGGTCGAGCTCGGCCAGCGTCTCTTCCAGATCACGCCGCTTCTGGCGCAGGTCCTCGCGCTTTTCCTCGATGCGTTTGATCATCAGCTTGAGCTGGCCGACCTCGCCGGGCGGCTCCTTGTACATCTGGATGATCTCGCGGATCTCGTTGATCGAGAAGCCGAGCCTTTTTCCCCGCATGATCTGACGGATGAGATGCCTGTCGGACGGCCGAAACAACCGCGTGCGGCCGCGCCTCACAGGCTGCACCAGCCCCTCGTCCTCGTAAAAACGCAACGTCCGCGTCGACACGTCGAACTCACGCGTCAGCTCGGTGATCGTATAATATTCCCGCATTCCTGCTCCCAAGCCCGGGCATCGCCTCCTTAAGCGTCGCCCTTCCCTCCGGTGATACCCATGCAGCGCCGGAATCGGCACGTGACCCCGCGGCAACCTCGCACGGCATTTACGTAAAAGTCAATTAACGCGGCCGTGGTGATTTAGGGCACTCTAAACCACCATGTCGCCAGTCCGAGGAAGGCAAAGAAGCCGACGCAGTCCGTAACCGTCGTGACGAAGACCGCCGAGGCCACAGCCGGATCGATCTTGAAACGGTCGAGCACCAGCGGGATGAGGATGCCGGCAAGCGCGGCGGCAAACATGTTGATGATCATTGCCGCCGCGATGATGCCCCCCAGATTGGGGTCGTGGAACCAGAAGCCCGCGACCATGCCGATCAGCACCGCGAACACCATGCCGTTGATGAAGCCGACACCCAACTCGCGGCGGATGATGCGCGCGGCGTTGTAGATATCGAGGTCCCTGGTCGCCAGCGCGCGCACGGTGACGGTCATGGTTTGCGAGCCGGCATTGCCGCCCATGCCGGCGACGATCGGCATCAGCACCGCCAGCGCCACGATATGCTCGATCGTGCGGTCGAACAGGCCGATGACCGAGGCGGCGAGGAAAGCGGTCAGCAGATTGACCAGCAGCCAGGGCACGCGCGAGCGCGAGGTGGCGAGCACCGTGTCGGACAGTTCTTCGTCGCCGACGCCGCCCATGCGCAGAAGGTCCTCCTCCGCCTCCTCCTGGATGACGTCGACCACGTCGTCGATGGTGAGCACGCCGACCAGCCGCCCGTTCTCGTCGACCACGGCGGCGGAGAGCAAATTGTATTGCTCGAACTCGCGGGCCGCCTCTTCCTGATCCATCGTGGCCGGGATCGCGTGCAAGGTTTCATGCATGACCTCCTCGACCTTGACCGCGCGTTTGGTGCGCAGGATCTGGTCGAGGTCGATGGCGCCGACCAGCTTGAAGCTCGGGTCGATGACGAAGATTTGGCTAAAGCGCTCGGGCAGGTTCTTGTCCTCGCGCATGTAGTCGATGGTCTGGCCGATGGTCCAGAACGGCGGCACGGCGACGAACTCGGTCTGCATGCGCCGGCCGGCCGTCTCTTCCGGATAGTCCAGCGCGCGTCTGAGCCTGATGCGCTCGGTGAAAGGCAATTGCGACAGGATCTCGTCCTGGTCTTCCTTCTCGAGGTCCTCGAGAATGTAGACGGCGTCGTCGGAATCGAGCTCCTGCACCGCTTGCGCGATCTGCTCGTTGGGTAGGTTATCGACGATGTCGAGGCGGATCGCCTCGTCGACCTCGGTCAGCGCGGAGAAGTCGAAATCTGAGCCGAGCAATTCGACCAGCGCGCGGCGCTGTTCAGGGTGAAGCGCCTCCAGCACGTCGCCGAGTTCCGACTGGTGCAGGTCATCGACTTCGCGCTTGAGGGTGATCGTGTCGCGGTCGGCGATCGCCGCGCCGATCTGGGCAAGGAAGGAGGCGCGTACGGCGCCATCCTCGCCATAGATGTCGGCGTGATGCTCCTCGCCGGGCGCGGCGCCGGTCGTCTGTCTGTCCTGGCCTTCCACCAGCGCCTCCCGCAACGAGGAATCCCGAAATGAGGTCTAGTGCATGATCCCGAAAAGGGGAAACCGCTTTTCGGGAAATCCAAACCCTGTTCGGTAGATAGCGCGGCAATGGGATTCGTCCTGGAAAGATGTCGCTCTAGCGCGCGGAATAGCCAAGGAAATGTGGCGTTGTCTTCGCCTCGCGACCACTCAGGAACAGTGCGGCGCATCCGAGTCGCAGGCGTGACAATCGCTTCAGCCGGCGCGACAGCGCATGTCGCTGGGGAAAGAGCACCCCTTCCCCATTGAGGCAGAATTGTCGTGATGGATGATCCAGCAGGATCAGCGCATCGCTAAACGCTCCGAGGACAAACGCTGCCCTTGAACATCAAGTCTGGAAAGACGAGCGGAGGAATTGCCGAGCGGCGCGTTCGCGTTGTCGTTGCCGAACGCAATCCATTCGTGGTTTCGGCGCTGCGCGAAATGCTCGAATGCGACGGCCGTTTCGATTTGCTCGGTTCCGTGCACAGCGGCGCGCAATTCCTCGATATGGCCGCCGCTACGCAGTTCGATGTCGCCGTCGTCGGCTGGAAGCTCGCCGACATGGATGGCGCCGATGTGCTTACGGAAGTTCAGAGCCGCGAGCTTGGCGTGCGCATCACGATCTTTTCCAACGACCACGACATCGGCATTCTCAAGCAATGCGTGCGCCTGGGCGCTCAAGGCTACTGCTTCCAGTTCGACGAGCCGCCTGTGATCTTCGAGACGATCCTGGCGGTCGCGCATGGCCGCATCTGCATTCCCTATATCGACATCAACAAGGTCAACGACACGCCGTTGTCCCGGCTCACCGTGCGCGAGCGGGAGTTGCTGGCGGTGCTCTCCGACGGATGGACCAATCTGCAGATCGCGACGCGGACCGGGATTTCCGAGAACACGGTGAAGTACCACCTGAAGAATCTCTACGACAAGCTGGACGTCCGCAACCGCGCCATGGCCGTCGCGCTCTATTCCAGCGAGAAACAACGCACGCCCAAATCGCCCGTCGGGTAGGCTGATCGGGTAGGACCATCCCACCCGCAAGAGCAAACAACTTACCCGGCAAGGTGTTGTTGCCGGGCCTCGTCGAAACGAAACTGCCTCCACTATCCCAAACGATCGGAGGAGTTTCGCGCATGGCTGGGTTCACGCATCTTTTCATCCCGGGGCCCACCAACATTCCCGAGCAAGTCCGGCAGGCGATGAACCTGCCGATGGAGGATATGCGCGCCGCCTCCTTCCCCGACCTGACCTTGCCGCTGTTCGATGACATCAAGCGAGTTTTCAAGAACGAGACCGGCCGTGTCTTGATCTATCCCTCCTCCGGCACCGGCGCCTGGGAAGCGGCGATGACGAATGTGCTCAGCCCCGGCGACAAGGTGCTCATGTCGCGCTTCGGCCAGTTCTCGCATCTGTGGGTCGACATGGCCGAGCGTCTTGGCTTCGATGTCGACGTCATCGACTGCGAATGGGGCACGGGCGTTCCGCTCGAGCTCTATGCAGAGCGGCTGAAAGCCGACAAGGCGCACCTCATCAAGGCGGTGTTCTGCACGCAGAACGAAACCGCGACAGGCGTCACCAGCGACGTCGCCGGCTGCCGCGCCGCGCTCGATGCTGCCAACCATCCTGCCCTCCTCTTCGTCGATGGCGTCTCCTCGATCGGCTCGATCGACTTCCGGCAGGAGGAATGGGGCGTCGACTGCGCCGTCTCCGGCTCGCAAAAAGGCTTCATGCTGCCGGCCGGCCTCGGCTTCCTGTCGGTCAGCAAGAAGGCGCTTGCCGCCGCGCGGGTTTCGACGCACCGGCGCTGCTACTTCTCCTTCGAAGACATGATCCGCGCCAACGATGCCGGCTATTTCCCCTACACGCCGGCGACGCAGCTGCTGCGCGGCCTGCGCGCCTCGCTCGACCTGATCGAGGAGGAAGGGCTGGACAACATCTTCGCGCGCCATCATCGACTGGCCGAAGGCGTGCGCAAGGCGGTCGACGCCTGGGGTCTGAAACTCTGCGCCAGGGCGCCGAAATGGCATTCCGATACGGTCAGCGCCATCCTGGTGCCGGAGGGCATCGACAGCGGCGACGTCGTCAAGCGCGCCTACCAGGCCTACAAGACATCGCTCGGCGGCGGCCTCAACAAGGTGTTCGGCAAGGTCTTCCGCATCGGCCATCTCGGCTGGCTGAACGAGGTGATGGTCTGCGCCTCGCTGTCGGCGGCCGAAATGGCGTTGCTCGATTGCGGCGTGCGCCTGGCGCCGGGTTCGGGCGTGGCCGCGGCGATCGAGCATTTCCGCCGCACGGCCGACGTGCCTGTCGCCAAGGCTGCGTGAGGAGCCGACCATGAGCCACACCATCAACCATCTGAAGAAACTGCGGCTGCAGCGCAGCGAGCTCGCCGTGCCGGGTTCGAGCCCGGAGATGATCGACAAGGCGGCGAACAGTGCCGCCGACTTCGTCTTCCTCGACATCGAGGACGYGGTGGCGCCGCCCGACAAGGAGCGCGCCCGCAAGAACATCATCCAGGCGCTGAACGACATCGACTGGCGCGCCAAGGGCAAGACCGTCTCGGTGCGCATCAACGGCCTCGACACCCACTACATGTACCGCGACGTCGTCGACGTCATGGAACAGGCCGGCGACCGGCTGGACACCATACTGGTGCCGAAGGTCGGCGTGCCGGCCGACCTCTATATGGTCGAGGCCATGGTCAACCAGATCGAGATGGCCAAGGGTTTCCAGACCCGCGTCGGCCTCGAAGCCTTGATCGAAACGGCGTTGGGCATGGCCAATGTCGAGGCGATCGCCGCCACGCCGGGCCGGCTCGAAGCGATGCATTTCGGCGTCGCCGACTATGCCGCCTCCAACAAGGCGCGCACCGTCAACATCGGTGGGCTCAACCCCGATTATCCCGGCGACCAATGGCATTTCGCCTTGTCGCGCATGACGGTCGCCTGCCGCGCCTATGGCCTGCGTGCCATCGACGGGCCGTTCGGCGATTTCTCCGATCCCGAAGGCTACAAGGCGGCCGCCAGACGCGCCGCGGCGCTCGGCATCGAGGGTAAATGGGCGATCCATCCTTCGCAGATCGCTCTCGCCAACGACGTGTTCTCACCGCCGGAAAAGGAGGTTACCCGCGCGCGCCGCATCCTGGAGGTGCTGAAGGAAGCGGAAGCGGCCGGTAAGGGCGCCGCGGCGCTCGACGGCAAGATGATCGACGCTGCGTCGGAACGCATGGCGCGCAACGTGCTGGTGGTGAACGAGGCGATCGAGCGCGCTAGCCAGGTGCGTGGCGCGGCGCACTAAAAATACCGGGAGGACAAGATGGACATCCACGAATACCAGGCCAAGGAACTGCTCGCCCGCCACGGCGTGCACGTGCCGCGCGGTGGGCTGGCCTACAGCCCCGAACAAGCGACCTACCGTGCGCGCGAAATCGGCGGCTCGAAATGGGTGCTGAAGGCGCAGGTCCATTCTGGCGCGCGCGGCAAGGCCGGCGGCATCAAGCTCTGCTCGAACGACGAGGAGATTTCCAATGCGGCCGAAGCCATGCTCGGGCGCAAGCTGGTGACCCAGCAGACCGGCCCGCGCGGCAAGCTGATCTCGCGCCTCTATCTCGAGGAAGCCGTCGACATCGCGCAGGAGCTCTATCTCGGCTTCGTGCTCGACCGCAAGGAAGAGCGCGTCATGATCGTGGCATCGGCCGCCGGCGGCATGGAGATCGAGGAGATCGCCGAGACGGCGCCGGATTCGATCATCCGCGCCACCGTCGATCCGGGCGTCGGCATGCAGCGCTTCCAGGCGCGCGAGATCGCCTTCGGGCTCGGGCTCGAGGACAATCTGATCGGCAAGGCGACCGAAACCATCCTCGGCTGCTACCGGGTGTTCCGCGACTACGACGCCACGATGCTGGAGATCAATCCGCTGGTGGTGACGCGCGACGRCAGCCTCGTCGCGCTCGACGCCAAGATGTCGTTCGACGAGAACGCGCTGTTTCGGCGTCCGGAAATCTCCGAGCTGCGCGACAAGAGCCAGGAAGACCCGCGCGAGACTTTCGCCAGCGACCGCGGCCTCTCCTATGTCGGGCTCGACGGCAATATCGGCTGCATCATCAACGGCGCCGGTCTCGCCATGGCGACGATGGACATGATCAAGATCGCCGGCGGCGAGCCGGCCAATTTCCTCGACATCGGCGGCGGCGCCTCGCCGGAGCGGGTGGCGAAATCCTTCCGCGCCGTGCTTGGCGACAAGAATGTCGAGACCATCCTGGTCAACATCTTCGCCGGCATCAACCGCTGCGACTGGGTCGCCGAAGGTGTCATCAAGGCGATCCGCGAGGTCGGCGTCGACGTGCCGCTGGTGGTGCGCCTTTCCGGCACCAAGGTAGAGGAGGGCCGCAAGATCCTGGCCGATTCCGGCGAGAACGTGATCGTCGCCGACACGCTGGCCGAAGCCGCCGAAAAGGCTGTCGCCGCCTGGCGTGAAGCCGCCAAGAACAAAAAAGCAGCCTGAGGGAGGTCGAGAAATGGCAATCCTGCTCAACCGCAGCACGCGCGTGATCGTGCAAGGGTTCACCGGCAAGATCGGCAGCTTCCATGCCGACGACATGAAGCGCTACGGCACCAAGCTGGTCGGCGGCGTCACCCCCGGCAAGGGCGGCCAGACGCATCTCGGCCTGCCCGTCTTCAACACCGTCAAGGGTGCGGTGCGCGAGACCCGCGCCGAGGCGAGCATCGTCTTCGTGCCGCCGCCCTTCGCCGCCGATTCGATCATGGAGGCGGCGGATGCCGGCATAAAGCTCTGCGTCTGCATCACCGACGGCATCCCCTCGCAGGACATGATGCGGGTCAAGCGCTACATGCGCCGCTACCGCTTCGAGGACCGTATGCGGCTGGTCGGCCCGAACTGCGCCGGCGTCATCACGCCCGGACAAGCGCTGATGGGCATCATGYCGGGCAGCATCTATCTGCCTGGACGCGTCGGCATCGTCGGCCGCTCCGGCACGCTGGGTTACGAAGCCGCCTCGCAGATGAAGGCGCTGGGCATCGGCGTGTCGACCAGCGTCGGCATCGGCGGCGATCCCATCAACGGCTCGTCCTTCAAGGACATTCTGCAGCTCTTCGAGCGCGACGACGACACCGACGCCGTGGTGATGATCGGCGAGATCGGCGGCCCGCAGGAAGCCGAAGCCGCGATCTGGGCGCGCGACAATATGCGCAAACCGCTCATCGCCTACATCGCCGGCCTGTCCGCCCCGAAGGGCCGCCGCATGGGCCACGCCGGCGCAATCATCTCCGCCTTCGGCGAGTCGGCGCAGGAGAAGGTCGAGATCCTGAAGGAAGCCGGCGTCGCCATCGTGCCGACGCCTGCCTCCTTCGGCGAAGTGGTGGCGGATACGCTGGCGCGGACGAAGAAGGCTGCGTAGCGCGCCGATCGATACCGGCTACCCTTGTGTGGAAACCGCACAAGGGTCTGCGGCTGAGGATGCGTCGGCTTGGCTTGACCTCGACCAAGCGTATGTGGCCTTTGTCATTGCTGTCGCGGGGCCCTAAAATGGCGTGTCACGAAGACATCGATAGGGCCGGTCAGCGCTTCTGCTTCCCGTTTGATCTTGCCTTCGTCCCAGTCCCACCAACGAATGGTCAGCAGCTTTGAAATGACCTGGTCGTCGAAGCGATACTTGACGACTTTTGYCGGATTGCCTGTCGCAACAGCATAAGGCGGCACATCTCTTGCCACGACGGCATGAGCGCCAATGACTGCGCCATCGCCAATTTTCACTCCCGGCATAATGGCGGCGTTACGGCCGATCCATACATCGTGCCCAACRTGAATGCCTTTGCGCTTTCCAAGGCTTGCGGCCGGCGCCGGCTGTTTGAGAACGCAAAAGTGGATCGGGAAAGACGTCGCGCAGTCGTGAACGTGACCGCTTTTGYAGTAAAACTGTACGCCACTTGCGACTGAGCAATACGACCCGACGATCAGCGGAGCGTCCTCAGATGCCATCCAGACACTTTCGCCGGTCACACCGTAGGTGTAGCGTCCAACGGTAGCAAAGTCTGGTATTTTCGGCTTCAGGCCAAATAGGCCCTTCCTCCGAGCCCAGTTAGATAGTCTCGACATCAGTCCCCCCGGCTTGTTCGAATTCGTCCATAGCCGACGATTCTTCACAACCCAAGAGATTTCCCGAGTAGAGACTGAAACCAGAGCGATGAGAATAGCTTGGCATCATCGCCGCAAACTGGCGGCTTGATAACTCAAGGCTTGATTGGTGCGGTCGAGAAGACTCGAACTTCCACGGGTTGCCCCACAGCGACCTCAACGCTGCGCGTCTACCAATTCCGCCACGACCGCACGTGGTAGGAGCCGGAACCGTCCGGCCCGGGGCCTGTAGCAAATCGTTTCCGGCGAAACAAGTGCGCTGAGCGGAATATTCGTCGCTCATTTGCATAACCCCCTACAGGCCGGCGGCGCACGGCCGGAACTGGACGTTTCGGCCGATTGCCGCCATATAAGGGCAGACGCATGCCACCCAAAGGTGAAACGCGATTTTGGGATCGCGGCATGCATAGCCGATAAACGAACAATCCATGACAGAACGCAGCCAGATCGCCACGTCGTTCCTTCCTCTCCCCGGTTCGGCGCCGGTGGAATGGGTGATCGAACCGGGCCTGACGTCCTATCCGGACGCGCTGGCCTTCATGGAGGCGCGCGCCGAGGCGATCCGCAGCGGAGCTGCCGGCGAGATGGTCTGGCTGGTCGAGCATCCGCCGCTCTACACCGCCGGAACCAGCGCACGAATCGAGGACCTGATCGATCCCGACCGCTTTCCGGTCTTTGCCGCGGGCCGCGGCGGCGAATACACCTATCACGGTCCCGGCCAGCGCGTGGCCTATGTCATGCTCGACCTCAAGCGCCGGCGCGAGGATGTGCGCGCCTTCGTCGCGGCGCTTGAGCAATGGATCATCGCCACGCTCGCCGCCTTCAACGTGCGTGGCGAGCGGCGCGAGGACCGCGTCGGCGTCTGGGTGGTGCGGCCGGACCGACCGGCCCTGCCCGACGGCACGCCGGCCGAGGACAAGATCGCGGCAATCGGCATCCGGCTGCGGCGCTGGGTGAGCTTTCACGGCATCGCCATCAATGTCGAGCCGGACCTCGGCCATTTCAGCGGCATCGTGCCCTGCGGCGTCTCGGACCATGGCGTGACCAGCCTCGTCGATCTCGGCCTGCCCGTCACCATGGCCGACTTGGACCTGGCGCTAAAATCAGCCTTTGAGGATGTGTTCGGTCCCGCAGCCGTCCCGGCTGCCGAGATGGCCAGAAAAGCAGGCTAAGCCGTCCCTACATGAGCTGCGCTGAAGCCCACAGCATCCCATAGCCATGGATGGCAAAGACGGCGAGCAGCGCGCCGGCCATGGCCAGCCGGTCGAAGGTCTTGATCGGCTTCAGCTCGTGTCGCGGCTTCACGCCGCTGCCCACGGTGATCAGGCTCAGCATCGCGAACACCGCGCCGGCAATCAGCAGGAAGCTCGGTGAGAAACCGGCCCGCCAGCCGAGCGCCAGAAGCGACGACAAAAGCAGGAAGGACGCCAGCGCCAGTGGGACCGGTCCCGGGCAGATCTGGCGCAGCACCTGGCCGCCGTCGAATTTCCACACCGGCACCAGATTGGCGATGTTGAACAATGAAGCACAGCCGGCAAGCGTCGCCAAAAGGGCTGCTGCCAATCGATGGCCTTCTGTACTGGCAAGGCCGCTGGCCGCGATCAGCACCGGCACCAGGAAAGCGGAGAAGCCGGCGCCCATCAGCGCCACGAACGCCACCTCGAAGCGGCTGTCATAGGGCCTGCCGCCGATGGCAATGCCGCCGAGCAGCGGTATGAAGATCATCCGCGCCCGGCGATGCCCCGTCAGCCGGAAGGCCGCCATATGGCCGAGCTCGTGCAGGGCGACCACCGAGGTCAGGATCGCCGCCAGCGCCAAGCCGCCGATATTGAGGCCGAAGAACGGCCACAGGATCAGGGCCGAGAGCACGGCAAAGCCGATCTGGCTCAGCGGATGCTCGAACCAGCCGCCCTTGCGATACGTGCCGGTTGCCGCCCAGACGTCGAGCTTGCGCAGTTCGCGGCGCACGGCGAAGAAGCGGAAGACCAGGAAGGCAACGCCGCGATAGCGATCGGTCTGGGTAAGCGTGACCCGCGTGGCATTCCCCTCCGGCACGAGCTCGGCGGTCTCACGATAGTTCGCCCAGAACGAGGGATCGAGCGCCGTGTCCTCGATGACCGTCATCGAGAAGCGGCTGCCCTCGCTGACGTCCTCGAAGCGCGCTTTGCGTTCGATCGGCCGCCCGTCGCGGCCGTCCCAGGACAATCTGATCAGCGCCGTCCCGTCGCCGTCCAGGAGCTCGGCGGAAAGGATTTCGCCGGACCATCCGGCATCGCTGCCGAACGGCCATAGCGCCTGCCAGAGGCGATTGCGGTCGGCCTTGATCAGGCGGCTCGCCGTCACCGTACGCAGTCCGAGCGGTACAGTCATCAAAAGGAAGATCAGTCCGAGATTGCCGGCCACGAGGGTGACCGTGACGACGACCGACACCGAATTCGCTCCCTGTCTTGAAGGAACAGCCTAGCGCCGGCGCGGCCAAGAAAGACTTAACAACAATGGGCGGGCTTGTACCCGCCCGAACAACGGACGGGCATTTGCCCGTCCCGTACAGCGGCAAAGCCGCCTGGTCACATGGCGCCGATCCAGATCGCCATGGAAACGAGAAAGGTGCTCATGCAAACCAGCGAGACGACATCCTGAACCAGATCAGACATAACTCTCTCCGTTGTTGATATGTTCGTAATTTGTTCTAATTTTGTTCGAATGTCAACGATAGCGAAGGGCCCGTCGGAACGAATCTGGGCGGCGCGTTTGGGCAGGGTTAAGGAAAGGTTATCGGGCTTGCTGTGCGAGCACACCGCAGCCGTTTGCGATTGGCCAACGGCCGATGGCTTCGTCATTCTAGGCGGAGCAAGGAGCGAAGCGACGCGCGCAGACCCTAGAATCCATTCCGTGAAATTGATGCTTCGCTACGGTGCGGAACAAGCTTCTAGGAGCCGCCTCTGCCCCTTCTGCGGCATTGCATTCTTCGGCAGAGGTAACGGAATGGATCCTAGGGTCTTCGCTCCGCTTCGCGGAGCTTCGCCCTAGGATGACGACATTGGGGCCTCAGAGAGGCACCACCTTGCCCTCTGCCAATGTCACCCGCCGGTCCATGCGCCCGGCGAGTTCGTGGTTGTGGGTGGCGATCAGCGCCGCAAGGCCCGACTGCCTGACCAGCGCCTCCAGCGCGTCGAAGACGTAGGAAGCGGTGACCGGATCGAGATTGCCGGTCGGCTCGTCGGCCAGGAGCACCAGCGGCGCGTTGGCGACGGCGCGGGCAATGGCGACGCGTTGCTGCTCGCCGCCGGAAAGCTCGGCCGGCCGGTGCTGCGCGCGCTTGCCGATCTGCATATAGTCGAGCAGCTGCGCCGCCCGCTCGGATGCCTCCTTGGGGCCGAGCCCCTTGATCAGTTGCGGCATCATGATGTTCTCGAGCGCCGAGAACTCCGGCAGCAGATGATGGAACTGATAGACGAAGCCGACATCGTTGCGGCGGATCGCGGTGCGTTCCTCGTCCGACAGCCGGCCGCAGGCACGGCCGGCGAGGATCACGTCGCCCGCATCGGGCCGCTCCAGCAGCCCGGCCGTGTGCAAAAGGGTAGATTTGCCGGTGCCCGAAGGCGCCACCAGCGCCACCATCTCGCCGCGCCTGAGCGAAAAGTCGGCACCGTTCAGAATGGTGAGCTTGCGCGGCCCCTGGACATAGTGCCGCTCGACGCCCTTCAACTCGATAATGGCCTCGGCCATCATTCGTACCTCAAGGCTTCGACGGGATCGAGCCGGGCCGCCCGCCAGGCCGGAAACACCGTCGCGAGGAACGACAGGGCCAGCGCCATGATCACGACATAGGTCGTCTCGCGCGGATCCATCTTCGCCGGCAGCTGGCTAAGGAAATAGAGCTCGGGGTTGAACAGGATCCTGCCGGTCATCCAGGAGAAGAACTGGCGGATCGATTCGATGTTGATGYAGATGACGACGCCGAGCAGCACGCCGGCGATGGTGCCGGTGACGCCGATCGCCGCGCCCGTCATCAGGAAGATGCGCAGGATCGCGCCGCGCGAGGCGCCCATCGTTCGCAGGATGGCGATGTCGTGGCCCTTGTCCTTCACCAGCATGATGAGGCCGGAAATGATGTTGAGCGCCGCCACCAGCACGATCAGCGTGAGAATCATGAACATGACGTTGCGCTCGACCTGCAGGGCCGAGAAGAAGGTCTCGTTGCGTTGGCGCCAATCGACGAGGTCGACCGGCCGCTGCGCCGCCTGTTCGACCAGCGGCTTCAGCGCGTCGACATTGTCGGGATTGTCGACATAGATCTCGATCGTCTGCGCGCGCCCGTCCATGTTGAAATAGAGCTGGGCTTCCGAAAACGGCATATAGACGATCGAGCTGTCATATTCCGACATGCCGACCTCGAAGATCGCCGCCACCTTGTAGCCCTTCATGCGCGGCGTGGTGCCGAGCGGCGTCACGTCGCCCTCCGGCGAGATCAGCGTGATGGTGTCGCCGAGCACCAGCCCGAGGCTTTCCGCCATGCGCTTGCCGATCGCCACGCCGTCGCCGGTGTCGAAGCCGTCGAGCGTGCCCTGCTTGATGTTGCTGGCGACGATCGAAATCTTATTGAGGTCCTCGCCGCGGATGCCGCGCACCAGCGCGCCCGTGCCGCCGCCGACATTACCCTGCGCCAGCACCTGGCCGTCGATCAGCGGGATCGCGTATTTGACGCCCGAAACGCCGTTGATGCGGCTCGCCACCTGGGCGTAGTCCTCCAGTGGCGAATCGAGCGGCTGCACGATGAGATGGCCGTTGACACCGAGGATGCGGGTGAGCAACTCGGCGCGGAACCCGTTCATCACCGCCATGACGACGATCAGCGTCGCGACGCCCAGCATGATGCCGAGGAAGGAGATCGAGGCGATGACCGAGATCACCGTCTCCTTACGCCGCGAGCGCAGATAGCGCCACGCCACCATGCGCTCGAAGCCTGAGAAAGCGCCCGCCCCTGATCTGGCCGCTGCCGCCGCCTCGCTCATGCGGCGATACCCAAGCGCTTCTTGGCCTCGGCGATCGGCAGCGTCTCGCGCTCGCCCGACTTGCGGTTCTTGATCTCGACCTCGCCGGCGGCCACGCCGCGCGGGCCGACGATCACCTGCCACGGCAGGCCGATCAGGTCGGCGGTGGCGAATTTGCCGCCCGGACGCTGGTCGGTGTCGTCATAGAGCACGTCCTTGCCGGCCGAAGTAAGCGCCGCGTAGAGCTCGTCGCAGACACGGTCGCATTCGGCGTCGCCGATCTTCATGTTGATCAGGCCGATATCGAAGGGCGCCACCGCTTCCGGCCAGATGATGCCGTTCTCGTCATGGCTCGCCTCGATGATCGCCGCGACAAGGCGCGACGGGCCGATGCCGTAGGAACCGCCGGATGCATAATGGTCCTTGCCGTCGGGGCCGGTCACCTTGGCGTTCATCGGCTTGGAGTATTTCTCGCCGAAATGGAAGATATGGCCGACTTCGATGCCGCGCGCCGAGAGCCGGTCGCCTTCGGCGACTTTCTCCCAGGCCGCCTCGTCATGCATTTCGTCGGTGGCGGCGTAAGGCGTCGTCCATTTCTTCACGATGTCGCCGATCTCTGCATCGTTGGAGAAGTTGGTGTCCGCGCCCGGCACGTCGAGCGCGAGATAGGCGCGGTCGCAGAACACCTGGCTCTCGCCGGTCTCGGCCAGGATGATGAACTCATGGCTGAGGTCGCCGCCGATCGGGCCGGTGTCGGCGCGCATCGGAATGGCCTGCAGACCCATGCGCGTGAACGTCCTGAGATAGGAGACGAACATGCGATTGTAGGCGGCCTTCGCGCCCTCGAAATCGAGGTCGAAGGAATAGGCATCCTTCATCAGGAACTCTCTGCTGCGCATGACGCCGAAGCGCGGGCGCACCTCGTCGCGGAACTTCCATTGGATGTGGTAGAGATTGAGCGGCAGGTCCTTGTAGGACTTGACGTAAGCGCGAAAAATCTCGGTGACCATCTCTTCGTTGGTCGGACCGTAGAGCATGTCGCGGTCCTGGCGATCCTTGATGCGCAGCATCTCCTTGCCGTAGTCGTTGTAACGGCCGCTCTCGCGCCACAGATCCGCCGACTGGATGGTCGGCATCAGGATTTCCAGCGCGCCGGCGCGGTTCTGTTCCTCTCGGATGATCTGGCAGACCTTGTCCAGCACGCGCTTGCCCAGCGGCAGCCATGAAAAGCTGCCCTGCCCTTGCTGGCGGATCATGCCGGCGCGCAGCATCAGCCGGTGCGAGACGATCTCGGCCTCGCGGGGATTTTCTTTGAGAATGGGCAGGAAGTAGCGCGACAAACGCATGGACTGGTCCGTGAATGAAGATGGCGGCGCGGGGAATCGGCGCGCCTCAGGCTGCTTGCCCGGGCTTCATAGCCATTTCATGGCCGAATGGAAACCCGAGTGCCCCAAAGTGTCGGGCCTTCTGCACCTTACCAAAAAGGCGATTTTGGCTGCAAAGTGCCGCAAATGGCTTTTTGATCGATTCACAAGCAAGCGCTGCCGCACTATTGTGCAGTGCAGCACGATATTGCCTGTTTCGAGGCAAAATTCTTCGTGACATTTTCACCTGCCTTGGTCTAGTGTGCGCCGATAACCGAGAGGGCGGAGAAAAATCTGCTCTCCTACGCGGTCAAAGTCTTGGGAGGATGCGATCTAGGCGCGGTAACTCGCTGCCGCCGGACACCGGAAACGGATCGGACGCGTTTAAATTGCAAGGCCTCGTGCCTTGCATTTTTTTTGTGCAATCATCTGCTTAGCACGACCATCTGCCAAACAGCATCAGGCATGATCAGCCGTTGAAATCGGAAGCCGGCTTCCAATTTCAACCTTGGCGCGCGTGTGCTCTTCAATACTTGCGGAAACTGTCAGTGACTGACGTTCGGACTAAAGTCCGGCATGATCCGCATGATGTCGTCGAAGCTGAATCCCAGGCCCATCGTCAGGCCGTAGAGGATGCCCATCACGACCACCGTCACGATCGTCGCGCGGATGAAGGCGCGCAGCATATGCGGGCCGCGCGGCGCGCTGGAAACGGTGCCGAGCGTGACATCCTGGTCGTCGTCCTGCGTGCGCAGGCTGAACGGCAGAACGATGAACAGCATCAGCCACCAGGTGACGAAGAACAGCGCGGCAAACAGAACCCAGTTCATGCCTGCTCCAGTTCGACCAGCGTGCCGAAGAAATCCTTGGGATGCAGGAACAGCACCGGCTTGCCGTGAGCCCCGATCTTCGGGTTGCCGTCGCCCAGCACGCGCGCGCCGCTTGCCTTCAGATGGTCGCGGGCAGCAAGGATATCGTCGACCTCGTAGCAGACATGATGCATGCCGCCCGAAGGGTTCTTCTCGAGGAACGCCGCGATGGGCGATGTCTCGCCCAGCGGCTCCAGCAATTCGATCTTGGTGTTGCCTACATCGACGAACACCACGGTCACGCCATGCTCCGGCAACGCCTGCGGCTCGCTCAATCGCGCGCCCAGCGTATCGCGATAGGCGGCCATCGCCGCGGCCAGGTCCGGCACGGCAAGCGCGACATGGTTGAGGCGTCCAAGCATTGGCGGTTTTCCTTAGGCAGTAGGCAGTAGGCAGTAGGCAGTAGGCAGTAGGCAGTAGGCAGTAGGCAGTAGGCAGTAGAGAAGAAGTAAATTTGGCGAGATGAAAGGCAATCGCCTTCCTATTGCCTATTGCCTATTGCCTAATCCCCACTGCCTCATCTCGTAACGAACACAGTCACCAGCGGCTTCTTGCCCCAGGCTTCGTTGGCCGCGGCGCGCACGGCGCGGCGCACCGCCTCCTGCACCAGGTCGAGGTCTTTTCGGCGCTGACGCGGAATAGAGTCCACCGCGCCGATTGCCGCATCGAGCATCAGGTCCTCCAGCGTCTCGCCGCTGGCATCCGCCTCGGCGACGCCGATCGCCACCAGGTCGGGGTCGCCGGCAAGCTCATATTTGTCGTCGAGAACGACATTGACCGCGACATGGCCGGCGAAGGAAAGCTTGCGGCGATCGCGTATGCCCATCGCCTGGTCGGTGCCGATCAACAGGCCGTCCTTGTAGAGCCGGCCGAACGGCACCTGGTCGATGATCGTCGCCGGGCCGGGCCATAGTCTCAGCATGTCGCCGTCGCGCACCTGCGCCACCTGGCCGATGCCGGACATCGACATCAGCGAGCCCTGCGCCACCAGATGCGCCGCCTCGCCATGCACGGGAACGCCGATCTGCGGCCGTACCCATTCATACATCTTGCGCAACTCGCTGCGGCGCGGATGGCCGGAGACATGCACCAGCGCATCGCCGTCCTCGATGATCTTCATGCCGAGGTCGATCAGCCGGTTCTTGATCTCGAGGATCGCCTTTTCGTTGCCGGGAATGGTGCGCGAGGAAAACACCACCGTATCGCCGGCCGTCAGCGCCACCGACTTCATCTCGTCGCGCGAAAGCTTTGCCAATGCCGCCAGCGGCTCGCCCTGGCTGCCGGTGCAGATGATCACCAGGTTCTCGCGCGGGATATAGCCATAGTCCTCCTCGGCGATGAATTCCGGCAGGCCGTCCATGTAGCCGAGCTCGCCCGCCACATCGATGACGCGCTTCAGCGAGCGGCCGAGCACGAGACATTGCCGGCCGGCATCGCGCGCCGCCCTGGCGATCGAGACGATGCGCCCGACATTGGAGGAGAAGGTGGTGACGGCGACGCGGCCTTTGGCTTGCTCGATGACGCCCTTGAGCCCCTCGCCGACCGCCACTTCCGACGGCGACTCCCCTTCCCGCAACGCATTGGTGGAATCGCAGATCAGCGCCAGCACGCCCTTGTCGCCATAGGCGCGGAAGCGCGCCTCGTCGGTCTTCGGACCGATCGTCGGCGCCGGATCGATCTTCCAGTCGCCGGTGTGGATCACGGTGCCGGCGGGCGTGGTGATCGCCAGCGACATCGGCTCGGGGATCGAATGCGCCACGGGAATGGCCTCGATCTCGAACGGCCCGATGGTGAATTTCTCCCCGGCCCGGTAGATCGACGCCGGGATCTTCGGCGCGTTCTGCTCGCCCTGCCGCTTGGCTTCGAGCAGGCCGGCGGTGAACGGCGTCATCCATACAGGCGCTTTAAGCTTCGGCCAGATGTCGAGCAGCGCGCCGTAATGGTCCTCATGCGCATGGGTGATGACGATGCCGCGCAAGCCGTCGAGGTTCTCCTCGATGAAGCGCGTATCGGGCAGGATCAGGTCGACGCCGGGATGCGCCGAGTCCGGAAAGGTGACGCCGACATCGACGATGACCCACTCCCGCGCGTCGGCAGGCCCATAGCCGTAGAGGGCGAAGTTCATGCCGATCTCGCCGACGCCGCCCAGCGGCGCGAAGACGAGCTCGGCGTTTTCTCTATTCGCCATGAATTCTTTCCTTCCTGGCCGTCAGGCCAAGCCGTTGGGGCAGTTCCGGGAAAAGTGTGTCACGGTTTTCCGTCCGGAATTGCACAAAACAAAACTATACCCGGGCCGAGGCGACCGCGCCGAAATGCACGTCGCCGGCCGCGATCGTCAAAACCGATCCCTCATCGTCGCGGATCACGAAACGGCAGTCCTCGTCAATGGTCTCGAAGACGCCGCGCACCACATTGCCGTCAATTCTGACAGCAACCTCGCCGCCGAGGCCTGCCGCGCGGGCAAGCCAGCGCCTTCTGATGGCATCGAGCCCGCGCCCGTCATCCCACAGCCGGGCATTCTCGCTCCAGGCATCCGAGAGCGCCAGGAACAGCGTTTCGGCATCGCAATCGGCGCCCAATGCCTGCAGCGACGTCGCCGGATAAGGCAAATCCTGCGGATAAGCCACGACATTGACACCGATGCCGATGGCGACCGCGAAACGGCTGCCTTCCAGCATGCTCGATTCCAAAAGGATGCCGGCAAGCTTGGCGCCCGAAGCCAGCACGTCGTTCGGCCATTTCAGCTCGAAACGGTTGCGGCCCTGGCTCGCGCCATCGACGGCGACGGCGATCCGGCCTTTCGGCACGACGGCGTCGAGCGCGTCGGCCAGCGCCAGCCCTGCGACGAAGCCGAGCGTCGCCGCAAGCCGCAGCTCGCCGCCCGGAACCAGGAGCAATGTCGCCGCAAGATTGCCTTCCGGCGTCGCCCAGGCGCGGCCACGTCGACCGCGACCGCTTTCCTGCTTCTTCGAAACGACCCAGAGTTTTCCCGCATCGCCGGCGCGCGCATGGTCCAGCGCCAGCGCGTTAGTGGAGCCGACGCTGTCATGCGTCTCGAGCCGGAACCCCTCCGACGCCGCGGTTGGAGCCAGTCGAAACGCCATCCGGTCAGAAGAAGGTCTTCGCGGCGGCTTCGGCATAATTGCCGATCGGCCCGCCGATCAGCACGTAGAACAGCACGAAGGCACCGCTGACGCCGAGCACCAGGCGCAGTTCGCTCGCCATCGGCACGAAACCGCCGACCGGCTCGTCGAACCACATGATCTTGATGATACGCAGGTAATAGTAGGCGCCCACCACCGAGGCCAGCACGCCGATGATCGCCAGCGCGTAAAGATGCGCGTTGATGGCGGCCAGGAACACGTACCACTTCCCCCAGAAGCCGGCGAGCGGCGGAATGCCGGCCAGCGAGAACATCAGGATGGTGAGGATGGTGGCCATGATCGGGTTGGTCGAAGCAAGGCCGGCCAGATCGCCGATCTGCTCGACATTGCCTTCCTTGCGCCGCATGGCGAGGATGAAGGCGAAGGTGCCGAGCGTCATCACCAGATAGATCAGCATGTAGATGACGACGCCGCGCACGCCGGACTGGCTGTTGGCGGCAAGGCCGACCAGCGCGTAGCCCATATGGCCGATCGAGGAATAGGCCATCAGGCGCTTGATGTTGGTCTGGCCGATGGCCGCGAAGGCGCCGAGCGCCATCGAGGCGATCGAGATGAAGACCACGATCTGCTGCCAGTCCGAGGCGATCGGCTTGAAGGCGCCCATGGTGACGCGCACGATCAGCGCCATCGCCGCCATTTTCGGCGCGGCTGCCAGGAAGGCGGTGATCGGCGTCGGCGCGCCTTCATAGACGTCCGGCGTCCACATGTGGAACGGCACGGCCGAGATCTTGAAGGCGAGGCCGGCAAGCACGAACACCAGGCCAAAGACAAGGCCGAGTTGCCGCTCGCCGCTGCCCAGCGCCGTCGCGATTTCCTGGAAGCCGGTGTTGCCGGTGTAGCCGTAGACGAGGCTGATGCCGTAGAGCAGCATGCCCGAGGACAGYGCGCCGAGGACGAAATATTTCAGGCCAGCTTCGGTCGAGCGCAGATTGTCGCGGTTGATCGCCGCCAGCACATAGATCGCCAGCGACTGCAGCTCGAGCCCGAGATAGAGCCCGATCATGCCGTTGGCCGAGATCATCAGCATCATGCCGAGCGTGCAGAGCAAGATAAGCACCGGGAATTCGAACTTGTCGAAATGTTCCTGCTTGGCAAAGCGCATCGACATGACGAGCGTCACCGCCGAGCCGATCAGCGCCAGCATCTTCATGAAGGCGCTGAAGGAATCCTGCACGAAGGCGCCGCCATAGGCAGCGCCCTGCCCGCCGGAGAAGGCGAGCCACAGGCCGGCCACCACCAGCACGAGGACGGCCAGGCCGGTCACGGTCATGGTGCTGTTGGAGCGCGAATAGGCCCCGATCATCAGGAGCACCAGCGCGCCGACCGCCAGGATCAGTTCCGGCGTCGAAAGCGAAAAGCTGGAGAGAAGGTCCGGCGTCATGGTCTATTCCCCAGTCAGTTCGCCGCCGCGGTCTGCGCGGAATTGATGGAAGCGGTGACGTTGGTGACGAGCGCCTTGACCGATTGGGCGGTCGCGTCGAACACCGGCGCCGGATAGACGCCGAAGAAGATGACCAGCACCACCAATGGATACATGATCGCCTTCTCGCGCGGCGAGAGATCCAACAGGTTCTTCAGGCTGTCCTTGGTCAGCGCGCCGAAGATCACCCGGCGGTAGAGCCACAGCGCGTAAGCCGCCGACAGGATGACGCCGGTGGCGGCGAAGAACGCCACCCAGGTGTTGACCCGGAAGACGCCGAGCATGGTCAGGAATTCGCCGATGAAGCCGCTGGTGCCTGGAAGCCCGACATTGGCCATGGTGAAGATCATGAACACGGTGGCGTATTTTGGCATGTTGTTGACGAGGCCGCCATAGGCATCGATCTCGCGCGTATGCATGCGGTCGTAGATGACGCCGACGCACAGGAACAGCGCGCCCGAGACGAGGCCGTGGCTGAGCATCTGATAGATCGCCCCCTGCACGCCTTCCTGGTTCATCGCGAAGATGCCCATGGTGACGAAGCCCATATGGGCGACCGAGGAATAGGCGATCAGCTTCTTCATGTCCTCCTGCATCAGCGCCACCAGCGAGGTGTAGATGATGGCGACGACGGAGAGCGTGAACACCAGCGGCGCGAACATCGCCGAGGCTTCCGGGAACATCGGCAGCGAGAAGCGCAGGAAGCCGTAGCCGCCCATCTTCAAGAGAATGGCGGCCAGGATGACCGAGCCCGCCGTTGGCGCTTCGACATGCGCGTCGGGCAGCCACGTGTGCACCGGCCACATCGGCATCTTCACCGCGAAGGAGGCGAAGAAGGCGAGCCACAGCCAAGTCTGCATGTTGGCCGGGAAGTGATGCGTCAGAAGCGTCGGGATGTCGGTGGTGCCCGACTGGAAGAACATCGCCATGATGGCGAGCAGCATCAGCACCGAGCCGGCAAGCGTGTAGAGGAAGAACTTGAACGAGGCATAGACGCGCCGCTTGCCGCCCCAGACGCCGATGATGATGAACATCGGAATCAGGCCGGCCTCGAAGAAGACGTAGAACAAGACGATGTCGAGCGCGCAGAACACGCCAATCATCAGCGTCTCGAGGATCAGGAAGGCGATCATATAGGCCTTGACCCGCTTCTCGATCGCTTCCCAGGAGGCGAGGATGGAAAGCGGCATCAGGAAGGTGGTCAGGATGACGAACAGCATCGATATGCCGTCGACGCCCATATGGTAGGAGATGCCTGAATCCAGCCAGGCGTGCTTCTCGACGAACTGGAAGCCGGCCTGCGAATTGTCGAAGCCCGTCCAGATGAACAGCGAAATGACGAAGGTGAACGCCGTCGTGATGAAGGCGATGGCGCGGATGTTGCGGCGCGCGTTTTCGCTGTCGTCGCTGATCGGCAGAATGAGGAGAACACCAACCAGCGGCAGGAAGGTGACCAGCGAGAGGATTGGCCAGTCGGTCATCAGAGCATCATCCAGGTGACGAGAGCGGCCACGCCGATCAGCATGGCGAAGGCGTAGTGGTAGAGATAGCCGGTCTGCAGCTTGACGACACGGTTGGTGACGTCAATGACGCGCGCCGAGACACCGTCGGGGCCGAGGCCGTCGATGATGGCGCCGTCGCCGGTCTTCCACAGGAACCTGCCGAGACGTTTTGCGGGCTGCACGAACAGGAAGTCGTAGAGCTCGTCGAAGTACCACTTGTTGAGCAGGAAGGCATAGAGGCCGCGATGCTGCGCCGCCAGTTCCTTCGGCGTCTCCGGCTTGCGGATGTAGAACTGCCAGGCGACGAGCAGACCGATCACCATGGCAACGAACGGCGCCAGTTCCACCCAGAGCGGCAGCTCGTGGATCTCGTGCAGGATGTGGTTGTCCGGCAGCGTGAACAGCGACGCCTTCCAGAATTCGGCATAGCCCTCGCCGATGAAGGCGCCGTGGAAGATGACGCCGGCAAACAGCGCGCCTGCGGCAAGCACGTAAAGCGGCACCAGCATCACCGGCGGCGATTCGTGGACATGATGCATGACCTCGTGGCTGGCGCGCGGCTCGCCGTGGAAGGTCATGAAGATCAGCCGCCACGAATAGAAGCTGGTGAAGCAGGCGGCGACCACCAGCAGGATAAAGGCAAAGCCCGCGACCGCATTATGGCCGGCGAAGGAGGTCTCGATAATGGCGTCCTTGGAGAAGAAGCCGGCGGTGCCGATCACCGTTGCCGGGATGCCGACGCCGGTGAGCGCCAGCGTGCCGATGATCATCATCCAGTAGGTGGTCGGGATCAGCTTGCGGAGCCCGCCCATCTTGCGCATGTCCTGCTCGTCGGACACCGCATGAATGACCGAGCCGGAGCCGAGGAACAGCAGCGCCTTGAAGAAGGCGTGGGTGAACAGGTGGAAGATCGCCGCGCCATAGGCGCCGACGCCGAGCGCCACGAACATGTAGCCGAGCTGCGAGCAGGTCGAATAAGCGATGACGCGCTTGATGTCGTTCTGGACGAGGCCGACGGTCGCCGCGAAGAAGGCGGTGAAGGCGCCGATGAAGGTGACGACGGTCAGCGCGGTGTGTGACAGCTCGAACAGCGGCGAGAGCCTCGCCAGCATGAACACGCCGGCGGTCACCATGGTCGCCGCGTGGATGAGCGCGGAGACCGGCGTCGGGCCTTCCATGGCGTCCGGCAGCCATGTGTGCAGCGGCACCTGCGCCGACTTGCCCATGGCGCCCATGAAGAGCAGCAGGCATACCACGGTCAGCGCCGTCTGCTTGTCGAGCGCATGGCCGAGGAAGGTGAGCACGGCGGCACCCGCCGGCGCTCCTTCGGCCGGCAGGAACGAGGCCGCATTGGCGAAGACGGTGCTCAGATTGACCGAGCCGAACAGCACGAACACGCCGAAGATGCCGAGCGCGAAACCGAAGTCGCCGACGCGGTTGACGACGAAAGCCTTGATGGCGGCGGCATTGGCCGACGGCTTCTTGTACCAGAAGCCGATCAGCAGATAGGAGGCCAGACCGACGCCTTCCCAGCCGAAGAACATCTGGATGAGGTTGTCGGCCGTCACCAGCATCAGCATCGCGAAGGTGAACAGCGACAGATAGGCGAAGAAGCGCGGCCGGTTCGGATCGTGGTGCATGTAGCCGATCGAATAGATGTGGACCAGCGCCGACACGGTGTTGACGACGATCAGCATCACCACCGTCAGCGTGTCGATCCGCAACGCCCAGGACGTGTCGATGCCGCCCGACTGGATCCAGCGCAGCACCGGCACGGTGAACACCTCGCCATGCCCGAAACCGACGGTGAAGAAGGCGATCCACGACAGCACCGCCGCGATCACCAGGAAGCCGGAGGTGATGTATTCGGAAGCCTTGGCGCCGAGCGAATTGCCGAACAGGCCGACAATCAGGAAGCCAAGCAGCGGAAGGAAGACGATAGCCTGATACATGATGGTTCCCGTCAACCCTTCATCGCGCTCACGTCTTCGACCGCGATCGAGCCGCGGTTGCGGAAGAAGACGACAAGAATGGCAAGACCGATCGCGGCCTCAGCGGCCGCTACCGTCAGCACGAACAGGGCGAACACCTGTCCGACGAGGTCATGCAGCGCCGCCGAGAACGCGACGAAATTGATGTTGACCGCCAGCAGGATGAGCTCGATCGACATCAGGATGACGATGATGTTGCGACGGTTCAGGAAGATGCCGAACACGCCGAGCGTGAACAGGATCGCCGATACGGTCAGGTAATGTGCAATGCCGACGACCATCTCAGATGCCCTCGCCCGATTTGACCTTGCGGATTTCCATGCCCGTAGCCGGCGTGCGGCCGACCTGTGCGGCGATCGACTGCCGCTTGACGCCTTCCTTGTGGCGCAGCGTCAGCACGATGGCGCCGATCATGGCGACCAGCAGCACCAGGCCGGAAATCTGGAAATAATAGAGGTAGTCCGTATAGAGGATGTCGCCGAGCGCGGCCGTGTTGGAGCGCGTGGCAAGATCCGGCGTTGTCTTGGCGACCGTCGAGGCAAGCTGCGGCGCGAATGTGTAGCCGCCGAGCACGATGATCAGCTCCGCCGCCAGGATCAACCCGACCAGCGCGCCGATCGGCGCGTATTGCAGGGCGCCCTGCTTCATCTCGGCGAAGTCGACGTCGAGCATCATGACGACGAACAGGAACAGCACCATCACCGCGCCGACATAGACGACGAGCAGGATCATCGCCAAGAACTCGGCGCCGGTCAGCATGAACAGGCCGGCCGCGTTGAAGAAGGTGAGGATCAGGAAGAGCACAGAATGCACGGGGTTGCGCGACGAAATGACCATGAAGGCCGACGCCACGGCGATAAAGGCGAAGAGGTAGAAAAAGGCCGCCTCTAGTCCACTCAGCATGGGTTCCCCCGGGTTCCAAATTCCGACTCCGACCCGCCTCCGGTTCGAAACCGCGTGTTCCTTAGACGGACGACGTTGCGCCGTCCACTTTCTTGTTCCTTCCCCCGTTTACGGGGAGAAGCACGCTAATCACCTATAGGGAGCATCCAGCGCGATGTTACGCGCCAGCTCACGCTCCCAGCGATCGCCGTTCGCGAGCAGCTTTTCCTTGTTGTAGTAAAGCTCCTCGCGCGTCTCGGTCGCGAACTCGAAGTTCGGTCCCTCGACGATGGCGTCGACCGGGCAGGCTTCCTGGCAGAAGCCGCAATAGATGCACTTCACCATGTCGATGTCGTAGCGCACGGTGCGGCGCGTGCCGTCATTGCGGCGCGGACCGGCCTCGATGGTGATGGCCTGCGCCGGGCAGATCGCTTCGCACAGCTTGCAGGCGATGCAGCGTTCCTCGCCGTTCGGATAACGGCGCAGCGCATGCTCGCCGCGGAAGCGCGGGCTGGTCGGCCCCTTCTCGTGCGGGTAGTTGATCGTTTCCTTCGGCGCGAAGAATTGGCGCATCGAGAGGAAGAAGGCGCTGACGAAATCCTTCAGCAGCAGCGACTTTGCGGCCTGGGCCAGAGCGGACATCACGCAAACCCCGTGATCTTGAGGAAGGCCGCGGTGGCGACGACCATGAACAGCGAGATCGGCAGGAAGACCTTCCAGCCCAGCCRCATCAGCTGGTCGTAGCGGTAGCGCGGCACAAAAGCCTTCACCATCGAGAACATGAAGAACATCAGGCAGATCTTCAGCACGAACCAGATCACCCCTGGTACCCAGGTGAAGGGCGCGAAATCGAACGGTGGCAGCCAGCCGCCGAGGAACAGGATGGTCGCCAGCGCGCACATCAGGACGACGGCGACATACTCGCCGAGGAAGAAGAGCAGGAACGGCGTCGACGAATACTCGACCATGTGGCCGGCGACGAGTTCCGATTCCGCCTCCACGAGGTCGAAGGGCGGGCGGTTCGTCTCGGCAAGCGCGGAGATGAAGAACACCACGAACATCGGCAGCAGCGACAGCCAGTGCCAGTCGAGGAAGGTGTTCGGCAGGCCAAGCTTGGTGCCGAGCCCGTCCTGCTGCGACATGACGATGTCGGAGAGGTTGAGCGAACCGACGCAGAGCAGCACGGTGACGATGACGAAGCCGATCGAGACTTCGTAGGACACCATCTGCGCGGCCGAGCGCAGCGCGCCGAGGAACGGATATTTCGAGTTGGACGCCCAGCCGCCCATGATCACGCCATAGACCTCGAGCGAGGAGATGGCGAAGACATAGAGGATGCCGACATTGATGTTGGCGATCGCCCAGCCCTCATTGACCGGAATGACCGCCCAGGCCGAGATCGCCAGCACCGCCGACACCAGCGGCGCCAGAAGGAACACCCCCTTGTTGGCGCCCGACGGGATCACCGGCTCCTTGAAGACGAATTTCAGAAGGTCGGCAAAAGCCTGCAACGTGCCCCAAGGACCGACGACGTTCGGGCCGCGGCGCAGCTGCACCGCCGCCCAGATCTTGCGGTCGGCATAGAGCAGATAGGCGACGCCGATCAAAAGCACGACGATCAGCACGACCGACTTCAGAAGGATCAGCAGCGCCGGCAGCACGTAGAAGGAGAAGAAGGTGTCCATGCTTATTCCGCCGCCTGCTTGAAGCCGCTCTTGGCCAGCGCCGAGCATTCGGCCATCACGGCCGACGCCCGCGCGATCGGGTTGGTCAGATAGAAGTCCTTCACCGGTGAGGTGAAGGTGCCCTTGTTCAGCCGGCCGCCAAGCTTTGCCGCCCTAGCGACATCGTCGGCGCTGCCCGCYTGCACCTGGTCGATGCGGGCGAGATGCGGGAACTCGCCATAGAGCTTGGCGCGCAGCTGCGCCAGCGAATCGAAGGGCAGCTTCTTGCCGAGCACGTCCGACAGCGCCCGCAGGATCGCCCAGTCCTCGCGTGCTTCGCCCGGAGCGAATCCGGCGCGGTTGGTCTGCTGCACGCGGCCTTCCGTGTTGACATAGGTGCCGGACTTTTCCGTGTAGGCGGCGGCCGGCAGGATGACGTTGGCGCGGTGCGCGCCGGCATCGCCATGCGTGCCGATATAGACGACGAAGGCGCCGCCGGTCCTGGCCATGTCGATTTCGTCGGCGCCGAGCAGGAAGAGCAGATCGGTCTCGCCCAGCATGCCGGCGACATCCTTGCCCCCCTCGCCCGGCACGAAACCGACATCAAGGCCACCGACTCTTGCCGCAGCGTTGTGCAGCACCGCAAAGCCGTTCCATTCGGCCGTGACCGCGTTGACGGCGGTGGCTAGCTTCGCCGCCTGGCCGAGCACTGCCGCGCCGTCCGGGCGCGCCAGAGCGCCCTGGCCGACGATGATCAGCGGATGCGTGGCCTTGCTCAGCACCTCGAAGAACTTGCCGTTGCCGTCGGCGAGATCCTTGAGCGATTCCGGGCCGGCGCCGATCAGCTCGTAATCGTAACGCGTATCGCCGATCTCGCCGATCACGCCGACCGGCAGGTTGCCGACGCGCCAGCGCTTGCGGATGCGGGCATTGAGCACCGAAGCCTCGAAGCGCGGATTGGCGCCGATGATCAGCACCGCGTCGGCCTGCTCGATACCTTCGATGGTCGGGTTGAAGATGTAGCTGGCGCGGCCGAGCGAGGGATCGAGCGCTGCACCGTCCTGGCGGCAGTCGATGTTCTTCGAGCCGAGCGCGTTCATCAGAAGCTTCAGCGCATAGATCTCTTCGACGGCCGCGAGGTCGCCGGCGATCGCGCCGATCCGCTCGGGCGCGGTCTTCGACACCTGTTCCTTGATTGCGGCGAAGGCTTCGGCCCAGCTTGCCGGAACGAGCTTGCCGTCCTTGCGCACATAGGGGCGGTCGAGGCGCTGCGTGCGCAGGCCGTCCCAGATGAAGCGGGTCTTGTCGGAAATCCACTCCTCGTTCACCGCCTCGTTGACGCGCGGCAGGATGCGCATCACTTCGCGGCCCCTGGAGTCGACGCGGATCGCCGAGCCGACGGCGTCCATGACATCGATCGATTCCGTCTTGGTCAGTTCCCACGGCCGCGCCTGGAAGGCGAACGGCTTGGAGGTCAGCGCGCCGACCGGGCACAGATCGATGACGTTGCCCTGCAGCTCCGACGTCATCGCCTGTTCGAGATAGGTGGTGATCTCGGCATCCTCGCCGCGGCCGATCAGGCCGAGCTCGGAAATGCCGGCGACCTCGGTGGTGAAGCGGACGCAGCGCGTGCAATGGATGCAACGGTTCATCACCGTCTTGACCAGCGGGCCGATATACTTGTCTTCGACCGCGCGCTTGTTCTCGTGATAGCGCGAGGAATCGACGCCGAAGGCCATCGCTTGGTCCTGCAGGTCGCATTCGCCGCCCTGGTCGCAGATCGGGCAGTCCAGCGGATGGTTGATCAGCAGGAATTCCATCACGCCTTCGCGGGCCTTCTTGACCATCGGCGTGTTGGTGAAGATTTCCGGCGGCTCGCCATTCGGGCCCGGGCGCAGGTCGCGCACGCCCATGGCGCAGGACGCCTGCGGCTTGGGCGGGCCGCCCTTCACCTCGATCAGGCACATGCGGCAATTGCCGGCGATCGACAGCCGCTCATGGAAGCAGAAGCGCGGCACTTCAGCGCCGGCGTCCTCGGCCGCCTGCAGCAGCGTGTAATGGTCGGGTACCGTGATCTCTTTCCCGTCGACCTTTAGCTTTGCCATTCGCCTCAAACCCCTTGCGGATTTCCGCAATCTCTATCTTCCGGGCGCGGCTTGCGCCGCGCCTGGCATCTCAATTCACTTCTTCGCGGCGAGCGCCGCCGCTTGAGCAGTCCAGTCGTCGCGGCCGATGCGGCCGGCGAGCGACAGATAATCTTCCACCCAGGCGATCTCTTCCGACGTCCAGGCGGCGATCTGGCCATAGGTCCAGATGCCGAGACCGTTGAGCACCTTCTCCAGCTTCGGCCCGATACCTGAAATCGCCTTCAGGTCCGACGGTTTCGCTGGCTTGTCGAGCGCCTTCGGCTGCCTGAAATCCTCAGGCATCAGCCCGGTTGCAGCCGGTTGGGCGACGAGACCGGACCCGGTCGCGTCGAGCGCCTTCTCGGTCGCGTTCGCCGCGATGTCGGTCACGTCCCTGGCGAAGGTCTGCGCCCTGGCGATCAGCGTCTCTGTCGCCTTGCGCGCCTTGGTGGCGTTGGCGGCCGCTTCGCTCTGCGCCTCGAGATCGTCGAGGAAAGGCTGGAACATGCGCTGCGAGGCTTCCAGCGCGCCGGTGAAGGCGCCCATCCACATGCCGACGGCATGATTGGCAAGACCGATGCTGAGCGCCGACATCGCAGCGGCGCCCGCGACCGGATGCGCCAGAAGGTTGACGGCGCTGGCCATCTCCTTCGGCATCATCTTGGTCAGGTCCTGGTTCATCTTCTCGAGTTGTTCCAAATCAGGCATGAACGGATAGGGTATCGAATACGGCGCCATAGAGATCTCCTGGTCGTTTCTTCGTATGCCCCGCCCCTGCTGTCAGTCTTGGGCTTTCGCCCATATTCCAAAATCCTATTCCGCCGCGACCATCACCGGCTCGACCCGGTGCGCGTTGCGCGAAAACTCGTCGATGCGGCGTTCCACCTCGCCGCGGAAATGCCGCATGAGGCCCTGGATCGGCCAGGCCGCCGCGTCGCCCAACGCGCAGATCGTGTGGCCCTCGACCTGCTTGGTGACGTCGAGCAGCATGTCGATCTCGCGCTTCTGCGCCTCGCCGCGCACCAATCGCTCCATCACCCGCCACATCCAGCCGGTGCCTTCGCGGCACGGAGTGCACTGGCCGCAGCTCTCATGCTTGTAGAAGTAGGACAGCCTGGCGATCGCCTTCACGACATCGGTCGACTTGTCCATGACGATGACGGCCGCCGTGCCGAGGCCGGATTTCAGGTCGCGCAGCGCGTCGAAATCCATCGGCGCGTCCATGATCTGCTCGGCCGGCACCAGCGGCACCGAAGCGCCGCCCGGAATGACCGCCAGAAGATTGTCCCAGCCGCCACGGATGCCGCCGCAATGCGTCTCGATCAGTTCGCGGAACGGAATCGACATCGCCTCTTCGAAGGTGCAAGGGTTGTTGACGTGRCCGGAGACGCAGAACAGCTTGGTGCCGGCATTGTTCGGACGGCCGAAGGACGAGAACCAGGCCGCTCCCCGACGCAGGATGGTTGGCGCCACCGCGATCGATTCGACGTTGTTGACGGTGGTCGGGCAGCCATAGAGGCCGACATTGGCCGGGAATGGCGGCTTCAGCCGCGGCTGGCCCTTCTTGCCCTCGAGGCTTTCGAGCAGCGCGGTCTCCTCGCCGCAGATATAGGCGCCGGCGCCGTGGTGCATGTAGACCTCGAAGTCGTAGCCGGACGTGTTGTTCTTGCCGATCAGCTTGGCCGCGTAGGCCTCATCGATAGCGCGCTGCAGCGCTTCGCGCTCGCGGATGAATTCGCCACGCACATAGATATAGGCAGCGACCGCGCCCATGGCGAAGCCGGCGACCAGCGCGCCCTCGACCAGCGTGTGCGGATCGTTGCGCAGGATATCGCGATCCTTGCAGGTGCCGGGCTCGGATTCGTCGGCGTTGATGACCAGATAGCTCGGCCGCCCGTCGCTCTGCTTGGGCATGAACGACCACTTCAGCCCGGTCGGGAAGCCGGCACCGCCGCGGCCGCGCAGGCCGGACGCCTTCATCTCGTTGACGATCCAGTCGCGGCCCTTGGCGATGAGGCCGGGCGTATCGTCCCAGATGCCGCGCGACTGCGCGCCGGCCAGCGACTTGTCGAACAGGCCGTAGATGTTGGTGAAGATGCGGTCTTTGTCCTGAAGCATTTTTCGTCCCTCAGACCGGCTTCTTGCCGAAGACGCGGATGTATTCGGCGACGCCGCCCTTGGCGAGCGCCTTGGCCTGCTTCACCCAGTCGTCGCGCTCGATGCGGCCGCGGAAATTGAGATAGCCGTCGACCCATTCGCGCTCGGCCTTCTTCCAGCCTGCGACCTGCGCGAAGGTGTAGATGCCCAGCGAGTGCAAAATGCCTTCGATCTTCGGGCCGACGCCGGAGATCAGCTTGAGATCGTCGACGGTTGCCGGCCGCTCGATGCCGGACGGACGGTTCTTGTCCTCCAGCGAAGGCTTCGCTGTCTTGGCGACCGGCTGCTTGGTTTCCGGCGCCTTGAAGGCGGTGGCCGGCTCGGCTTTCGTCTTCGGTCCGCTGCGCGGCTTGGAAACCGCCTCGACTTCAGGATCGGCCTGGTTGGCGTTGGCGGCCGAATGGCGCGGCGCCCTGACGCTGGCCGCCTTCTCGGTGGCCGGGGCGACCTTGACCGGCGACGGCGTCGTCAAGGCCGGGCTGGTCTCCGGCGCATCGGTCTTCGGCTTGCTGGACTTGGACGGCGCAACCGGACCCGAGGCCGGCGGTGCAGCGGGTGCCGGGGCTGCGGCAGGTGCCGCCTGCGAGACGACGGCCGCAGGAGCGGCAGCCGGCGCTGCGGCGGCGGCATCCTTGGCAGCCTTCGCGGCCGCCTTGGCTTCCTTGTCGCGCGTCGACTTCAGGATCGCCTTTTCATTTGTTAGCGTCTTCAAACCATCGGCCGGCTCGGAGCCGTGGCGGCCGTTCTGAGGCCCCGGCTTGACCTCCGCGCCCTTGCCGGCGTCGTAGAGATCGATGATCTCGGCCAGCCGCTCGGGCGTCAGGTCCTCGAACGTATCCTTGAAGATCATGACCATCGGCGCGTTGACGCAGGCGCCGAGGCATTCGACCTCCTCCCACGACAGCGTGCCCTTGTCGTTGGTGTGGAACTGGTCGTGATGGATCTTCGACCGGCACACATCCATCAGCGCTTCCGAGCCGCGCAGCATGCAGGGCGTAGTGCCGCAGACCTGGATATGGGCCCGCGTGCCGACCGGATTGAGCTGGTACTGCGTGTAGAAGGTCGCGACCTCGAGGCCGCGGATGCGCGGCATGCCGAGCATGTCCGAGATCGTCTCGATCGCCGCCTTGGTGACCCAGCCTTCCTGTTCCTGCGCCAGCATCAGCAAGGGGATGATGGCCRACTGCTCGCGCCCCTTCGGATATTTGGCGATCCACTGCTCAGCCGCCGCCGCGTTCTCCTTGTTGAAGGCGAACGAGGCTGGCTGGAGGCTGGCTTCTGCAAGACGGCGGACTGACATTAGGTTTGAACTCTGTTGTAGCAGTCGAAAGGGCGGGGGTCAGGAAACGGTGTCATTGCCGAGCCGCCGCCTCCTTGCAAACCTTCGACTGGTTGTCGAAGCACTGAAAGGTCGGCGAATTTGTCATGACGGCAGGAGAAACACCCGCTTGATGACCCAGCTTCTTGGCAAGTTTTTTGAACCCCTGCCGATTGAGCGCGGCTTCAGAAATCTCGGCTTTGGTAAATGTCACATCCTGCGGCGCCATAAAGCGATATTCGCAGGACGCATCCCCGAAATAGAACGCGTCGACAACAGCTTGGTCACTAGTCGCACTGTCGCGCATGTTCAAAGTGACGTAGTGCAGCTTGTAGTGCTTTTTTGCCAATTCCAAAGACGTTACCGACGCAGGGCAATCGGCTGCAAGGGCCGATTGACCGGCTATTGCAGTAAGCGACAAAGCTGCAATCACCTKCCGCATTACCGATCGACCTCACCAAACACGATGTCGAGGGAGCCAAGCACGGCGGTGACGTCGGCCAGCATGTGGCCGCGGCACAGGAAATCCATGGCTTGCAGATGCGCGAAGCCAGGCGCGCGCAGCTTGCAGCGATACGGCTTGTTGGTGCCGTCGGAGACCAGATAGACGCCGAATTCGCCTTTCGGCGCTTCGACGGCCGCGTAGACCTCGCCGGCCGGCACGCGATAGCCCTCGGTATAGAGCTTGAAGTGATGGATCAGCGCTTCCATCGAACGCTTCATCGCCGCGCGCTTCGGCGGCACCACCTTGCCGTCGAGGTTCGACACCGGGCCGGCGCTTTCCTTGCCGAGCAGAAGATCGACGCACTGGCGCATGATCCTGGCCGACTGGCGCATCTCTTCCATGCGCACAAGGTAACGGTCGTAGCAGTCACCGTTCTTGCCGACCGGGATGTCGAAGTCCATCTCCGAATAGCATTCATAGGGCTGCGCCTTGCGCAGGTCCCAGGCCGCGCCCGAGCCGCGCACCATCACGCCCGAAAACCCCCAGGCCCAGGCGTCGGCCAGCGACACCGTGCCGATATCGACATTGCGCTGCTTGAAGATGCGGTTGGGCGTGAGCAGGGCGTCGAGATCGTCGATCGACTTCAGGAACGGGTCGATCCACTTGCCGATATCCTCGACCAGCTTCTGCGGCAGGTCCTGGTGCACGCCGCCCGGCCGGAAATAGGCCGCATGCATGCGTGAGCCCGAGGCGCGCTCGTAGAACACCATCAGCTTTTCGCGCTCGACAAAGCCCCACAGCGGCGGGGTCAGCGCGCCGACATCCATCGCCTGCGTCGTCACATTCAGGATGTGCGACATGATGCGGCCCATCTCGGAATAGAGCACGCGGATCAGCTGGCCGCGCTTCGGCACCTCGATGCCGAGCAGCCGCTCGGCCGCGAGCGCGAAGGCATGCTCCTGGTTCATCGGCGCGCAATAGTCGAGCCGGTCGAGATAGGGCACGGCCTGCAGATAGGTCTTGGCCTCGATCAGCTTCTCGGTGCCGCGGTGGAGCAGACCGATATGCGGATCGACGCGGTCGACAACTTCGCCGTCCAGCTCGAGAACCAACCTCAAAACACCGTGCGCGGCAGGGTGTTGAGGCCCAAAGTTAATGTTGAAATTGCGGACGGAGGTTTCAGCCATCGCGGCGCCTCAATTCGTCTTGGCTTTTTCATCCCCGGRCAGGACGTAGTCCGTCCCTTCCCAAGGAGAAAGAAAATCGAAATTGCGGAATTCCTGCTTGAGCTCGACCGGCTCGTAGATCACGCGCTTGGCCTCGTCGTCGTAGCGCACCTCGACGAAGCCGGTCAGCGGGAAATCCTTGCGCAGCGGGTGCCCCTCGAAGCCGTAGTCGGTGAGAATGCGGCGCAGATCCGGATGGCCGCTAAACAGCACGCCGTAAAGGTCATACGTCTCGCGCTCATACCAGTCGGCGCCTGGATAGACGGCGGTCAGCGACGGCACCAACGTTTCCTCGTCGGCCTGGACCTTGAGGCGGATGCGCACATTCTGCTTCGGCGACAGAAGGTGATAGACGACATCGAACCGCCTGGCGCGCGACGGGTAGTCGGCGCCACAAATGTCGATGATCGAGATGAACTGGCAGCGCGGATCGTCGCGCAGGAAGGTCGCCACCTCGATCAGATTGCCCGGCTCGACGGAAATGGTCAGTTCGTCATAGGCAAGCACGGCTTCGCCGATGCGGCCGGAGAGCTTCTCGCCGAGATAGGTGGAGAGTTCGTTCAACGCCAGGGTCATCGGCTCACCGTTCGATCGTGCCGGTGCGGCGGATCTTCTTCTGCAGAAGGAGAATGCCGTAGAGCAGCGCTTCGGCGCTCGGCGGGCAGCCGGGCACATAGATGTCGACGGGCACGACGCGATCGCAGCCACGCACCACCGAATAAGAATAGTGGTAGTAGCCGCCGCCATTGGCGCAGGAGCCCATCGAGATGACGTAGCGCGGCTCCGGCATCTGGTCGTAGACCTTGCGCAGCGCCGGCGCCATCTTGTTGGTCAGCGTGCCGGCGACGATCATGATGTCTGACTGGCGCGGGGACGCGCGTGGCGCGACGCCGAAACGCTCCGAGTCGTAGCGGGGCATCGAGGTATGGATCATCTCGACCGCGCAGCAGGCGAGGCCGAAGGTCATGAACATCAGCGAGCCGCTGCGCGCCCAGGTGATGAGCGCTTCGGTCGAGGTGACAAGGAAACCCTTGTCGGCCAGCTCATTGTTGATTTCGAGGAAGAAGGGATCGTCTTCCCCCACCGGCCTGCCGGTGTTGGGGTCGATGATGCCCTTGGGCTTCGGCGCGACGAGGGTGCCTGAACTGTCGTTCAATCCCATTCCAGCGCTCCTTTTTTCCATTCATAGGCAAAGCCGATGGTCAGCACCGCTAGAAACACCATCATCGACCAGAAGCCGAGCATGCCGAGCTTCGAGAAGGACACGGCCCACGGGAACAGGAAGGCGACCTCGAGATCGAAGATGATGAACAGGATCGACACCAGGTAGAAACGGATGTCGAACTTCATGCGGGCGTCGTCGAACGAATTGAACCCGCATTCATAGGCGGAAAGCTTTTCCGGGTCGGGATTGCGGTAGGCCACCAGGAAAGGAGCGACGATCAGCGCCAGACCGACGATCATCGCCACGGCGATGAACAGGACGATAGGCAGGTAAGAACTCAGGAGTGCGCTCATGCGGCGGCTTTCCTTCGGCGGGGCAGTTCACTTTGATTACAGCAACGAACTCTAATGCGGAAGCGTGACAGTTTAACCGCTGAACCGTTTTAAGAGGGCCCATGCTGCAACGCGGCGAGGGTTAGCGCAGCGGTTTCGGTGACGCAAGTCAAACCTTGTTCAAATCGCGGCCCTGGACGCCTTATCGGAAGAAACTGGTCCGATCCGCTCCTGTTTGATTTCCTTCACTTTTTACTCCACTTTTCTCTCCTGACATATCTCCCGCCATTTGCCTGCTAGCATGGCCGGAATCACCGGCTAAAAATCCGACGGACGATCGGGGCAAGGACACCTTGATGAAGGAGAAAATCTCGCTCGCCATGGCCAGGCGCATCGCGCTCGGCGCGCAGGGGTTCAACGACCCCAGGCCCAATAGTGTTCCGGACCGACGCCATCTTGCCCGCGTGCTTTCGCGGACCGGCCTGCTGCAGATCGATTCCGTCAGTGCGGTGGTGCGCGCACATTATATGCCGCTCTATTCACGCCTTGGCCCCTACCCGCTGGCGCTGCTCGACAATGCGGCGGTCACCCGCAAGCGTGCGGTCTTTGAATATTGGGCGCACGAGGCCTCGTTCCTGCCTGTCGAGACCTATCCCTTGATGCGCTGGCGCATGCAGCGCGCCGAGCAGGGCGACGAGATGTATCTCGGCCTGGCGAAATGGGGCCGTGAACGCAAGGACATGATTGATGAGATCTATAGAGAGGTCGCCGATCGCGGTCCGATCGCCGCCTCAGATATCGAAGGCCATAAGGGCAATGGCGGCTGGTGGGGCTGGAGCGAGGCCAAGCACGCTTTCGAATGGCTGTTCTGGGCCGGTCGCATCACCACCGCCTACCGGCGCGGCTTCGAACGCTACTACGACCTGCCCGAGCGCGTTTTGCCGCAGGCCGTGCTCGACCTGCCCGTGCCCTCGGTCGAGGACGCGCATCGCGAATTGCTGCGCATCTCGGCACGCGCCCACGGCATCGCCACCTATGGCGACCTGCGCGACTATTTCCGGCTGGCGCCCGGCGACACCAAGGACCGCATCGAGGAACTGGTCGAAGCCGGCGATTTGCTGCCGGTGAAGGTCGAAGGCTGGGACAAGCCCGCTTATCTCCACAAGGACGCGCGAATCCCGCGCCGGATCGAGGCGCGTGCCCTGCTTGCCCCGTTCGATCCCGTGGTTTTCGAACGCACGCGCACCGAAAAGCTCTTCAATTTCCGCTATCGCATCGAGATCTACACGCCGGCCGAAAAGCGCCAATACGGCTACTACGTGCTGCCCTTCCTGCTCGGCGACCGCATCGTTGCCCGCGTCGATCTGCGCGCCGACCGCCCGGCCAGCGTGCTGCGCGTCCATGCCGCTTATGCCGAAGCCGGTGCTCCCGCTGAAACCGCCGCACAGCTCTTCGACGAACTGAAGCAAATGCAGGCATGGCTCGGCCTGCAGGCGATCGAAGTGACGCCGGCCGGCGACCTCGGACCGGCGCTGATCGACATGGCGATGCCATAGCAGCGCGTTGACAAACAAAAAGAACAAAAATAGAACAAAGCTTGCTATGAACCGAGCTTTGGTTTGATGACCCTCAATGGTTTCAAGTGTCTGGTAGTAGCAGCTCTAATGCTGTCTTCTACGCTCGATGCAAACGCTGCGTCCCAGTCGAAATGGGTAGAAGTCACCAAACCCGTAATCTACTGCGGCGGCGTAGACGCCGACGCGGCGGCGTTTTTGCTGCTGCGCTGGCTGAGTTCCGAACACGGAGAGATCGACGACGACATCAAGCAGTCCTGTGGCCTGCTGACGGTTGGCGATCAATATCTGCTCGACGATCAGCAACCAGAATCGGATAGGAGCCGGGTTATCTTGATGTGGAGCCCGATCTGCCCGAGAGGTTGTTCGCCAACCATGCTTCCGGCAGCCGCTGCGCCCCGTCGCCTCGTGGGAACATATCTTAAACCGATAAAGCCGCCGAAGGGCTGGGAGGGCTGGTAATGGCRCTGGCCCACACGACCGTGTCGTAGCCACGCGTTGACAGGCGCCTGGCCGTAAGCCTAAATCCTGACCCAGACGGTCTTCTCCCGGCAAAGGGAGGAGCCAAGAGGGAATGCGGTGCGGGCCAAAACCCAAATCCGCGGCTGTCCCCGCAACTGTAAGCGACGAGCCCCGGCCGAAAACCACTGGGATGTTCCCGGGAAGGCGGCATCTGAGGCGACGACCCGCGAGCCAGGAGACCTGCCGTCTGAGACTAAAAGTATCCGAATGCCCGGCGGGTTTTCCGGGCAAGGAGCCTGGTTTTGGATCGCAACGGCAGTTTCCCGGCAAACAGTGCGGACATTTCGTCCGAGCCCGATGCGCTGGCCGGCGTGACCGTCATCGTCTGCTCGTCCTGCCGCGACGAAACCGGATCCGACGCACATCCCCGCGCCGGCGCGCTGCTGGCCGAAGACACGCGCCGCGCCGCCTCGAGCGACAATATCCGCATTCGCACCGTCGAATGCCTCGGCAATTGCAAGCGCCGATTGAGCGCCGCGCTGCTGCGCGACGGCTGCTGGAGCTACGTCTTCGGCGATCTGGACACGACCAGCGGCGCCGACCTCGTTGCCGGCGCAAAGCTCTTCGCCACCTCGACCGATGGCCTGATCCCCTGGCGGGGCCGGCCCGATTCCCTCAAGCGCGGCCTGGTTGCCCGCATCCCTCCCCTCGACATGCTGAAGGACTGACCATGACCGCTTCCTTATCCCGCGTGCCCTGCACCGTCGTCACCGGCTTCCTCGGCGCCGGCAAGACGACGCTGATCCGCAACCTGCTCGAAAACGCCAAGGGCAAGCGGCTGGCGATCATCGTCAACGAGTTCGGCGATGTCGGCATCGACGGCGAGATCCTGAAGGGCTGCGGCGTCGACACCTGTCCGGAAGAAAACATCGTCGAGCTCGCCAATGGCTGCATCTGCTGCACCGTCGCCGACGACTTCGTGCCGGCGCTCGACCAGATCCTGTCCCGCACGCCGAAGGTCGACCACATCCTGATCGAGACCTCGGGCCTCGCTCTGCCGAAGCCGCTGGTCCAGGCGTTCCAATGGCCGACGGTGAAGAGCCGCGTCACGGTCGACGGCGTCGTCGCCGTGGTCGACGGCCCGGCGCTGGCCGACGGCCGCGTCGCATCCGACATGGACGCCTTGCAGGCGCAGCGCGCGGCGGACGACTCGCTCGACCATGACGATCCAGTCGAAGAGGTGTTCGAGGACCAGATCGCCTGCGCCGACCTGATCATCCTGTCGAAGAGCGACCTGATGGACGCCGCCGGCTCGCAGCGCGCCAACGCCGTTATCGGCGAGCACGTGGCGCGCGCCGTCAAGGTCGTCCCGACCACTCACGGTAAAGTCGACCCGTCGGTGCTGCTCGGCCTCGGCCTCGCCGTCGAGGACGACATCGAGAACCGCAAGACCCATCACGACGACGAGCTCGACCACGAGCATGACGATTTCGATTCCTTCGTCATCGACATCCCGTCGATCGCCAATCCGGACGAACTGGCAAAGCGCGTCGCCCTTGCCGCCGAACAGGAGAACGTGTTGCGCGTCAAAGGCTTCGTCGAAGTCGGCGGCAAGCCGATGCGCCTCCTGCTGCAGGCCGTCGGCCCACGTGTCAACCACTATTACGACCGCGCCTGGACAGCCGAGGACGACCGCCGCTCGCGGCTCGTCGTCATCGGCCTCAAGGGGCTGAACCGCCCGGCGATCGAGCGTATCCTCGCCGGCTGAGGCAAATCGGACAGCGATGCATATCCTCGCCACCACATCCGCTTCGCTCGACGATCTTGCCGAGCCGATCGACCTCAGGCAGACGCCTGCGGATGTCGTGGCCCTGTCCTTCACCGACAGCGATCTCGCCGGCCTGGCCGCCGCCTGGAAGGCCGATGCGGCGCGGCTGCCCTCGATGCGGCTTGCGGCGCTGCGCGACCTTCGCCACCCGATGTCGGTCGATCTCTGGATCGACAGCGTCGCCCGCCACGCCAGGGTCATCCTCGTCCGCATCCTCGGTGGCTATGAGTGGTGGCGCTACGGTTGCGACCAACTGGCGGCAGTGGCGAGCGAGCGCGGCATCAAGCTGGCGCTGCTGCCCGGTGAAAGCCATGACGAGGACCAGCGCCTGATCGAAGCCTCGACCCTGCCGCGCGAGGAGTTGGACGCCTTGCTCGGCTATTTCCGAGAGGGCGGTCCGGCGAACATGGCGGCGCTGGTGCGGAGATTGGCGAGGCTGGCGGGGGCTGAAGCGGCGGTTGCCGAGCTGGTGAGCGTACCGAAGGCGGGGTTTTATGAGCCGGGAGTTGGTGTCGTTGAGAAGCCGGACCTTTCAGAGGTCGGCGATCCTTCGCCCCCCTCTCTGTCCTGCCGGACATCTCCCCCTCAAGGGGGGAGATCAGCCGTCATCAACCCTGGCGCGTTTTCTTCAAGGGCGTCAAAAGAACCATCTGCAACGTCTGCGATTGGCGAAACCGTCGACGACAAAGCAATCTCCCGCCTTGAGGGGGAGATGTCCGGCAGGACAGAGAGGGGGGCGACGGAACTCGACGCCAACAAGTTCGGCGTCATCCCCATCCTCTTCTACCGCTCGATGCTATTGGCGGCAGACGTAGCGCCCATCGACGCTCTCGCGGAAGCGTTGGAGCAGCAAGGCCTGGCGCCCGTGCCGATCTTCGTCTCCAGCCTCAAAGACCCGACATCCCTCGCCTTCGTCGAGAACGCCATCGCCTCGCTAAGTCCCGCCGCCATCGTCACTGCCACCGCCTTTGCCTCCGGCGCGGAACCCGGCGCCGAAACCCTGTTCGACCGCGCCGGCGTGCCGGTCTTCCAGGTCATCGTCGCCACGACGAGGCGCGAGGTCTGGGAAAAGAACCAGCGCGGCCTGGCGCCCGCCGATCTCGCCATGCATGTGGTCCTGCCCGAGCTCGACGGCCGTATCCTCGCCGGCGCAATCTCCTTCAAGGGCGAGGTCGATACCGATCCGGCGCTGGCCTTCCGCGCTTTCGCCAACCGGCCGGAAGCCGACCGCGTGTCGCAGGTGGCCAAGCGCATCGCAGCGTTTATTCGCCTGCAGCGGGYGGAACGGACAAAGCGCAAGCTCGCCATCCTGATCCCGGATTACCCGAGCGCGCCGGGACGGACCGGCTATGCCGTTGGGCTTGATGTGCCCTCCAGTGTGCTTGCGATGCTGCAGGACCTGAAGGAACAGGGTTATGCGGTTGAAGGGATTCCGCAATCGCCGCGGGATTTGCTGGATGCGTTGGAGGTGAGTGGGGAAAGCCTTACTTTGGGTGACTACCTGGCTTATTCGGCCGAACTGCCTGCAGTTGCACGCGATACGCTTGAGGCAGCGTGGGGAAAGGCTGAACGGATAGGTCTGCGCGAGGCCCCCCTCTCTGTCCTGCCGGACATCTCCCCCTCAGGGGGGGAGATTATTCCTTCACCTCGGCTTTCGCCAATTTCCGGCCTGGCAAGGGGAGAGCCGGCGGCGGAACTGCCAATCTCCCCCCTTGAGGGGGAGATGTCCGGCAGGACAGAGGGGGGGGCGACAGAACGCGAACTCTTGCAAGCTACCCCCCAGAACCGCTTCCCCTTCCGCGCCGCCACCTTCGGCAACGTCACCGTCGCGCTGGCCCCCGACCGTGGCCGCTCCGCCGATCGCCGCGCGGATTACCACGACCCGACGCTCCCCCCGCGCCACGAACTCATCGCTTTCGGCCTCTGGCTGCAAAAATCGCTCGGCGTCCACRCCATCGTCCATGTCGGCGCGCATGGCACGCTGGAATGGCTGCCGGGCAAGACCGTCGCGCTCTCCGACGCCTGTTTCCCCGAGATCGTCACAGGCTCGCTGCCGGTCATTTATCCCTTCATTGTCTCCAATCCGGGCGAAGCGGCGCAGGCCAAGCGCCGCATTGCGGCCGTCACGCTCGGCCATCTGCCGCCGCCGCTGACCGGCGCGGGCCTCGACGAGGCGCAGCAGAAGCTCGAGCGATTGGTCGATGAATATGCGCAGGCCGACGGGCTCGACCGTCGCCGCCGCGATCGCCTGGCAAAGCTGATCGTCGAGACGGCGCGCAAGACCGGGCTTGCCTCGGAAGCTGGCGTCGCCAAGACCGACCAACCCGACGAAGCGCTGCGCCGCATCGACGCCTGGCTCTGCGACCTCAAGGATTTCGCCGTCAAGGACGGGCTGCACGTCTATGGCCGCGCGCCGGAGGATGAAGCCGATCCGCTGCGCCTGCAAAGCGCGGCGGCCGAGAAACGCAACCTGCTCGCCGCGCTCGACGGCCGCCACATCAAAGCCGGCCCCGCCGGCGCGCCGGCGCGTGGCCGCTCCGATGTCCTGCCCACCGGCCGCAACCTCTTCACGTCCGATCCCCGAACCATGCCGACGCCGACCGCCTATGATCTCGGCCAGGCGGCGGCGGAGGAAGTGGTGCGCAGCTACATGCAGAGCCATGGCGACTGGCCGCGCTCGCTGGTCATCGACCTCTGGGGCTCGGCCTCGTTGCGCACCGGCGGCGAGGAGATCGCGCAAGGCCTGGCGCTGATGGGCTGCCGGCCGCAATGGGATGCCGCCACCGGTCGCGTCACCGGCATCGAGGTCTTGTCGCCGGCCACGCTCGGCCGCCCGCGCGTCGACGTCACCTGGCGTATCTCCGGCCTGTTCCGCGACATGTTCCCGACCCAGATCGCGCTGATCGATGCAGCCGCCAACGCCGTCGCCGGCCGCGACGAAGACGATTCGGAAAACCCGCTTGCCGCAGCCACCCGTGCCCAAGGCAAGATCGAGCCGCGCATTTTCGGCACATCGCCCGGCACCTATGGCGCCGGCGTCGAGGACCTGCTGTCGCGCGGCGAATGGGTCTTGCGCGAAGAGATCGGCCGCGCCTATCTCGACGCCACCTCGCATGCCTATGGCGGCGCCGATGGCGAGGCGATTTCAGCGCCCGGCGCTTTCGAGGGACGGATCGCCGAAGCCGACCTTCTCGTCCATACCGGCGACGACCCGGGCCGCGACATCCTCGAAGGTTCGGCCGATGTCGCCTTCATTGGCGGCTTTTCGGCGGCTCTTGCCGCGCTTGGCCGCAACGCCGACGTCATCGTGCTGGACACGACCGATCCGAAGAAGCCGAAGCCGCGCTCGGTCGGCGAAGCGGTGTCGCGCGTGGTCCGCGCCCGCGCCGTCAACCCGCGCTTCATCGCCGGCCAGATGCGCCACGGGCCGCGCGGCGCCTCGGAATTCGCCGAAACGGTCGACCGGCTGGTCGGCTTCGCCGAGACCACCCATGCCATATCAGGCGCGCTGATCGAGGCGGTGCATGACGCCTATGTCGGTGATCCGGACGTCCGCGCCTTTCTGCTGCGCGAGAACCCTGCCGCCGCCAAGGTCATCGCCGAGCGCTTCCTCGCCGCGCGGCGGCGCGGCCTCTGGCATCCGCTCAGGAATTCCATCGACGACGATCTCGCGGCTTTGATCGCCGAGGCCCGGGCGAGCGGGGTGGCGGCATGAACGCCTTCTCGCGACGCGGCGCCTGCCCTGCGTTGAGCGCGCCGATGCAGACCGGCGACGGGCTTTTGGTGCGGCTCAATCCGGTCGCTGGAGGACTTGCTCCCAACTTGCTGATCCGACTCGGCGAATCCGCATTGCGCCACGGCAATGGCATCATGGAAGTAACCGCGCGCGGCAGCCTGCAGATCCGGGGGCTGACAGCGGAAAGCGCCCGGCTGCTGGCGGCGGAGGTGGATGTGCTGGGCATCGAGGTGCGGAGCGGCGTGCCGGTCGAGACGGGGCCGCTTGCGGGGATCGACCCTGAGGAGATTGCCGATCCGAGACCGTTGGCCGAGCGGATCAGGCTGGCGATCGAAGAGGCCGGGCTGACGGCACGGCTAGGGYCGAAGGTGTCGGTGGTTGTCGATGGCAGCGGGCAATTGAACATGGACGCGCTTACGGCTGACGTGAGGCTGAGAGCGGTGCGGGCCGGCACCGGTGCCGTTTGGGCCGTGTCGTTCAGCGGGGATGGTCGAAGCGTAAAGGCGCTCGCGACGGCCGATGCGGAGACTGCGCGCGACATCGCTGTGGCGGCGTTGAGGATGGTCGCTGAAAAAGGCCGCGAGGCCCACACCCGCGATTTGTCGGAGCGGCAGCTGGCGTCTCTCGCTGGCTGGCATTCCTTCGCGCCCCCCTCTGTCCTGCCGGACATCTCCCCCACAAGGGGGGAGATTAGCAGCTTGCGCGGCGGCTCCCTCTCTGCAGCGAACTCTCATCTTTCCAGGTCGGCGATTGGCGAAACCGGCGGCGACGGCTCGATCTCCCCCCTCGTGGGGGAGATGTCCGGCAGGACAGAGGGGGGCGCCGTAGAGCGCCATCGATCCTCTATTGGCATCTTCGACCTCAGCACCGGTCACGCCCTCGGCATTGGCCTGCCCTATGGCAGCATGCCAGCCCAACCCCTCATCGACCTCGCCACACAAGCCTCAACCCTCGGCGCCACCGAAATTCGCCTCGCCCCCGGCCGCGCCTTGCTGTTCCTCAGCCTCTCCGCCCCCTCCTTGCTCCAGTCCTCCGCCGCCGCCCTCGGCTTTGTCACGTCCCCCACCGACCCCCGCACGCGCATCGCCGCCTRCCCGGGCACGCCGGCCTGCGCCTCGGGCCGCATCGCCACCCGCKCCATCGCCGAGGCGATCGCAAAACAAAGCGCCGACCTCCTCGACGCCTCCCTGACCCTGCACATTTCCGGCTGCGCCAAGGGCTGCGCGCATCCCGGCGCAGCGACGCTCACTTTGGTCGGCGACGAAAACGGAGCCGGACTTGTCGTGGACGGGACGGCAAAGGCCCTTCCTGCCGGATACAGGCCGGGCTATGACGCCGCGCGCGGGGTCGCCGGCATTGCGGCGGCGATCGACGACGCAAGACATCAAGGCGAAACCGCCGCCGCTTGCCTCGCAAGGCTTGGCGCGGCCGGCATCGCCGAACTCTATCGACGGAACCAGTAAATGGCCGCCTACGACTACATCCATGACGGGATGGCGATCTATGAGCGCTCTTTCGCCATCATCCGCGCCGAGGCGGACCTGTCGCGCTTCTCAGAGGCGGAAGCCGATGTCGCGATCCGCATGATCCATGCCTGCGGCCAGGTCGAAGCCGCCAGGAATTTCGTTTTTTCCAACAGTTTCGTCGATGCGGCCMGCGCGGCCCTTGCCGCCGGCGCGCCGATCCTCTGCGATGCCGAGATGGTGGCGCACGGCGTCACCCGCGCGCGCCTGCCCGCCGGCAACGAGGTGATCTGCACGCTGCGCGACCCGCGCACGCACGACATAGCGAAGGCGATCGGCAACACCCGCTCGGCGGCCGCGATCGACCTATGGGGCGAGCGTATGGCAGGCTCGGTCGTCGCCATCGGCAACGCGCCGACCGCGCTCTTCTACCTGCTCGAAAAGCTGCGTGACGGCGCGCCCAAGCCTGCCGCGATCATCGGCATGCCGGTCGGCTTCGTCGGTGCTGCCGAATCCAAGGACGCGCTGGCCGAGAATTCCTATGGCGTGCCCTACGCCATCGTGCGCGGCAGGCTGGGCGGCAGCGCCATGACCGCCGCCGCGCTTAATTCATTGGCGAGGCCCGGCCTGTGAACGCTCTTTTGAAAGGCCGTCTGGTTGGCGTCGGCACTGGTCCCGGCGACCCCGAGCTTTTGACGTTGAAGGCGGCGCGGGCCCTGGCCGAGGCCGACGTCGTCGCCTATTTCGCCAAGCGCGGCAACAACAGCAACGCGCGCGCCATCGTCGAGGCGCGCTTCCGGCCGGAGATGGTCGAGCTGCCGCTGCTCTATCCGGTGACGACCGAGATCGACAAGGATCACGACGACTACCGCGCGCAGATCACCGATTTCTACGAGCAGTCGGCCGAGCAGGTCGCCGAGCATCTCGGCGCCGGCAGGATGGTGGCGGTGCTGTCGGAGGGCGATCCGCTTTTCTACGGCTCCTACATGCACCTGCATGTGCGCCTCGCGCACCGCTTCCCGACCGAGGTCATCCCCGGCATCACCGCCATGTCCGGCTGCTGGTCGCAGACCGGCGTGCCGATCGTCCAGGGCGACGATGTGCTGACAGTGTTGCCGGGCACGATGAGCGAGTTCGAGCTGACCCGTCGGCTGGCCGACACCGATGCAGCGGTGATCATGAAGGTCGGCCGCAACCTGCCGAAGATCAGGCGCGCGCTCGAAGCCACCGGCAAGCTGGCCAAGGCCGTCTATGTCGAGCGCGGCACCATGCCGGGCAGCGTCTCCATGCGGCTCGCCGACAAGCCGGACGACAAGGCGCCCTATTTCGCCATCGTGCTGGTCGCCGGCTGGTCGGCGCGCCCTGGAGCCAAGCCATGAGCGGCCGCCTTACCGTCATTGGTCTCGGACCCGGCAACGCCGACCAGGTTACGCCGCAGGCTGCCAATGCCGTCGCCGAGGCTTCCTTCTTCTACGGTTACAAACCCTATCTCGACCGCCTCGAATTGCGGTCCGACCAGACCCGCATCGCTTCCGACAATCGCGAGGAGCTTGCGCGCTCCAACGAAGCGTTGGCCAAAGCGGCCGAGGGCCACAGCGTCGCGGTCGTTTCCGGCGGCGATCCCGGCGTCTTCGCCATGGCCGCGGCCGTTTGCGAGGCGATCGAAGCCGGTCCCGCCGAATGGCGTGCCATCGACCTTTCGGTCGTCCCGGGCGTCACCGCCATGCTTGCCGTCGCCGCCCGCATCGGCGCGCCGCTCGGGCACGATTTCTGCGCCATCTCGCTGTCCGACAACCTGAAGCCGTGGGAGCTGATCGAGCTGCGCCTGCTGGCGGCGGCCGGAGCCGGCTTCGTCATCGCGCTCTACAACCCGATCAGCAAGGCCCGCCCCTGGCAGCTTGGCCGCGCCTTCGAATGCCTGAAGGCGATCCTGCCCGGCACAACGCCGGTGATCTTCGGCCGCGCCGCCGGCCGTCCCGACGAGCGCATCGAGGTTTTCCTGCTGGCGGACGCCGATGCGGCAAAAGCCGACATGTCGACCTGCATCATCATCGGCTCGCCCGAGACCCGTATCATCAAGCGCGACGAAAGACCCGCGCTCGTCTACACGCCGCGTTCGGCAACGGGGTCGAACAGATGATCGAGCTTTGCCGCCAGCGCATCGACGGTCTCGGCCGAAGGAACGTCCGGCAAAGGTGGCCGGCGGATCATGACCACGTCGATGCCGAGCGCCCGCGCAGCGGCGATCTTGCCATAGGTCGCCTCGCCGCCGCTGTTCTTGGAAACGATCGCGTCGATGCCGTATTTTTCGAGCAGCGCCCGCTCGTCGGCTTCCGGAAACGGTCCGCGCGCCAACAAGTAGAGCGCATCGGGCACCGCGAGCTTCGGCTCGACCGGATCGACGCTACGGATCAGGTAACGGTGCTGCGGCGCAGCCTCGAAGGCGCCGGCCTCCTGCCGGCCAATCGCAAGGAAAACGCGGCGCGGCGCCGTACCGAGCGCACTTGCCGCCTCGGCGGCACTGTCGACGAGCGTCCAGCGATCGCCCGCGACGGGCTCCCAGCCGGGACGGCGCAGCGCCAGGAGCGGCACGCCGGATTTCGTTGCTGCTTCGGCGGCATTGGCCGAGATGCGCGCGGCATATGGATGCGTGGCGTCGATCAGCAGATCGATACGTTCCTCGTGAAGATAGCCCGCCAGCCCGCCGGCGCCGCCAAAGCCGCCGACACGCACCGGCACGCCCTGCGCGACAGGGCTTTCGGTGCGGCCGGCCAGCGACAGCGTGACCGAGAAATCCGCGCGACGAGCCAGCTTCGCAGCCAGTTGCCGGGCTTCCGTCGTTCCGCCGAGGATCAGAATGCGGTGGGTCATCATGCCTGCTAAGGGTCCGCTCGCCGCCAAGCGCGCCTCAAAATGGCTCACCATCGTCGGCATTGGCGAGGACGGTGTAGCGGGTCTCGGCGACGAGGCCAAGCGCAGGATCGCCGGGGCCGAAATCATCTTCGGCGGCAAGCGGCACCTCGCTCTGGTGGCATCCCTGGCCAAAGGCGAAGCCCGCCCGTGGCCGACGCCCTTCGACACTGGAATGCGCGATGTGCTGGCGCTTCGTGGCAAAGCCGTGTGCGTGCTCGCGTCCGGCGACCCGTTCTTTCACGGCGTCGGCGTCACGCTGGCGCGCAAGGTCGGTCCGGATGAGATGCTTGTCTTGCCCGCGCCGTCGTCTCTATCGCTGGCGGCCTCCCGTCTCGGCTGGGCCTTGCAGGACATCGAGACCATCTCGCTGCACGGCCATTCGATCGACCTGATCCGCCCCCTGCTCCATCCCGGCGCGCGCATCCTTGTCCTGACATCGGACGCCGACGCGCCGGTAGCCATCGCCGCACTGCTCGATGAACTTGGCTTCGGCCCGTCGCGGTTGACGGTCCTCGAAGCGCTTGGCGGATCGAACGAGAAGCGGCGCACAGCCAGCGCCGACGCCTTCGATCTCAAAAACATCAACCCGCTCAACGTGCTGGCGCTTGAAATTGAATCGACGCCGGATGCGCGCATCCTGCCCTTGACTGTCGGCTTTGCCGATCATCTGTTCGAGCATGACGGCCAGATCACCAAACGCGAGATCCGCGCCGTCACCCTGTCCGCGCTGGCGCCCCGGCGCGGCGAATTGCTGTGGGACATCGGCGCCGGCTCCGGCTCGATCGGTATCGAATGGATGCTGGCGCACCCTTCGCTGCGCGCCATCGCCATCGAGGCTAACGGCGAGCGCGCCGCCCGCATCCGGCGCAATGCCGCGCATTGTGGCGCGCCCGGCCTCGTCGTGGTCGAAGGCGCCGCGCCCAAGGCGCTGGCAAAATTGGAGACGCCTGATGCCATCTTCATCGGCGGCGGCGGCAGCGATGCCGGCGTGCTGGAAAAGGCGATCAAGGCGCTGCGTCCTGGTGGCCGGCTCGTCGCCAATGCGGTGACGCTGGAGATGGAAGCCTTGCTGCTTGATCAGAACAACAGGCGCGGCGGCGATCTCACCCGCATCGCGCTATCGCGCGCGGCGCCTGTCGGCTCGATGCAAGCCTGGCGTCCGGCCATGCCGGTCACGCAGTGGAGCTGGATAAAACCATGATGGTCGCGGGCATAGGCAGCCGCAAAGGCGTGAGCGTCGAAGAAGTGCTGGCGGCGATCGAGACCGCGCTTGAGGCGCACGGCCTCGCGATGACGGCATTGTCCGCCTTGGCAACAACGGAATTCAAACGCAAAGAAGAAGCCATTTTTGCCGCCGGTCGTAAGCTCAGCCTCCCGGTGATAGTGGTGGATGGCGCTGGCGCCGAACCGCCGCGCCCCCTCACCCAGCCTCCGCTTCGCTCGGCTGACCTCTCCCCAAGGGGAGAGGAGGCTGCCAGCGTGGGCGCCGATCTCTTCTCCCCGCCGGGGAGAAGGTGGCCCGAAGGGCCGGATGAGGGGGCCGCCTCGCGCAACCTCTCGCAAGAACTTGCCGGCACGCCGTCGGTTTCGGAGGCGTCGGCACTCGCTGTCGCCGGGGCCGGTGCAAGGCTGCTCGGGCCACGCACGGTGCTTGGCCCGGTCACCTGCGCCATCGCCATCAGCGGAGATGCGCCATGACCGTCCATTTCATCGGCGCCGGCCCGGGTGCGGCCGATCTCATCACGCTGCGCGGCGCGCGGCTGCTCGCAAGTTGCCCGGTCTGCCTTCATGCCGGCTCGATCGTCGCACCGGAGCTGCTCGAACACTGCGCGCCCGGCACCAAGCTGGTCGACACCGCGCCGATGTCGCTCGACAAGATCGAGGCCGAATATGTCGCCGCGCACAAGGCCGGCCAGGATGTCGCCCGCCTGCATTCCGGCGATCTTTCGGTGTGGAGCGCGGTGGCCGAGCAGATCAGGCGGCTGGAAAAGCACGGCATCCCCTACACGTTGACCCCCGGCGTGCCGTCCTTCGCGGCGGCGGCGGCGGCACTTCGCCGCGAGCTCACAATTCCCGAGCTGGYGCAAAGCCTGGTGCTGACCCGCGTCTCCGGCCGCGCCTCTAAAATGCCGCCGGGCGAGACGCTGGCCGGCTTCGGCCGCACCGGCGCCACGCTTGCCATCCATCTTGCCATCCATGCCGTCGACCGCATCGTCGCCGATTTGACGCCGCTCTACGGCGCCGAATGCCCGGTCGCGGTCGTCTTCCGCGCCTCCTGGCCGGACGAGCGCATCCTGACCGGCACGCTGGGCACCATCGAAGCGCAGTTGGCGGAAAACCCGATGGAACGCACGGCGATCATCTTCGTCGGCAGCGCGCTCGCGGCGCAGGATTTCGGCGAAAGCTCACTCTACGACGCCCATTACCAACGGCGTTTTCGCGGACGGGACGGATTGTGAACGGCGGCGCCAATATGAACGGACGGGCAAATCTGGAGCAGGCGCTGGCGCGGCTGAACTTCAAGCCGCGCGAGCTCGAGCCCGGCCATGTCTGGCTGGCCGGCGCCGGCCCCGGCGACCCCGGCTGCCTGACGCTTGAGGTGCTGGCGGCGCTCGGGCAATGCGACGCGCTGGTTTATGACGCGCTGGTCTCGCCCGATGTCGTGGCGGTCGCCCAGGGCGCCGAGCTTTTTTACGCCGGCAAACGCGGCGGCCAACCCTCGATGAAGCAGGGCGACATCAACGCCCTGCTCGTGCGGCTGGCGCGCGAAGGCCGCCGCGTCGTGCGGCTCAAGGGCGGCGACCCTTATATTTTCGGCCGTGGCGGCGAAGAGGCTCTGGCGCTGGCGGGCGAAGGAATTCCGTTCCGGGTGCTTTCCGGCCTGACCTCGGGCCTCAGCGCATTGGCCGCCACCGGCATCCCCGCCACCATGCGCGGCATCAACAAGGCCGTCATCCTGGCGACCGGCCACGCGGGCACCGATGACGACATCGACTGGACGGCGATTGCCCGCACGGGACAGCCGGTCGTCGTCTATATGGGCATGGCCAATCTGCCTGTGATCGCGGCAAAGCTGCTGAGCGGCGGCCTCGCGCCGTCGACGCCCGCGGCTGTGATCGTCGCGGCGACCACGCCGCAGGAGCGCATCGTCGTCGCCACGCTCGCCACCATCGCCGAGGAAGCAGCGGCCGCCGGGCTCGCTTCGCCAGCCCTGATCGTCGTCGGCGGCATCGTCGCCATGCGCGCCGCACTGGCGGGTGACTTGTGACCGCCCGCGCGATCATCATCGGCGCACCGCGCTCCGGCTCCGGCAAGACCAGCGTCACCATCGGCCTGTTGCGCGCGCTCGCCCGGCGCGGCCTGAAAGTGCGCGGCGCCAAGTCGGGACCGGACTATATCGACCCGGGCTTTCACACCGCCGCCACCGGCCTATCCGGCGTCAATCTCGACAGCTGGGCGATGTCGCCTTCCCTGCTCAACGCGCTGGCGGGCCAAGCCGCGGACGACGCCGAATACATCATCCTCGAAAGCGCGATGGGCCTGTTCGATGGCATCCCCGCGCCGGAAGGCCGCTCCGGTTCGGCCGCCGATCTCGCCCGGCTCTACAACCTGCCTGTCCTTCTGGTGCTCGACGTTTCCGGCCAGTCGACCACGGCCGCCGCCGTCGCCAAGGGTTTCGCCACCTACGACCCGGATGTCCGCATGGCCGGCGTCGTGCTCAACCGGCTCGGCAGCGAACGCCACCGGCGGCTGTCCGGCGACGCCATCGAGGCGATCGGCCTGCCCGTGGTCGGCGCCATCCTGCGCGATCCGACGCTCAACCTGCCGGAGCGGCATCTCGGCCTTGTCCAGGCCGGCGAGTACGAGAACCTGATGGCGCATCTCGACCGCCTGGCCGACATGGTCGAGAAGTCGCTCGACATCGATGCCATCCTGGCGCTGGCGACGCCGCTGCGACCGGCGGCCGGCGACTTCGGTGACGCGTTGCAGCCGCCCGGGCAGCGCATCGCGCTGGCGGAAGACGCGGCCTTCACCTTCCTCTATCCGCATGTCGCCACGCATTGGCGCAAGGCCGGTGCCGAGATCGTGCCTTTCTCACCGCTTGCCGACGAAGCGCCTGCCGAGGATTGCGAGGTCTGCTGGCTGCCTGGCGGCTATCCCGAGCTGCATGCCGGCAAGCTCGCGGCCGCGGCGAACTTCCAGGCGGGAATGGCCCGCTTTGCGGCGACGAAGCCGGTTCACGGCGAGTGCGGCGGCTTCATGGTGCTGGGCGAAGGGCTGGAGGACGCGGGCGGTGACAGCCACAAGATGCTCGGCCTGCTGGGCCATTCGACCAGTTTCGCCAAGCGGAAGATGAACCTCGGCTATCGTGAGGCGCGGCTGCGCGCCGACTGCCCCCTGGGGCCGGAGGGCACGCTGATCCGCGGCCATGAATTCCACTACGCGCAGATGACCGCCACGGGTAATGACGAGCCCTTGGCCGATCTTGCCGATGGCCAGCGCAATCCGCTCGGCGCCTCAGGCTACCGGCGCGGCCATGTCAGCGGCACTTTCTTCCATGCCATTGCGAGGGGCGCATGAGAGGCCTCTCCGCGCCCCGGCAAGTGCTTGACGACATCGGCCTCAGCCTCGTCTTCTTCACCAGGCTGAGGCTGCCATCGAGCGATTTCGGCGACCGCAGCCTGGCGGATGCGATCTGGGCGGCGCCCTTTGCCGGTCTCGCGGTGGCGATCATCGGCGCGCTCGTCTACGCCATCGCCGCCGTCTTCGGCCTCGCCACCGCACCGGCCGCGGCGCTCACGCTCGCCGCAACGATGCTCGTGACCGGTTGCCTGCACGAGGACGGGCTTTCCGACATCGCCGACGGTTTTTGGGGCGGCCGGACGCGCGACAGGAAGCTGGAGATCATGCGCGACAGCCGCATCGGCGCCTATGGCGCCGCCGCGCTTGGGCTGTCGCTGCTCATCCGCTGGAGCGCGCTGTCCGAGCTCACCGGTCCCGGCCACGTCGTCCTGGCGCTGCTAGCCGCGCATGCCGGCTCGCGCGGCCTGTTCGGCGCCTTCATGCATCTTCTGCCGCCGGCCCGCAGCGACGGCCTGTCGGCCAATGCTGGCTCTGTCACCACCGAAACCGCCATCATCGGTGCTGCGCTCGGCGCGGTGGCGCTGCTGGCGCTCGGCCTTGGCGGCGCGATCGCGGCGCTGATCCTGCTCGGCCTGGTCTTCGCGGGCTTCCGCGCGCTTTGCCTCAGCCAGATCGGCGGCCAGACCGGCGATACGATCGGCGCGCTGCAGCAGCTTGGCGAAATCGCCGTTCTTCTCGTCGCGTCCGTTTGCCTTTCCTGATTCCCTTTCGGAGACCTTGCCCCCATGTCCTCCCAATCAGCGTCCTTCAAATCGCTCGAAGACCTTCGCGCCGCCTGCCTCGATCTTCCGGCCGGCAGCGACGCCGCCGCCAGCGCCGTCGCCCGCCGCCAGGACACGCTGACCAAGCCGCCGGGCAGCCTCGGCCGCCTGGAAACGATCGCTGCCTGGCTCGGCCGCTGGCAGGGCCGCGACATGCCGAAGCTCGACGCGGTGAAAGTCTTCGTCTTCGCCGGCAATCACGGCGTCACCGCGCAGGGCGTCTCGGCCTATCCCTCTGAAGTCACCGTGCAGATGGTGGCGAATTTCGCGGGCGGAGGTGCTGCCATCAATCAGCTGGCCCGCATCGCCGGCGCCAAGCTCGACGTCATCCCGCTCGACCTCGACCATCCGACCGGCGATTTCACGCAAGTGCCGGCGATGGACGAAAAGGCTTTCCTTGCCGCCGTCTCGGCCGGCTACGATGCTGTGACCGAGGACCTCGACCTCGTCTGCTTCGGCGAGATGGGCATCGGCAACACCACGCCCGCCGCCGCGATCTCCACGGCGCTGTTCGGCGGCAGCGCTGAAAAATGGACCGGCCGCGGCACCGGCGTCGACGATGCTGGCATGAAGCGCAAGGTGGTGGCCATCGAGGCGGGCCTCAAGCGCCATGCCGATTCGCTTTCCGACCCGCTGAAGATCGCGGCCGCCCTTGGCGGACGCGAGTTAGCAGCCATTCTCGGCGCCACGCTCGCGGCGCGCAAGAACAACGTGCCGGTGCTGCTCGACGGCTTCGTCTGCACCGCCGCCGCTGCTCCGCTGGCGAGGCTCCACCCGACCGGGCTGGCCCACACCGTCGCCGCCCATGTTTCGGCGGAAGCCGGGCACCGTCGCCTGCTCGAAGCGCTCGGCCTGCCGCCCCTGCTCGATCTCGGCATGCGGCTCGGCGAAGGTTCAGGCGCCTGCCTTGCCGTCAACATCGTCCGCTCGGCGCTGGAATGCCATGCCAGGATGGCGAGCTTCGCCGAGGCCGGCGTTTCGGAAAAATAAAATCGGTCGAAATTTCAACACTGTTGAAACAACGAAATAACGTCATCTCGGTTATTCCATGGGACGTAGATGTCTCACGGGAGATCGATCGATGTATTTGAAATATCTAATATCTGCCGCAATTCTTGTTGCGGCGCCTTCGCCGGCCTTATCTCAGGACCAATATGTTCGCCCGCTTGTCCCGGTGAAGACGGGGCGGCCAGGATCCAATCCTCGATCTCGATGACCTTTCCGGTCAAGGATGACGACGACGACGACGCGCAGCAGCAGGTTGCGCTTCGTTCTTTCTACAAGGTCGCGGCGGGCAGCTGCGCGATGGTGGTCGAGACCGTCGCCGATACATGCGAGATTGCCGGCATGAGCACCAATCTCAACGCCAGGGATCGCAACATCGGCGGTTACGGCGGATCGCAGCTCACGGTAAGCGGTCAGATCACCATGAAGGTCAAGTTCAAGGCGAGCCTCAGCAAAACAGTGCCGTAGGCGCTGCGTTTGCGGCCTACTTCATTGTTTTGATGAGAAGATTTGGTGGGTGTGCACAGGATCGAACTGTGGACCCGCTGATTAAGAGTCGCATGGGTGACCGTATCAGCCCTTTTCACATCGTGTCAAATCGCGTTGTTCAGTTACTATTTCTCTAAAAATATCAATGCATTGCCTGAAGATGACCAAATTTGCATGGTTTTGCGAAGGCCTCCGCATTACATTCATTTTTGCATTCACTATGCAAGAGAGAGCAAATCATGCAAACCGAGAAACCCGATTTCAGCGGTTCGTTCACGGAGCGCTGGATCAAGCACATTCGATTGCCCTTAAAGACCGACAAACCGAACCAATGGAGCTTCCTCGAACGGCTCGAACGGGGGCGCTCCCTTGTCCTTGTCGTCTCACATGGCGGCACGAAGTCCTGGCGGGCATTATGGTATGAAGCCGGCAAACCGAAATCAGCGAAACTCGGCACCTACCCCGACATGGGCATTGCCGACGCTCGCAAAGYGGCTAGCAAGTTCGAACCTGAACGGCACGTCGCATCAAAGGAGGCGGGAACCTTCAAGGAGGTCGCTGAGGACTTCCTAAAGCGACATGTTCGAAAAGAAGGCAGTAAAGACAAAAAGCCGCCGTTGAGATCGGCGCGCGAGATCGAGCGCCAGTTGAACGTCTACGTTTACCCAAAATGGAAGGATCGGGCCTTCTTCGACATCAAACGCAAGGATGTGATCAAACTGCTTGACGAGATCGAGGAGAAGCATGGCACGCGGCAGGCCGATGCGATTTTGGCCACGCTGCAAAAGATGTGCAATTGGTATGCGCCCCGCGACGACAACTACCGCTCCCCCATCGTGCGGGGCATGAAACGAGGGGAATACGAACCACGCGAGCGCTGGCTGTCGAATGAGGAAATCAGGCTTGTGTGGGCGGCCTGCGATCACGAAGACCTCTACAAACCGTATGGGGCCATGATCAAGCTCATGCTGCTGACGGGCCAGCGTCGCGAAAAGCTGTCGACCATGCGGTGGGAGGACATCGACGACAAGGGCGTGTGGACGATTCCGCGCGAAGACCGTGAAAAGGGCGCTCCGCCTTCCCTCACACTGCCCCAATCGGCGTGCAACATCATCGCGTCAATCCCGAGGATGGCGGAGAACCCATATGTGTTCGCCGGTCGTGGAAAGAAAGCCTTCAACGCATTCTCACAACGCAAGGCCGAACTCGACAAACTGCTCCCCGACGACATGCCACATTGGACCCATCACGATTTGCGCCGAACTGCGCGCAAGCTCATGACGCGTCGTCACGTCGAAACCGAGATCGCGGAACGCGCCCTTGGACATTCGATCAAGGGCATCCAGGCGSTCTACGACGATCCGCGCGAATATGGYGCCCGCGTCGATCAGGCCCTTGAGGCCGTCGCATCGGAGGTCGCATTGATCGTTCACGGCGACGATGACGGCAAAATCGCTCGAATTGGGGGGCTTTGAGGGGAATACAGCGGCAATCGACGGCCCTCGCGTATGAATGTGCATGCCGCACCTCACGCCTCTGTAGCACCGGTGCTTTTCGGTTACTCATGGGATGGTTCTGCAACTGGAAGTTGCATACATTGTGATTGCAGTTATGCAAACTGCGATTTCGATTGGAGAGAGCAATGTCATCGAAAAAGACTGGAAAGCCCGAAGGCAAACCCGTCGCAAAGACTGCCGACGACAAGGGCCGTCAGAGCGTCAAGGCATCCGAGAACAAAACAGGAACCAAAAGGACCATCGTCGCGAAGACCAAGGGCGAGTTCGGGGTCGTCGCCGGCACACGGAAGGAACAGGTGGCGATCGAACTGAAGGCCAACGGACGCGAGGCCGCGTTGAAGCTGGGCGAAAAGCTCGGCCTTGCGAAAGGCACCATCACTAGTTGGGTCGGCTCCTGGAAGACGAAGGGCTTGTGGAAGCCTGTCGTCGAGGCCAAACCCGCGAAGACGACCAAGGGCATCAAGGCAATCGAACAGGCCGCCGAGGCCGCGGCCGACGTTGCGGCGAAGGCGATGACGCCCGAGGACGCGAAGAGGACCGATCAGGACGCCTGACAAATCCATCGAACTGCGCAAGGCCCCGTCAGGTGTCGGCGGGGCCTTTTTTCTTGCCTAATCGGGCAAGTCGATTACGTCATGCACATGAGTCACCGAGTATGCGACCGGCTCGTTGTTGCGTTGTTTGATCAGCACATCGACAACGAAGCCCTTCTTGAACACGTTGTCGTCGGCCTCGCGTATCTCGTGCTTGATCCGCTCCTCCGCCATTTCGGACCCGTACATCAGCGCCAGTGACTTATGCGACAGCTCCTCGATCTTCACGCGCTCGCCAGATCGTTTGCCTACGTCGGCGTCGTTCACGTCCGATCTCGTAAACACCATGAGGACCCTGCTGCGCTGGCCGGTCGATTGATGCTCGATCTGCTGTCTGCGTTCCTCTATCAGGTTCATCGCGCGTTTTGCTTGCTTGGTGTCGAACTCGACTGCCGCTCGTATCTGACGCTTGCCGTCTTCGAATACCGCCGCCTTGATCGTTGCCTTCCCGTCAGGATCTTTTGCGATTGCCTCGACGGCCCTAGCCCAATCTTTCAATTCGCCCGATGTTTGCGGAAGCTCGTCCTTGGTGCCGTTGAGCAGGGTATGAATGCGGCCACCCCACCGTCGAACGAAGTCCTCGACCAGCATCACCGCGTCCATCTGGCTGATAAAGGGCGCGAATAACGAGACCCAAGGCACGAGATCAGCCTCGATGCTGCCCTTACGAACTTCTTTGACGTATATCTTCGCTTCGGTCTTGTCGCTCAATCCACGCTCGGCAATGAACCGCTCGTAGTCGTTTCCCATCGCGACAAACGTCCCGACGAAGTCACCAAGTTCTATTGGCTCCTTCGTTTGCAGATTGAGTATTATGTGCGCTGAAATCTCCCCCATGCCGGGACACTACGCAAATTCAATCGTTTGTCCATCATTGCACCCCCAACTTTTTACGATGTCACAGCGGGGCGCTACAGCAGCACGGGCGTGTGTMGCGGGTGAACGTGTCGTCGAACGCCCAATGCCTCCCCTTGCCCCTGAAAAAGGGAGGCAATGCAAAGCTCGTATCGTGGCAACAACCAAGCCCTTGCATTGCCCCCAAAAGGACGCCGGACCGGTACTGGTGGAATCCAGCGCCCATTTTGCCCGACCATATGGCCCAGTCGCGGTCAGGCAGGCGACATGACAAGCGGGAAGAAGAAGAAAAACCCGCCGGACCTTCTCGTGACGAGCGGCACGAGAATTCGCGATCAATCCTCGAACAGCTCCGGGTTCGACTTGTGGACCAATCTCACCGCCTCCGTGCGACTGATCCGCTTACCCAAGGCAGTACTGGTCACCAGAACATCGATCTGGGCCTGCCGCGCCCGTCCTTCGCGGGCCTTCTTCACGTCGGCCTCGTCATCGGTCTCTGTGTGATCGCGACTTTGCAGCTTGGTGAACAAGGATGGGTAAGCATGACGGGCGGCTGTCATCGCTTCCGTTCCAGCCAGGCCAGTCTTTCGCAGATGTTCGCAAGCCGCCTCGAAAGTATCGAAGGAGAGCACGTCGTCCTTCTGCTTGGTGACTGATTTCGCAATCATCGCCTTGGCGTGGATCTGTGCCGGACTGGTCACAGCGCTTAACTCGGCGATCTCAAGATCATGCATCACTCGCTTTTTCATTTTCCAAACTCCCTGTTGATAGCTGCCCTCAGCAAGGCACGCTCGCGGGCATAAAGGGCGGCCTGTCTGTATTCACCCTGATCAAGGAAGTTCGCGACGGCGCGGCCTAGGGCCTCTCGTCTGTGGGCAACCTCGATTTCGATTTGGCGCTGCCGTTTTTCGATGCGTTCAACGTCCTCCTCCGCGGCCAGCGCCTCGACTGTATGACCAAGCTCGTCCTGTGCATCGCGAAGCTCCCCAAGAAGCTGTCCACGAACCCACCTGAATGATTGAACTCGGTCTGCCGATGCGGACCCCAGTCCCCCACCGACCGGACCTGCAATGGCCATGAACTTGCTCGTCGAGGACGCCGTATCGAGCATCTTGTCGATGTCGGCGACCTCGGCCTCGATGTCCTTGATCAAGGCCGCCAGATGGGCGAGGCGTCCAGGCGGGGCATACTTGGTTTTCGAATGGTGGTTCATGATGTGTTCCTTCTCGTCCTCGTATAATTAGCCCTCGCTAATGCATCCTGATGCTCCTCAATCCGGCGACCAAAATGGATCGGGAGCGCCGCGTGGCCTTCGGGCGTAGCTGTCAGGGCCGTCTGAACTTATGATCGAAGGCGCGATGAAGGCCCCGCGCGGTTGGCTGGCATTCAGGTCGGCCAAGTGAACCAATAGCCCGCAAACGGCATTGGAAAGGTCGTCGTGCTGGCCGGGTGAATGATCGACATGTTCCCGCCCGCCTTCGCCGACCCGTCGTTCGAGTCCTGTCAGCTGCGACCTCAGTCGCTCACTGTCGAGGAGGCGTGCGCGCCCGTTCATCAACAAGGGCAAAGCGCCGAGATAGATCTCGGATTTGGAATGCGAGGAATCCCGATAGGTGATGCCTCGACGCGTCCACTCGTCGGAATGAAAGGCCCCGGCAAACCGATCACCGTGAACCTCGAAAACTCGATACTGCTTCAACAAGGCGGCAAACTCGTGGACGACCTCGCCCGGAGCGAAGCGCGGCTTGCGTTCGCGCATGGCATCAACAACGAGTCGGTCTGCCTCGCGATCATGATGACCTATCGCAATCGTGAAACTGTCCTGGCCGCTTCCCCCTGCCGCATCCGTGAACGCGAAATACCTGATGCCGTCCTTCGGCGGACGTTCGATGACCTTTTGATCCGTCGCTGACTCAATGATGTCGGCGGGCAGGAAATCGGAGACATCCTCGCGCCATTCCGACAGGTACTCGGCGCGCGCCTTTGAACCATCGCGTTCGATTGCCTTTGCAATGAACGATTCCCGTAAGACCGGGTTMATGACGCGTGATGGCGCAATCCAGACCACATCGTCCGATGCGTCATTGCCGAAAAGGGATTGGTACTGTTTGAACATCCAGCCCCGTTTTCTGTAGGTACTGGACGCCATGATCAGGACGCCGCCTGTCGGGTCCATCGCCATTGCAGGTTCGGCGGCAAGCACGATTTCCTCGTCGCTCGACAGGTGGTCGCTGTCCGTGCGCCAGAAACAGCACTCCGTCCCGAGGACGCCAATCGACGATCGCCCGCGCAGCGCGCCAACATCGTTGGTACCGATCTCGATTGCCGCCCCGTTGGTGAACTCGATGATGCCGCCTTGGGTGTCGCGGACGATTTGGTCGGCGAGGATGGATGACGACAGGACAAGGCCGCGACAGTACCTGTAGAGGATGGCGCCCTGCGCCTTGTCCTTCCCGAGCAATTGAACCACTGCTTGTTCGCCGGCCGACAAAGTCTTCGGCCAATCGCTTGCCAGAAGGGCGCGATACGCCGCAACAGCGCTCAGGAACCTGTCCTTCCCTCCGCGTCGCCCGACAAGGAGGATCAGACGATGAACGCCACCCTTGGGAGGCTTGGTGCGACCGGTGCATTCACGGAACAGTTGGAGTTCGCGTCGATCAAGTGGCAGGCCGTCGATCAGTTTGGCAACAGTTCGCCACGTCCAAAAGCTTTCCTGTGCGAATGTGAGGCCAAAGAGCCTGTCATCGCACATCGCAACATGTAGACCTCGCCCGAATGGGCTCTCAGCGTCGTTTTTAGAGGCGTGAGAAGGTGTCGAAGAGGTTGCGGGGGTCCTTACCCTCGACAACGCCTGCCTGCGCTGTGGCACTTCGATGCGGACGCGCTCAATCATTCGCGCGCTCCATGAGCGTCTCACGTAGAGGGCGACGCTCCTTCTCGACCTTCTTGACGATGCCGAGGCGATCCATCGTGGAGACGATTGATTGCGAGACTTTCGCAAGCATGAACGTGTGGTCGTGGCCATCGCCCTTAAGCTGACGACGCTGCAGGTCTTCGCGTTCGATCAGCAGACCACACAGCGTCTCAACGAGTTTCGCGTGCTTGCCGCCTGTCTGGTCTATGAACTGCGCGTAGTATGCCGCCCAACGCCTTGCCTTGCGCGTTCGACAATCGATTCCAAGGGCGCGCAATGCAGCATAGCCCCTCGCATCGTTGGCGCTAAACAGGCTTTTTCCGAAACGCGGGGAGCGTTCGCGACCTTCTCGCATTGCCTGTTTATGTGCTTCATTCATGCACCTAAATTTAATATAGTATTCTTTTTCGTCAAACTTTGTTGAAACTATCGTTGTATTGCAAGGGGTACAGCAACAGTACCACCTGATCGAATATTAAACGTTCTATTTTGCTTGCTTAGATGAAGGCATTCGGATTGAAATCGACGTTGATCGGCACCGTATCCACGCGCTGTATGATTTGAACTAGCCGCTCCATGCGCCACGTCATCCCAATCCTAAGCCTTTCATTTGGCTTGCCCGAGGCCGAATAGATCGTCGATGTCCCCACAGAATTGCGAAACAGCGCCGCCTCGCCAGCCCCTAACGATGTCTCGATGAACGTGCCGGCGCTGGTGAGAAGTTGGTTCATCCTCGCTTCCAGTGCTGCCGCATCTTCGGTGTTGTGGCATTGAGCCGTTAGTTCTCTGGCTTCCTCTAGGAACGCGCCAAGGCGGTTTTTGATGATGAGGCGCTGGCGGTCGGGGCCATGCGCAGTCAGAGCGGCTATCTGAGCCTGATCTTCTTTCCAAATCTGGAATGGAACTGCGAATAACCGCAGGATCACGATTGCGCCAAAAACCCAGATTGGGAGCTCCCAGAGGTAGGTCGTCATTAGGGCGCCGACATCTGGTACGAAATGGGCGACGATCTGCCCAATGATGCCGATGATACCCGCCCAAAAGTCAGTCGCGTTTGGCGCTGACCAAACGACACCTTTGAACCATTTCCAGTAAAACTGCCCACGCTGCCCCATACGCTTTCATATCAGCGCTCCCGGCTATTCGGCAATCGGCCACTGCTTGTCGATATTCGCTTTCCGCACCACACATGATGAATTTCTTCCCGCAAAAAGGTGAACTCAGTTTCACTCGTTTCTGTATGTTTAGCGCTTCTTTAGCTTGGAGCGTCCCCCGTAGGGGGACGGCCCACATGCTGCTAAATCTTTTGATCATTTTCATTCCTTACGTTCTTTAGTCTTTTGCGCTCCTTTGGGGCTAAAGCCCAAAAACGCCGATTTAGGGCTTTAATTCTTTACGACCCTATGGGCGCTAAAGCCCTTAAAGATCGTCGCGCCCCTTGAAAGGAACGACGTTTTCGCCGGTCTTCAGCCGCGGGGCCTGATCGGCCTCGATCTCCTTCTTGATCTGCGAAACGCGCCCCTCGGTCAGGCCAAGCTCCTTGGCGATGTCCTTCTGCTTCCACCCGTCGTGCAGCATCTGCGCGATACGCTCCTTGCGCTCGTCGCGCTGCATCTCCATTTCCCATTCCACGTCGTCGTCCGAGACGCGGAACGTCAGAACGCGTGGTTCGGCATCCTGCCCGAAGAAGTTTCGGTGTTTGTCGAAAGCAAGTTCGATGGTGGTTTCGTCAGGCGTCTGCTCTTTCGCCAGCTTGAGCCCGATGCTCGTATCCATGACGTCTTCGCGCTTTGTCGTCCCTCGGGCGCGCCCTGACAAACCATCATGCACAACATAGATCAGCGTGCGACCACGCCAGCGGTGTTTCATGATCCACGCCTGCAACGGCCGCCAGGAATCCGCATCGTTCTCGAAGCCGGTGCGAACGAGCGTGGACTCGGAATCCAGAATGATCAGTTTCGGATCGGCACGTTCAATGATGCGATCGAGAACTTCGCGACCTTCCTCGGTGCCAAGGTCGGGCATATCCTGCTGCATCAATGCGAACTGCTCTCGGGACAGGACATGCAGATTACCGGCCGGTATGTCGCCTAGTGCCTTTAGGCGCTTCTGCAATGTACCGCCCGGCATTTCACCGTCGACATACAAAACACGACCCGCCGACCGGCACTTCCAATCCATGAAGTCCTCGCCCCGCGCAACCGCTCTCGCAACGCCGAGGCAAAACCACGTCTTCGCAACCCCGCGATAGGCATGAACCATCGCAAGGCTGCTCGTCTCCAACCACGGAGACAGCATGTGTTCTTTCTTCGGAAAGATTAGTTCCATGAACTCCTCCATCGTGATTGCTTCGACGCGGGTCGGTTTTCTGATCAATTTGGCTCCCTCGATGGCCTTTGCAGCCGCATCGTCACCGGCGCGCAAAGCGTCGTTGAAATCGTAGCCGGGATCGCCATCGAGTACTGCCTTCCGGACCCGCCGGCCGGTCATTGCCAGTCGCTTCGTCAGCTTCTCAGCGGCCTCCACGCCGGCGTCGTCGGCGTCAGCGCAAACGATGATGTCGGGACCATCCGGCAATTCGACCGCTGGCATATTGCTGGCGGAGATTGCGGCGACGCCCGCCTTGCCTGACAACTGCATTGCGCTGAGCGTCGTCTCGACGCCCTCGGCCACGATCAATTCGCCATCCGGATCGATTTCCCCTAGCTGCACGAATCCGCCCTTTATCGGCCCGTAGGTCTTCTTCACCGCGCCCGCCTGCCTTTCCAGCTTGGCTGTGGCGTCCTTCGTCAGTGACGTGACATGTGCGCCGATCAGTAAGCCATCCTTCGCAATGGGCAGTACCATTGCGGGGAAGCCGACATCCAAGAGCCTGCGGCTGTCTACAGCGGACATGAGCATTGCGTTCTCAGGGCAATTTTCTATGCCTCGATTGCGCAGATACTCGACAGGCTGCTTGCCGCTCTTGGCCGCAGCTCGAAGGATCGCACGGGCCTTGCAGAAACGGTCGTAGTCGTCTTCAAACGATGATGTGTCCGGCTTATTGATCGGTGGGTGTGGTTGTCGTCGATCCTTGGTCGGTAACAGCCCGCGAGTCTCAAGCGCGGCCTTGATGTTGCTTGGTAGGCATCCGGCAAAGCAATGGTAGATGAGCTTGCCATCCCTTCCTGTTGAGAGACTTAGGGACGGCTGCTCGTCTTCGTGAGCGGGGCAGCAGCAGATGCCTTGGCTCCCGTTCCATTTGCCGCCTAGAGCGTGCGTGATCCGCTCGGCGTCACTCATTGGTTTAGCCCTCCCGCTTGGCGGCGAAAGACTCGACTTGAGCCGCGTCGTAGAACACCTGCCCGCCTGCTCTGAGCCGGATAGGAGACAGGCGGTGTTCTTTTTCAAGCCTGTGGAGTGTGCTGGTGGAGATGCCGCCCAGAAGCTCACTAGCCTGTTTGCGCGAAAGAAGCTGAACGCGGACTCGAAGTCGACGTGATTGCGTCATCGGAATACCTTTCATGCTCACGACCCCAGATCGAGGCCGCCTCATGACTCGTCATACCGAGGCGTCCCGTGGCATTGCGTGTGAAGTGCAGACTTTTAGCAGTCTGCAGCGTCCACAACTCGTTGAATCTGCCTCACAATTTCGGGTTAGATCACGTTTTCGTGAAGCTTAGAAATTGCGAAGAATGTTCGGATGGAAACATGTGATCGAAACGTCCTCGCCTTCCCGTCCGTCGCCTTCACAGGGACGGAATCAAGCCACGCAAGGGGTAAGGGGTCGGCGAGGCGTGAAACGCGCTGTAGCACTGGATGCGGCAGGTTCGAGATCGCGTGAACTCAAGGCAAACCGGTGCCTGCATTCACTATACATTCATTCCGCCAAACGGCGCTTTCGCGCCTTTCGCGTAAATATTTGTTTTGTTTGAAGTTTTTTGGTGGGTGTGCACAGGATCGAACTGTGGACCCGCTGATTAAGAGTCAGCTGCTCTACCAACTGAGCTACACACCCACACCGCCGGGAAAACCAGCGTCGGCGGCGCATATAGCCGCCGCTTTCGGGTATGTCTAGCCCTGCCGGATCATTTCCCGACAAATCGACATGGCATGATCCCGAAAAGTGGATTCCGGTTTTCGGAAAAGATCATGCCTGCCTAAAAAAGCCCGCAGGCGTCACACAAACAGCTTGCCTTCCGCCGCCTTGATCGCATGGCCGCCGATGCGCGCGGATGCCAGGTTTCCGCCATCGACATTGAGCTCGAGACGGATGCGCGACGGCCGGCCCATTTCCAGCCCCTGCTCGAGCCAGAGCTGCGTGATTCCGTCGGTCGGGGCGTCGAAATGCATGATGGCGCCGGCAAAGGCGGCCGCGGCCGAACCGGTTGCGGGATCTTCGTAGGACGGCGTGCCGGGCACGATCATGCGCACATGGAAAGCGCTGTCGTGATGGACCGTCTCTCGGCAGTAGACGTATGGGCTGGCGAAGGCCCATTCGCTCTTGCGGGGCGCCAATTCCGACCATGCCTGGTTGTCGAGCCTGATCTTGGCCGCCTCCTCCAATCCGGCAACGGGAATGGTCACGTAAGGCACGCCGGCCGACCAGAAGGCGACGCGGTGATTCTCGAAGCCGATCTCGTGCGGGGCAAGGCCGAGCGCCGCGCCGATCGCTTCCGGATCAGCCTTGAGCTCCAACGGTTCCGGCAATTTCGCCAGGTCGAACTCGGCGAAGGTCGAGCCGTCATGCTTGCTTACCGCGCAGCGCACCGGTCCGATATTCTCCTCCAGCACGAAAATGCCGGCGGCTTCCCCGGCGAGTTCGGTCAGCGCGATCGCCGCGCCGACCGTCGGATGCCCCGCGAAAGGCATTTCATAGTCGGGCGTGAAGATGCGGATACGGTTGCGGTGCTTCGGATTGTCCGCAGGCAGCACGAACACCGTCTCGGAAAGATTGAATTCGCGCGCGATGGCCTGCATGCCGGCGCTGTCGAGCCCGTCGCAGTCGAGCACCACGGCAAGCGGATTTCCGGCCAGCCTTTCGGTGGTAAACACATCGTAAAGCAAGTAATCGCGCGCCATGGAGTAAACCTTTCGCCTCGGTCCGAATATCTGCCTCAATCCCAACATGGGGGAAATTTAATTTGAAATTCGAACCTTGAGGCCTGATTTGTGCACCGATAGGGATGTCGATTTTTCATTATAGGGGTCTGGGGTGGACCAGCTTGTCAATCCGCCAAACGCGGAATCCGGTACTTCCATAGAGGCTGCGCTCGGGCTCGGCCGCAAGGGCGTAAGCCGCAAGCGTCGCCGCTTCTGGGTCTATGCGCTGCTCGCGATAGCGATCGTCGCCTGCGGCGCTGCCCTCTATCGATGGTATGCCGCAGCCCCTCCTAGGATCGAATACACCACCGTGCCCGCGGCGATCGCCGACCTCACGGTCGAAGTATCGGCCACCGGCACGCTGCAGCCGCTGACCCAGGTGGATATCTCAAGCGAACTGTCCGGCATCGTCCGCTCGGTCGCGGTCAATGAAAACCAGCAGGTCAAGAAGGGCGATGTGCTGGCGACGCTCGATACCGCCAAGCTGGAGGTCCAGATCGAGCGCGCCACCGCCTCCGCCAAGGCGGCGGCAGCAAGCGTCGAGGACGCCAAGGTGACCTTGCAGGAGAACGAGAACGCCGTTGTGCGCGCCAGCGCGCTGACCAAGCGCGGCATGGCGACGGACCAGTCGCTCGAAGCGGCCACGGCGACGCGCGACCGCTCGAAGGCAGCGCTCGATAGCGCCGAAGCCAATCTCGCCATCGCCCAGGCCGATCTCAAGGCGCAGCAGACCGATCTCGCCAAGAGCACCATCTATGCGCCGATCGACGGCATCGTGCTGACGCGCTCGGTCGATCCTGGACAGACGGTCGCGTCCTCGCTGCAGGCGCCAGTACTCTTCGTCATCGCCGCCGACCTGAGGAACATGGAATTGCAGGCCGCGGTCGACGAGGCCGATATCGGCGCGGTCAAGCCTGGCCAGCACGCCCGCTTCACCGTCGACGCCTTTCCGGACCGGCCGTTCGATGCCGAAATCCGCGACATCTCCTATGCCTCGGTCACCACCGACGGCGTCGTCACCTACAATGCGCGCCTCGAAGTGGACAATGGCGAGCTTCTCTTGCGGCCCGGCATGACGGCAACGGTCTCGGTCGTCACAAGACAGGCCAAGGGGGTGCTGACCGTCCCCTCGACCGCCTTCCGTTATCGCCCGATGCAGCAGCAGGCGCGCGGCTGGAGCTTCAGCGACCTTTTCACCGGCCGCATGGGCCGCCCCAACCGGCAGCGCGAGGCGACGAAGGCGCCGACCGACGGCTCGCGCACGCTTTATGTGCTGGAGAACGGCCGGCCACATCCCGTCAACGTCAAGATAGGCTCGACCGACGGCGAGCTGACCGAGATCACGTCCGGCCTCGACGCGGGCGCTGAGGTCATCACCGGCGCGCAGCAGCGGAGCTGACGACATGTCGGCTCCCCTGCTCATCACCTTCGACAAGGTCTGGAAAAGCTATGGCGAGGGCGAGGCCCGCGTGCACGCGCTGGCCGGCGTCGATCTCGCCATCCGCAGAAGTGAATTCGTCGCGATCATGGGTCCTTCCGGCTCAGGCAAGTCGACGGCGATGAACATCATCGGCTGCCTCGATACGCCGACAGCGGGGACCTATTCCTTCATGGGCGTCGATGCGGGACGCCTCGATCGCAACCGCCGCGCGCTTTTACGCAACCTTTATGTCGGCTTCGTCTTCCAGGGCTACAACCTATTGCCGCGCACCACCGCGGCGGAAAACGTCGAGCTGCCGCTGATCTATCGCGGCGTGGCCGCGCGCGAGCGCCGCGAGCTCGCCATGCAGGCGCTGGCTCAGGTCGGGCTTGTCGGGCGCGAGCACCACACTCCGGCCGAGCTTTCGGGCGGCCAGCAGCAGCGCGTGGCGATCGCCCGTGCCATCGTCACAAGGCCGACGCTGCTCGTCGCCGACGAGCCCACCGGCAATCTCGACACCGCGCGCACGCATGAGATCATGGAGCTGCTGACCAGGCTCAACGCCGAACTCGGCCTCTCCATCGTCATGGTGACGCATGAGGCGGACGTCGCCGACTATGCCGGCCGCATCGTCCGCTTCCTCGACGGCCATGTCGCCTCCGACACCCTGAAAGCGGAGGAAGCGGCGTGATCTGGGAGACCGTCCGCCTCTCGCTGCGCTCGATCCGCCGCAACGTGTTGCGCTCGTTCCTGACGCTGCTCGGCATCGTCATCGGCGTCGCCGCCGTCATCGCCATGCTCACCATCGGCTCCGGCACGACGGAAAAGGTCAAGGCCGACATCTCGAAGCTCGGCAGCAACCTGCTCGTCGTTCGCGCCGGCCGGCCGGCGGGGCCCGGCGGACCGGGAGGCCTCGACCAGGCGGTGCGGCCGCTGGCCGAGAAGGATGTCGCCGCGCTCGTCGCGCATCTGAGCGGCGCGCGCGCCATTTCGCCTGCCTCGCAAAAGCAGGTCCGCGTCATCTTCGGCACCGAAAGCCTGACCTCGGGCGTGACAGGCACCGACAGTGCCTACCTGGACGCCCGCGACTGGAAACTCGTCTCCGGGCGGCCGTTCAGCGATTCCGAGACGCGCGCCGGCACGGGCGTGTGCTTGATCGGCGAAACCGTGCGCCAGCAATTCTTCGGCGCCGGCGATCCGGAGGGCGAGATCATCCGCGTCAACCGCACCTCCTGCAAGATCATCGGCCTGTTGGAGCCGAAGGGCTATACCGGCTTCGGCCAGGACCAGGACAATGTCGTGCTGATGCCGCTGCATGCGTATCAGCGCCGCATCGCCGGCAACCGCGACATCGACAACATCTATATCGCGGCCGACGACCGCACGCCGACCACCGAGCTCCAGCCGCGCGTCGAGGACATCTTGCGCGACACGCGCCGCATCACGCCGGACCGCGATCCCGATTTCGCCATCCGCGACATGACCCAAATCGCCGACGCGATGACGAGCGCCACCACCACCATGACCGGCATGCTGGGCGCCGTCGCCGGCGTCAGCCTTCTGGTCGGCGGAATCGGCATCATGAACATCATGCTGGTCTCGGTCACCGAGCGCACGCGCGAGATCGGCATCAGGCTGGCGATCGGCGCGCATGAAAAGCACATCCTCATCCAGTTCCTGGTCGAGGCGACGGTGCTGTCGCTGCTCGGCGGCATCATCGGCATCCTGATCGGGCTTTCGCTGGCCGGCCTCGCCTCGATGGCGCTGACGATACCGTTCGCGCCAAGCCCAGCCGTCGTCCTGCTCGCGGTCGGCTTCTCGGCGCTGATCGGCATGGTGTTCGGCTTCTTCCCGGCGTTGCGCGGCGCTCGCCTCGACCCGATCGACGCGCTGCGGCACGAATAGTCCGAGCAACGGTGCTAACGATCACCGCCGAAATGCCACTCGATCAGCGGCTTCATGTGGGGCATCAAGCCGTCGGGCAGATCGCCGGCGCCACGGATGATGACCGGCCCCTCGATCTCCGGCTCGGCTTCGGCCGCGACGAAAGCCCGGACACGGCGCGCCAGTTCGTCGGCCGTTTCGGTCACACGATACTGGCGGAAGATCACCGTGCCGCTCGCCGTCGACAGCGCGTGATAGCGATGCCCGCGTTCGGCCGTCGACAGATCGAGCCCGGTCTCCTCCCCGACCTCGCGGATCATGTTGAAGTCGACATCGACCATGCCGTCGCGGAAGTCGATCGGCTCGAACGAGCCGGCGGCGAAATAGACGCGGCCGGCATTGACCGTGTGACGGCCCATGCGGATCGCCACCAGCGCATTGTCGCCGGCAACCAGCACGGCATGCGCATAGGCATGCTCGGCGCCGGAATTCTCGCGCCGCTTGCGCCACAGCAGGAAGGTCGAATACTTCACCGCATGGCAGCGTCCGGCGAGGCGATTGTCCCGATAAGCCAGTTCGGAAAGCAGCACCACGGTGCCGTCGAACAGCGCCGGATTGGCCGTGATCTCCTGCCGCCAGTTCTCGGCGATCGCCTCTGCATTGCTGACCGCGAACGGATGCGGGCCGGGATCCAGGCGGACGTCGATCGCGTCGACAGGCAGGATGACGTTGCGGGGCAGATCGAAGCTCAAAAGGGTCACGCCATGTCCAGTGCGATCACCACGGGGCAGTGGTCGGAGGCCTTTGGCCTGTCCCAGCCGGCGCGCGGGAACCGTTCGACCTCCTGTCCGGGCGGGAAGATGGTGCGCCAGGGCTGGCCGTTGCGGATGATGTCGGGAACGGCCGTGGCATTCCTCGCGGCCAGCGCCTTCGACAGCAGGATATAATCGAGCTGGCACAGATGCCGCTCCTCCGGGCCGCGCGTGTGGTAGAAGCTCCAGCGATCCATCTCCGGCCGCCGCTCGACGACATTCTCGCAAAAACCGCCGGCGGTGAGCACATCGACCGAGGACCGGGCTTCGTCGACGACCTCGAAACGATAGCCGTCGATGGCGTCGCCATCGATCTTCACGCGCTGCCGGTAGTCGTTGAGGTCGCCGCAGATCGCCCAGCGCTTGTTCGCGGCGTGATCCTTGCCGAAACGCTCCTCGATGATGCGGCGCACCGCCTGCGCCTCGGCGATGCGCAGCGGCATCGACGCCTCTCGGCCGTCCAGCCCGTTGCGCGGCGGGCCCATCGATTTGAAATGCACGAGATAGAGCGTCAGCGGCGCGCCGCCGATCTTCAGGTCGATCTCCAGGCAGTCGCGACGAAAGATACGCTCGGTGGCGATATAGCCGAGCGCGGCGAGTTCCGGCGTGAACAGCCCGAACTCCTCGAAGGTGACATAGGCGTGGCTGGTCATGCGCACGAATTCGATCGGCTGCCCTTGCGCGGTCTCGTTGCGCATCATCACGGCGACATCGATGCCGCGCGTGTCGTTGCCGGCGGTGGTGTATTTCTGCCGATAGCCCTGCCCGACCATCTTGAACAGATAGCCATACTCGAAGGCCTTCAGCGCCTCGATGTTGTCGACCTCCTGCATGCAGATGACGTCGGCGCGGGTGGCCGCGATGGCGAGCGCCGTCAACTGGCGGGTGTCGTCGGATTGGGCGATCGTGCGAGCTTGTTCGAGGATGCGGTATTCGGCCTCGCTCTGGATGTCGAACAGCGCCAGCGTGCGGTCTTCGTTGAGCTGGTTGCGATAGCCCGAGAAATCGAACCTGCTCATCAGGTTCTCGACATTGAAGGTGGCGAGGCGCAGCGACATGGCCGTGACCTTTGCCCGCAAGCGCGAGCGAAAACAAGAGCCAGGCCGATGCTCGCCATGGTTGATGGAACCTTTCCGTTCATCCCCCGTTCAGACGAAAAGTTCCAACAATAGGCCTTTCCCCGGGGTGTTCTGGGCGTGGGGCCTTTACTCCTTGGAGAGTGAAATGAAACCGCTTTTTTCTTCCCTGAGATCAGGGCTTCTGGTCCTGGGCCTCGTTGCCGGCGTGACCGCGCCGTCGGTCGCGGGACCGATCCTGCAGCCCGATCTCGGCGTTGCGACGAATACCGCCGCGCCGAACATCATTCCCGTGCGCGACGGCTGGGCCGGCAACAACAACGGCGGTAGCTTCCAGGATTGGCGTTGGCGTCACCGCGGCGGCGACTTCAGATGGCGTGGCGGCGACCGTCGCTTCTCGCGCCACTGGGACGGCGGCCGATGGGACGGCGGCGGCGACTGGCGCTGGCGGCGTCATCATCACCGGCACTTCCGTGGCGGCGACGCGGCGCTCCTTGGGCTCGGCCTCGGCCTTGGCTTGGGCAGCGTCTATGGCAACTACTACGATCCGTACTACTACGATCCCTACCCGCGTTACGTCCAGCCGCGGCGCATCTACCGGACCGAGCGGCTGTCCAGCGCGCATGTCCGCTGGTGCTATGACCGCTACCGGTCGTATCGTGCCTGGGACAATACTTTCCAGCCCAATTACGGTCCTCGCAAGCAATGCTGGTCGCCCTATAGCTAAGCGGCCCACCAGCACGGACAAGGAAACGGCGCCCTTCGCGGCGCCGTTTCTCTTTTGCGGCAACCTGTGCTCGCCGGCCGATAACCCTAAATTCATCGGCCGCGGCTATTCATCCATGCCGATGTCGCCCAATATGACGATTCGCGCGAACGGGGTGCGAGACGTGCTCGCCATGGCCGAAAACGAACACAGAAACCAACACAGGCAACGCGTGCTGAAGGGCGCGGCGATCCTGACCGGCATCAACAACTCCGAAGTGCGATGCACGGTGCGCAACATGCATTCGAACGGCGCGGAGCTGAAAGTGCCGATCGACGCGCGCGTGCCGGACGAATTCCTGCTCTACGTGCCGGTCGACGGCATCGGCTACAAGGCGGTGGTGCGTTGGCGCCGCGAGGACCGCATCGGCGTAGAGTTCACCGGCACCGAGCCCAAGCCGCATTGGCATTACGGCTGAGCTGCAGCGATTGGCCTCACCGGCGAAGAAAAAAGACCGGCGGATCGCTCCGCCGGCCCGTCAGATGCATAACGAAGTCGAAAATTAATTCTTGGCCTTGTCGACCAGCTTGTTCTTGGCGATCCACGGCATCATCGCGCGCAGCTTGGCGCCGACCTCTTCGATCTGGTGGCCGTCGTTCATGCGGCGGATACCCTTGAAGCGCGACAGGCCGGCCCGGTATTCCTGCATCCATTCCGAGGTGAACTTGCCGGTCTGGATGTCCTTCAGGATGCGCTTCATCTCGGCCTTGGTCTCGGCGGTGATGATGCGCGGACCCGAGACGTATTCGCCCCATTCAGCGGTGTTCGAGATCGAGTAGTTCATGTTGGCGATGCCGCCTTCATAGATCAGGTCGACGATCAGCTTCACCTCGTGCAGGCACTCGAAATAGGCCATTTCCGGGGCATAACCGGCTTCCACCAGCGTCTCGAAGCCGGCACGGATCAGCTCGACCAGGCCGCCGCACAGCACCACCTGCTCGCCGAACAGATCGGTCTCGCATTCCTCACGGAAGTTCGTCTCGATGATGCCGGAGCGGCCGCCGCCGACGCCGCAGGCATAGGAGAGCGCGAGGTCGAGCGCGTTGCCCGAAGCGTCCTGGTTGACGGCGACCAGGCACGGCACGCCGCCGCCTTTCTGGTATTCGCCGCGCACCGTGTGGCCCGGGCCCTTCGGCGCGATCATGACGACGTCGACCGAGGCCTTCGGCTCGATCAGGCCGAAATGCACGTTGAGGCCGTGCGCGAAGGCAATCGCGGCGCCGTCGCGGATGTTCGGCGCGATCTCGTTCTTATAGATGTCGGCCTGCAATTCGTCGGGCGTCGCCATCATCATCAGGTCGGCCCATTTGGCGGCGTCCGCCACGCTCATCACCTTGAGGCCGTCTGCCTCGACCTTCTTGGCGGTCGCCGAGCCGGCCTTGAGACCGATGGCGATCTCCTTGACGCCGGAATCCTTGAGGTTGAGCGCATGCGCCCGGCCCTGGCTGCCATAGCCGATGATGGCGACCTTCTTGCCCTTGATGAGATTGAGATCGGCGTCACGATCGTAATAGACACGCATTTGGTGTTCCTTCCCTTTTGAAGATCAGAGCATGATGCCGAAAAGTGTGAAGCGGTTTTCGGACGACATCATGCTCTATCTCTTTGGTTTAGAACCGGATTCAGATTTCAGGTCCATTTGACCTGAAATCATCCGGTTCTAGTGGCTTTGCAGCCGGTTGTTTGCTCCGAAGAGAGCGAGAAACTGTTGCGTCGCGCGGCGGGCGTCGCCGCCGATCGTCGCCTCAGTCAATTCCACCCGGTCGCCGAGCAGCAGACGGATCTGCACGTCGCGGCCGACCAGGCCGAAAAAGGTCCGGAACGCCGTCTCGGCGTCCTCGAAATCGAGCAGCCCGGCCTGCCGGCCGACTTCGAGCACCGGCTTCAGCCGCCTGGCAAGCGCGAAGCGGCCATTCTGCAGGACGATGGCGCCGAGGTCATCCTTGCCGGACCCGGCATGGCCGACCGCCACGCGGTTGAGCGCGATCGACGTATCGCTGGAGATCACCTTGAGCCAGTCAAAAGCGAAGCGTTCGAGGCTTGCCGTCAGCGACGCGAGGTCGAGACCCTTGCGATCGACCGGTGTCACACGCACCTTGGAGGCCTGCCACTGCACCGTCGCCGTCAGCAGCCCGTCGCGGTCGCCGAACCATTTGTAGAGCGTTTCCTTGGAACAACTGGCCCGCCGCGCCACCGCGGTCATGGTGAGGTTGTCGCCCTCCTCCACCAGCAGGCGAAGCGCCGCGTCAAGAACGGCCTGCTGCCGCTCCGTCAGCGTTTCGCTTGTGTCGATGTCGGCGCCTGCCTGCAGCACAATCTTTCCCGTTTCTTCGGTCGCCCCAGAGGCGTACCGTACGTTACGGTTCGGCTTATTGCGCATTCCGATTTCCGACGCAAGGGCCATGGCGCGAAAAATGACCCGGCGGAATGGCCAAAGGCTCACCAGCTAGTCGCCGGCCGGCGGATCGCGCAGCCGTCCGAGCAGGCTGGCCAATGTCCTCAGTTCCTGGGCCGAAAGCCTGTCGCCCATCAGTTCCGCGATCGAAGCGCCGTAGACGGTCCAGATGCGGCGGCGCATTTCCCGGCCGCTTGGTGTGATGCGGACGGTCTGCCCGCGGCCGTCCTCCGAGACAGGCAGCTTTTCCACCAGGCCATCCGCCTCCAGGCGGGCGAGCAGCCTTGAGACGCCGTACTGCGCCAGGAGAACGCGGTCGATCAGCTCGAACGGCCTGAGCCCGCCCTCGCCTGCTTCGGCAAGCTCGTGCAGCACGTCATACCAGGCGAGCGGCGGCAGGCCGTTAGCCTTCAGCGCGTCCTCGGTCCTCTCGACCAGCTGGCGCGAGACGCGCACGAGGCGCGCCCAGGCGACGACGGCCTCGGGTGATGGGGATTTTTTCGTCATCGGCACACTCTAGTAGGTAGATGCAACTGCATCAAGCTTGACGATCGATGCAAATGCATTCATATAGATGCAATTGCATCGATAAGGAGTTCTCCGATGAAACATGAAATCTGCAAGATCGCCGATATCCCGCAAACCGGCAGCCTGGTCGCGCCCTTCTTTGGCCGCGAGGTTCATGTCTGGCGCAGCGGCGACCGCATCCGCGCGGCGGCCAATGTCTGCCTGCATTTCGGCGGACCGCTGGACTGCAAGGACGGCGCTTTTGTCTGCCAATGGCATGGCGCGAAATTCGACATGGATAATGGCGAGCGTCTCGAAGGACCGGCGCCGAAGGGTTCCCGCCTGATGTTCCTGTCGACCCGCGTCGAAGACGGCGCGCTGAACTATGTCTGGGGAGAGTGAGATGACTGCCAGCCTCACCCTCGTCAGCCATCATTTGTGCCCCTACGTCCAGCGGGCGGCGATCTCGCTCGCCGAGAAAGCTGTGCCGTTCGAGCGGGTCTATGTCGACCTTTCCGACAAGCCGGAATGGTTCAAAGCCGTCTCGCCGCTCGGCAAGGTGCCGCTGCTCCGCGTCCGGCACGGCGATGCGGAGGAGGTGATCTTCGAATCCGCCGTCATCCTCGAATTCCTCGAGGAGACCAAGGCCAATCCCTTGCACCCGGCCGATCCGCTGGCGCGAGCCAGGCATCGCGCCTGGATCGAATTCGGCTCGGCCATCCTCAATGCCATCGGCCGCTTCTATTCCGCTGCCGACGAAGCCGCTTTCCTGCATGAAAGCAGGGGCTTGTCCGAAATGTTTGGGCGTGTGGAGGCGGAACTGTCGGCAAGGCAGAGCGGCCCGTGGTTCGCCGGCGAGCGCTTCTCGCTGGTCGATGCCGTCTACGGGCCGGTCTTCCGCTATTTCGACACGTTCGACCGCATCGGCGATTTCGGCACTCTCGACGGCAAGCCGCTCGTCCAGGCATGGCGCCATGCCCTGAGCGAACGCCGATCGGTAAGCGAAGCCGTCAGCCCGGACTATCCGCAGCGACTGCATGCCTTCCTTCGGGCAAAAGGATCGTACCTGTCCGGGATCATCCGGCGGCAGGCCATTGCAACTCCGCAAGCCCGATCCGCCTGAATGGATCGATCACGGTTCCGGCGACCATGGCGGCAAGGAATTGCGGCCCCGGCGGGATTCGCGCCAGTCCCGCCACCATGCGGTCGCGGACGAAGGGCAAGGCTGCGGAGTCCGATTGGTAGAACGGCGTCAGCGACAACGACAGCGCCTGGAAGGCGCGCACATGCCAACGGCGTGCACTCGCATAAGTCGCCAGCGCTTCGTCGATGTTGTTCGTCCGCGCCAACGCATGACTGAGCGCGGCGGCGTCGAGCAGCGCCATGTTCGCGCCTTGCCCGAGCTGCGGGCTGGTCGAGTGCGCGGCGTCGCCGATGACGGCAAGCCGCCGGCCGGCCGGCAGCCTCATCGTGTGGTGGCCGTAGCGGGCGAGCGAGAGCTGCTCGAAACTGTCGATCTGGCCGGTGAAAGCCTCGCATTCCGGCCAGACCGAAACCACCCTCGCCTTCCATGCTTCGAGCCCCTCGGCCTTTATCCGTTCGGCATCGGCCGGCTTGAGGCTCCAGAAGAAAGCCGCCATGTCTTGCGCGCCGGGCTCCGGCCGACCGATCGGCAGCACGCCGACCATGATGCTTGCCTTGTCGTAGCGCTGCAGCAGCGCGCTTCTGTCAAAGCCGTCCCGCCAGCCGAGCGACGCCCAGAATGYGCCATAGGCGAGCGGTCGCGGCATGGCAGTATCGCCGAGAAAGTGCCGCAGTTTCGAGCGCGCGCCGCTGGCGTCGACAACGAGGTCGAAAGGCCCGAGCCGCTTGCCGTTGCCGCAGACCAGCGTCGCGCGCTCAACCGTCTCCAGCGTCTCGACCTCGACACTGGTCTCGATGGCGATCGCTTCGCGCAAGGCGGCGCGATGGAGCACGCCGAACAGCGCCGCCCGATGCACCGCGAGGCCGAAGCGGCGGCCGCGCCGCGCGTCGTAGCGGACTTCGAGCACCGTGCGCCCGGTCTGGGCATCGGTGCCGTGCAGCCGCCCGATGCGGCTGCCAAGCAAAAGGATCTCATCGAGCAGGCCGAGATCGGCGAGCACTGTCAGTCCGGTCGGCTGCAGGATGAGACCGGAACCGACCGGCTTCGGCGCGTCGAAGCGCTCGAAAACGGTGACCTTGTGCCCGGCTCGCTTGAGGTAAAGCGCTGCCGCCAGCCCGGCCGGACCGGCGCCGGCAATCGCGATCTCGTTAGACTTGCCCATCGTCCCCCAACCCGAACCTGCAGGGACAATCCCRCGTGGAACGCGCCGGATCAATCGGGCGCTTTGACGCTTATATCGAGAAATCAGCCTTGGTTGGCGTCGAAGGCGGCGCGCGCGTCACGCACCGCGTCGTGATTGAGTTCGGCCCATTGAATGAGYTGTTGCAGCGGCAGGAACATCGAGCGCCCAAGATCGGTGAGGCTGTATTCGACGCTTGGCGGCTTGGTCGGGAAAACTTCGCGGTGCACATAGCCGTCGCGCTGCAGCTCGTGGAGCGTCTGCGTCAGCATGCGCTGCGAGATATCGGGAACCAGCCGGCGCAGCTCGCCAAAGCGATAAGGCTTCTCGGCCAGCGCCATGACCAGCAGCGAGCTCCATTTGCCGCTGATGCCCTGGATCACGTCGCGGACCGGACAATCGGCGAAGTTGGCGCCGTTCGTCATGGCCTTATAGACCTCGAGCTTGGCTTTCAGATTAAAGATCTTGCTATCCATCACGACATCCGCTGATCGAAACCAAAGCATGTCTCCCGAAAGTGGAACCGGTTTCGGGGCAAAGACATGCGTAAAAACCCAAAGCGCATGGAGCAAATCCGAAAAGATCGCGACGCGCTTTAGGCCGTCCAGGTGGTTCCCTGGCTGTGCCTACCTCCCGGAAAACTGCCTTCTTTACGGCTCGAGGTCAATTCCTATTTTAGTGCTGGTCTCTTTTTGAGACCGTCACTTGATCCGCCTTCGACACGATTTTCAGGGACCTCCCATGACCGAAACCCTTCTCGTCACCGGCGCCTCCGGCCAGCTTGGCCGCGCCGTCATCAACCACTTGCTGGGCGCGCAGAAAATTGCGCCCTCTAGCATCATCGCTACCACCCGCGATCCCGAAAACCTAGCCGATCTGGCGGCGCTCGGCATCGCCGTCCGGGCCGCCGATTTCAACGACAGGACCTCGCTGGAGAAGGCGTTCGCAGGCGCCGACCGCGTGCTGATCATCTCGACCGGCGACCTCGACTTGAAGACTGGCCGGCGCCTGAAGCAACATCAGACGGCGGTGGCCGCGGCCGAGGCGGCTGGCGTTTCGCACCTGCTTTACACCTCGATGCCAAATCCCGAGCCGGGCTCGCCGGTACTGTTTGCCGGCGACCACCACGGCACCGAGCAGGCGATCAAGGCAAGCGGCATCCCCTACACCATCTTCCGCAACGGCTGGTATCAGGAGAACCTGTTCATGTCGCTGCCGCACGCCATCTCGGCAGGAAAATGGTACACCTCGGCCGCCGACGGACGCATCGCGCACGGCGCGCGCGACGATATGGCGGCCGCCATCGCTGCCGGCCTCGCGTCCGGCTCCAAGGAAAGCCGCATCTACACGCTGACCGGCCCGCAGGCCTACACCACCAACGAGATTGCAGCGCTGGTAAGCGAGGTGACCGGCAAACCGCTGGAGGTTATCCAACTGCCGGACGATGCGCTGACCGAAGGCGTCAAGGCTGCCGGCGTTCCCGAGGATTTCGCCCGCATCATCGTCTCCTTCGATGCCAACACCCGCGCCGGTCGCATTGCAGAGGTGACCGATGCCGTCGAAAAACTCTCGGGCCGCAAGCCGCGGACACTCAAGCAGTTCCTCGAAGCGAACAAGGCTGCATTGCTCGGCTGAAAACTGGCGCACCCGAGAGCGCTTCTCTCTCGGGTGCGCTTCACCTCGACCGTTTACCGCCTCCCTCGACACTGCTTTGGCCGATGGGGCGGAGCCTGTCAGATGGCGACCTGCGTACCGATTTCGACGACGCGTCCGGTGGGGATCTGGAAATACTCCGTCGCGTCCGCCGCGGTGCGCGCCAGGCCGATGAACAGCCGGTCCTGCCAGACCGGCATGCCGGAATTGGGCGAGGCCTTCAGCGAGCGCCGCGACAGGAAGAAGGATGTCGTCATGATGTCGAACTTCCAGCCCTGCTTGCGGCAGATGGCCAGGGCACGCGGAATGTTCGGCTGCTCCATATAGCCGAAGGTCAGCGTCACGCGCATGAAAAGCTCGTTGACCGTCTCCAGCTTGACGCGCTCGCTGTCCGGCACCACTGGTTGCGGCGCCGTCACCACCGACAGGATGACGTTCTTCTCGTGCAGCACCTTGTAGTGCTTCAGGCTGTGCATCAGCGCAGTCGGCGCGCTCAGCGGATCGCTGGTCAGAAACACGGCGGTGCCCGACACCAGCTGCGGCTTCTTCTTCAACAGGTTCGCCGCCAGGAAATCGAGCGGGATCTCGTTCCGGCGCGTCTTGTCGAACAGATAGCGGCTGCCGCGCACCCAGGTCCACATGCCGAGGATGATGGCAAAGGCGACCGCGAGCGAGGCCCAGCCGCCCTCGAACACCTTGACGATGTTGGAGGCGAAGAAGCCGATATCGATAAAGGCGAACAGCACGGTCAGCGCCACGGCTCGCCACAGCGGCCATTTCCAGATGCGGGTCATGACCACGAAAAGCAGAACGGTTGTCACCAGCATGTTGCCCGTGACCGATATGCCATAGGCCGAGGCGAGCTTGCTGGATTCGCCGAAGCCGACCACCAGCAGCATCACAACGAGCGCCARCAGCATGTTGACACGCGGCATATAAACCTGGCCGGACTGCTTCTCCGACGTATGCAGGATTTCAAGCCGCGGCAGCATGTTGAGCTGCACCGCTTGYCTCGTCAGCGAATAAGCGCCGGAGATCACCGCCTGGCTGGCGATGACGGTTGCCGCAGTGGCCAGCACCACCATGGGGACCAGCGCCCAGCCCTCATTCATTTCGAAGAACGGATGGCCGACCATACCCCCCTTGGCGAGCACGTAGGCGCCTTGCCCCGCATAGTTCAAAAGCAGGCAGGGAAACACGATCGCCAGCCATGCCAGCACGATCGGTTTGCGGCCGAAATGACCGAGGTCGGCGTAGAGCGCCTCGGCGCCGGTGACGGCCAGGAAGATCGCGCCGATGGTGACGAAGGCGACGTCGGGCGAGTGGATCAGGAAGGCTACGATATAGTGCGGGCTGATCGCCCACAGGATCTCCGGGTCGGCGATGATGTGGTTCAGCCCGGACAGGCCTATCGCCAGGAACCAGACGGCTGTGATCGGACCGAAGATCATCGCGACGCCGCCCGTGCCGAACCGTTGCACGGCAAAAAGGATGGCGAGGATAAGCAGGGTCAGCGGAACGACATAGGGCTGGAAGGCCGGCGTGACGACATTCATGCCTTCGACCGCCGACAGCACGGAGATGGCCGGCGTGATGACCGCGTCGCCGAAAAAAAGCGACGCGCCGGCAATGCCGACCCCAAGGATGATGGCCGAGCGGGTCGAAAAACTGCTTCGCGCAAGCGCCATCAGCGACAGCACGCCGCCCTCGCCGCGGTTGTCGGCGCGCAGCACGAACATGATGTATTTGATCGTGACGATGATCGTCAGCGACCAGATGATCAGCGACAGCACGCCCAGAATGTCGCCGCGATCGGCGACCTCGCCGTGCGAAGACGCCACCAGCGCTTCGCGAAACGCATAAATCGGGCTCGTGCCGATATCGCCATAGACCACGCCCAGCGCCCCAAGCATGAGGACCTTGGTGCTGTGCTGCTCGATTTCCGCGTGGCTCGGCAGGTCGGYGGGTTCTGCGTCTGCACCACCATTGGCAAGGGCCATGGACGACACTCCGATAAAACGCGCGGTGCTCTACGCTTGCTGCAGTGCAATATCAAGTGCCCTGACGTGAGGGCTCCCATGCCGCCGGCGCACGGCTTGGCCTGCCGACCAAATCTAACGCGCTGAGTGCCGGCTTGAAGATCAGATCGCCACCTGGGTGCCGATCTCCACCACGCGTCCGGTGGGGATCTGGAAATACTCCGTCGCGTCCGCCGCGGTGCGCGCCAGGCCGATGAACAGCCGGTCCTGCCAGACCGGCATGCCGGAATTGGGCGAGGCCTTCAGCGAGCGCCGTGACAGGAAGAAGGATGTCGTCATGATGTCGAACTTCCAGCCCTGCTTGCGGCAGATGGCCAGGGCGCGCGGAATGTTCGGCTGCTCCATATAGCCGAAGGTCAGCGTCACGCGCATGAACAGCTCGTTGACCGTCTCCAGCTTGACGCGCTCGCTGTCCGGCACCACCGGTTGCGGCGCCGTCACCACCGACAGGATGACGTTCTTCTCGTGCAGCACCTTGTAGTGCTTCAGGCTGTGCATCAGCGCCGTCGGCGCGCTCAGCGGATCGCTGGTCAGAAACACGGCAGTGCCCGACACCAGCTGCGGCTTCTTCTTCAACAGGTTCGCCGCCAGGAAATCAAGCGGGATCTCGTTGCGGCGCGTCTTGTCGAACAGATAGCGGCTACCGCGGATCCAGGTCCACATGATCAGCCCCATGATCGAGGCGACCGTGATCGACACCCAGCCGCCTTCGACGATCTTGACGACATTGGCCGAGAAGAAGCCGAGATCGATGACGCCGAACAGCATCGCCAGCGCCAGTGCCAGCGCCAGCTGCCATTTCCAGAGCCAGCGCATGACGACGAACAGAAGCACCGTCGTCATCAGCATCTCGCCGGTCACCGAAATGCCGTAGGCGGAGGCAAGCGCGCTCGAACTGCCGAAGCCGACGACCAGAAGCATCACGCCGAGCGCGACCAGAAGGTTGACCCTTGGCATATAGATCTGGCCGCTCTGCATCTCGGATGTGTGCTGCACCTCGATGCGGGGAAGAAGGTTGAGCTGCACCGCCTGCCTTGTCAGCGAGAAGGCGCCGGAGATGACGGCCTGGCTGGCGATGACCGTGGCCGCGGTCGCAAGTCCGACCATCGGCATCAGCGCCCATTCCGGCAGCATCTGGAAGAACGGGTTGGTGGGCTTGCCCCCATGCGAGAGCACGAATGCGCCCTGCCCGAAATAATTCAAGAGCAGGCAAGGGAAGACGATTGCGAACCAGGCCAGCACGATCGGCTTGCGGCCGAAATGGCCAAGGTCGACATAGAGCGCCTCGGCGCCGGTCACCGCCAGGAACACGGCGCCGACGGTGACGAAGGCGCCGGTCGGCGTGGTGGCCAGGTAATAGATCGCGTAATACGGATTGATCGCCAGGAAAACGGACGGGTCATCGACGATATGATAGAGGCCGGCCGCGCCGATCGCCACGAACCATGTCGCGGTCACCGGTCCGAACACCGCCGCCACCTTGCCCGTGCCGAACCTCTGCACGGCGAAAAGCACCGCAAGGATCACCAGCGTGATCGGCACCACATAGGCATCGAGCGCCGGCGTCACGACTTCCAGGCCCTCTACCGCCGACAGCACCGAGATCGCCGGCGTGATGATCGAATCGCCGAAGAACAGCGCGGCCCCGCAAAGGCCGATCACCAGGATAAGGCGTGAGCCGGGCGGATAGGCGCTGCGCGCCAGCGACATCAGCGACAGCGTGCCGCCCTCGCCCTTGTTGTCGGCCCTGAGCACGAAGGCGACATATTTGATCGTGACGATGATGGTGAGCGCCCAGACGATCAGCGACAGCACGCCCAGCACGTCATGCCGGGCGACCGAGCTGGATGAGGCATGCAGCGCCTCGCGGAAGGCGTAGATCGGGCTTGTGCCGATGTCGCCGTAGACGACGCCCAGCGCGCCAAGCATGAGGACCTTGGTGCTGTGCTGCCGTTCGGTTTCGGCATGGCCCGAGCGCTCGTGGGATTCCGTTTCGCCGGCGTTGGCTAGCACCATGAACCCCACTTCACCGGTTTCGTCACGCTCCACGGTCGCCGCGACACGCGGGACGCCCCAAGATTGCCGAAACTACTCAAAGTCCCCTACCATCCGCAGGCCTTCAAGAACCGCCCGACAGTCCCGGCCATGCCATACTCCAGCGCATCCGCTGTCAACCCATGTCCAATCGATACTTCGGCCAATGCCGGGATGCGTTTGGCCAGTGCCGGCAGGTTCTTCACCGTCAGATCGTGGCCGGCATTGACGCCGAGCTCGGCCTTGAATGCAGCGTCGGCGGTTTTTCCTAGTCTTTCCAGTTCTTTCGCCGCCTTTGCGGAATCGGAATGGAAACCTCCATATGGCCCGGTATAGAGCTCGATGCGGTCGGCACCAGTATCGCGCGCCGCGTTGACCCCGTCCGGATCCGCATCGGAAAACAGCGACACGCGGAAGCCGCCCTTCTTCAGCCGCTTGACGATCGGAATGAGGAACGCCGCCTGGGCGACGAAGTTCCAGCCATGGTCCGAGGTTGCCTGTGCCGGATCGTCCGGCACCAGCGTCACCTGATCGGGCTGGTGCTTTTCGACCAGCGCCAGGAAATCCTCGGTCGGATAGCCCTCGATGTTGAACTCCGCGCCCGGAAACTCGTCGTCGATCAGCGCCCTGATCTCCGGCAGGTCGGAATGCCTGGTGTGCCGCTCGTCGGGCCTGGGATGCACCGTCAGCCCATGCGCGCCGGCGGCAAGCGCTATGCGGCCAAGCCCGGTGACGCTTGGCCATGGCAGGTCGCGACGGTTGCGCAGCATGGCGACGGCGTTGAGGTTGACCGAAAGCTTGGCGGGCATGGGCTGGCGTCCAGTGGATCGGCGGGCATCTATACCGCCTTTGACGGGAACAGATAGGGGGTTTCGCGTGTTCCAGGGGATAGTTGGAGGCTAAGGTGAGGATTTGCCAGTGAATTTCCTCGAAGCCGTGCCGGCGATCCGCCGCATCGAGACCAACCGCGACGCGCTTTTTGCCATCGACGTCGTCGGCGATGTCTCGCCGGCCGACGCGGAAAACCTGTTCGGCCTGCTGGAAGCCGCTTACGCACTGCATCCGAGGATCGACGTGCTGATCAGGCTGACCGACGAGGAAAGCGTCGACTGGGCCAATATCAAGCAGGACACGCTTCGGCAGGGCGTGGCAGACGCGATGGAACATGTCGTGCGTTGCGCCGTCATCGGCGAGCCGGGCTGGGCCTCCCTCGTCACCGGCCTCTTCCCCAAAACGCTGCCTTTCGAAGTCAGACGCTTCGATGTCGACGATGAGGAAGCCGCCTGGCAGTGGCTTGGCGCAAGGCCGACCTGATGGCCAAAAACCTCAGCGCACCACTGTCAGCCGCTCGGCGGCGCGGGTGATCGCCGTATAAAGCCAGCGCTGCCTTGTTTCCTTGAAGGCCCAGCTCTCGTCGAACAGCACGACGTCGTTCCACTGCGAACCCTGCGCCTTGTGCACGGTCAGCGCGTAGCCATAGTCGAAATCGTCGAAGCGCTTCTTCTGCTGCCAGGGGATCTCGGCGTCCGGATCCTCGAAGGCCGCCTTGAGCAGCTTGATCTTGGCGACGCCGCGATCGGGATCGTCCTCTTCCGGCGAGACCAGAAGGTTGATGCCGGGCTTCACCGTCTCGCGCGACGAGGTCATCACCTTCCACAGCGAGCCGTTGAGCAGCCCCTTGGCCGGGTCGTTGCGCAGGCAGACCAGCTTATCGCCGGCTTGCGGGAAATCGGCATTGAACCCCTTCAGCTCGCGCAGCCTTTGATTGTAGCGGCGGCGCGTGCGGTTGGTGCCGACCAGCACCTGGTCGGCCTTGAGCACCAGATCCTGGTTGACTGCTTCCCTGCCGATCACCTGCGCCGTGCCATAGTCGCCATGCATGAATTCGCGCCCCTCGCGGACGTCGAGCGCGAGCCGGATGATCGGATTGTCGCGCGCCTGGCGGTGGATTTCGGTCAACAGCACGTCCGGCTCGTGCTCGGTGAAGAAGCCGCCGCCCGAGATCGGCGGAAGCTGGGCCGGATCGCCAAGCACCAGGATCGGCGTGCCGAAGCTCTGCAGGTCGCGGCCGAGCTGCTCGTCGACCATCGAGCATTCGTCGATGACGACGAGCTTGGCGCGCGCGATCGGACTTTGCCGGTTGAGCGAAAAGGTCGGCGACATCGAGGTCTTGCCGGTCACCTCGTCCTCGACCGATTCCTCCCCCTTCGGCCTGTAGATCAGCGAATGGATGGTGCGGGCATTGGTCGCCCCCTTCGAGCGCAGCACCTGCGCCGCCTTGCCGGTGAAGGCGGCGAACTGCACCTGCCCGTCGACATGCTCGGCGAAATAGCGCGCCAGCGTCGTCTTGCCGGTGCCGGCATAGCCGAACAGCCGAAAGACCTGCGGCCGGCCCTCCTTGAGCCAGCGCCCAACCGCTTTCAGAGCCTCATCCTGTTGGGGAGAAAATTCCATCAGTGCGACAGACCGGATTCGCAAGCGAAAGACAAGATTGGCCGCAATGCCGACCGTTGTCGGCAGCAAAGCCTCCGACACCTCAGGCTATCAGCCGCAAACCGGAACGTAAAGAGAACAAAACCGCTGGGTGCCTTGAACAGAACTCAGCCCAGCGGGTATCAAATCAGCCGTAGGCGGCGACTGCCGGAGGCGGCGGTGGATCGCGGTCAGCCCTCGGAACGGGCGCGTAGTGGTCGAACTGCATCGTGTAGGTCGCGCGGCCCTGGCTTAGCGAGTCAAGGTTGTTGACATACTTGAACATGGTGGCAAGTGGGACCGTCGCGTTGACAACGATGGCATCGCCGCGGCTTATCCGACTCTTGACCAGACCGCGGCGGCCATGCAGGTCGCCGATAATGCTGATGACATAGATTTCCGGCGTCACCACCTCGACCTTCATGATCGGCTCGAGCAATTGCACGCCGAGGCTGGGCGCGGCTTCCTTGAAGCAGGCGCGGCCGGCGATCTCGAAGGCCAAAGCCGAAGAGTCGGTCCCGTGAAAAGCCCCATCAACCAAAGCAGCCTTGACGCCGATCATCGGGAAGCCGGCGAAGGGTCCCGCGACCAGGATGCTGCGCACCCCTTTTTCGACCGCGGCGGCATAATCACCAGGGAAAGCGCCGTCGGGAACCCTCGACACGAACATGAAATCCGGATTGTGCCCGTTCGGCTCGAACAGGACCTTGACGCGAGCGAACTGTCCCTGGCCGGCCAATAGCCTTTTATGCGTGTAGTCCTGTTCGCGCGCGTGGGTGATCGTCTCGCGATAGGCCACTTGCGGTGCGCCCACATTGACCGCAACGTTGAACTCGCGGGTCAAGCGATAGAAGATGATGTCTAGGTCAAGCTCATTCATCGCGGCGATGATGGTCTGGCCCGATTCCTTGTCCCGTTTTACCTCGAAGTCAGAACGTTCCTCTGCCAGCTTTGCCAAGGCCGCACGAAACTTCTTCTCGTCGGCCCTGGACTTCGGCTCGATCGCGAGTTGCAGCAAAGGCCATGGCGCGCCGGATATTTTCATCATGATTACATGGTCGCAGGCAGCTCCAATATCTGCAACCAAGGGCTTATACGAAATCCGAACTGCGGTAACGGAAATATAAATTGACCTTTTTGGGTCTGGCGGCACATAGCCTGCGATCAGAGCCTCGGATCATTCTCCAGCAGGATCGGCTTGCCGTGCGGCGTGGCGTGCGCGGCGCGTTCCCAGGCGGCGGTAAGCTCATCGACCTCAGTCTTGCCGGCGACCCCTTTGCGCGACAAAAGCTTCTCCAGCGCCGCCAGCCAGTGCTCGTAATAGTCGTGCCCGTCGCTCGCGGCGCCCGGCTGTTTCACCTCGGCCGATAAGGCCTCCGCCCATTCGCTCCACGAGAACAGGCCTTTGCCATGCAGCGCGACAGTCAGCGCAAAGGCTTCGGCCTGCCACGGCTCGGCGAAGACCGGCTCGTCGAAACCCGCCGGCAACTTGGCCTCATGCCGGCTCAAGATAGCTCTCCCAGGCATCGATCGAGACGCTGAGCGTCGGATCGGCGCCCTCGCCCCAGATTTCGGCCCCGTCGAACACCACCGTATAGACCCATTGCGGGTTCTCACCCTTGCCATGCGCGTTGCTGTCGGGGAAGACGAAGCCGCCGCGCACGGCCTCGATCCTCCCGGTCTTGTCGCGCGCGTAGCGCGGCAGGCGCGTATGGCCGGTCGGGTTGAAATTCTTCGTGCGCACCCGGTCGCCCGCTTGGAACCGCGCCGGCGTGGCGACCGGCCGGTCGCACGGACCGCCCTTGGCGAGCACCGCCGGCACATCCGCCGCCTTCAGCACCCGTTTCGGTGTCGCGGCCGCGTCGACCGCCTTACCGGCGGCAAGGTCGCGCTCGGTGACGAAGCCGTGGCGCTTCAGCAGCGTTTCCAGCGCCTTGATCCAGATCTGGTAGTAGCTCGATGAATAATAATCGGCGGGATGCAGCGATTCCCGCGCATGCCGGCTCTCGTCGATGTTCCAGGCGCCCATGCCGCCGGCGGTGAGCGTCACGCCCAGCGCCCGCTTTTCCCATGCAGCGTGGAAATAAGGCTCGTCCTTCTCGGGCGCGACAGGCCCGAAACCCATCTGTCCGCCGAGATCCTGCGGCCCGTTCATGCCGGTTCCCCTTCCGGCTCTTTGGCAAGCGCGGTGCCGATCATCGCGTCGCGGCTGACCAGCCCTGCGAGCTGCTCCTCGCTCCAACCCTGCGTGCCTTTCGGCCGCATCGGCACCACGAGGTAGCGGAGCTCGGCGGTCGAATCCCAGACGCGAATCTTCTTCTCCGCCGGCAGCGTCAGCCCAAACTCCTCGAGCACGCCGCGCGGATCGATCACCGCCCGCGAGCGGTAAGGCGGCGCCTTGTACCAGACCGGCGGCAGGCCGAGCACCGACCAAGGATAGCAGGAGCAGAGCGTGCAGACGACGAGGTTATGCGTCTCCTCGGTGTTGAACACGGCCTGCATGTGCTCGCCCTGGCGCCCTGTATAGGAGAGCGACTCGATCGCCGCCGTCGCGTCGCGCTTGAGCCATTCGGCATAGGCCGGATCGCTCCAGGCCTTCGCCACCACCCGCGCGCCATTGCGCGGGCCGATCTTGGTCTCATAGGTATCGACGATGATGTCGATCGCCGCCGGATCGATCAGGCCCTTTTGGGTCAGGATCGTCTCCAGCGCGCGCACGCGCGCCGCGAACGGATCAAGCTCGTTGTCGTGGTCATGATCATGGGACATGGCCCAAGGTTACGATCGCCGGCATGGCGCCGCAAGCGCCACGGCTTGGGCCAGTCGGAACTGGAGCGAAACTGAGGCTTCGCTCCAGGTTTGTTTTCTGAGGCATGATCTTGTCCGAAAAGTCTGCAACTTTTCGGGATCATGCTCCTACTCGGCCGCCACCTTCTTCGGCTCTGCCTCGCCGTCAAACAGCGAGGCTTGCTCGCCGCCTTCCACCACATGCAGCGCCGGCTGGTTCCGTCTCGATGAGAAGCTGAGCAGCCAGCCCGAGAAATTCTCGAAATAGACGTAGATCACCGGCGTGACGAACAGCGTCAGCGCCTGCGAGGCGAGCAGGCCGCCGACCACGGCAACGCCGAGCGGCTGGCGCAATTCGGCGCTGGCGCCGGTGCCGAGCGCGATCGGGAACGTCCCCATCAGCGCGGCAAGCGTCGTCATCATGATCGGCCGGAAACGCATCAGGCAGGCTTTGTGGATGGAGTCCTTCGCCGACATGCCTTGTCGCCTGAGCTCCAGCGCGACGTCGACCATCATGATGCCGTTCTTCTTGACGATGCCGATCAGCATCAGGATGCCGATCACCGCGATCACCGAAAGGTCCATGCCGGCGAAGCGCAGCGCCACCACCGCGCCAAGCACCGCCGACGGCAGGCCGGTGAGGATGGTGAGCGGGTGGATGAAGCTCTCATAGAGCATGCCGAGCACGATATAGATCGTCAGGATCGCGCCGCCGATCAGAAAACCCTGGTTGGCCAGCGAATCCTGGAAGGTCTTGGCCGTGCCGGCAAAGCTTGTCGAGATCTCCTTCGGCATGCCGATCTGTTCTTTGAGTTGGTCGATGCGGGTCACCGTGTCGCCGAGCGAGACGCCCTGCGGCAGATTGTAGGAGATCGTCACCGCCGGAAGCTGGCCGAGCTGATTGACCGTCAGCGCGCCGGCCGTACGATCGACATGCGCGAAGGCGCCGAGGGGCACCAGGTTGCCGCTCGCCGTCCGCATCTGGATGGCCAGCATCCGCTCCGGCGACCATTCGATCTTGGGGTCGAGCTCGGTGATAACCTCATAGCTGTCGGCCGAACCGAAGATCGTCGAAACCTGGTCGGTGCCGAAGCCGCCATAGAGAGCCGAACGCAGCGTGTCGGTATCGATGCCAAGCTGGGCGGCCTTGTCGCGGTCGATCACCAGCGACGCCTGCAATGCGTTGTTCTGCAGGTCGCTGGTGACATCGGTGAACATCGTGTGGTCCGCGACCATCGCGTCGTTCAGCTTCTGCGCCCAGATGTCGGTCTGGCCGGTATCCAGACCCTGCACCACGAGCTGATAGGCGCTGGCGGACGACCGCGAGCCGAGGCGCAGGTTCTGCACCGGCTGCATATAGGTTTCGATGCCGGCCACGTTGGAAAGTTGCTTCCTCAGATCGGACTGCACCTTCTCGATGTCGGGGCGTTGGCTCTTGTCCTTCAACTGGACGTAAAGCCGGCCTTGATTGAGCGCGCTTTGACCGCCGCCCACCGACCAGGCGACATGCGTCACATAGGGAGAATGCGAGAACACGTCGGCGACCTTGCCCTGCAGCTTGACCATGGCGTCGAAGGAGATGTCCTGGCGCGCAAGCGTGGTCACCGAGATCTGGCTGATATCCTCCTGCGGAAAGAAGCCCTTCGGCGAAACCTGGATCAGCCACACCGACGCAGCCGCGGTGGCGACGAAGACGAGGAACACCAGGAAAGTGTTTCGCAGGCAGAAGCCCAGGATCCGGTCGTAGCCGCGCGTGATGAGGTCCGGCTTGTGACCGGGCGCATGCTTTTCGCGATCGGCCTTGGTCACCGACAACAGACGCGAGCAGAGCATCGGCGTCAGCGTCAGCGACACGAACATCGAGGCCAGGATGGCGACGGTCACCACGACGGCGAATTCGTTGAAGATACGGCCGATGACGCCGCCCATCAGAAGCACCGGAATGAACACGGCCACCAGCGAGATCGAGATCGAGATGATGGTGAAGCCGATTTCACGCGCGCCTTTCAGCGCCGCGTCGAAGGCCGACAGCCCATCCTCTTCCATGTGGCGGAAGATGTTTTCCAGCATGACGATGGCGTCGTCGACGACAAGGCCGACGGCCAAGGTCAATCCCATCAGCGAGATGTTGTCGATCGAGAAGCCGAACAGGAACATCGCGCCAAGCGTGGCGATCAACGAGATCGGCACCGCCACGGCCGGAATGATGGTTGCCGTCACCCGGCGCAGGAACACGAAGATCACCATCACCACCAGGGCAATCGTCAGGAGCAGCGTGAACTGGACGTCGCCGACGGCTTGCCGGATCGAAGTCGACCGGTCGTTAAGCAGCTTGATCGAGGCTGCCGCCGGCATCTGGTCCTGGAAGGACGGCAGCATCGCCTTGACCTTGTCGACCACCTCGACGGTGTTGGCGTCGGGCTGGCGCTGGACCGCCAGGATGATGGCGCGCGTGCCGTCATACCAGCTTGCCGTCGTCGTGGTCTCGACCGAGTCGACGACGCGGGTCACCTCGCCCAACCGCACCGGGTGACCATTCTTGGTGGCGATGATCAGGTTGGAGAAGCCGGCGGCATTGTCGAGCTGCGTGTTGGCGGTGATGGTCAGCTGCTGCTTGTTGTTCTGCAGGACGCCGAGCGGCGTGTTGCTGTTGGCCGAGGTGATCGCGGCCTGCAGCTGATCGATCGAGATGCCGCGCGCGGCGAGCGCGGTCGGATCGATCTGGATGCGCACGGCATATTTCTGCTGGCCGAAGATCGAGACCTGCGCGACGCCATCGATGGTCGACAGCGACGGCGAGATGACGTTTTCGGCAAAGGCGTCCAGATCGGTCAGCGGGACCGTGTCGCTGACCAGCGACATCAGGAGGATCGGCGCGTCGGCCGGATTGACCTTTCGATAGCTCGGCGGCGCCGTCATTTCCGGCGGCAGCGATTTTTGCGTGCGCGCGATCGCCGCCTGGACATCCGCGGCCGCCGCGTCGATGTCGCGGTTGAGCACGAACTGGATGGCGATCGAGGTCTGGCCGAGCGAATTGGTGGTCGAGATCGAATCGATGCCCGCGATGGTCGCGAATTGCTTGATCAGCGGCGTCGCCACTGATGTCGCCATCGTCTCCGGCGAGGCGCCGGGCAGGCTGGCAGAAACATTGACCACCGGAAATTCGGCGCTGGGCAGCGCCGCCACCGGCAGGAACTTGTAGGCAAAAATGCCGCCCAGAATGAGGGCGAACGACATCAGAAGGGTGGCGACAGGCTTGCGTATGCAGAATTCGGAGATCATTGGCTCGCCCCGCCGGCCTTGTCGGCCTCCGCGACTTTGGGCGATGCCTGATCGCCGGATCCGGCCGCGGCTTTGCCTTCATGCACCGCCGCGCCGTTCTTCAACCGTGTCTGGCCTTCGACGACGACCTTCTCGCCGCTCTTGAGACCATCGCTGATGGCGCTGTTCTGGCCCACCGTCAGCGCCACCTGCACCGGCCGCATCTCGACGGTGTTGTCCGGCTTGACCACATAAACGAATGGTCCCTTCTGGCTGGGCTGCACCGCGACCGTCGGAACCGAGGTCATCTGTGGCATCGTGCCGGCCTCGAGCACCACGTTCACATATTGCCCGGGCCACAGCGAAAGATCCGGATTCGGTATGCTCGCCCGCGTCGCGATGGTGCCGGAGGCCGTGTCGACGCTGGAATCGACGAAATCGAGCGTGCCCTTGCCGATCGCCGTGGGATCGCCGTCCTTGGTCAGCGTCACGTCGCCTTGCGTCGGATTCGCCAGTTCCTTGTGCAGCAGAGCAAGATTGCTCTCGGGCAGCGTGAAGTTCACCTGCAGCGGGTCCATCTGCGTGATGGTGACCAGCGGCGTCGAGCTGCCTGAGTTGCCGTTGCTGGTGGTGACCAGATCGCCGACCGAGACGTTGACGGCGCCAAGCCGGCCCGAGATCGGCGCCGAGATGGTCGCGTAGCTCAACTGCACGGTGTCGGCATCGATGGTCGCCTTGTCGGCGTCGATGGTGGCGGCCGCGGCCTTCTGCGCCGCCAGCGCCTGATCGTAGGTCTGCTGCGTGCCGGCCTGCTTGGCGACGAGGTCCTTGGCGCGCTGCAGGTCGGCCTGGGCGCTCACCAGCATCGCCTGGTCCTTGGCGAGCTGCGCCTGGTCCTTGGCGAGCTGCGCCTTCAGCGCGCGGTCATCGAGCGAAATGAGCAGATCACCGGCCTTGACCATCTGCCCGTCCTTGACCGCAATCGACACGATCTGGCTGGAAACACGGGCATTGATGTTCACCACCTCCGGGGAAGAGACGAAGCCGATGGCATAGCGGCGTATCGGGAAATCAGCGGTCGTCGCGGCTGCGGCGACGATCGAGGCCGAACGCGGACCGCCGCCTTTCGCATTGTCGCCTTTCGCATTGTCAGGGGCGCCGGCCGCTTTATCGCCGCTCGCCGTCTTGTCCGCGGTGGCCACGCTAGCCTGCTTGCCCGAAATCAGCTGCTGCAGCTTGACCAACGTCGTGGGCGAAAAATAGAGCCCGCCGCCCGCCAGGCAGGCGACCGCGACAATTGCAAAGGCGATTTTTCCGCGCATCGACAAATGAGTCCTCTACCCGACACGCCGATCCCGGTGGTCTATCCTAGCTCGTTTCACGGCCGTCTGCCGCGATTTTCGCCGAATAGATAGGACAAGGCCCGGGCGGAAAAGGGCCAAAACGCGGGATTACGAAGATTTAATGTGCAGTGCACAAATGTTGGGCAGTCGGCAAACGAGCAGGATGAGGCGCCATCATCCGATCGAAAATAGACCGAAAGTGCCCTTTCCGAGAGGGGAGCCGAGCGTGCCCAATAGTGGCGAGACGCAAAGCCGTGCGCCGGCATCACCTGAGTATCAAGACATCTTTACTAGCGAAGCATCGGCCACAGGGTCGCCGCCAGTAACAGACCCATGGCCATGTTGAACCATTTCAGCCGCGCCGGATTCGACAGGAAGCCGCGCAGCGCCGTGCCGAAACCGGCCCATACCGAAACGCTGGGTAGGTTGACGACGGTGAAGGCGATCGAGATCAGCGCCACCGAGACGAACGGGTGATCGGCATTGGTGTAGACGGCCATCGCGGTGATCGCCATCACCCATGCCTTGGGGTTGACCCACTGGAAGGCAGCAGCGTCGATGAAGCGCATCGGCCGCCCCTCCGCGCCTTTTCCGTCGCTCATCGAGCGCGACATGGCGATCTTCCAGGCGAGATAAAGCAGATAGACGGCGCCTGCGATCTTCAGCGCCGTATGCAGCGCAGGCAGCGCTGTCAGCACCGCGCCGAGCCCGAAGCCGACGGCCAGCAGCAGGATCAGAAAGCCGATGCTGACGCCCAGCATGTGCGGGACCGTCCTGGCGATACCGAAATTGACGCCCGAAGCGAGCAGCATGAGGTTGTTCGGCCCCGGCGTGATCGACGTCACGAAGGCGTAGACCAGCAGCGCAAGGAATGCGTCGAGCGACATGTCATCCTCCCGGATATGTCAGCCTTACTGTCCTTTTTTTAGCAGATGCGCAAAAGCCACCGGCGGAGGACTGCCGGACCAGAGACAAGGTTGAAACGGTGTGAGCGCTGGTCGTCCTTGTCACATTCCCTGCGGGCCGCGGTTCATCGCGGCGACGCCGGTACGGCAGATCTCGACCAGGCCAAGCGGCTTCATGATGGCAATGAACTGGTCGAGCTTGGAGCCCTTGCCGGTGATCTCGAAGATGAAATGCTCGGTGTTGGCGTCGATGACCGAGGCGCGGAAAGCGTCCGCAAGGCGGAGCGCCTCGACCCGGGCATCGCCGGTGCCGGCGACCTTGACCAGCGCGAGCTCGCGTTCCAGCGGCCGGTCCTGGCCAAGCTCGTGCGAACGGACGGACAGGTCGACCACCCGGTGCACCGGCACGATGCGTTCGAGCTGGTTCTTGATCTGCTCCATCACATGCGGCGTGCCGCGCGTCACGATGGTGATGCGCGAGAGATGCTTCTCATGCTCGGTCTCGGAGACGGTAAGGCTCTCGATGTTGTAGCCGCGACCGGAAAAAAGGCCGATGACGCGGGCAAGCACGCCCGGCTCGTTGTCGACCAGCACCGAAAGCGTGTGCGTTTCCGGCTTCTCGGTTTCCTTGGCGATGAAATAGGCGGAGCCGGTCGGTTGGAGGTGTTGTGCGTTCATAAGATGAATCTCGATTTCAGACTTTTGAGCTAATTCTCTGTTTGCGCACGGCTTTCTCGCGACAGCCCCGCCTTTGTGGCCGCCTACACCAATTCCCTGCCCTTGGCGTCGATGGCGTTGGCCACCGCTTCGTCGGTCGCCTCGTCCGGCAGGAGCATCTCGTTATGCGCCTTGCCCGACGGGATCATCGGGAAGCAGTTGGCCAAGGTCGCCACGCGGCAGTCGAACAGAACCGGCTTCTTCACYGAGATCATCTCCCGGATCGCGTCGTCGAGCTCATCCGGCTTGTCGCAACGGATGCCGTGGCCGCCATAGGCTTCCGCCAGCTTGACGAAGTCCGGCATCGCCTCGGTGTAGGAATGCGACAACCGGTTGCCATGCAGCAGCTGCTGCCACTGGCGCACCATGCCCATATACTGGTTGTTGAGGATGAAGATCTTGATCGGCGCCTCATACTGCACCGCCGAGCTCATCTCCTGCATGGTCATCTGCACCGAAGCGTCGCCGGCGATGTCGACGACCAGCGCATCCGGATGCGCGATCTGCACGCCGAGCGCCGCCGGCAGGCCGTAGCCCATCGTGCCCAGGCCGCCCGAGGTCATCCAGCGGTTCGGCTTGTCGAAATGATAGTGCTGCGCCGCCCACATCTGGTGCTGGCCAACCTCGGTGGTGATGTAGGTGTCCATGTCCTTGGTCAGCGCGTAGAGCCGCTGGATCGCGTATTGCGGCATGATCACGTCGTTGTTCATCTTGTAGGCGAGCGAATCGCGCGCCCGCCATTTCGCGATCTGCTCCCACCACGGATAGAGCGCCTTCTTGTCGGTCTTGGCGGTCGCCCGCCACAGCCGCACCAGATCCTCCAGCACGCGGCCGACATCGCCGATGATCGGCACATCGGTGTGGACGTTCTTGTTGATCGAGGACGGGTCGATGTCGATGTGGATCTTCTTCGAATTCGGCGAGAACGCATTGAGCCGGCCGGTGATGCGGTCGTCGAAGCGCGCGCCGATGCAGACCATCACGTCGCAATCGTGCATCGCCATATTGGCTTCGTAGGTGCCGTGCATGCCGAGCATGCCGACCCAGTTCTTGCCGGATGCCGGATAGGCGCCGAGCCCCATCAGCGTCGAGGTGATCGGGAAGCCGGTGAGGTCGACCAGCTCGCGCAGCAGATGGCTGGCTTCCGGTCCCGAATTGATGACGCCGCCGCCCGAATAGATGATCGGTTTCTTGGCGCCGGCCATCAGCTCGACCGCCGCCTTCACCTTTTCCAGGTCGCCCTGGACCTTCGGCTGGTAGCTGGTGCGCGGCGCCGTCTGCGGCGGCACATAGATGCCCTTGGCGAACTGCACGTCCTTCGGGATGTCGACCACAACGGGACCGGGCCGCCCGGTCGTCGCGACATGGAACGCTTCATGGATGGTGGCGGCGAGCTCGTTGACGTCCTTCACCAGCCAGTTGTGCTTGGTGCAGGGCCGCGTGATGCCGACCGTGTCGCATTCCTGGAAGGCGTCGGAGCCGATCAGCGACGTCGGCACCTGGCCGGTGAGGCAGACCAGCGGAATGGAATCCATCAGCGCATCCTGCAGCGGCGTCACCGCGTTGGTGGCGCCGGGGCCGGACGTCACCAGAAGCACGCCGGCCTTGCCGGTCGAGCGCGCATAGCCTTCCGCCGCATGGCCGGCGCCCTGCTCGTGCCGGACCAGGATGTGCTCGACCTCGTCTTGTTGAAAAATTTCATCGTAAATCGGGAGAACCGCGCCGCCCGGGTAGCCGAAGATGTGCTTGACGCCATTGTCCTTCAGCGCCTGCACCACCATTTCGGCGCCCGTCATCTCGCGCCGCTCGTTCTGTCCGTTGCTCATCGGTCTGGTCCCGTACTGTTTCGCCGTCTGGCGATTGCTGGTCGTTTAGTTCGATTGGAGGCAATAAAAAAGGCCCCCGAGGGAGCCTGTGGGATGCGCATGGGAGGATTTCGCCCGGCGGTTACACCGCCTTGCCCACGCGCCAGCCTACGAGAATGAGTGCCGTTTTCATGGGCGCGGACAATAAGGGCGAAAACGCGGGCTCGTCAATGGGGTCCGGTACGAATTCACCCGCCTGTGAGAATGGCGCCGGCGCGTTCCTTTGATACAGCTACCATAGTACAGTTGAGCGTGCCTCTCCGACGCACCACTATGCGTTGGCAAAGGACGTGCGAGGAGGACGCATGGCTGGCGAGCGGGAGCATATCCGCGAAATCGAACAGGTGCTGTCCGGCGCGCGATCGGCCCGCGACGATATCGTGGTCCAATCCTGGCTGCGCTGCATCGACACGCATCGGCTCGACCCGGCACGTCCGACGGAAGCCTACATCGTTCCCGACACGCAGTTGCGCGAGCACCGCGAGCAGTCCGAAAGGCTGATCGCCATTGCCCGCAGCGGCCTCGAGACATTGTTCAAGCAGGTGGCGGGCCAGAACTACGTCTTGCTGCTGGCCGATGCCAAGGGCGTCACCGTCGACTTTCTCGGCGACCCGCTGTTCATGGATCAGTTGCGCAAGGCCGGGCTCTATCTCGGCTCCGAATGGTCGGAGAGCCGCACCGGAACCTGCGGCGTCGGCTCCTGCATCGTCACCGGCGAGGCGATGACCATTCACCAGACCGACCATTTCGACACCACCCACACGCCGCTTTCCTGCACCGCTGCGCCGATCTTCGACACCAAGGGCGAATTGACCGCCGTGCTCGACATATCGCTGCTGCGCTCGCCGCAGCCGAAGGTCAGCCAGAACCTTGCCCTTCACCTTGTGACGGCATCCGCCCGGCGCATYGAGCTCGCCAATTTGATGGCGCAGATGCATTCGGAATGGGTGCTGCGCTTCTCACGTTCGCCCGAATTCCTCGACGTCGATCCGGAAGCGGCCATCGCGCTCGACGCGTCGGGCCGGATCCTCGGCACGACGCGCGGCGCGGCGCTGCTTTTGGCGCAAGCCGGTGGCATCGACTGGAGGCTCTCGTCCTCGCCGATCGGCCAGCCGATCTCGCGTTACCTCGACATGGATATCGACGACTTGCCGAATTTGACGCGCGGCCGCCCGACCGAGGAGCGGCTGGTGTTCGGCCGCAACGGCAGCGCGCTGTTCGCGCATGCCATCGAACCGCAGCCGACGAGTGGACGCCGCGCCCCTGTGGAGGTGCTGCCGGGACCGATCGCCGAGCTTTCGGGCGGCGACCCGGTTATGACGGCGGTGCAAATGCGGGCAGCCAAGCTGGCGCGCACCGCGATCCCGATCCTGATCCATGGCGAGACCGGCTCCGGCAAAGAGGTTCTCGCCCGGGCGATCCATGACAGTTCCGGGCGCGCCGGCCCGTTCGTGGCCATCAACTGCGCGGCTATCCCGGAACATCTGATCGAGAGCGAGCTGTTCGGGCATGCCGCTGGCGCCTTTACCGGCGCCACGGCCAGAGGGCGCAAGGGTCTGATCGAGAGCGCCGACGGCGGCACGCTGTTCCTCGACGAGATCGGCGATATGCCCTACGCGCTGCAATCGCGGCTTTTGCGAGTGATCGCCGAGCGCGAACTGGTCCCGGTCGGCGGCATCGCGCCTCGGCCCGTCGACATCAAGGTCATCTCCGCCTCGCATCATGACCTGCGCCAGCTGGTTGCCGAGGGCCGTTTCCGCGAGGACCTGTTCTATAGGCTGAACGCCGCCCCGCTGACCTTGCCGCCACTGCGCGAGCGCACGGATTTCGAATGGCTGCTGGAACGGCTGGTCGGCGAGCGCGCACGTCTTGCCGGGCGGCCGGCAAAACTGTCGGCGGCGGCGCGGCTGGCGCTGATCCGCCACGACTGGCCCGGCAACATCCGCGAGCTCGTCAACGCCGTGGATCTGGCGGTGGCGCTTTGCGAGGACGAGACGATCCAGCCTTCCGACCTTCCCGATTTCGGCGCCTCCCGCGCGGCGCCGCCGGCCCCGTCCGCCAGCCTGGTCGCGCTGCGCGCGCCCTCGCTCGAGGAAGAGCGCGGCGCCCTGTTGGCCGTGCTGGCGGCAACCGGCTGGAACATTTCCGAAGCCGCCCGGCGTCTCGGCGTCGACCGCACCACGGTGCATCGCCGCATGAAGCGCCTGCGGCTGGAAGCACCGAATTGATACTGCAGGACTGTGGCGCGCCGTAGCGCGTGCAACAGAAACGCAACAGGCAAGACGACGGAAGAGCGTCCTAACAGGTTGATTCCATTGCAATCCATAATGAGCGCCACGGTTGGCACGCCGCTTGCTGCTCATGGCGCACTCTAGCAAGTGGAGGAGAACAAATGCTCGAGAGAACACCCACCACCAAGGCGCAGGCACTGCTCGACAAGTTCGGCAAGGCGCTGGAAGCCGGCGGCATCGACAGCGCCGTCAACTGCTTCCAGGCCGACTGCTACTGGCGCGACCTCGTCACCTTCACCTGGAACCTGAAGACGATGGAAGGCCAGGACCAGGTTCGCGACATGCTGCGGGCGACGCTGGCCAGCACCAAGCCGACCGGCTGGTCGGTGGCCAAGGGCGAGGAAGCGAGCGAGGACGGCGGCGTCATCACCGCCTGGATCACCTTCGAGACGAGCGTGGCGCGCGGCTTTGGCCTCGTGCGGTTCAAGGGCGACCTGATCTGGACGCTGCTGACCACGATGGCGGAGCTGAAAGGCTATGAAGAGAAAGCGGGCTTCACCCGCCCCCTCGGCGCCAAGCACGGACACGGCAAGGACCGCAAGACGTGGCGCGAGGAGCGCGACGACGAGATCGCCGAGCTCGGCCACACCAAGCAGCCCTATGTCGTCATCATCGGCGGCGGCCAGGGCGGAATTGCTCTCGGCGCAAGGCTGAAACAGCTCGGCGTGCCGGCCGTCATCGTCGAGAAGAACGAGCGTCCGGGCGACTCCTGGCGCAAGCGCTACAAGTCGCTCTGCCTGCACGACCCGGTCTGGTACGATCACCTTCCCTATATCGACTTCCCCAAGAACTGGCCGGTCTTCGCGCCGAAGGACAAGATCGGCGACTGGCTGGAGATGTACACCAAGGTGATGGAGCTGAACTATTGGTCCTCCACCACCGCCAAATCCGCCAAATACGACGAGAAGACGAAGGAATGGACCGTGGTCGTCGAGCGCGACGGCAAGGAAATGGTGCTGAAGCCCAAGCAGCTGGTGCTGGCGACCGGTATGTCCGGCAAGGCGAACTGGCCGAAATACAAGGGCCAGGACATCTTCAAGGGCGAGCAGCAGCACTCCTCGACCCATCCCGGCCCGGACAAATACCGGGGCAAGAAGGTGGTGGTCATCGGCTCGAACAACTCGGCGCACGATATCTGCGCAGCACTTTGGGAAGGCGGCGCGGACGTGACCATGGTGCAGCGCTCGTCGACCCATATCGTCAAGTCGGACACGCTGATGGATATCGGGCTTGGCGCACTCTACTCCGAGCAGGCGGTGGAGAACGGCATGACAACGCGCAAGGCCGACATGATCTTCGCTTCGCTCCCCTACCGCATCCTGCACGAGTTCCAGATCCCGCTCTACGAGCAGATGAAGGAGCGCGACGCAAAATTCTACGCCGACTTGGAAAAGGCAGGCTTCCTGCTCGACTGGGGTGACGACGGCTCGGGTCTGTTCATGAAATACCTGCGCCGCGGCTCCGGCTATTACATCGATGTCGGCGCCTGCGACCTCGTCATCGACGGCTCGATCAAGCTGAAGAGCGGACCGGGCGCCGCGGTGCAGGAATTGACCGAGACCGGTGTCAAATTCGTCGACGGCACCGAACTGCCGGCCGACCTCGTGATCTATGCCACCGGCTACGGCTCGATGAACGGCTGGGCCGCCGATCTCATCTCGCAGGAGGTGGCGGACAAGGTCGGCAAGGTCTGGGGCCTCGGCTCCGCCACCACCAAGGATCCCGGCCCATGGGAAGGCGAGCAGCGCAACATGTGGAAGCCGACGCAACAGGAAGCGCTGTGGTTCCATGGCGGCAACCTGCACCAGTCGCGGCACTACTCGCAGTATCTGTCACTGCAGCTCAAAGCCAGGCAGGTCGGCTTGCCGACGCCGGTCTATGGGCTGCAGGAGGTCTATCACAAGAGCTGACGCACAGCGCTCTCGCGGAAGGCGGAAGCCCGGTCAGCCGGGCTTCCGCGTCTATGCCGCCTTTTCAGCCGCGAACTTCTTCACCACCCGCTCGAGCAACGGCACGTAATCGCGGAAGGCTCGCGTCTTCATATTGGCGACCTTGCCGCCCTCGTCCCAGATGCGCACGCGCACCGCTTCGTCGTGGAACGGATTGCTGCGGAACTCGGCCACTTCCGCCGCGCTCATCGGCCCGCCCTGCAACGACAGCGTATGCATCGAGGCCGGCGACAGCTTGCCGAAATAGCTTGGATCGGTGGCGCACAGATAGCGCTTGGCCGAGACATGCAGCCTGACGCATTCGACGATGACCGGCGGAAAGAAAGGCGCCAGCACCTCGCCGCCCGCCTCGTCATGATGCTTGTCCTCGACGTCGTCAGGCGAATAGGTGCCGAACTCGCTGGTGTAGTGGCCGATGTCGTGCAGCAGCGCCGCTGCCACCAGTTCCTCCGGCGCGCCATCCTGCTCGGCCAACCACGCGCCCTGCAGCATATGCTCCGACATCGTGACAGGCTCGCCGAGATAGGATTCCGCCCCGCGGCGCTCGAAGATATCGGCGATGAATTCGACGATGTTGCCGGCATTCAGGTCGTTCGGTTTCATTCCGCCGCCTCCTTGAAACCATGCTCGATCGCGGCAAGCGTCGACAGCAGGCCGTCCTTGTCGGCGTAGCAGCCCTGCAGCCATCGCTTGCCGCTGCCCGAAAACGCCTTGCGCGCATGCATGACGCGGGTGTTGTCGACGATGAAGGATTGTCCCGCTTCGAGCTTGAAGGTGACCTCGAAAGCCGGATCCTCGATCAGCTCAGCGAACCGGCGGTAGGCCGCATAGTATTTGTCCATCTCGGCGAACGGCACGTCGACGGCCGGCGCCAGCGAGCGGTTGTTGAAGCGGATGCAGATGAGCTCGCCATCGGGTCCGAGTTCGATCATCGGCCGCTTGGACTGGAGCCGCACGCCCGACGAGCCGGCATACTCGAAACGCGCCGGATAGGAAGAGAGCAGCCGGAAGCCGTCCGGGTTTTCCGCCTGAAGTGCCGCCGCCACCGCGAACCCGTCGACGACGCTGGATTCGCCGCCTTCCACTGTGTTCTCGATGCAGGACAAGATCTGCAGCGTCGGCACCGGGTCGCGATAGGGATTGTCGGTATGCGCCTGCAGGCCGAGATTGGTATAGGCGAGGTTGTTCGGATTGACCTCGGCGCGCACCTCGAACCAGCGCCCGTAATTGGTCTCCCGGACGTAGCCGAAGAGGTCGGCCACCTTGCACAGCGCGCCGGATTCCGTGGGCAGGCCGTCCATGACGGCAAAGCCGAAGCGGCGCACCGCTGCCAGCCATTGCCGCAGCACGTTGCCGTCGCGGCTGGCATCCCCATAGGCAGCGCGCGGCACGGAATTCTGCATCGTGGCTTTCGTCCAGCGCTGTACGTCGCCTCCCGTCCAGCCGGGCTCGTGATCCTCCTTGCGATCATAGGCATGAGCGCGGAGCCAGCTTGCGGGAAAGTTGACGGCCTTGCCTTCGGGAACGAATGTGACCTCCAGCGTTTCGCCCCTGATGGAGGCCGCACCGATCCGCGTTTCCGCCGGAATATCGAGAATGGTGATCAGCCGCTGGCCGTTGCCGGCGCTGCGCGTCTTGTCGTCCAGCGCATTGTCTCGCAGCCACATGGCGTGGAAGCGGCTCACCGCTCCGTCCTGCCAGCCAAGCTCGATCGTTCGCCCATCGTCGCCCAGCGTTACCCTCATCAACATACTTTGAAAGCTCCCGTTTTGTACCCGCCACAACGGGCACGGATTGCATGCTGACTTCATCGAAGGCATAATTCAAATTATCGTTTTGCGGGTATTGGCGCTAAATTTCTAATGGCTGAGAAAGTATTCGATACGATACCCCCTCTCGACTGGCTGCGCAGTTTCGAGGCAGCCGCCCGCCTGTCCAACTTCACCGCCGCTGCCGCGGAGCTGGGGCTCACCCAGGCCGCGGTGAGCCAGCATATCCGTTTACTGGAAGAGCGGCTGAAGACGCGACTGTTCGCGCGTCTGGCGCGCGGCGTGGCGCTGTCGCCGGAAGGGGCGGCCTATCTCCCGCACATCCAGTCGGCATTCGYGACCATCGGCAACAGCACAAGCGAGCTGTTCGAGCCGCGCGCCTTGCAGACCGTCTCGATCCGGGCTCCAATCTCGTTTGCCCTTCTGGTGCTGGTCCCGGCTCTGCCCGACCTGGCAAAGGCGCTGCCGCAGGTCCGGCTCGATCTGGTAACCATCCACCGGCCGACCGACTACGACCAGCCGGGTTCGGCGCTCGACATACGTTTCGGCAACGGGTCCTTTCCCGGGCGCGAGGCCGACCGGCTGACCGTCGAGCGGCTTGTCCCGGTCGCGGCTCCGCCGCTCGCCCGGGAAGCCGATTGGACGTCATTGCCGCTGCTCCTGGTGGCAGGCGCGCGCGAGATGTGGGCGGAATGGTTCGCCGCCGCGGGGCTTGCCGGCCATTCCCGCCGCTCGCATCGCTTCGACAGTTTCGTCGCCGCGATGGAAGCCGCGAAGGCCGGCGCCGGAGCACTGCTCGGCTCGCGCCCGCTGATCGACACAGCCCTCAAGGACAAGGGGCTCGTCAGGCTTTCGGATTTCGAGCTTTCGAGCCCATCGGGGCATTTCCTGACGAGACCGTCATTATCGCGATTGTCCGGCGCCGAGCAGGATTTTCGCCGCTGGCTTCTGTCGCGCGTTGCCGGAAGGTCAAGATAGCGTACAGGCCTCCGCTCCTATCCGCTTCCAGTAGATCAACGTGCCGGTCAGCCCGCCATGCGGCTTGAGCGCAAAATCGGGGATTTCTCCCGTCAGCGTGAAACCAAGCTTCTCATAGAGGCCCGCCGCGCCCTCTTCGCTCGCCGTGTCAAGCACGAGCAGCGTGCGGCCTTTCTCGACTGCCAGTTCTTCCGCGGCGCGCATCAGGCGGGTCGCGACGCCTTTGCCGCGATGGGCCGGGCCGGTCATCAGCTTGGCGATCTCGGCGCGGTGYGGTTGATTGGGCGGGAAGCCGAGCAGCAGCGTGACCGTGCCGGCAAGCGCATCGCCCTGCCATGCGCCCAGCACCGCCCTTTCCCCGCGCGCGGCTGCGGCAAGCGACTGGCGCCAGAAATCCCGCGCGGCCTCCACTGACAATGGATGCATGAAGCTCACCGATCCGCCAGCGGCGACCGTTTCGATCAACAGATCGGAGAGCATCGCGATGGTTGCCGCCTCGCCGCTCAACGCCCGGATTTCAAGGGAGTTCATGCTGGTGCTCTCCAGGCAACGAGATATCGGGCACAAGGGTCATTCGAAATGGCTGGCCCGTTTGCGCCGGCGCGCCCGCCGGATTTCGGCAATACGGTCGGCATCTTCCTCGCCGAGATGGCGGCCGCGCTCCAGGATCTCGAGCGTATATTCCTCGTAGGTCAGCCCGAGCCGCTCGGCCCTCTCCAGCCGCATCAGCATGACGGCGTGGCTCGGCGCCTTCCAGGCCTTGTCATGGGCGGCGCGCCAGGCGAGGAAAATATAGGCATCGCCCTTGCCCCAGGGCGGGCCGTCATAGTCGTCGAGCGGCGGCCCGCCATTGTGCGAGCGTTTTGGCCGTCGGGGCATCAAGGTCAGTCCCTGACCAGCGCCACGAGATACTCCGCCGCATCGGGTCCGGGAGCATGAAAGACGCAATCCGACGGGGCACCCAAAGCCAGGCAGTCGCCGGGCCCGAGCCTGTGCACCATATCGCCCTCGGTGAAATCCAGCCTTCCGTCGATCAGCCATATCTGCTGCTTGATGAAGGCGTAGGACGACGCCGGAAGGCTGACCTTGGCGCCTGCCGGCAGGCTGACCCGGATCAGTTCCAGCGGCATCTGCGATGCCGGCGACAGATGCCGCCTTATGTAACCGGTTGCCGGGTCCTGCCAGATCGGCTGCTCCTCCTTGCGCGAGACGCCGCCGCCTTGCGTCTCGGCTCGTGCGATCAGCGTCGACAACGTCATGCCGAAGGCCGCCGCGACGCGCACCAAAAGCGCCGCGGTCGGACTGGTCGTCCCGCGTTCGATGACGCTCAGCATCGCCTTCGAGACGTCCGAGCGCTCGGCCAATTCGGCCAGAGACCAGCCCCTCATCGTTCTTTCGGAACGTATGCGCCTGCCGATCGTCGCTGTGATCTCATTCGATATATCGTCCATTCATCCAATATATCGGAATTCCGAAAACGGGGAAGAGGCTGTTCGATCGAATTGTCGCGGCTGGCTTAACGCTGCCTACACCATCCGACCTCACGTGACTTTAACCCCGATTGGATAGGGTTCCTGCTCCAGGGGAATGGGACCAGAGCATGATGTTTGTTGAACGCGAAGCCTCCGTCGGGGAACCGACCTCGCAGGAACGCCGCAACATCCAGCAGAACGACAAGCGCATTCTGGGCAATGTCGTGCAATGCGACGGCGCCCGCGCCACCATCAGCGCCTTTGCAGAGGATGCCGAAGGCACAGTCACCGGCCTCTGGACCGTTGGCAGGATGATCTCAATCAATCTCGGCTCGACGAGAACGGTCGGCCTTGTCTATGCCATCGGCAAGTCGGACCTTCACTGGAACCACGATGGGCAGAACCTGATCGAGGTCAGCGTCGAGTTGGTCGGTGAAGTGCGTGACGGTGCCGAGCCCGGCGCCAGGCCGGTGTTCGACCGCGGCATCACTACCTATCCGCATATCGGCGCCATCGCCCACCGCATCCGCAGCCGCGACCTGCAGGCGGTCTACGACCTGGCCGGGCGCCATTCGGTGACCATCGGCACGCTGTCGCAGGATGAGTCGATCGACGCCAACATCGCCATCGACGACACGCTGGCGCGCCATTTCGCGATCGTCGGCACCACCGGCGTCGGCAAATCGACGGCGGTCTCGCTGCTCTTGCGCAAGACGATCCAGGCGCGTCCGGATCTGCGCGTGCTCATCCTCGACCCGCACAACGAGTTTGCCGCCTCGCTGCCGGAATATTGCGTCAAGGTCGATTCCAAGACGCTCGACCTGCCGTTCTGGATGTTCAGGCTGGAGGAGTTCGCCGAAGTGCTGTTTCGCGGCCGCGAGACGGTGCCCGAGGAAGTGGATGTCCTGCGCGACCTGATCCCGGCCGCCAAGAACCTCTACCGCAACCCGAATTCCGGCACCTATGTCAGGCGCGGCAGCGACGCGCTGACGGCGGACACGCCGGTGCCTTACCGCATTGCCGATCTCATCAAGCAGATCGACGAGCGCATGGGCATGCTTGAAGCCAAGAACGACCGACCGACCCTGAAATCGCTGAAGACGCGCATCGAATCGGCCGCCGCCGACCCGCGCTACCGCTTCATGTTCAATTCGCGGCTGATCGAGGACACGATCCACGAAACGATCGGCAATATTTTCCGCGTTCCGAGCCATGGCCGCCCGGTCACGTGCTTCGAGATGGCGGGCATGCCTTCGGAAGTCGTCAACTCGGTCTGCTCGGTGCTGGCGCGCCTGGCCTTCGACCTGGCCTTGTGGAGCGAGGGACGGCTGAGGCTGCTCCTGCTTTGCGAGGAGGCCCACCGCTACATGCCGGCCGATCCGCGCCTCGGCTTCGCGCCGACCAGGCATGCGCTGTCGCGCATCGCCAAGGAAGGCCGCAAATATGGCTGCTATCTCGGCGTCGTCACCCAGCGCCCGGGCGAGCTCGACCCGACCATCCTGTCGCAATGCTCGACCTTCTTCGCCATGCGCCTCGCCAACGAGCAGGACCAGGCGATCATCCGCTCGGCGATCGCCGACTCCTCGGCCTCGACGCTTGCCTTCCTGTCCTCCATGGGCCAGCGCGAAGCCATCGCCTTCGGCGAAGGCGTGGCGACGACCATGCGGCTGAAATTCGAGAAGCTGGCGCAGGAGTTCATCCCCGGCACCGCGAAGGGCGAGCAGATCGAGCCCTCCGTGGACGGCTGCGACGTCGACCTGGCGATGATCGTCGAGCGGCTTCGCAACGTGCCGAAGCCGCAGCAGTCCATGGCTTTTGCCGAGACCGTGGACTCAACTCGTCAAGCTGGCGACCCGGACTACAAGAAGCCGGCCGCCGCCGCCCCTCGCGTCCAGCCCGACGACGACTTCGACACACGCTATGGCCTGAAGCCCTCGACCTTCGGCATGCGCCAGTTCAACGATTGAGCCAGCAACCTCCGAAAGCAGAGTAAATCTCGTCAGGAAATTCGTCAGGCTGAGTCGACTGGAGTCGTTTTCGAGAACCGGAGCGGAGCGGACATTCAGTCCGTGAGCACTGGAAGCGCAGAAAACGCCTCCAGACGGCCAGCCTCACGAATTTAGTGATGAGATTTTAGGCGCAGACGCGGTTGCGGCCTTGCTTCTTCGCCTCATAAAGCTGGCGATCGGCGCGGCGGTAGAAATCCTCCGCGCTCTCCTTGTGGTCCCAGACGGCGAGGCCGACGCTGGTGGTGACCTTGAGACGCACATTGCCCGACATGATCGACAGGTTGGCGATCGCCTTGCGGATGCGCTCGGCGAACCGGGCGAGCAGTTCGACATCCATGTTGGGGGTGACGACGGCAAACTCCTCGCCGCCCAGCCGCGCTACCACATCGTGATAGCGCGTCATGTCTCTGAGACACGTGGCGACGGCCCTCAGCACCTCGTCGCCGACATCGTGACCATGCGTGTCGTTGACCTGCTTGAAATGATCGAGATCGAGGATCATCAGCCCGACGGGCCTGTCGATGCGGCGAAACTCATGCAGATATTCGCGCAACGCATCGTCGAAATAGCGGCGGTTCTGCATGCCGGTGAGACCGTCGGTGAGCGCCGCCTGCTCGAGCGTCTGCGAACGGGCGCTGAGCGAAACGGTCATGGCCCTGAGCTTGCCCTCCTCCCGCACCTGGCCGCGGATCAGCGGGTAGATGAAGAAGGTGCCGAAGAACAGCGCGGTCGCCAGCAGCGCGCCGGTGACGAACAGCAATTTGTTGAGATAGACGATCTTGTCGACGCGCGATGCCGTATCGAGGTCGGCGGCGATGTCCTGCAATTGGCCATAGGCGTGGAAGGTCACCAGGCCCGCGGCCAGGATCACAAAAATAAAAACGAAAAATGCGGATTCCGCCTTATGGAAACGCATCTACTCCCCGCGGCACTGCAAGCCCTGAGGTTATGGCATGGTGGACCTTACGGACCGTTAACCCGGACAACCTTGGCGAGAATTAGAGCCGGGGATTTTAAGGTGCTGATTGAAAAGCGTTTAGTCAGTCCAGAAGCGCCGGTTCGTCGCCCGGCCGCAGCCTGCGCCACTCCGCGCCCAGTTGGTGCCTGAACCAGGTCGACTGGCGCTTGGCATATTGCCGGGTGGCGATCTTGGCGCGTTCGATCGCTTCGGGAAAACCAGACTGTCCGGCCATCGCCGCCTGCAGCTCGCGCACGCCGATCGCTTTCATCGCCGGCAGATCGGGGTCGAGGCCGAGCGCTACGAGCTGACGCACCTCGTCGAGCGCGCCCTTGTCGAGCATCTGGTCGAAACGCGCCTCGATACGCCGGACCAGTTGCTGCCGGTCCGGCTCGATGACCAGGAAGCGCGCGCTGTCGCGATCGATCAGCGGCCGGCCGCGCGCCGCCTGCCATTCCAGGATCGAGCGACCCGAAGCGTCGAGCACTTCCAGCGCGCGCACGATGCGTTGGCCGTCCGTCGGCCTGAGCTGCATGGCCATGGCCGAGTCCTCGTGCATCAGCAGACGATGCAGCCTTTCGGCCCCTTGTTCCTTGAGCTCGTAACGCCAGCGCTCGCGGACGGCCGCCGGAATATCCGGCATATCCGAGATGCCTTCGGCCAGCGCGCGGAAATAAAGCCCGGTGCCGCCGACGAAAACGACTGGACGGCCCGACAGGACGCCATCGTCGATCAGCTTCGTCACGTCGCGCAGCCAGGCGCCGGTGGAATAGGCGGTGGAGGGATGTACGTGGCCGTAAAGGAAATGCGGCGCGCGTGCCATCTCGGCGGCGCTCGGCCGCGCCGTCAGGACGTCGAGAACCGAATAGCCCTGCATGGAATCGGTGTTGACGATGACCCCGCCATTGCGTTCGGCAAGATCGAGCGCCAGCGCAGACTTGCCGCTGGCGGTTGGCCCGGCTATCAGGATCGCGTTCTTGACGCGGCCCTCGCCCGCCTGTCTGCCGGAATGTTCGATGCCGCTGATCGCCACTTTAGTGTCCCGTCCAGAAGCCCGCGCCGTGCCGGCCTCGCTTGCGAATATGGCCTTGCGGGCCGCCGGCGCAAGCGCCGTTCACTGGCTGGCAGAGGATGTCGCCTGCGATCTCGTTTTGCCGCAGACGCCCGATATCGGCGAAATGACCGCCAATCTGCGCGCCGCGCTGGCGTCGGAACCGGTCGACGTCATCGTCCAGCCCGCCGAAAGCAGGCGCAAGAAGATTCTGCTCGCCGATATGGATTCGACGATGATCGACCAGGAGTGCATCGACGAGCTTGCCGACGAGATCGGCGTCAAGGACCACGTGGCGGCGATCACCGCGCGCTCGATGAATGGCGAGATCGCCTTCGAGCCCGCGCTGCGCGAGCGCGTCGCCCTGCTGAGGGGCCTCGACACCGCCGTGGTCGACCGCATCATCGTCAATCGGCTGACGCTCGCCGCCGGCGGCCGCGCGCTGGTGCAGACGATGCGCGCCCATGGCGCCTGGACGGCGCTGGTCTCCGGCGGCTTCGACGTCTTCACCAGCCGCATCGCCGCCATGCTGGGATTCCAGGAAAACCAGGCGAACCGCCTGATCGAGGACGGCGGTGCATTCACCGGCATGGTGGCCGAGCCGATCCTCGGCCGCGCGGCCAAGGCGGAAGCGCTGCTCGAGATCGCGAAGAGGCTCGGGCTGACGACGGAGGATGCCATCGCGGTCGGTGACGGCGCCAACGATCTCGATATGATCCGTCTTGCCGGCACCGGCGTCGCGCTCCACGCCAAGCCGGCGGTGGCGGAGCAGGCGCGCATCCGCATCGATCATGGCGACCTGACCGCGCTGCTCTATCTCCAGGGCTATCGCCGCGAAGAGTTCATCGAATGAAGCCGATCCGCACCGAGCGCCTCATCCTGCGCAACTGGGAAGAGCGCGACCGCGAGCTTTTCCACCGCATCAACTCCGACGAGCGCGTGATGGAGTTCTTCCCGTTCCGTCGCGACCGCGCCGCGGCGGACGCCAAGATGGACGAGGTCTGCGCCTGGATCGAAGAGGACGGCTACGGCTTCGCCGCGGCCGAGATTGCCACAACCGGCGAATGCATCGGCTTCGTCGGATTATCCGGAACGGAAGACATAGACGTGCTGGCGCCCGGCACGATCGAGATCGGCTGGCGCCTGGCGCCCGAATTCTGGGGCAAGGGCTACGTCACCGAGGCGTCGGAAGTCTGGCTTGCCTTTGGCTTCGAAACGCTTGGCGTCGACGAAATCGTGTCGTTCGCGGTTGCCGGCAACCGTCGCTCGATCGCCGTCATGAAGCGGCTCGGCATGCAACCCGACGCAGGCGCCGATTTCGATCATCCGAGCGTTCCCGACAGCCACCCGCATCTCAAGCGGCATGTCCTCTACAGGCTGTCGCGCCAAGGCTGGCAGGCACGAAAAAGGGCGGCCCGCTAGCCGCCCTTTTCGTTGAAATCCAGTTGGTTGGGCGCGTTTCCGCGCTCAATCCATCCTGATCGTCACGAAGCGCAGTTCGCCGGTCTTCGAGGCCAGCATAAGGAGCGCGTTCTTGCGGCCCTGCTCCTTCAGCGCGCCGATCCGGTCCATAACGTCCTTCGGCGTGCCGACCGATTCCTGCGCGATCTCGGTGATCACCTCGCCGGGTTGGATGCCGCGCTCGGCCGCCGCCGAATCCTTGGCGACGTCGGTGACGACCACGCCGGACACGTCGGCCGCGATGCCGAACTTCTGCCGCGTCTGGTCGTTGAGCTCGCCGACCGTCATGCCGAGCACCGAGGCTGTCGACACCGGAGGCGCTGCCTTGTCGCCCTTGTCCTGATCGGGGTTGCCGTTCTCGCCGCTGGCCAGCTTCTCGCCGTCCTCAAGCCGTCCGAGCGTAACCTTGACCGTTTGCTCGACGCCCTTGCGCACGATGACCACGTCGACCGCCTTGCCCACCGGGCTTTCGGCGACGACGCGCGGCAGGTCACGCATTTCATGGATATCCTTGCCGTCAAACTTGATGATGACGTCGCCGGCCTGCACCGAACCATTGTCGACCGGCCCGCCCTTGATCACGCCGGCCACCAGGGCGCCCTTGGCGGTCGCCATGCCGAGGCTTTCGGCGATGTCGTCCGTCACCGGCTGGATGCGTACGCCCAGCCAGCCGCGCCGCGTCTCGCCATACTGGCGAAGCTGGTCGACGACGCCCGCGGCAAGCTGCGAGGGGATGGAGAAGCCGATGCCGATCGAGCCGCCCGACGGCGAGATGATCGCCGTGTTGATGCCGATGACGTCGCCGGCGGCGTTGAACAGCGGACCGCCGGAATTGCCGCGGTTGATGGCGGCGTCGGTCTGGATGAAGTCGTCATAGGGGCCGGAGTTGATATCGCGGTTGCGCGCCGAGACGATGCCGACCGTCACCGTGCCGCCCAGGCCGAACGGGTTGCCGATCGCCATCACCCAGTCGCCGACGCGCATCTTGGTGGAATCGCCGAATTTCACCGCTGTCAGCTTGTGGCCCTTGGGGTCGACCTTCAGCACCGCGACATCGGTCTTGGTGTCGGTGCCGACCAGCGTCGCCTTCAGCGTGACGCCATCGGAGAAATTCACCTCGATATCGTCGGCATCGGCGATGACGTGGTTGTTGGTCACCACGATGCCCTGCTCGGCATCGACGACGAAGCCGGAGCCGAGCGACTGCACCTTCTGCCCGCCACCGCCCTTGTCGCCGCCACGGTTCTTGAAGAAATCGTCGAAGAAATCCTGGAACGGCGAGCCCTCGGGCAGCTGCGGCATCGGCACCGCGCCCGGTCCTTCCGTGCCTTTCACCGTCTGCGAGGTCGAGATGTTGACCACCGCGCCGAGCAGGCGCTCGGCGAGATCGGCGACCGAGGGCGGCCCGTCGGCGGCGATCGTCGGCGTGACGAAGGAGGGAACGGCAACAATGCCGACCGCGAATGCCGTGGCGCCGGCGAAGACCATGCGCCGCGCCGCGCGCAATAGGGTGTCGGATATCATCGTGGCCTCCCGGTGGTTCTGAAAAGGAAAAGCGCATCCGCAAAGGCGCCCGTCTTGCTCATGTTGGCAAGAAATAAGGCACGTTTGCGGCTATAGCTATCGGCCAAGGATAAATCGTCAATCGCTTCGGCACCATGGAATTTTCATTCGAGGCAATTCCGGGAAAAGTGCTTAGCGGTTTTCCGTCCGGAATTGCGCAAAACAAACAGCTAGCCGCGGACCAGCCAGACGATACCGACGCCCATGGCGATCGCCACCAGCCCGCCGATCCGCAATATATTTTCCGGCATCGACAGCACCTCGGCGGCGAGTTTCCGGGCCAGAGCCGGAAACCCTCCGTAGACCAGCCCTTCGATCACCAGGACCAGGCCGATTGCCGCCACAAAATCCTGCACCGCCCGCTACTGGGCGGTGCCGGGTTGCGTCGCAGGCGCGGCCGGTGGAGCGGAAGGCGCCGGTCCGGGCTTGCTGTCCGGATTCCGGAAATAGCGGAAGAACTCGGATTCGGGCGAGAGCACCATAGTCGTTCCGGTGTTGTCCAGCGCCGTGCCGTAGGCGTTCATCGAGCGATAGAAATCGAAGAAGGCCGGATCGCGCTTATAGGCGTCCGCGAAGGTCGCGCTGCGCTGCGCCTCGCCCTCGCCGCGCAGGATTTCCGATTCCTTCTGCGCCTCGGCGACGATCTCGACGACCTCGCGGTCGGCCCGCGCCCTGATGCGCTGCGCCGCCTCGTTGCCGCGCGCCCTCAGACGCTCGGCCTCCGCCAGGCGCTCGGCCTTCATGCGGTCATAGGTCTGCTGCGAGACCTCCGCCGTCAGATCGGTCCGGCGGATGCGCACATCCTCGATGTCGAGGCCGAGCGAGGTCGCGTCCGGGCGCAACTGATCGCGCACCTCGCGCATCATGTTGCCGCGCTCTTCCGAAAGAGCGGCCTCGAAGTCGCGCAGGCCGTAGACACGGCGCAGCGCCGCATCGAGACGCGTTTTCAGACGAGCCTCCGCCAATTCCACCTGGCCGGACACTGCCGCGCGGAAGGTGCGCGGATCCGAGATGCGATAGGCGATGAAGGCATCGACCTCGTAGAACTTGCCGCCCGAGACCTGGACGCGGATGTTGTCGAGGTCGAAGCGCATAACCCGCTTCTCGACCATCTGCACGCTGTCGGCATCGAAGAAGGCGAACGGCGCCTTGAAGTAGATGCCGGGCTCGTTCTTGACGTCGATGATCTCGCCGAACCTCAGCACGATCGCCTGCTGGCCGGCATTGACCACGAATACCGAGGAATAGAGCAAAAACAGAAGGACGGCCGCGATGACGGCGATGATGGGAAGACGGTTGGCCATCACTGGTTACCTCCCGTCACGCCCATCGGGCCCGGCGCCGGTTGCGCTTTCGGCTGCAATGCCGGCAGCGGCAGGTAAGGCAGCACGCCCTGACCGTTGCCTTGCTCGACGACGACCTTGTTCGAGTCCTTCAGGATCCTCTCCATGGTTTCGAGATAGAGGCGCTTACGCGTCACGTCGGGCGCCTTGGCGTATTCGTTATAAACGGAGATGAAGCGYTGCGCCTCGCCTTCCGCCTCCTGAACGACCCGGTTCTTGTAGGCCGCCGCATCTTCGCGGATCTGCGCCGCCTCGCCGCGCGCCTGCCCGAGCTTCTGGTTGGAATACTGGTTGGCCTGCTCGACGAACTTGTCCTCGTCCTGCTCGGCGCGCTGCACCTCGTCGAACGCATCGGCCACCTCGCGCGGGGGTGCCGCGTCCTCGATCGAGACCGCGTTCACCTGGAGGCCGGTCTTGTAGCCGTCGAGCGTGCCCTGGATGATCTCGCGCACCGCCGTTGCGATGCCCTGGCGGTCGTCGCGGAAGATGTCCTGCGCCGGGCGCCGGCCGACGACTTCGCGCATGGCGCTCTCGGCCACCTGGGTCAGCATGCCGTCGGGGTCGGAGACATCGAACAGATAGGCCCTGGGATCGGAGACCTGATAGGCTACCGAAAACTGCACGTTGACGATGTTCTGATCGCCGGAGAGCATCAGCCCGGAGCCGCTGGCCGCGCCGCCGCCTATGCTGACGAGTTGTTCGGAGATCTTGGCGGTTTCAACCGTTTCGATCGGCCACCAGTGGAAATGCAGGCCAGGCTGCGAGAGCTCGGTCTTCGGCTGGCCGAAGCGCAGTTCGACGGCAACCTCGTCTGGCTGCACGGTATAGATCGCCTTGAAGGCCCACAGCACGATGAGGGCCAGCGCGATCAGCCCGAGCACGGCCGGGCTGGCGCCGCCGCCGCCCGGAAGCGCGCGCCGCAGCCTGTCCTGGCCGCGGCGGATGATGTCCTCGAGATCGGGGGGCGAACCCTGCGGGCCGCTTGGCCCCTTCGGTCCCTGCCCCCAGGGCCCCTGATTGCCGCCGCCGCCCCACGGGCCGCCGCCACCGCTCTTGTCGTTCCAGGGCATGAATGTCCTTTCGCTTCGGTTCCCTCAAGGCCTTGCGGCGCAATCCTAACGTAGTTCTTCTATAGGGACGCCTTGGCACGCTTTCAACGCGATGTGCCACCGCCATCGTCCGATTTGGGCCGGTAGCGACCGTTTGTCGTCGTCAACGGCCGTCGCGACGGCGTTCGTAGACGGTGTAGCGCGTCGCGTGGCTATCCTTCTCGCCGGCGGGAAAGTCCTTGGCGCTGACGACTCGCCAGGTGCTGGGATCGATCGGCGGGAAATGCGCATCGCCATCGACGCTGGCCAGCACATGGGTCACGTGCAGCCGGTCGGCAAGCGGCAAGGCCTGGGCATAGATCTCGCCGCCACCGACCACGCAGATTTCCTCCGCTCCCGCCATGCAGCGGCCGCGTACCCTGGCCAGAGCGACCGCGTCATCCAGCGAGTGGGCCACCTCAATGCCTTCGGCGCGCCAGGCTTTGTCGCGTGTCACCACGATGTTGAGCCGGCCGGGCAGCGGCCGGCCGATCCCTTCATAGGTCTTGCGGCCCATGATGATCGGCTTGCCCATCGTATCGGCCTTGAAGCGCTTGAGATCGGTGGAAAGCCGCCACGGCAGGCCGCCCTCGCGGCCGATCACGCCGTTTTCGGCAATGGCGACGTAGATCGCGATGTCCATCAGCCGCCATTCCCGCCATTGTCCGACGGCTCCAAAAGCAGGATGTCGATGTCACGCTCGGGATAGAAATCCTTCGCGGTGATCTCGAACGTCGTCGGCCCGACCTTTTTGACGTTGTCGCCGCAGAAGGAGACGAGGTCTTTGGGGCTGCCCTTGTCGATGGTCAGCTTGAAATTGCCGATGGTGCCGGATGCCCAGTTGCCCCCCGTGGTCAGGATGTAGGCGATCCGGCTCTCATAATATTTCGGATAGCCGTCCGGATTCGCCTTGGCCGCCTTGCGCACCGCGTTGTCGAACGTCTCGTCCATGCAATAGCGGCTCTTGTAGCTTTGATATTGCGGGTTCTGGAACTGGCCGTCGGAGAAGAAGCTGACCGAGGAGGTGCCGCCGACGCTGGGCTTGTAGCGGTGCGAGACATGGACCTCCTTGTTGGCCGGAAAGGTCGAGCGCCACCAGTAAGTCGAGCGCAACTGCCAGAAGGGCACATAGGCGGTCTGCATGCCCGAGCCGTCATCGGCGGTATCCTCGATGATGATGCCACGGTCCTCCCAGTCCTTGGTGACATCCTTGGGCAGCTTTGCCAGCGCCGCCTTGGCGGCGTCGCCGAACGGATAGAGCGGCACGTTCTGCGCCTTGAGGTCGGCGGTGATGTCGATGCCCAGCGCAAACGCCCTTTGCTCGAGCTGAGGCTTGGCGTCGACGCCGTCGATCGTCACCTCGAAGCCGAGGAAATTATCGCTCTGCGCCTCCGGGATCGCCGGCATCTCGTTGGGATCGCCTTCGATGTCGGGCATCGGGAACGCGACGATGGAGCTGACATCCTTGTCGGTGTTGTTGCGGAAGACATAGTCGACCGTCACCTTCTCCGGCGAGATGAAAAGATCTTCGCTCTGCATGGCGACGGCGTCGCTGCGCGACAGGATCAGTCCACCGGTGCCGAGTTCGGCGATGGAATCATTAGCGAAGGCTGGCGCGGCCATGACTGCCAGCGCTGCGGTCAGTACGGTGCGTAACATGGACCCCTCCTCTGTGCCGCGATACCGGGGCCAGCCGGATGCGCTCTTCCATCTACCCGTTTCAGGATAGCGTTTCAAAGCCCTTCGTCGCCGGATACGGGTACTTCTGGACACCGCGCCGCCGATCGGGCAGGAGATCGCCATGCGCAAGCTTCTCGTCATCGGCATCGGCGCCGGCAATCCCGACCACATGACGGTCCAGGCCATCGACGGCCTGAACCGCGCCGACGTGCTGTTCATTCCCGACAAGGGAGCGAAGAAGAACGATCTTGCCGATTTGCGCCGGCACATCTGCGACCGCTTCGTCACCAATCCGAAATCGCGCCGGGTCGAGTTCGATGTGCCGGTCCGGGCCGAGCCGACATCGTCTTACCGGACAACCGTCGACGACTGGCACGAGGCGATCGCCGAGATCTACGAAGCCCTGATCCGCGAGGAACTTGCCGAAGACGGCTGCGGGGCCTTCCTGATCTGGGGTGACCCGTCGCTCTACGACAGCGCGCTACGTATCCTCGAACGCGTGCGCCTGAGGGGCAATGTCGGTTTCGAGCTCGAAGTCAYCCCCGGCATCACCGCGATCCAGGCGCTGGCCGCCGCCCACGCGACCGCGCTCAATCGCATCGGCGACTCGATCCTGGTCACCACCGGCCGGCGACTGACCGAGGAAGGCCTGCCCGCCAATGCCGGCTCGACCATAGTCATGCTCGACGGCAAATGTGCCTTCAACACACTGGCCGACAAGGACGTGCTCATCCAGTGGGGCGCCTATCTCGGCACGCCGGATGAGATCGTCATTTCCGGACGCTTAGGCGACGTCGGTGCCGAAATCGAAAGGGTTCGTGAGGACGCCCGGCGAAAGAAGGGCTGGATCATGGACACGTATCTGCTGAGGAAGCCAGAATAGGCAGTGGGGATTAGGCAGTAGGGCGATCGAGGGTCCTCCATTTCATGGGCCCGGCAACTCCAGGGAGATCATAGCCTACTGCCTACTGCCTCACCCCGCATCGATCTCCGCCTGCAAGGCCTGCATATGCACGGCTGCGGCCGATGAAGCGGCTCGCTCTATCGCGCGAAAGCGGCTGACCACGGCCAGACCCACCGATGTCAGTTGCGCGCCGCCGCCCTTGCGGCCGCCCGTCTGCGCGGCGACCAGCGGCTTGCCGAAGACGCGGTTCATGTCCTCGACCAGATCCCAGGCATGCTTGTAGGACATCTCCATGCCGCGCRCCGCGGCCGAGATCGAGCCGAAGGCGGCGATCTGCTCCAGAAGCTCAATCTTGCCCGGGCCGATCCGGCCGTCGGGGTCGAGATTTATCCGCAGGCTCAGCGACGGCATTTCATCTCCTCGGATTTCACGGCATCACAATAGTCCCTGTGGAAGCTGAGCGCTATTCCAAATATACATAGCGACATGACCGAGCTCCTCAAACGTCGGCCTCGGCCGGCAGGCCGGCGCCGGTATTTGCGCGATCGAAGCTCACGGTCTTGATCACCGCGAAGACCTGACTTCCCAGCTTGAGGCCAAGCGCCTGCCGCGATTGCTCGGTGATCCGCGCGACCACCGCCGCGCCATGGCAATCGATGCCGATTTCGACCTCGGGCCCCTCGCCCGGCTTCATGCTGTCGATCGTTCCCGCCAGGATGTTGAGCGCGCTGAGGCCGGCGGGCCTCTCGACGGCGATCATCACGTCGCGGGCGCGGATGCGAATGCGCACCGGAGCGCCCGCCACCCGCGCCAGTTTCGGCACCCGGATTTCGCCGGCCTGCGAGGCAAGCACCGTCATGCCGAAAGCCTCGTCATGACGCAGGACCTTGGCGTCGAGTACCGCTCCGCCCTCGCCGCGTTCCTCCGCCGGCAACAGGTCGAGCCGCTGCATGATCGCTTCTGTCGCTCCGGAAGCCGCGACCTTGCCTTGCGAAAGCACCACGACGTCGCTCGCCAGCCGCGCCACCTCGGCGACGGAATGGCCGACATAGACGATCGGGATCTTCGTCTCGTCGCGCAGCCGTTCGATATAAGGCAGGATCTCGGCTTTGCGCGCCTCGTCGAGCGAGGCGAGCGGCTCGTCCATCAGAAGCAGCTTCGGGCTGGCAAGCAGGGCACGGCCGATGGCGACGCGCTGCTTTTCGCCGCCCGAAAGTTTCGCCGGCCGCCGGTCGAGCAGATGGCCGATGCCGAGCAGATCGACCACCGCATCCATCTTGGCGTAGCGTTCGGAAGCCGGCGTGAACCAGCGGCCGTAGCGCAGATTGCCGGCGACGCTCATATGCGGGAACAGCCGCGCATCCTGGAACACCATGCCGATCCGCCGCTTGTGCATGGGCACGAAGATCCGCGCGGCGGTGTCGACCAGCACGCGTCCGTCGACCGAGATGCGACCCTTGTCCGGACGGATCAGGCCCGCAATCAGGTTGATCAGTGTCGACTTRCCCGACCCCGAGGGCCCGAACAGCGCCGTCAGTCGGCCGGCGCTCTCGAAACCCGCTTCCAGGGCGAATTCGCCGAGCCGATGGTGGATGTCCACGGACAGCGTCATTCGATGTCCATCCGCCGGCCGACGCGACGCGCCAGAACTTCCGAAGCGATGAGCGCGACCATCGAGATAGCGATCGAGATCAGCGTCAGCCTGAGCGCGCCTTGGTCGCCGCCTGGCACCTGGGTGAAGGTGTAGATCGCCGAGGGCAGCGTCTGCGTCTCATTGGGGATGTTGGAGACGAAGGTGATGGTGGCGCCGAATTCACCCATCGCCTTGGCGAAGGAAAGGATCGCGCCCGCGATCAGCCCGGGCAGGATCAGCGGCAGCGTGATGGTGGCGAACACCCAGAGCGGATTGGCGCCGAGCGTGCCGGCGGCCGCCTCGATTCTGCGGTCGACCGCCTCGATCGAGAGCCGGATGGCCCGCACCATCAGCGGAAAGCCCATGACCCCGCATGCCAGTGCCGCGCCCGTCCAGCGGAACGAGAAGACGATGCCGAAATGCTCGGCCAGGAAGGCCCCGGCCGGGCCGCGCCGGCCGAAGGTGAGCAGAAGCAGGTAGCCCGTCACAACCGGCGGCAGGATCAGCGGCAGATGCACCAGCCCGTTGAGCAGCGTCTTGCCCCAGAAACGCCCCCGCGCCAGCAGGAGCGCAAGCAGGATGCCGGGCGGCAGGCTGGCGATCATCGCCACCGTCGCCACCTTGATCGACAGCCGGACCGCATTCCATTCGTCGGGAGTGAGGTCCAGCAGCCAGTTCATGTCAGCGTTGCGCGGTCTTTCTCAATTACTCGGCGCGAGCACCGTGAAACCCTGCTCCTTGAAGAGCGCGGCGGCCTTGGCCGACTCGACGCATTTCAGGAAGGCAGCCGTATCCTTGTCCTTCGAATCGGCGGTCTGGGCAATCGGGTAGATGATCGGCGGGTGCGAATCTTCCGGGAAGGTGCCAACGACCTTGACGCCCTTTTCCGCATGCGCGTCGGTGGCGTAGACGATGCCCAGCGCCGCCTCGCCCGTCGACACCAGCTTAAGCGCTGYACGCACATTCTCGGCCTGCGCGACCTTGCCCTCGACCGACGACCAGACGCCCAGCGATTCCAGCGCCGCCTTGCCGTATTTGCCGGCCGGCACGGCCTTGAAATTGCCCATCGCAAGCTTGCCGTCGCCGATCAGCTTGGCGAGGTCGAATCCCTTCTCGACCTTGGTCTCTACCGCGGAATCCTTCGGCGCCACAAGGACGATCTGGTTGCCGAGCAGCTTCACTTCGGTATCCGGCTTGATCAGCTTCTTGTCGGAGAGATATTTCATCCAGTCGAGGTCGGCCGACACGAACACGTCGGCCGGCGCGCCGCCTTCGATCTGCTTGGCCAGCGCCGAGCTCGCCGCGTAGGAAATGGTGGCGGCTTCGCCGACTTCCGGCTCACAGGCCTTGTTGACCGCGTCGAGCGCATCCTTGAGGCTCGCCGCGGCAAACACGACCACCTTGTCGTCGGCATGGGCCGCCGGCACCGCCGCCATCAGCATTGCCGTGAAACCTCCAATAGCGATCGCCTTCAACCCGAAACCCTTGCCCGTCATGAAGTCTCTCCCTGGTTTCAAAATCCGTTCGGCCCAAAGCCTCTGACCGATATATCCGGATGAACATAACAAAGAAAGGCTTTTCGCCTGTCGTGGCATTGTGCGCCGGCGTGATCCCAGCCTACGATGAATGCCAACGGCGAAGCTCAAAGGAGAGACGCATGAAGATCAGCGCCCGCAATATCCTGAAGGGTAAGGTCACGGAGATCGTCAAGGGAGCCACCACCTCGCATGTCAGGATCGACATCGGCGGTGGCGTCATCGTCACCTCCTCGATCACCAACGAGGCGGTCGCCGACCTCGCGCTCGAAAAAGGCAAGCAGGCCTATGCGGTGATCAAGGCTTCGGACGTCATGGTCGGCATCGACTAAGCCGAAAACTGGCTCATACGGCGATGGGCGCCTTGATATTTGCATCCGCGAAATAATTCTCGAGGCGGAAATCCTCGAAACGGAAGGCAAAAAGGTCCGCCACCTCCGGGTTGATCCACATCGTCGGCAAGGTCTTCGGCGTGCGCCGCATCTGCTCGCGCGCCTGCTCGAAATGGTTCGAATAAAGATGCGCGTCGCCAAGCGTGTGGACGAAGTCGCCGGGCTTCAGCCCGGTCACCTGCGCCACCATCATGGTGAGCAGGGCATACGAAGCGATGTTGAACGGCACGCCGAGGAAGATATCGCCGGAGCGCTGGTAAAGCTGGCAGGAGAGCCTGCCTTCCGAAACATAGAACTGGAACAGACAATGGCAAGGCGGCAGCGCCATCGCCTCGACCTCGGCCGGATTCCAGGCCGAGACGATGAGCCGGCGCGAGTTGGGATTCCGGCGTATCTCCTTCAAAAGGCCCGCGATCTGGTCGATCTCGCCGCCATGCCCGTCCGGCCATGAGCGCCACTGCTTGCCATAGACCGGGCCGAGATCGCCGTTCTCGTCGGCCCATTCGTCCCAGATGCTGACGCCGTTGTCGTTGAGATATTTGATGTTGGTGTCGCCGGCCAGGAACCACAGAAGCTCGTGGATGATCGACTTCAGATGCAGCTTCTTGGTCGTCGTGACCGGAAAGCCGCGCGAAAGGTCGAACCGCATCTGGTAGCCGAACACCGAGCGCGTGCCGGTGCCGGTACGGTCGCCGCGGTCGACGCCGTTCTCCAGCACATGCTTCAACAGGTCGAGATATTGGCGCATCGGCTCTGCCTCGATTCGGGTGACAGGCAATCATACCCGACCGACAGCCGGTCGAACACCGCAAAGCTGGCGGCAAATGTGGACCACGCCAGAAATCCGCGGCGCCGGCACGGTTTCGTGCCGGCCGCCGGGTGGCCGGGACTCAGAGCGAGCCGAGTTTGCCGAGGTCCTTCGCCACCAGATAGTAGAAGGTCACGCGGCTCTTGGTGTTGTCGGCCTGCATGGCCTTGCAGGTCTTCTCGATCGAGGCATTCGCCTTTGCGGCATCGGCAACGCCGAGCTTCTTGCCGATCCAGTTCTCCCGCACGCGGTCGAGTTCCTTCGGGTCGGTGCAGGACACCAGCGAGGAATCGCGGTTCCTGAGCGCAATGCCCAGATGCTTGACGATCTTATCGACCGCGTCGGCGCTGGCGCCGGCATCGTATTTCTTCACATCCGCAAGATAGTCGGCCATCGAAACTTCCCCTCGTCGGCGCCACGGATCCGGTCGATGAGGGTTGTGGCGCGCCGCGCAGCCTGTGCGCTAGGTCAGAGACTCCTCACCGGGAGCGAGATTTGATTGAGTAGCCGCGCAAGTCAACCCTTGGCTGCACAGTTTGGCATAACCGGATAAGCGGCGGTTTGGCCTTTATTTTTCCCTCGTCGCTCCCTATATTCGTTTCGTCGGCTTGACCGACTATGGCGATAAACAGGCGATGAAATAAGCCGTTCGGACCCGGGGGCGGTACCCGGCGCCTCCACCAAAAACCGCTCTGGCCGACAGAGCGGCTTTTGCTGGGGGCGAAATAGGATCGACGAAGGTGTAAAGATCGTACTTTTGCCCGGCATTGTACCACCGTTATCGGGCTAAACTTATAGTTGCCAACGACAACTATGCGGAAGCTCGTCTCGCTGCTTAATGCGGCGCGAACGCTTCAAATCAAGTCCTAGCGGTTCGCACTTCTAGGCGGGGTTCGGAGGTACCTGGCAACAGAAACCTCCACCTTCCCCTTCTTTGCTCATTCCCAGACCAACCCACGGCCAAGGCTTGTCCAGCGCTCGACGCGCGGCGCAAGCCTTGCCGCCCATCCTCCATGGACATGCGATGCAAAACGATTCCGACCGATTCTTCGTGCTGACCGGCGGTCCGGGTTCCGGCAAGACCACCTTGATCGAGGCGCTGCGTGCCGAAGGCTTCGCGACGGCCCCCGAAGCCGGGCGCGGCATCATCCGCGACCAGACGGCTATCGGCGGCCCTGCCCTTCCCTGGCAGGACCGCGCGCTCTTTGCCGAGCTGATGCTGGCGTGGGAACTGCGCTCCTGGCACGTTGCGCGTACCGAACCCGGCCCGGTCTTCTTCGACCGCGGCGCGCCCGACACGATCGGCTATCTCAGGCTCTGCGGCCTGCCGGTGCCGGACCACGTCGCAAGCGCGGTGCGAAAATTCCGCTACGCGCGCCGCGTCTTCGTCGCGCCGCCCTGGCCGGAGATCTTCACCCAGGACGAGGAGCGCAAGCAGACGCTCGACGAAGCCGAGCGCACATTTCGTTCCGTGACCGGCGTCTACGCGGAGCTCGGCTATGAGCTGATGACTTTGCCGCTTGTGCCGGTCGAAGAACGGATGCGCTTCGTGCTCGATCAAGCCGGCTTGCGATAGATATGAAAAAGGCCGGGCAAGCCCGGCCTTTTTTGAGTTGTTTCGAGGCGCCCTATTCCGCCGGCGCCTCGACAGTTTCACGCGCGCGGCCGAGCGTCAGCTTGGCCAGCGTGAACGAGATCACCGCGCACAGTGTGATGCCCGCCACCATCGGCAGCGGCGTTCCGTCGAAGAAGATGCCGGCGACGCCCATCGCCAGCGCGCCGATGGCGAAATGCAGCGTGCCCATCAGCGCCGAGGCCGTGCCGGCGATCTCGCCATGCTCTTCCATCGCCAGCACCGAGGTGGTCGGGATGACCAGGCCGAGGAAGCCGTAGCCGACGAAGAGCAGCGCGGCCATCACGTCGAGCCGGTCGACGCCGGACGCCATGATCGCGAACAGCGCCACCATCACCGTGGCATAGCCGGTGACCGCCACCCAGACGACGCGCTTCAACCCGAAGCGGTCGGCGAGCATCCCGGTCAGCTGCGACATGCCGATGAAGGCGACCGCGTTGATCGAGAAGAACACGCTGTAGACCGACGGCGACAGGCCGTAATGGTCGATCAGGATGAAGGACGAGCTCGACAGATAGACGAAGAAGCTCGCGATGCCGAAGCCGGCGATCGCCACAAGGCCGAGGAAATTGCGGTCGCCCATCAGGTAGCGGTAGCCGGCAAGCGCCGTGCCGAAGGACGAGCCGGCGCGCTCTTCGACCGGCCGCGTTTCCTTGAGCGAGGTGGCAAGCAGGATGGTTGCCAGAGCGGCCGCACCCGTCACCGTCCAGAACACGGCGCGCCAGCCGAAGCTTTCAATGATCTGGCTGCCGGTCAGCGGCGCCAGGATCGGCGACACCGAGAACACCAGCATCAGAAGCGACATCAGCTTGGCGGCCTCGTTGCCGGTGTGCAGGTCGCGCACGATGGCGCGCGGCACCGCCATGCCGGCGCTGGCGCCGAGACCCTGTAGGAAGCGGAAGGCGATCAACCATTCGATGGTCGGCGCCATCGCCGAGCCGACGCCGCCGACCATGAACAGCGCGAGGCCGGCGTAGAGCGGCGCCTTGCGGCCGACCATGTCGGAGATCGGGCCGACGACGATCTGGCCGAAACCCATCGACAGGAAGAAGATCAACAGGCTCATCTGTACCGCGGCGGTGCCGGCATGCAGGTCCTGGCCGATCGAAGGCAAGGCGGGAAGATACATGTCAATGGCGAACGGTCCGATCGCGGACAACAAGCCGAGCACGACCGCGATGCGGAGGAATTTGGGACTCATGATAAGGCTCTTTTTCGGATCTKGTTGCCGCCGCGAAATACCGGCGTCTGAACCCAGGACGTTCCATCCCGTGGAAATCCGACATCCGGGAGCGATTTACTCGTCTCCTTCAGAGCGAGCTTAATCGCCCTTCGGCGCGAACTTCCCTTTGTTGTGTCCACAAATTTAGACAGGCTTGTCCAATTCGTCAATCACCGCTATATAGATTTTCATGAAGCACGGCGTTTCTCCTGACACTTTCCCGCCACGCAGCCACGAGGCCAAGCGCGTGTCGGTGGTGGATGCAGCCGCTGCCGTCTTCTGCCGCGAAGGTTATGCCGGCGCCAATATCGACCTGATCGCCGCCGAAGCCGGCGTCTCGCGCCAGACCGTCTACAATCATCACGGCGACAAGGAAAAGCTCTTCGTCGCCGTTGTGCGTGATCTGACGGAGCGCTGCAACGCCGGCATCTTCGCCACCATCGCCAGCTTCCCCGACCAGCCTATGGATCTGGAAGCCGACCTGGTTGGCTTTGCCGTGCGCATGAACCGCAACTGCATCTGCAACCGCGACGGCCGTTTCCTGCGCAAGCTGATCCAGGCCGAAGGCGAGCGTTATCCGGAACTGTTTGCCGAATGGCGCGAGCAGGGCCCGGGCCGCACATGGTCGGCGCTTGCCGCGCGCTTCGCCCGGCTTGCCTTTGCCGGTCACCTGGCGATCGGCGATCCTGACGTCGCGGCGCGTCAGTTTCTCGCCCTCGTCAACGCTGAGCTTCAGATCACCTTCATGCTGGGCGGCGTGCCGACCGAGGAAGAGGTCCTGCGCTCCGCCACCAATGGCGTGCGAACCTTTCTTAGCGCTTTCGCCAGGAAGAAGTCGCCAGCCGGCAAACAGGCGGCGCTGGTTCACGCCTGAGCGATCAAATCGTCGACACCCCCTCTTGGCCTCACGCCTTTGCGCCTATATGCGGTTTACGCCGCGCTCAAGCTTGATTACAGCTATGCGGACGATTCAACGGAACCCGACCATCACATGGCCGACGACCATATCCGCTACGACATTCTGGCCCAGGAGGCTCTGCGCGGCGTCATGCGCAAGGTCCTGGCCGAGGTCGCGCGCACTGGCCTTCCGGGCAATCATCATTTCTTCATCACCTTCCTGACCGGCGCGCCCGGCGTGCGCATCTCGTCCAGGCTGCGCGAGCGCTACCCGGAGCAGATGACCATCGTCATCCAGTTCCAGTATTGGGACCTCAAGGTGACGGATGCCGGCTTCGAGGTCGGGCTTTCCTTCTCCGACGTGCCGGAAAAACTCGAGATCCCCTTCTCCGCCGTGCGCGGCTTCTACGATCCGTCGGTGAATTTCGAGCTCGAATTCGACGTCAAGACGGAGAGCGCCGAGGACGAGGTCGCCGCTCCGGCGCCCGAGCCGGTCGCCGTCGTCCCTGAGAAGAAGCCGGAAACGAAGAAGAAGGCCGCCGAGACCGAAAAGAAGCCGGCTGTCGCCGAGACCGGCGGCAAGGGCGCCGACGTCGTCTCGCTCGACGCTTTCCGCAAGAAATAGCGCGGCGCCGTGGGCGAGGTCGTCAATCTCCGCCAGGCCCGCAAGCAGAAAGCGCGCACCGAGAAGGAACGCCAGGCGAGCGAGAACCGGGCCTCGCATGGCCGGACCAAAGCCGAGCGCGAGCGTGACCGGCTGACGTCAGAGAAGGCCGAGAAATTCGTGGCCGGCCACCGCCGGGAAAAACCCGACGATCCCGGCAAGCGCTGAGTCCTGCAATGGCCGCGGTCGAAAAACGTTCGGTAACGATCCGCGGTCACCGCACCAGCTTTTCGCTTGAACAGCCCTTTTATGACGATCTCATCGCCATCGCCGCGCAGCGTTCGCTGTCGCTCGCGGCTCTGGTCGCCGAGATCGACGAGACGCGCACCCGCGACGCCAACCTGTCATCCGCGCTGAGGCTCTATGTGCTCGCCTGGGCGAAACGCGGCGGCGCGACGTCCTGAGGATGGTTTAGGCCGGATCGCTGATGCTCTGTTGCGCCTTGCGCTTTGCGCCGAAGCTGAGCAAGGCGGTGCGGTCGCGCTCCTCCGCCTGCTTTTTCGATCTTACCCGCATCATGTCTTTCCAGCCGATATAGCCGATGAGCCGTTCTTCCTCGCGTGAGACGACCGGCAGGTGCGAGACATTGGCGGTGAGCAGCTTGTCGGAAAGCGCCTCCAGATATTCGTCCGGATAGGCGAGCGTGATCTTGCTGCCGGCGAGCAGTTCGCGGAGGGTGGCCTTGCGGTGCTTGCCGTTACGACGCCAGCGCAGGATCGCCGGCGGATCAATGACGCCGAGCACATGCCCCGCTTCATCGATCACCGGGAAGCTCGGGTGCCGGGTGTCCGGCGCGGTCAGGAAGCTCGCCGCGCCATGCAGCGTCATCGTCGCCGGCACGCTCTCGACCTTGGTCGTCATCACTTCCTTGACCCTGGTCAGGGCGAACGGATCGACGCGGTATTCGCGCACGAGATGATGCCCGCGCCGCGCCACTTTCTCGGTCAGGATCGAGCGCTTCATCAACAGCACGGTGACCGCATGCGCGGTAGCACAGGCCGCGATCAGCGGCACCAGAACATGCGTGTTGCCGGTGAGCTCGGTGGCGAAGAAGGTCGCGGTGAGCGGCGCGCGCATGGTGCCGCCCATGGTCGCAGCCATCGCCAGCAGCGGCCAGAAGCCGGGGCTCGCCTCGGGCAGGATGCCCGAGAGCACCGCTCCCATCGCGCCGCCCATGATGAGCAGCGGCGCCAGCACGCCGCCCGATGTTCCGGATCCCAGCGCGACTGACCAGATGACGGCCTTCACCACCAAAAGCAGCAGCGCGGCGGTCGCGACCGTGCGGCCGTCGAGCATGTTGGCGATGTTGTCGTAGCCGACGCCAAGCGCGTGCGGCTCGATCAGCCCGCCGATGCCGACCACCAGGCCGCCGATCATCGGCCACCACATCCAGTGGATCGGCAGCTTCAGGAAGGCGTCCTCGCAGGCATAGACCAATTGCGTCAGCAGTCCTGAAAGCAGCCCGGCGGCAATGCCGACCAGCACCCAGCCGCCGAGCCCGGCGATCGATGCGTCCATGGCGCCTGAGAACGGAAAGATCGGGCTCGGCATATGCAGCAGCGTGCGCTCGACCTCCGCGACGATCGCGGCGACGGCGACCGGGATGAAGCTGCGCGGCGTCCATTCGAACAGGAGCAGCTCGACGGCGAGCATGATTGCCGCGATCGGCGTGCCGAACACCGTCGTCATGCCGGCCGCCGCGCCCGCCACAAGCAGCGTCTTGCGCTCATTGTCGCTGACCGGCAGCATCTGCGCGATCAGCGAGCCGATGGCGCCGCCGGTCATGATGATCGGGCCTTCGGCRCCGAAGGGTCCGCCCGAGCCGATCGAGATCGCCGACGACAGCGGCTTCAGCACCGCGACCTTGGCGTCGAGCCGCGAGCGCCCGAGCAGGATCGCCTCGATGGCCTCGGGGATGCCGTGGCCGCGGATCTTCTCGCTGCCGAAGCGCGCCATCAGGCCGATGATCAGCGCGCCGATCACCGGCACGAGCACGGCGGCGAGCCCGAGCGGTGAGTCCTCGAGCTTGAGCTCGGCCAGCGAGAACTGGCCGAAATAGGCGATGTTGGTGGCAAGCCTGATGAGCTGCAGAAGCACGATGCCGGCAAGGAGCCCGGCGGTCGCCACCACCACGGCGATGGCCGCGATGACGAGCACGCGCGGATCGGTCGTGAAGTCGCGAAGATGGCCGTTGCCGGCGTGAGACGATTTCATTTTGGGAGCCTGAACTTTCTGGCGGCGCAATGGCCGTCCGGTTTCAGGTGGCCTCATATCGTAATACGATATAAATCTTCAAGCCGTTTTCGCGACCTGCTCCGCGTCATTTTGGACAGGGATCGCGACAACCTGTTGAGCTTTTGCGGGAAAGGACCATAAGTCGGGGAATGACGCCGTCGAAACCACGTCCCGCCATCAGCCAGGCCGACTACCAGCGGCTGTCACAGTTCCGTTACCTGATCCGCCGCTTTCTCGAATTCAGCCAGGTCCAGGCCAATGAGGCGGGCCTCACGCCGCGCCAGCACCAGGCGCTGCTGGCGATCAAGGGATTTCCAAGCGGCGGGCCGGTGGCGGTGGGCGATCTCGCTGAGCGGCTGCGCATCCGCCACCACAGCGCGGTGGAGCTGGTGAACCGCCTTGCCGAGGCAGGCCTGGTCATCCGCGATCAGGACAAGAGCGATCACCGTCGCGTCCTGCTGCAGCTCACCCCTTTGGCCGACGATCGCCTGGCCGAATTGTCGGCCGCGCATCTCGACGAACTGTCGCGCATAGAGCCGATGCTGCGGCGTCTGCTCTCGCGCCAGGAAGAGTCCTAGGCGCGCGCCGGCGCATCTGGGTCAGCTCCGCTATGCGCGGCGTAAAACTCAACCGCCGTCGAGCGACTTCAACAGATTGTCGATCGTGAACGGGTTGGCCTTGGGCTTCACCGGCGCAGGGGGCGAACCGTCGTTGACGCCGGGCAGCGATCCGTCGACCTTCCGCGCTTGCTCGGCCGCCTTGCGTGCTGCTTCCAGCTTCGCCTGTTCCGCCTTCTTGCGGTCGGCCTCGGCCTGCGCTTTGGCCGCTTCGTCCGCGGCCCGCTGCTCGGCCTCCGCCTTCGCCTGTGCATCGGCCTTGGCCTTGGCGTCCGCTTCGGCCTGCGCCCTGGCGTCGGCTTCCGCCTTGGCCCTCGCCTCTTCGTCGGCCTTGGCCTTGGCCTTTGCCTCGGCTTCCGCCTGTGCCTGCGCTTCCGCTTCGGCCTTCGCCCTGGCTTCCGCCTCGGCCTTCTGCCGAGCCTCTTCCTCTTGCCGGCGCAGCTCCTCGGCCGCCCTGTCGCGCTCCGTCTGCAGCGCCGCGTAATAGCGCACCTCGCGCCGCAGCCGCTGCTTTTCGAGCAGCGCCGCCTGCATCGCCTCGACCCGCTGCTGTTCCTTCTCCAGGGCACGCTGTGTCAGGAACTGCGCCAGCGGACCGCTGTCGAATTGGGGCGCGGTCGCCCCTAGCGGGCCGGCCAGGCTGAAATTGACGGCAGGCTCCGAGCCCACCAAAGCCTCGTCGCCGGGACGATAGGTCAGCGCCCCCTTCGCCGTGACGGTGCTCGTGTTGAGATCGGCGGTGACGTCGGCGGACAAGGTAGCGCCGGGATTGTCGAGGCTGATCGGCGGCGCCCGCAGCGTGCCGTTGGCGACGGTGAAGGCCACATCCGTATCGCCGGCGGCGAAGCTGCCCTCGCCGACGATCCGCGGCGCGAACTCCGYGGTCTTGGCCGTGTCGATATCGCGTCCGATCGCGTCGGCCTTGGCGATGATGGCGCCAAAGCCGTCCGGATTGATACCGTCCACTTTCAATGCCTTCAGCGCCGCTGTGCCCGACCCGGAGAGAGCCGCGATCATGGCGTCGACCGATTTGCCGCTGGTCGACAGCGCCGCCGAAAGATCGCCGCTGCCGCCGATGCCGGCGCCCGGCAGGACGGCGGAAAGATCGCTGCCGGCCAACCTCATCTGGCCGGAGAACAGGCCAGTGCCCTCGGTGTTCTTCAGGTCGAACAGGCCGGTCACGTCGCCGCCATAGAGCTTCGCCTTGAGGTCGGAGACATGGATGCCTTCGCGGTCGAGCTTCAGCGAGAATGAAGCGTCATGCGCCGTCGCGAACGGCCCGACGGCGAGCGCCGAGGTGTTGAGATCGAGGTCGGCGTTGAAAGGAAGGGTCGACTTCTGACTGAACGGCGTCGTCGGCCACCGGCCCTTGGCGGGAGCGAAGGACTGGTCGCCGAACAGCGAGACCGCCAGCGGATCGAGGTCGAGTTCGTCGAGCGCCAGCGCCCCCGCAAGATGCGGCAGCCCATCCTTGGCATCGATGTTGATGTCGCCGGAGACCGCCGCCTTGTTGATCGAACCGGTGAGGCCGCTCAGCACCAGGAGCCCGTTGCCGAAATCGGCATCGGCCGCCAGCGACGTCGACGTGCCCGTTCCCATCCCCGGCAAGCCTACCCCCGTCGTCATCAGCCACGGCTCGATATCGGCGGCGTCGAGATTGACCTTGCCCTTGGCGGTGGCGCCTTGCGCCGTCTCGGCGACGGTTCCGTCGAAGCTTGCCCTGAAATCGTCGGCCGTCAGGTTAAAGCTGGTCGCGAGACCGCCGGCGACCGAGCCCTTCGCCGAGATGTCGGTGTTGGCGTGGCCGAGCATGCCGAGCGGCAGCGCCGGCAGCCCGTAAAGCGCAAGCAGCGTGGTGGCATTGTCGTTGCGGGCGTTGAAGGTGATCGACACCGGCGCCTCGGAGAGCTTGTCCGTGGTCCCCTTGCCGGAAAGCGAAGCCGAGAAGGCCGAGCCGCCCGCCTTGCCCTGGGCCGAGAGCGCCAGGCCCGTGGTGCCGTCGCCATTGTCGGCGGCGCTGGTCAAGAGATCGATGCGCGCGTCCTGGAACAGTTCGGGATAGGCCGCCGCGCGGCCGGCCAGGCCTTTGAGCACGCCATTGTCGGGATAATGCTGAGCCGCGACATCGATCAGCGGCTTCAGATCCACCGCCACCACGGAAGCATTGAGCTTGCCGGTCGGGCTTTGCGGAAAATCCTTGATCCGGCCCGTGGCGCTGATCGAGGCGCCAGCCAGGCCACCGATCGAAAGCCGGTCGATCTCGAGCAAGCCCTCGCGCAGCCGCAGCGCCGTGTCGACGGTGTCGGCGCTCAAGCCGCCCGCGCTGACCGGCCCCGCCTTGATCTGGAAATCGAGATCGCGATCCGAAAAGCGGTTGGCGCCCTTGTCGCTGATGAAGATCGAGGCGAAGGCCGCGAGCCCGTCCAGGTCCATCTCGCCGCCGGTGAGCCGCATCAGCACCGATGGCCTGGCGCCGTCCGGTTGGCTGGAATCGATGCTGCCCGAGAATTTCGCCTTGCCGAGGATGAGTTCGAGATCGCTGAAGGACTGCCGGTTCTCGCTGAGATCGACCTTGGCCTTGAAGCCGGCCGCAGGCAGCCGGCGGATCGCCTCGTCGACATCCTTCGACAGCCAGGCAGCAAAGCCGGAAGGCTGCCCGACGGCGAGCAGCAACGAGCCGGTGAAGCCGAAATGGTCCTCGACGCTCAACATGCCGTCGGCTTCGAGCGTCGTGCGGCCCGGCAGCGTAGCGGCAAGCGACTTGAGCGACCAGCCTCCTTCGACCGGCTCAGCCGACAGCCGCACGTCACGCACCGTCGTGTCGCCCGCCACCACCGCCGGCAGCCTGACCTCGAGCGTCCCTGGTATCGTCGGCTTCGGCATGTGCTGCAGCGTCTGCTCGAAGGCAGCGATGCGCTGGTCGAGCGTGAAGCCTGAGCCGGTGGCTCCACCTACTGCCTCGTCGAACTGGACCTGCGCCCCGCTGGCTTCGACCGCGAAATGCGGCTTCAGGCCGAGATCGACCGAGGCCTTGCCGTCGGCGGTATAGGGATTGTCGAGCGGGCCGGTCTCGAAGCGGAACTCCTCGACATCGAGCTTCTGGTGGTCGAGCGCGAACTTGCCGTTCAGTCGGAAGCCCGGATCGGGCTTGCCGGTGCTGATCTTGACCGGCTCGCCGTCATTGCCGCGCAGCTCGGCCGAGTTTTTGTCCGCACCCGAGATCTTGAACTGGCCGGAATAGACCGCCGCGCCCTTGACGATGCCGGCATTGCCGTCGGCTTCGACGATCAGCGGATAGGCATCGGGATCGGCCTTCAGCCTGAGCCGCATCTGGCCGTCCGGTTCCACCTTGCCGGTCGAGGCCGAGACATCGGTGCGCAGGCCGTCGAAGCGTAGCGTTCCGTCCATGCGCCATGGACCGGTGAGCGCCTTGGCCGAAATGGTCGAGTTGATCTCCGAGATCAGATGGCTGCGCCCGCCGGCGGCGTGGCGAAGCTCGATCTGCCCCTCGGTCACCGATAGCTTCTCGATGGCGATCTGGCCGGGGTTGAAGGGCGTCGACGGCCGGATCGCCCAGTCAACGGTGCCGTTGCCGGCGACATCGATGATAGCTCTGGGGTGCACCAGCCGCATGTCGAAGATCAGCACCTCGCCGCGCAGGAACGGCGCGAGCTCCGCGTCCATGGAAAAGGTCTCGACCGTCATCGCCGGCTTGCCTTCCGGCCCGCCCGCGACCTCGACATTCGAGAAGGTCACCGACGGAAACGGCAGCAGCCGCGCCGTCGCATCGCCCTTCACCGTCACCTTGCGGCCGAGGATGGCACTGGCCTCACGCTCGAAATCGCCCCGGTAACCCGTCCAGTCGATGAAATACGGCACCACCAGCGCCGCGCACAGCACCAGCACGAACAGGCCACCGAAGATCACGAACAGGCGGGCGAGCATCTGTTTCCCGGGTTGAAAGTCAGCCGCACTCTACCCGCATCCGCGTGTCGATAAAGAGGCAATTCGGCGCCCGGCGGCCGCCAACCTCTCCAGTTGCACGATCGCTCGCGGTCAGGATATCTCTTTTCCCGATCCCTGCCCTTCCGGCCGCATCCCTGGCCGCCACAGATCTGAACCCAACACGGAGCGTTCCCGATGTCAGGCAAGAACTGGGACAGAGTGCCGATCGATGCGCAAAGCGTCGACGCTCCGCTGTCGACGGCCGCGATTTTCCTTGTCGTCACGGTCGCCAGCGACAAGGCCGCGCTTTCGACCGCCGCCTCGGTGCTGGGCGAGCTCGATGATCTCGTCAAGAATGTCGGCTTCCGCGACCTGTCGGGCCGGCTGTCCTGCATCGCCGGCATCGGCGCCGGGCTCTGGAACCGCCTGTCGCCCAGCCGGCGGCCGCGCGAGCTGAAACCCTTCGCGCCGATCGAGGGACCGGCGCATTCGGCGCCCTCGACGCCGGGCGATCTGCTGTTCCACATCCGCGCCGAGCGGCGCGACATGTGCTTCGAGCTCGAACGCATCCTGTTGGACGCCCTTGGCGCCAGCGTGACCGTCGCCGACGAAGTGTCCGGCTTTCGCTATTTCGACGCGCGCGATCTTCTGGGCTTCGTCGACGGCACCGCCAATCCGACCGGCCTCGACCTGCCCGCCTCCGCATTGGTCGGCGACGAGGACAGCGACTTTGCCGGCGGCAGTTACGTCGTCGTGCAGAAATACCTGCACAACATGGCGGCCTGGAAGGAAACGCCGACCCATGTCCAGGAAGAGATCATCGGCCGCACCAAGATCGACAACATCGAGATCGATGACGACGACAAGCCGCGCAAGTCGCACAAGTCGCTGGCCACCATCGAGGACGACGCCGGCAACGAATACGATATCCTGCGCGACAACATGCCGTTCGGCCGCCCGGGGCAGAACGAGTTCGGCACCTATTTCATCGGCTACACGCGCTATCTGTGGGTGATCGAGAAGATGCTGCAGCGCATGTATGTCGGCGAGCCGCCCGGCGCCTATGACCGGCTGCTCGACTTCTCCACGCCRCACACCGGCACGACCTTCTTCGCGCCGACGCGGCCCATGCTGCAGAAGCTGGTCGAAGGCGTGGGAGAATAGCCGCCGGCCAGCGTATCAGCCCGCCGCCGGCAAAATCTTGCCCGGATTCATGATGTTCAGCGGATCGAGCGCCTGCTTGATCATGCGCATGACGTCGACGCCATGGCCGAGCTCGTGGCGCAGGAAGCCGACCTTGCCCTGGCCGATGCCATGCTCGCCCGTGCAGGTGCCTTCCATGGCGATGGCGCGCATGTTGAGACGGGCGACAAATTTTTCCGCAAGCGCGATCTCGGCCGGGTTGTCGACGTCCATCAGCACCAGCACATGGAAATTGCCGTCGCCGGCATGGCCGACGATCGGCGCGATAAGTCCCATCTCAGCAATGTCGGCCTCGGTTTCGGTGACGCATTCGGCAAGCCGCGAGATCGGCACGCAGACATCGGTCGACAGCCCCTTGGCGCCGGGACGCAGCGTCAGCGACGACCAATAGGCGTCGTGGCGCGCCTTCCAGAGCTTCGTCCGCTCTTCCGCGACGCTRGTCCACAGAAACGGCCCTCCGCCGTTCTCCTCGGCGATCATCCCGAACGTCTCGGCCTGCTCGGCCACGCCCGCGTCGCTGCCGTGGAACTCGACGAACAGGCACGGGCTCTCCGGATAGTCGAGCTTGGAATAATTCTTCATCGCCCGCATCTGCAGCGCGTTGACGAGCTCGATACGCGCCACCGAAATGCCCATCTGGATCGTCGCGATCACCGTGTTGCAGGCCGCCTCCAGGCTCGGGAACGGGCAGACGCCGCCCGAGATCGCCTGCGGAATGCCCTGCAGCCTCAGCGTCAGCGATGTGATGACGCCGAGCGTGCCTTCCGAGCCGACCAGAAGCCGCGTCAAGTCGTAGCCGGCCGAGCTTTTCTTCGCCCGCTTGCCGGTGGTCACCGTCTCGCCGTCGGCCATGACCGCGGTCAGCGACAGCACGTTCTCGCGCATCGTGCCGTAGCGCACCGCGTTGGTGCCGGAAGCCCTGGTCGCCGCCATGCCGCCGAGCGAGGCATTGGCGCCCGGATCGATCGGAAAGAACAGGCCGGTGTCGCGCAGGTGCCGGTTGAGGTCCTCGCGCGTCACCCCGGGCTCGACGGTGCAGTCGAGGTCCTGCGGATTGACGGCCAGGATTCGGTTCATGCGCGACGTGTCGATGGAGATGCCGCCGCCCGGCGCGTTGGTGTGGCCCTCGAGCGAGGAACCGACGCCGAAGGCGATGACCGGCGCACGGTGGGCGGCGCAGGCACGCACGATCTCCTGCACGTCCGCCTCCGTTTCGACGAAAGCGACGCCGTCCGGCGCCTGGGTCGGGATATAGGTGGTGGTGTGCGCGTGCTGGCCGCGTATCGCCGCGCCGGTCTGGAAGCGCTCGCCGAAGCGCTGCTTGAGTATGCCGAGCACCGCGGCGATGCCTTCCTCATTGCGTTCGACGGGGTTGAGGTCGCTCAAAGCCATGAATTCCTCCGCGAATGGACCAGCGGCCACTCTTGTTATGCAGCTATGGATGATGCCTAAAGCAATTCGAGGAAAAGTGCCAAGCGGTTAGGCTAGGCGACTTTTTGCGCCAGAACGACGAGAATCTCAGCAGCCACGCCCTGCCCAGCGACGATCAAGGAAAAGCAATGACGATCCCCGCACCCATCCTGTCCCGCCCGTTGGCGATCGAGAAGGACTGGATCGACTATAATGGCCACCTCAACATGGCCTATTACAACGTGCTGTTCGATCGCGGCACCGACGAAGCGTTCGCGATGATGGGAGTGGACGCAAGCTATACCAAGGAACGCCGCCTCAGCGTCTACACCGCGGAAGTCCATGTCTGCTACGTGCGTGAGCTGCATCTTCACGACACGGTCAAGGTCTCGTTCCAGCTCATCGATCATGACGACAAGCGGTTGAGGACCTATCAGGAAATCCGCCACGTCGACGGCTGGCTCGCCGCCACGTCGGAAACGCTGTCGCTGCATGTCGACATGGAAGGACCGAAGGTCGCGCCCTTCCCCGCCGACGTGATGGACAAGCTGGAGGCCGTGCGCGCTGCCCATGCGACGCTGCCCATGCCCGAGCGCGCCGGCCGCTCGATCGGCATCAAGCGCAAGAGCGCTTGAAAACCCGCACGCCCGCGTTAACCTTACCAAGGTTTTAACGTGAACAAGTCAGTTGAGTCCGTTGAACGACTCACCGGCGCGTTCGAAAACCGCCGTACCGGGTTTGCGCACGGGGCGGCTGGCGGAATGCGGTGCGAGGACAGTGCATGAAAACCGACATCAAGGTCGAAGTGGAGCGCTTGGCGGCCGATCCACGCATCACCGACTATGATTTCTGGCGATCGTTGAAGAACGTCAACAACGAGATCTTCCACATCGCCAACAACAACGAACCGATCCCGTTCGACATGATCCGCTGGCGCGCGATTCTGAAGCAGGCGCGCATGAAGCGTGGCCACGCCTGAAGCATGTCTCCCGAAAGTGGGAACCGGTTTCCGGGATGAAGACATGCGTGAAATCAAGAACCTAAAGCGCATGCGGCGAATTTGAAAGATCGCGACGCGCTGTCACTTCTGCCTGAAGGCGCCCAGCGGCGAACGCGGCTCGACCGGTGACGACTGGATGATGGCGGTGTTGGTCATCGCGTAGGGAATGATCCGGTCGATCACGCGCTCGAGCTCGCTCACCGAGCCGACATGAGCGAGCGCGATGAAGCAGTCCTCGCCGGTCACCCGGTCGCATTGCGCGATTTCCGGCAGCTCGCGGATGATGTCCGCCACCACGGAAAGCTGCCCCGGCACCGGCCTGATTCTGAGCCATGCCGACAGCTTCATGCCGAGAGCGGCCGGATTGATCCTGACCGTATAGGCCTCGATCACGCCGTTTTCCTGCAGCTTGCGGATGCGCTCCGCCACGCTCGGCGCCGACAGCCCGACGGCGCGCGCCAGCTCCGCCGTGCTGATGCGCGCATCCTTTTCCAGGAGCCGCAGGACCTTCAGATCGATCGCGTCCAGGTCGACATTTTCACTTCGAAGGTTTTTCAAGCCGAATTTCTTCCATCACAAAGCCGAAGCGCCACCTGGCCATTCATTGCCTATATAGTCGGCGGGTTTCGCCTGCGATAATGCCCGCATGAAAGCTCAAACGCAAATTCCAACTGCAAACCCGGCCAGCGGTGATACCGAAGCGCGCTCCGCCGGCCCCACCGCACTTGCCGGAATGGCCGACGCGTTGCCGCCGCACGTCTGGTTCTGCGTCAGCGCCGTGTTCCATTATCTCGGGCCGGCCTTCGCCGTGCTGCTCTTCGCTCAGGTCGGCGTGCTCGGCATGGCTTGGCTGCGCATCGCCACCGCCGCCCTCATCTTCGCCCCTTTGACCAAGCCCTGGCGCGTCTTCGCGCGCGCCGATCGCGACCGGCGACTGCTGCTGCTGGCCTTCGGCATCTGCCTGGCGGTGATGAACTGCTCGTTCTATCTGGCGCTCGACCGCCTGCCCATCTCGCTGGTGGCGGCGATCGAATTCGTCGGCACGATCGCCGTCGCGCTGGTCGGCCTGCGCAGCCGGCGCAACTTTGCGGCGCTCGCTGTTGCCGTCGCCGGCACATTGCTTCTCATCGACGTGAAATGGTCGAGCGATCCGGTCGGCCTGTTCTGGGCGTTTTTGAATGGCGCCCTGTTCGTCGGCTACATCGTGATCGGTCACCGCGTCGCGCAGGCAGGCCTCGGCATCGCCGGCCTCGGCGCCGCGATGACGGTCGCATTCCTCGTCGTATTGCCCGTCGGCTTTCGCGAGGCGCAGCCTGCCTTCTCATCGCCGCAACTGCTCGCGGCTGCGATCGGCGTCGGCGTCTGCTCCTCAGTCATCCCCTATATCTGCGACCAGCTCGCCATGGCGCGCCTGCCGCGCGCGAGCTTCGCTCTGATGCTGTCTCTGCTGCCGCTCACGGCAACGCTGATCGGCGTGATCGTACTGCGCCAGGTGCCGGGCGTCACCGACTGCCTTGGCGTCGCTCTGGTGATCACCGGCGTTGCCATGCATAAGCCGGCGGCAAATGCGTGAATTGTTCGACTAGGCGAGCTTCTCTTTGAGAAACGCCACCGTCCGGCCCCAGGCGAGATCGGCGGCCTTCTTGTCATAGCGCGCGGCCGACGTGTCGTTGTTGAAGGCGTGGTTGGCGCCCTCATAGACATAGACCTTGTATTCGACATGCGCGGCGTCCAAGGCCTTCTTATAGGCATCGATGCCGGCATTGGTGYGCGTATCGAGCCCGGCATAATGAAGGAGCAGCGGCGCCTTGATCTTCGCGGCGTCCTCGGCCCTGGGCTGCATGCCGTAATAGGCGACGCCGGCGCTGAGGTCGGGCRCATGGACGGCAAGCTGGTTGACCGCGCCGCCGCCCCAGCAGAAGCCGACCGCCCCGACCTTGCCGTTGCCGTCCTTGAGGCTCTTGAGGTAGGCGACCGTCGCCACGCCGTCGGCCGCGACCTGAGCAGCATCGAGCTTGCTGAACATGTCGCGTGCCTTGTCCTCGTCGGAAGGCGTGCCGCCAAGCGGCGACAGGAAGTCCGGCGCCAGCGCGACGAATCCCTCCAGCGTCACGCGCCGGGTGACATCGCGGATATGCGGGTTCAGTCCCCGGTTCTCGTGGATGACGATGACGGTGCCGAGCTTGCCCTGCTGGTCGGCCGGCTTGACCAGATAGGCTTTCATCTCACCGCTCGAGCCGGGATATGTGATGTCCTCGCCCTTAACGCGGCTGTCGTCCTCGGCGACGATCGCCGCCTGGGCCGAGTTGGCCGCCAGCATCGGAGCGATCGCGGCCGCCGCGGCGCCCGAGCCCGCCAGCTTCGTCAGTTGCTCCATGAAGCGGCGGCGGTCGAGCGTCAGATGGGTGTATTCGTCATAGGCATCGATCATCGCCTGCGTGATGACAGGCTGCATAGTGACGGGCTTGGCAACGGGTTCGGTCATGGCTCTCCTCGACGACAATGGGGGACGATTCCGCGGATCGACGCGCAAGATAGGGTCAAGATCCATACGGTCCAGCACGCGCGGATGACGATTCGGAGAGCTTCGGTTCGCCCATCACATTTTGGTCATTTCCGAAAGCCTTGATGGTGCTGTCACATTAGGCGTCGAAGCTGCCCAGGCGGCTTTGATCCGAACGACGAAAGGGGAATCCCATGAACGTCCAGGACATCATCAACACCGTTGCCTCGAAGGCCGGCCTCGACGAGCCGACCACCGAGAAGGTTGTCGGCACCATCTTTTCCGTGCTGGAGCACGAGGCGGAAGGCACCAGCGTTTCATCCTTCTTCGACCAGATCCCCGGCGCCGGCGCGCTGGCCCAGAAATATGACGTGATGGCCGCCGGCGCGGCCAATTCGGGCGGCGGCCTTTTGTCGTCGCTGCAAGGGGCGCTTGGCGGCGTGCTCGGCGAAAAGGCCGGCGCCCTGATCAACGGCGTCGCCGCCCTCAAGGCCTCGGGCCTCGACATGGCGCAAATCCGTCAGGCCGGCGAGACCCTGATCAAGCAGGCCGAGGCCGCCGCCGGGCCTGACCTGACCAATCAGGTGCTGGACCAGGTGCCCAGCCTGCGGGGCCATCTCGGACTCTAAGGCATTCCGCACCGGTCTTGCCGGATCAGCCCATTCGGCGACCAGACTGATTGCCTGCGTCCGGAGGCGGATCGCACGGGAAATCCACCGGGCGCGACCAGGAATATCGATATTTTAGAACTACCGTACATGCTCCGGAAACCATGCTCATGGCTTCCGAGGCTCCCGTTAATTGCCATTAACCACCTATTAGAAGTTGCATACGATTGTGCTGATTGAACTATCGGTATCCGCATTGGGGGCGGCTGCCTTTCATCGCCTGTGTCAAACCCCTCGCCCGGATATGGCAATCGGCCGTTCGCGCTGACGGACGCCGGGCGGCCGCTTGATGAGGCAAGAAGGTCCGGCACCTCCGAAAACATAGAGGGCTATCCGGCCATGATGCGCGTCATCTCCTGCGTGACGGTCGACCATAATTTATGGCTCGTCCTCGTCGCGGCGCTGGTCTGCGCTGCGGGCTGCTGGGCGACCATCAGGCTCTTCCTGCGGGCGCATGAGGCCGAGGGGCTGCAGCAGGTCGGCTGGCATTTCCTGACCTCGGTCTGCGCCGGATCATCGATCTGGTGCACGCATTTCATCGCCATGCTGGCTTACGATCCCGGCGCCCCGATCACCTTCGACCCGGTGCTGACGATCGCCTCGCTCTTCATTGCCATCACTGGCACGGCCGCCGGCTTCATCGCGGCGACGACCCACGCTCCGCGCAGTGCCCCGATCGTCGGAGGCGTCATCGTCGGCCTGGCGATTTCCGGCATGCACTACACCGGCATGGCCGCCTATCATGTCGACGGCATCGTCGAATGGAACACGACCTATATTGCCGCCTCTGTCCTGCTCTCCGTGGTCTTTGCCTGCCTCGCCGTCAGCGTCGCCCTGAACGAACGGTTGTCCGGCCGCAACTATTGGGCCGCGGCCGTCCTGGTGCTGGCCATCGTCAGCCTGCATTTCACCGCAATGGCGGCGGTGCAGGTGACGCCGTTGGTGACGCGCGGGGCCGCCACCGATTCGCTGGCCTTGCATGCGATGGGGCTCGGCGTCGCCGTTGCCGGCCTGATCATCATCGGCACAGGCCTTGCCAGCTATCTGATCGACGACCGGACGCGCACGGAGGCCTTTCAACGCCTGCATCATCTGGCGATGAACGACACGCTGACCGGCCTGCCCAACCGCGCCAACTTCAACGATCATCTCGACCGCGAGATCGACCGCGCCGGCGAACTTGGCGGCAAGGTCGCGGTGGTCGGCATCGATCTCAACCGCTTCAAGGAGATCAACGACATCTGGGGTCATGGCGCCGGCGACCAGACCTTGAAGGATCTGGCCGAGCGCATGGGCGCGCTGCTGCAGGAAGGCGAATTCGTCGCCCGTCTCGGCGGCGACGAGTTCGCCGGCGTCAAGCGTATGAAGAGCCAATCGGACCTTGTCGATTTCATTTCGCGCCTTGAAGCGGCGCTCTTCGCGCCGGTCAGGATCGGCGATATCGAGACCGCCACCGGCGCCAGCCTCGGCGTCGCCATCTACCCCAATGACGCGCACAACCGCGAGACGCTGGTCAACAATGCCGACCTCGCCATGTATCGCGCCAAGGCGAACATAACGCAGAACGTCTGCTTCTATGAGCAGGCCATGGACGAGGCCATCCGTGCCAACCGGACTTTAGCCAACGACCTGCGCGACGCTGTCGAGAACAGCCAGCTCGACCTGCACTATCAGGTCCAGACGTCGGTCTCGACCGGCGACATCCGCGGCTATGAGGCGCTGCTGCGCTGGAAGCATCCGACCAGGGGCAACATTTCCCCGGCCGAGTTCATTCCGCTGGCCGAGGAGAACGGGCTCATCCTGCCGCTCGGCGAATGGGTGCTGCGCACCGCCTGCGCCAAGGCCGCCTCTTGGGATCATCCTTACAAGGTCGCGGTCAATCTCTCTCCGGTCCAGTTCGCTCATGCCGACCTGCCGAAGCTCGTCCACGAGATCCTGCTCGAGACCGGGCTCAAGCCGAGCCGGCTGGAGCTCGAGATCACCGAAACCACCATCATCGCCGACAAGATCCGCACCTTGAACATCCTGCGGCGGATCAAGGCGCTGGGGGTCACCATCGCCATCGACGATTTCGGCACCGGTTATTCCTCGCTGGAGACGCTGCGCGCCTTCCCGTTCGACAAGATCAAGCTCGATCGTTCTTTCATGTCCGAGGTCGAAACCAGCCCGCAGGCCAAGGCCATCATCCGCGCCGTCCTGGCGCTCGGCCAGAGCCTGCACATCCCGGTGCTTGCCGAAGGCGTCGAGACGCACAGCCAATTGTCGATCCTGCGCGCCGAAGGCTGCAACGAGGCGCAAGGTTTCCTGCTCGGCCGTCCGGCGCCCTTCGGCGAGATTTTCGCGCTGATGCATAACCAGGAGATTGGCGGCGCCGCAAACCGGCAGGCCGTCCGACAGGCTGTTGCTGTTGCATAGCTGAAACCTCCGCGCCGTCGTCATCCACGGGCGGAGCAAGGAGCGAAGCGACGCGGCGCAGACCCGAGGATCCATGCCGTGACGCCGAGGCGTTGCGACGGTCCAGAATTTCCGCACCGCTGCACCCTTCGGTCGATGTAACGGAATGGATCCTCGGGTCTTCGCTCCGCTTCGCGTCGCTCCGCCCGTGGATGACGACGTCGCGGAGGCTTCGGCCGATCTCCAGCATATGCGGAACAAATGGCTGGACGCTTATGGGGCCGGAAGCGCAAGAAACCACCGTTTGCAGACCGGCCCCACCTGAATTTATTTGGGCAGCGTATAGGCCATCACGTAGTCACCCGGCTTGGTGCCGACCGAGCCATGCCCGCCGGCGACGATGACGACGAACTGGCGGCCGTCGGCGACCGTATAGGTCATCGGCGTCGCCTGGCCGCCGGCCGGCAGCCGCGCCTGCCAGAGCTGCCGGCCGGTGGTGAGGTCGTAGGCGCGCAGATAGTCGTCGACCGCCGCGCCCAGGAAAGCGACGCCGCCCGCCGTGATCATCGGCCCGCCAATGCCCGGAACGCCGACCTTGAGCGGCAGCGGCAGCGGCGTCATGTCGTAGACCGTGCCGTTGCGGTGCTTGTAGGCGATGTTGCCCGTCTTGAGGTCGACGCCGGCGACATAGCCCCAGGGCGGCGCCTGGCAGGGGATGCCGAGCGGCGACAGGAACGGCCCCATCACCACCGYGTAAGGCGCGCCCTCGTTGCGGTTCAGTCCCTGCTCGCTGCCCTTGGTGTCGCCCGGCGGCGGCACGTCCGCGCGCGGGACCAGCTTGGACGTGAACGCCAGGTAGGTCGGCATGCCGAACATCACCTGCCGCACCGGGTCGACCGCGACGCCGCCCCAGTTGAAGACGCCGAAATTGCCCGGATAAACCAGCGAGCCCTGCAGCGAGGGCGGCGTGTAGCGCCCCTCATAGCGCAGTCGCTTCAGTTCGATCCGGCACGCCAGCTGGTCGAACATGGTGATGCCCCACATGTCGGCGTCGGTCAGCGGTTTCGGATTGAAGGAGAGATCAGAGGCCGGTTGCGTCGCCGAGGCCTGGTCGCCCTCGATCGCGCCGCCGGGCGCCGGCACTTCCTTCACCGGAATGATCGGCTCGCCGGTGCGCCGGTCGAGCACGTAGAGGTCGCCCTGCTTGGTCGGCCCGACCAGCGCCGGCACGACGCCGTTCGCCGTCGTGATGTCGACCAGCGACGGCTGCGCCGGCACGTCCATGTCCCACAGATCGTGATGCACGGTCTGCCGCACCCAGCGCAATTGCCCGGTGTTGAGATCGAGCGCGGTGATCGAGGACGAGAACTTCTCGACATTGGCGCTGCGGCCCATGCCGAGCTGGTCCGGCGTCTGGTTGCCGAGCGGCACGTAAAGCAGTCCGAGCTTCTCGTCGGCGCTCGCCGTCGACCACATGTTGGGCGAGTTGTGGGTGTAGGTTTGCCCGGCGGGCAGCGGCGTCGTCACATCCGGATTGCCGGAATCCCAGTTCCACAGCAGCGCGCCGGTGTCGACGTCGAAGGCGCGGATGACGCCGGACGGCTCCTCGGTCGAGTAATTGTCGTTGACCGCGCCGCCGACGATGATCTTGCCGGCGACGATAAGCGGCGCCGAGGTCGAATAGTAATAGCCGGACTTCGGATAGGGCATGTTGGCCATCAGGTTCAGCGTGCCACCCTCGGCGAAGGATGGGCACACCTGCCCGTTCGCGGCGTCGAGCGCGATCAGGCGGGCGTCCGACGTCGGCAGGTAGACGCGCTGCGCGCAGGGCTGGCCGGCGGCGATCTTGGCGTCGGCATAGTAGGACACGCCGCGGCAGGTCTGGTGCTGGCGGTTGTTGTCGAGCTTGATCTTCGGATCGTAGCGCCATTTTTCCTTGCCGCTCGCGGCATCGATGGCGATGGCGAAATTATGCGGTGTGCAGATGAAGAGCGCATCGCCCACCTTTAGCGGCGTCACCTGATAGGTCGTTTCGCCGATGTCGTCGGGACCCTTCACGTCGCCGGTGCGATAGGTCCAGGCCGGCTGCAGCTTGGCGACATTGTCCGGCGTGATCTGGTCGAGTGGCGAATAGCGCTGCCCGAAAGGCGTGCGGCCGTAGAAGTGCCACTCGCCGGCCGGCATGTCGCCGCCGAGATTGGCCGCCGCCGCCACCTTTTCGGTGCCGAGCGTGCCGCCGACGTCGTGAGGATCGGCGGTCATCGAATAGCCGGCGACCGCCAGCGAGGCGAGCACGGCCAGGATCAGCGGCGCGCGTCCGTCCGGCCCCCGCAGACCTCGCCTTGCCCATGGCGTCAAAAGCCAAAGCGCCACGAGCACGATGACGCCGCCGCGCGGACCGAGCTGCCACCAGTCGAAGCCGATTTCCCAGACCGCCCAGCACAGAGTGGCGAGCACGAACAGCRCATAGAGCCAGAGCGAGGTCGACCGGCRCCTGAAAAGCAGCCAGGCGGTGATCAGGAAGACCAGGCCGGCGATCAGATAGTACCAGCTGCCTCCCAGCACCGCGAGCCAGATGCCGCCGCCGCCGAGAATGAGACCGATGAGGAAGAGGACGAGGGAGGTGATGGTGACAGCCAAGACGGTGCTCCTTCGACTGTTGCGCGCTTACGGCGTCTTCCGGGGACGGCAATCCCTGCCCTGCCGGCAGCTTTCCCTCACCCGCTCCGGCTGTCAAGTTGGGGCCGGACACGCGAAACTAGAACAAAACGTAGACAGTTCTGGTCTTTCGCTCCCGAATCACTACATTCGGGAGCGATGTCGGGCTTTTCCGAGGACATGCCTTTTTTCGATGAACCGAATGCGCGGCCCGCGGCGGCCCCATCCGGCATAGCCGCGCGCGCCATGGCCGCCCGCAGCGGCCAGAACGGCGCGCCCGATTATCTGAAGGGCCTGAACCCGGAACAGCGGCTCGCCGTCGAAACGACCGAAGGCCCGGTTCTGGTGCTGGCCGGCGCCGGCACCGGCAAGACGCGGGTGCTCACCACGCGCATAGCCCACATCCTTGCCACCGGCAGGGCCTTCCCCTCGCAGATCCTGGCCGTCACCTTCACCAACAAGGCCGCGCGCGAGATGAAGCAGCGCATCGGCCACCTGATCGGTGAAGGCAATGTCGAAGGCATGCCCTGGCTCGGCACTTTCCACTCGATCGGCGTCAAGCTTCTGCGCCGTCACGCCGAGCTTGCCGGGCTGAAATCCGATTTCACCATTCTCGACACCGACGACGTGGTGCGGCTGATCAAGCAGCTGATCCAGGCCGAAGGGCTGGACGACAAGCGCTGGCCGGCCAAGACCTTCGCCCAGATGCTCGACAACTGGAAGAACAAGGGCCTCGGCCCCGATGAGATTCCGGAAGGCGATGCGCGCAGCTTCGGCAACGGCAAGGGCCGCCAGCTCTACAAAGCCTATCAGGAACGGCTGCAGACGCTGAACTCCTGCGACTTCGGCGACCTGCTCTATCACCCGATCCGCATCTTCCGCGCCTATTCGGACGTGCTGAAGGAGTATCACCGCAAGTTCAAATACATCCTGGTCGACGAGTACCAGGACACCAACACCGCGCAATACATGTGGCTAAGGCTTCTGGCGCAGCGGCCAAATGCGGGACGCTCTGCGAGTTCGCATTCGGCCGAAGGCCGCAAGCCCGACCGGGCGTCCGAGCCATTGCGAGGCCCTAGCGGAGGGCCCGCGCCGGCAGGCGCGGAACAGCCCGTGAGCGTAAATATTTGCTGCGTCGGCGACGACGACCAGTCGATCTATGGCTGGCGCGGCGCCGAGGTCGACAACATCCTGCGCTTCGACAAGGATTTCCCGGGCGCCACCATCATCCGCCTGGAGCGCAACTACCGCTCCACCGCGCACATCCTGGGCGCCGCCTCTCACCTCATCGCCCACAATGAGGGCCGCTTCGGCAAGACGCTGTTCACCGATCGCGACGACCCCGAGGACGACAAGGTGCATGTCCATGCCGCCTGGGATTCGGAGGAAGAGGCCAGGGCCATCGGCGACGCCATCGAGGCCTATCAGCGGCAGAAGCACAATCTGAACGACATGGCGATTCTGGTGCGCGCGTCCTTCCAGATGCGCGCCTTCGAAGACCGCTTCATCACGCTGGGCCTCAACTACCGCGTCATCGGCGGCCCGCGTTTCTACGAGCGCTTGGAAATCCGCGATGCGCTGGCCTTCTTCCGCGTCGTCGCCAACGGCGGCGACGACCTCGCCTTCGAGCGTATCGTCAACGTGCCGAAGCGTGGGCTTGGCGAGGCCACCATCCGCCAGATCCACGACACGGCGCGCGCCATGCGCGTCCCGATGCTGGAGGCCGCCGCCACGCTTGCCGAAAGCGACGAGCTCAAGCCGAAGCCGCGCGCGGCATTGCGTGAGGTCGCCGCCAATTTCGAGCGCTGGCAGAAGGCGCTGGAAACCACCCCGCACACCGAGCTCGCCGAGACCATCCTGGAGGAGAGCGGCTACACCGACATGTGGAAGAACGACCGCTCGGCGGATTCGCCTGGCCGGCTGGAGAACCTCAAGGAACTGATCCGCTCCATGGAGGAGTATGAATCGCTGCGCTCCTTCCTAGAGCATGTCGCTCTCGTCATGGATGCCGAGCAGAATGCCGAACAGGATGCCGTCTCGATCATGACGCTGCATTCGGCCAAGGGCCTCGAATTCGAGACCGTCTTCCTCCCCGGCTGGGAGGAAGGCCTGTTCCCGCACCAGCGCGCGCTGGATGAAGGCGGCCGCTCCGGCCTGGAGGAAGAGCGCCGGCTCGCCTATGTCGGCCTGACGCGGGCGAAAAAGAACCTGCACATCTGGTTCGTCTCGAACCGCCTGATCCACGGCCTGTGGCAATCGACGATCCCGTCGCGCTTCCTCGATGAACTGCCGGAAACCCATGTCGACGTCGCGGACGGCGGCAACTCCTATGGCGGCTACGGCAATCCCTATGGCGGCGGCTCATTCGCCTCCGGGCGCGGCGGCGGTGGCGGCCGGCAAAACCCCTATGGCGCCTCGCGCTTCGACAATATCGGCGCCAAGGACCAGGGCAGCTTCTCCAACACCTATGCTACGCCCGGCTGGCAGCGCGCGCAGGCCAACCGCACCGAGGCGACCGACCGCAACTGGGGCACCCGCTCCGGCCACCAGGTCGAGCGCATCGGCTATGGCGAAACCGACTCAGGCTACGGCGCCGGCCGCACCTCGGTGAAAGGCCGCACCATCGAGGGCGAACTGGTCGCCAAATCCGTCGCCGACACGCCGTCCGCCTTCAATGTCGGCGACCGCGTCTTCCACCAGAAATTCGGCAACGGCAACATCGCGGCCATCGACGGCAACAAGCTCACCATCGATTTCGACAAGGCTGGGCAAAAGCGCGTGCTGGACGGGTTTGTCGCGCCGGTGTGACCCTCCTCACCTGTACCTTGCCTGGTTCCACTTATGGCCGAGCAGCGACAGGATGATGATCAGCCCGTTGAAGAACTGGACGTAGAAGCCGCTAAGGCCCGCTGCCACGACGCCGGTTTGGATGAACGACACCGTGACCGCGCCGATCGCGCCGCCGACGACGGTGCCGATGCCGCCCCAGGTCGGCGTGCCGCCGACGAACACCGAGGCCAGCACGGGCAAAAGATAGCCGTCGCCCGCCGTCGGCCACCAGGTGAAGTTGATCATCACCGAGAAGGTGCCGGCGATGGCGGCGCCGATACCGACGAAGACGAACACCTTCACCCGCACCCACTTGACGTCGATGCCCATCTGTTTGGCGCTGTCGGGGTTATCGCCGACCACCTTCACCTGCGCGCCAAAGCGGTGCCGGTTGAAGAGCAGCGCCGAGAACACGACGAAGGCGATCGCCCAGAAGATCTGCACCGGAATGCCCCAGATTTGGCTGGAGAAGATCCTGTAGGCTGCGCTGTCGGCCAGATTGGTCAGCGCCGTCGACTTGCCCTCGTTGATGATCTGGATCAGGCCGCGCAGCAGGAAGTTCATGCCGAGCGTGGCGATCAGCGACGACAGCCCGCCATAGACGACCAGCGAACCGACCAGGAAGCCGAGCAGCGTGCCGGTGACGAGCGCGGCCGCGATGCCGACGAACGGATCGTAGCCGGCCTGCACCACCAGYGCGAAGACCCAGGAGGCGAAACCCATCGTCGCCGGGAACGACAGGTCGATCTCGCCGCAGGTGACGACGAAGACCAGCGGCACCACCACGAACAGCGCCACGGGAAGCGTCGTCAGCACCGAGCTATAGAGATACCAGGTGGTGAAGACGGTTGGGTTGGCGATCATGAAGACCGCCATCATCACGATGAACACCGCGAGCGTGCCGAGCGCTGCGCGGTTGTCGAGGACGAAGCCGCGCAGCCAGTGATTGGACGGATGGCTCCATTCCTTGGTGGCCTGGCCACTTGTCCTTCCCAGAGGAGTCTCCAGATCGGGTTCCATGGCTTTGCTCATCAGGCTCTCTGCTCCGCGTCCTCGTGCAGCCCGGGCAAGCCGCCGGGATGCGCCACGTCTTCCATGAAGTTGATGAGGTCTTCGGCCGACTTGACCTCGGTGCGGTCGGCGGTCAGCGCCACCTTGCCGCGGTCGAGCACCACGAAACGGTCGGCGATGTCGAAGACATGGTGGATGTTGTGGCCGATGAACAGGATCGAGCGGCCGCTCGCCCGCACCTGGCGCACAAAGTGGAACACCTTGGCGGTCTCGGTCAGCGACAGCGCGGTCGTCGGCTCGTCGAGGATGATCAGCTCAGCCTGCTTGTAGATGGCGCGCGCGATGGCCACGCCCTGCCGCTCGCCGCCCGAAAGCTGGCCGACGATCGAGTGCGGCGTGAAGACCTTCGAGGTGAAGCCGATCTCGCGCATCAGCCGGCTCGCCTCCTCGATCTCCTTGCCGACCTTCARCCAGCCGAGAAAGCTGGTGAGCTCGCGGCCCATGAAGATGTTGCGCACGATCGTCTGCTGCACGGCCAAAGCGCGATCCTGAAATACGGTCTCGATGCCGGCGTCGCGCGAGCGCGCCGCGCTCCATCCGCTGACCGGCTTGCCGCGCACCAGGATCTCGCCGCTGGTCGGCTTGACCACGCCGGACAGGATCTTGATCAGCGTCGACTTGCCGGCGCCGTTGTCGCCGATCAGCCCGACAACCTCGCCACGATCAACGCTGAGGTTGACGCCGCCCAGCGCATAGACCTGGCCGTAGGATTTCTTGATGTCGCGCAGTTCGATGATGCGTTCGCTCATGCGATCCTCGCTTGAATTGCCTGTTCTGCCAGCCTCTGTCTGCCAGCGGTCCCGCCGGCCGGGTTGGGTCCGGCCGGCGGCCTGGGAGGTCAGCGCAGTGCCTGCTTGGCGAGCTCTGAGACGATCTCATAGTTCTGCGGCGTGACGAAGCCGGCGCCGGTGTCCACATTCATCGGGGCCAGCCCCAGCACCACCTGCTGGCAGAGGCTCAAGATGGGCAGGTAGCCCTGCAGGAACGGCTGCTGGTCGGCCGTCAGTTGCACCCAGCCGCCCTTGAAGGCCTCGACGATCTGCGGGCTGGTGTCGAAGCCGAAATTGAAGATGTCGCCAGGCTTCCTGCCCGCCGCCTGCATGTAGGTGGCGACATTGCCGAGCATCTGGCCGCCGGGATAACCGACCGCCTTGACGCCGGGATTGTTGAGCAGCGCGGCAGTGATCGGCGGGATCGCGAGATTGGGATCGGCTGCCCATTCGGTTTGTGAATTGATCTGAATGACATCGACGCCGGCCTCCTTCAGCGCGGCGACCGTCCCGCGCTCGCGCGCGCCGCGGCTCTCGTTCTCGAACGGGCCGATCATGATCGCCTTGTCGCCGGCCTTCAGCCCGGCCAGCTTGAACGCCTCGGCGCCGAGCGCGCGCCCCTGCTGCTCCTGCTGCGCGCCGACATAACCGCCCCCGAACGCCGCCACCACGGTCGGCACCGGCACGTTCTGGTACATCATCTTGATGCCGTCCCTATGCGCCTGTTCGGCCAGCGGCATGATCGCCGCGTCGCCCGGATGGCCCATCATGGCGATGCCCTGGGGCTTGACGGCGACCGCCTCGCGCAACTGCTGCACCATCTTTTCGACGTCCCAACCGGAAAAGATGTAGTCGACCTTCGGCCCGAGATCGGCCGCTGCCTGCTTGGCGCCATTGTAGACGATGGTGCCGAAGGCGTCGCCCTCGGCGCCGCCGACGAAGAAGCGGATATGCACGTCCTTGCACCATTGCGCGTCAAGCGCCTGTGCCGGCAGAGTGGAGATCGAGGCGCAGAGCGCCGTGGCGGCCGCCACGACGGTCGAGCGCAGAACAGTCCTTCTGGTCGTGATGCTCATGCACGTTCCTCCCTTTTGGTCCCTCGCGATCAAGGGTTTTCGACAATGATTTGGATGGGCCGGCTCCTCCCGCCGGCCGGCACTCAGACCGGATTGGGCAGGTAGCTGTTCCCTCCCCGGCATTGCTTCAGATAATCCAGCGCCCGCGCCTGGCCGGTGATCTCCAGATCGCCGCGATAGACCGGGTCGTGCCAGCCCTCGATGTCGATGGCGCCCTTGTAGCCAGCCAGCCGCAACTCGCTGATCACCCGCGTCCAGTCGCTGTCGCCGAAACCCGGCGTGCGCATCTGCACGAAAGGCAGGCGTCCGAACACGCCATGCTCGCGGATCACGTCCCAGCGCACGGTCGCGTCCTTGCCGTGGACGTGGAAGATGCGCGGCGCCCATTTGCGGATCTGCGGGATCGGGTCGATGAGGTAGACGAGCTGGTGGCAGGGCTCCCATTCGAGCCCGAGATTGTCGTTGGGCAACTCGTTGAACATCAGCTCCCAGGCGTCCGGGTTATGCGCGATGTTCCAGTCGCCGCTCGCCCAGTTGCCGTCCATGGCGCAGTTCTCGAACGCAATGCGCACGCCCTTGTCGGCGGCACGTCTGGCCAGCGGTCCCCACACCTCGCGGAAGCGCGGCAGGCTGTCGGTCAGCTTCTTGCCGCGCAGGCGGCCGGTGAAGCCGCAGACCATGGACGTGCCGAACAGATGCGCGTTGTCGATCACCGTCTCCCAGGCTTGGAGTACGCCGCGATCGACCTCGCCGCCTTCCAGCGGATTGCCGAACACGCCGATCGACGACACGGTGACGTCGGCATCGCCGATCGCTTCGCGGACTTCGCCCGCCAGGCGCTTCAGGTCCTTGCCGCCCAGCGTCTGCCAGAAGAAAGGCTGGATGCTCTCGAAGCCGAGCGGCAGGATCTCTCTGACATAGGCGGCCGGATCGTCGAGATTGGCCCGCACCATGGTGCCGATCCTGATATCGAGAAGCGGGTTTGGCATCATTGTGCTTCCTTGGCGATTGCCACGCGCCGCCCGCTCTCCGCGCTCTCGATCGCGCCGAAGACCATGGCGAGGCTTTTGATGTTGTCGGCGCCGCGGGTCTCCGGCTCGGTGCCGGTCTCGATCGCGCGCATGAAATCCTGGATGATGCCGAGATGGCCGCCGACGCGGTCGGCCGGGTCGAGCGCCGGCACCTCGATGGCTTCCGTCTTGTCGATGATGCCGTCGCGGCCGGACGCAACCACCTCCGCCTTCAGCCCGTCATGGCCGTCCCACAACAGGCTGCCGCGCTCGGCGACGATGCGCCAACTGCCCTCCCAACTCGTGCGGAAGCCGTCGGCGCACCAGGAGCCGGCATAGGTGAAAACCTTGCCGCCGCCGAGGTCGAAAACGGCGCTGGCCGACGAGCCCTGCCGGTACCAGGAATTGGCCGGCTCCCATTCCTGGCAATAGACGCTGGCYGGCTCGCCGGCGACCATGTAGCGCGCGGCGTCGAAGGTGTGGATCGCCATGTCGAGCAACAGCACGTGGCGCATCTCCTCGCGAAAGCCGCCGAAATGCGGCGCGATGAAGAAATCGGCATGGATGCTGGTCGGCTGACCGATGGCGCCCGAGTCCAGAAACCGCCTGATCCGCCGGACATTGGCGACATAGCGCCGATTCTGCACGACCGCATGGATGCGGCCGGCGCGGCGTGCCGCATCGATAATGGCCAGCGCATTCTCGGGGCTGTCGGCCAACGGCTTCTCAGTGAGCAGGTGGCAATGATGGGCAAAGGCCGAAAGCGCCACCTCGCGGCGGGCCGCTGGAACCACAACATCGAACACGGCGTCGGGCTTCGTCTCGTCGAGCACGGCTTCAACGCTGGTTCCGATGACGGCGTTGCTGAGATCGTATTCGCGCGCCCTCGTCTGCGCTCGGTCGGCGTCGAGATCGACAAGGCCGGCAATCGCGAGCCCGTCGATCTGCCTTGCGGCATCGAGCCACTGCCTGCTCATGGCTCCGCACCCGACCAGGACGACCTTCATCATCCAGCGCTCCTCCTCGCTCGGCCCCTCCAGTCCGAGTGTCACGGCATTTCCGGCATCACCGTAAACGTTTTTCCGTAAACGTTTACGAGAACACACCCGATGCCTTAAAATGTCAATCACCCGCTCGCGAAAATCGACATCCACTGCTTGGCCTGAAGGGCGGCCGGTGCTAGCGAAGACAGGGGGAGAACCGGCCTTGGCGTCCAGCATCCACGATCTCGCGCGTCATCTGAACATTTCGATCGGCACCGTGTCGCGCGCGCTGAACGGTCGCGCCGATGTCAATGCCGAGACGCGCCAGCGCGTGCTGGAGGCGGCCAGGAAGCTGAACTATTCGCCCAACCAGTCGGGCCGCAGCCTGAGGAAAGGCGCCACCCATTCTATCGCCTTCATGCTGCAACCGCATCCCGGCGATCAGCAATATGGCGAGCCGTTCTTCATCCCGTTCCTGACCGGTCTGCAGGCGCGGCTCGCCGAGCATGACCTGGATCTGATGGTCGTCATGGGCGAGCCCGGCCAATATCAGCCGGAGAGGCTGCGCCGCGTGGTTGAGACGCGCCGGGCCGACGCGGTCGTGTTGGCCAATACGCGGCGGGAAGACGATCGGATCGACTATCTCAGCAAGGCCGGATTTCCCTTCGCCACGCTTGGCCGAAGTCTATCCGGTGGCGACGCCTATCCTTCGCTCGATATCGATTTCGAGAGGGCGGGTGAGGAAGCCGTCGACCGGCTGGTCGCGCGCGGTCACCGCCGCATTGCCGCCATCCGCCCTTCGCTCGATCTCAACTTCGGCTACCTGTTCCTCGACGGCTACCGCAAGGCTCTGAAGCGGCACGGCATCGAAGTCGACCCCGGCATGATCGCCGACGGCTTCATCAACGAGACCGGCGGCTATCAGGTGACGCCGCGCGTCATGCTCTCCAAGGACCGGCCGACAGCCATCATCTTCAACAATGACGCAATGGCGCTCGGCGGCTGCAAGGCACTGGCCGAGATGGGCATCAGGCCCGGCCACGACATCGCGGTGATCGTCATCGTCGACACGCCGCTCTGCCGCTATTTCTCGCCGGCGCTGACGGCCTTCCGTCCATCGCTGGAGCCGATGGGACGGCGTCTGGCCGAGATGCTGCTCGCCTCGCTTCCCGCCTTCGCCGGCCCCGAAGGCACACGCATCATCCGCGAGGTCTGGCCGCTGGAGCTGGTCGCAAGAGAGAGCGATTGAGGCGGAGCTTTCCCTTCTCCCCTTGTGGGAGAAGGAAACTGTCACGCAACCATCACGTTCACGTCCTAGACCGCTCGACGGCAAGGGCTGCCCGCATCGTCGATGCCGCGCCCTTTTGAGCCAATAGCCGCTCTGCTCGTCACGAAGGGGATATCGATGAAACGTCTCAACCGAACCGTCGCGCTCGGCGCGGCACTTGCCCTGTTCACCACGCTGACCCCGGCATTCGCCGACGGCGTCGCCTATGTCAACAAGGGGCTCGTCGGCGTCGGCCGCATTCCGGCCAGCCAGAAGGACAAGTTCGGCGAGACGTTCGGTTCGGGTTCCGGCATGTCGATCGACGCCAAGTCCTGGGCGCGCGACGGCGCCAGCTACAAGGGCTCGCTCTGGCTGCTGCCGGACCGCGGCTACAACGTCGTCGGCACCACCGATTATCGCCCGCGCCTCAACACCATCGCCATCGAGCTGATCCCGACCGCTCCAGGTGCCGCGCCCGCCGCAGGGCAGGAACAGACCGGCGTCAAGGCGACACTTGCCGACACGATGCTCTTGACCGACGACAAGGGCGCCGACGCCACCGGGCTTGATCCGCTGAACGGCGTGCGCGAAGCCGCCGGCGACATGCCGATCCTGCCGCAGGCCGACAACGGCAAGCTTTCGCTGGACGACGAGGCGATCGTGCGCCTGGCGGACGGCACGATGTTCATCTCCGACGAATATGGCCCGAACATTTACCGCTTCTCGGCCGAAGGCCGCCTGATGTCGGCGACCCAGCCGCCGGCCGCGCTGGTGCCGATCCGGCACGGCAAGCCGAACTTCGCTTCCGACAATCCTGGCCCGGGCGCGGCCGAGCCCGATCCGAAGGACCCCGAGATCGGCCGCCAGAACAACCAGGGCCTCGAAGGCATGTCGATGACGCCGGACGGCAAGTTCCTGATCGCCGTGCTGCAGTCGGCGGCCCGCCAGGACGGCGGCGATTCCGGCTCGACCCGCCAGAACACCCGCGCGCTGGTCTATGATGCGTCCGACCTCGCCCACCTCAAGCTGGCGCACGAATATGTCGTGCCGCTGCCGGTGTTCAAGGACGCCAAGGGCAAGACCAAGGTCGCCGCGCAGAGCGAGATCGTCGCCCTCTCCGACAAGAGCTTCCTGATGCTGGCGCGGGACTCGGGCAACGGCCAGGGTCTCAAGGGGGACGAGTCGCTCTACCGCAAGATCGAGATCGTCGACCTCTCCGCCGCGACCGACATCGCCAACGGCCCGTTCGACGCCGCGGACAAGCCGGTTGCGCCCAAGGGCGTGCTCGACCCGTCGGTGACGCCGGCCAAGCTGACCTCCTTCATCGACATCAACGACAAGGGCGAGCTCGGTCGCTTCGGCCTGCACAATGGCGCGCCGAACGACAGGAACAACCTCTCGGAGAAGTGGGAGGCGATGTCGCTGGTCTCGGTGCTCGATCCGAAGCTGCCCGACGACTATTTCCTGTTCGTCGCCAACGACAACGATTTCCTCACCCAGGAAGGCTTCCAGGTCGGCGCGCCCTACAAGGCCGAGGACGGCGCCGATGTCGACACCACCTTCCTGGTCTATCAGGTCACCCTGCCTGGACTGTCCGGGAACAGCCTCGCCGCGAACTAGTTCTATTTCGGGCGTATGCAGAACGGCATACGGCCGAGCGCGGAAGGGATGCATGAGCATCGGGCCTGCGATAGCATCGCAGGCCTGATTCATTTTCGGTGCTGCCATGGATGACAAAAAGCCCGCACGCCGGCGGACTGGCGACCTGACCAGCGGTCCGATCCCGCGCACGCTGCTGTTGTTCGCGCTGCCGGTGCTCGGCTCCAACGTGCTGCAGTCGCTGAACGGATCGATCAACGCGGTCTGGGTCGGCCGCTTCCTTGGCGAAGCGGCGCTGACCGCCACCTCCAACGCCAATCTGGTGCTGTTCCTCATCCTCGGCACCGTGTTCGGCATCGGCATGGCGGCGACCATCCTGGTAGCGCAGTCGGTCGGCGCCCGCGACCTGCCCGAAGCGAAGCGCATCGTCGGCACCAGCGCCACTTTCTTCTTCCTCGTCTCGGTCGTATTCGCCGTCTGCGGCTGGATCTGGGTCGACGCCATCCTGACCGGGCTCGGCACGCCGGCCGATGCCTTGCCGCTGGCGCGCGCATACTTACGCATCATCTTCGTCGCCGTGCCGATGATGAACCTGTTGTCCTTCGTCATGACCGTGCTACGCGGCGCCGGCGATTCCCGCACGCCGTTCGTCTTCATGGCGCTGGCGGTCGTGCTCGATGTCGTGCTCAACCCACTGCTGATCCGCGGCCTCGGCCCCTTCCCCGAACTCGGCATCGCCGGTTCGGCGACCTCGACGCTGATCGGCCAGACGGTGAGCGTGATCGCCATCCTGACCGTGCTTTATGCGCGAAAACATCCGCTGCGGCTGGCTGGCTCGGACCTTGCTCTGCTGCGGCCCGATCCATCGCTGCTGCGCATCGTCGTCTTCAAGGGCATTCCGATGGGCCTTCAGATGATCGTCATCTCGGCCGCGGCGCTGACGGTGATGGGGATCGTCAATTCCTATGGCTCGCAGGTCGCCGCCGCCTACGGCATCGCAGCCCAGCTCTGGACCTATATCCAGATGCCGGCTCTGGCGATCGGCGCCGCCGTCTCCTCGATGGCGGCGCAGAATGTCGGCGCCGGCCGTTGGGACCGCATCGGCCAGGTCGCGGCGTCCGGCGTCGGCTTCAACCTGGTGCTGACCGGCGCGCTGGTGGCGCTGCTTTTCGCCTTCGATCGCCCGGTCCTCGGCCTCTTCCTCAGCAACGACAGTGTGGCGATCGACATCGCCGCCCACATCAATAAGGCGGCGTCCTGGTCGTTCATCCTGTTCGGCGTCACCATCGTGCTGTTCGCCACCGTGCGCGCCACCGGCGCCGTCATGCCGCCGCTGATCATCCTGATCATCTCGGTGCTGATCATCCGCACCGGCTTTGCCTATTCGATGCGCAGCGTCATCGGCCAGGAAGCGCTGTGGTGGAGCTTTCCGGCCGGCTCGATCGCCTCGCTCGTGCTCGCCGCCGCCTATTACCGCTTCGGCCGCTGGCGCACGATGCATATGATCGAGGACCGGCCGGCCGCCGGCGAGCCGCCCGACACCGGCCTCGGCGTGCCGCGCCAGCGCGCGCAACTCCTGCCGGAGACAGAATAGCTATAGCAATTCCAGGAAAAGTGCGCAGCGGCTTCCGTCCGGAATTGCGCGAAAACAAAGAGTTAGAGCGGGTTGGCGATTCTACCGCGCGTATTTGACGCCGAAACCGAGCGCCACCAGCGAGAAGATGATGATCATGCCGGCAAATGCGAGGCTTGCCGTTGTCGCGCTCGCCAGGCTCGACAGGATGCCGATGCCGATCACCGGCAGCGCGTTGCCGCAGAAACAGCAGATGAAGAAGGCCGAAACCACCTCGGCGCGACGGTCGCCCGGCGCGATCTGGTTGACCACCTGCAGGCCGCCGCGATAGCCGAGCGCCGCCGCCACGCCGCAGAGCGCCGTCGCGGCGATCATGAGCGCCATCGAGGCGTAGATTTGCGCTGCGACGACCAGTGCCACGGCCGGGATCATCAGGACGAGCGCCGCGAGCATGGTCGAGCGGCTGGACAGCCGGGCGGTGCCGACAATCGTCGCCGCCGCCACGATCGACAATTCGAAGAACAGACCGCCAGCCACGGCGTGATTGGTCGCATGGAGCTGCTGCGCCAGGATGCTCGGCGCCAGCGCGGCATAAAAGCCGACAAGCGCCATGGCGCCGAAGCCCGTCACCGCGGGCGCCACGAATTGCGCGCGGATATCGTCGGGCACCGAAAGCCGTGGCCGCAGCGAGACGTCCGAGAGCCGCCCCGGACTGGAGACCGTTTCCCGCGTGCGCCAGATCAGCACGGTCACCAACGCAAGCAGCACGAGATAGACCGCAAATGTCAGCCTGAGCGGCCAGGGCGCATATTGGGCGAGCAGCCCCGCCATCAGCGCGCCGAGCCCAAGACCGATGAAGTTGGTGCTGGTGGCGATGACGGCCGCGCGCGACTTGTCCTTGCCTTCGATCATCTCCGCAAGCCAGGCGGTGCCGGCGCCTGCGCCGACACCGATGCCAAGGCCGCTCAGAATGCGGGCGATGTCGAGCCAGGCCAGGTTTTCGGCGAAGAGGAAAAACAGCGCGCTGACCACGGCAACACCCATCGCGGCAAGCGCGGCAGGACGGCGGCCGACGACATCCGACATCCGGCCGAAAAACAGCAGCGCCGCCAGATTCCCGACGACGTAGACGGCATAGACCAGCGTCAGCGTAACCTGCGAGAAGCCGAAAGCCTGCTTGTAGATCACGTAAAGCGGGGTCAGAGCGGTGCTGCCGGCAAAGAGCGCGGCGATCATGGCGGCGACGGCGGTCATCGCGGCGCCCCCGCCAAGCTCATGGTCACGCGTCATGGTTTGAGCGTAGCTGGTCATGGCGATCTCCGGGTTGCAAGCCCAACGCCTAAATAATGGCGCCGTTCCAGCGAGCGAACGCCCTCCTGACAGTTCTGGCAGGATGGTCAGCCGCTGCATCCTCCCGTAACGTCTGCGCACAGCGAGGGAGGAATCATGGGCAAGGGACGGGTCGAGGCATTCACCGATGGCGTCGTCGCCATCATCATCACCATCATGGTGCTGGAACTGAAAGTGCCGCATGGCGAGGATTTTTCCGCGCTTTTGCCGCAGTGGCCGATCTTCTTCTGCTATGTGCTCTCCTTCATCAATGTCGGCATCTACTGGAACAATCTGCACAACATGTTCCACACCGTGCAGCGCATCGACGGACGCGTGCTGTGGGCCAATTTGAACCTTCTGTTCTGGCTGTCGCTGATGCCGGTGACCACGGCATTCATGGGAGAGAACCATTTCGCGCCCGCGCCGGTCGCAGTCTATGGCATAGACCTCGCGCTTTGCGCCGTCGCCTATACCATCCTGGTCATAAAGCTGCGCCATCTGCACGGCGCCGACACGACCTTCGCCAAGGCCGTCGGGCACGACAAAAAGGGCAAGATCTCGCTGGCGCTCTACATCGCCGCGGTCCTGCTCAGTTTCTTCAACCAGTGGATCAGCGTGGCGATCTACGTGGTTGTAGCGGCCGTCTGGTTTGCACCCGACAAGCGCTTCGAGAGGCTGATCGAAAAATAGAACCTACTTGCGCATCGCCTTGAGCTTCTCGGCAGCCGAGGCGGCAAGGTCGGCATAGCGTTCCTCCAGCCGCTCTGCCGCCTTGATGATCGGGAAGTCGTGGCCGAATTTCTCCAGCGCCAGCCGCAGCTTCTCGGCGAAATCCGCCTGCTTCTCCAGCGCCGCGAACAGTGTTTTCACCTGCGCCTCGCTGATATCGGGATTGGCGAGCATCTTCGGCACCTCGCGGCCCATCTGGTCGCCATTGGCAGTCTGCTCTTTCAGGATTCCGATCCAATCGGTCAAATACCGAGCTCCTTTTTTGAACAGCATGCGCGGCAGGCGCAGCGATGGTCAACCCATTGCGACTGTAAGTCGTCAACCCATTGCGGGCATCGCGGTCGCCTATCGGGACAAACCAGCCTTGCCTCGGTGGCGTCCGGCGTTAAGTTCGACCCGACCCGAACAAGGATGGAAAGCATGACCAGCGACGCCCAGATCCAGACCGCCCTGCCCGCTTTCGCCTCCGGCAATGTCGCCGTCGTCACCGGCGGCGCCAGCGGCATCGGCCTTGCCGCCGCGAAACGGTTCGCGGCAATGGGCATGAAGGTGGTGCTTGCCGACATCGGCGGCGTGCGCCTCGATCAGGCGAAGCAGGCCATCGCCGCGGTTGCCGGCGACGATGCCGTCCTTCCAATTCCCACCGACGTGTCCAAGGCCGAGGAGGTCGACCGGCTGGCGGAGCTCGCTCACGACGCCTTCGGTGCGGTGTCGGTGCTGATGAACAATGCCGGCGTCGGCAACAATCCGGGCAAGCCCTGGGAGAACCGCGACGCCTGGAAGCGGTTGATCGACATCAATTTCTGGGGCGTCGTGCACGGCGTCGAGGCCTTCGCGCCGCGCATGCTCGCGGCGGACAAGCCCGGCCTGATCATCAACACCGGGTCCAAGCAAGGCATCACCACGCCGCCCGGCAATCTCGCCTACAACGTCTCCAAGGCCGGCGTGAAGACGTTTACCGAGGGGCTGGCGCACGCGCTGCGCAACGAGCCGGGGGCGAAGGTTTCGGCGCATCTTTTGATCCCCGGCTTCACCTATACCGGCCTGACCGAAGGCGCGACGCAAAAGCCCGCCGGCGCCTGGACCGGCGAGCAGGTGATCGACTTCATGCTGGCATCGCTGATCGACGACGATTTCTACATCCTGTGCCCCGACAATGAGGTGGCGCGGCCGACGGATGAAAAACGCATGGCGTGGGCCATCGGCGACATCATCGAGAACCGCCCTGCCTTGTCGCGCTGGCATCCCGATCACAAGGACGCATTCGCGGCCTTCATGAATCGCTGACGGCCGCCTCAAGCCGTCGCTTTCTTCTTCGAGGCGTTCTTCCCGGCCGCGGTCTTCCTCGTGCCCGCGCCGGCGGTCTTGGACGCATGCTTGGTAGCGTTCTTTGGYGCATGCCTGCCCCCGTTCTTTCCGGTCGCGGCTTTGTCGGCTGCCTTTTCGGCGATCTCGCGATCATGCCGTTTCGCCGCCGCCTCGCATTTCGAGCGGATTTCCTCGACCTCCGATTCCGTGAGGTGCTCGATGCCGATAAAATGATTGTGGGCGCGGCCGACCCTGATCAGTTCGTCCAACTTGGCCTGGATCGCCGCGCCATCACGATTTTGCGTGTTCTGGATCAGGAACACCATCAGGAAGGTGATGATGGTGGTGCCGGTGTTGATGACCAATTGCCAGGTGTCCGAGAATCCGAAGATCGGCCCGCTTGCCGCCCATGCAACCACGATCAGCACGCAGATGGCGAAGGTGGCCGGCAGGCCCGCCAGATGTGCCACCTGGTTGGCTATCCGCGTAAAAACTTTCTCGATCATGCAAGTCCCTCGAACCGTGGATGCGCAGGCATTTGCGAAGAAACAAGCTGCCGCCCGCTCCGGTTCCCATGGAACGAATCTTCATGCCCGCGCGCAGCCACAATCGGATACACGCAGAAGGCGCAGGCGCGCGAAAAAACACCTTATCCGTTTGTTTGCAATAGTGCCGGTGCAGGCCAGAAAGCCTGTTCCTTCCGCTTCACGGCGGTTTACCTCCAAGCCCCTTCCGCTGCGCCACCCCCGCATGGCGGAAGGGGCACTCACGATCAGAGCGCGGAGCATGACCATCGAAACGCCCCGTCCTGTCACGCGCTATCTTTCACCCGGATTGTTTGGCGGCGCCGCGTGTCTCGGCCTTCTGCTGGTCAGCGCTGAGGCAAAAGCCGATCCCGKAACGGATCCGAAGATCACCGGCAGCATAGAACAGCACTGGACCACCAACGCGCTGGACAGCGATCGCGCCGTCACCGATTGGTACACGCTGCTGCGCGGCTCGATCGACCAGCAATGGGGCGATGCCGACGCCAATGCCAGGATCCATGCCGATTTCGAGGCATCGCGCTACGACAGGGCCTCGATTGAGGACGACCGTTCGCTGGCGCTGTCGGCGGAAGCTTTCCGGCGCTTGGAGGCAGGGCTCGAGCTGCGCGGAACGCTCAGCTATCGCGTGCTGAGCACCGGCGACGATCTGGGGATCGGCCCGCTCATCATCGGCACGCGTGAACTGAAGCAGATTTTCAGCGCTCAAGGGCAGTTCGGCGTCGATCTCGGCAATGCGACCTCGCTCACCATCGAGGCCACGGAGAGCATCGAGAAGGTCGGCGACACCCATTTCCAGGACGATCTCATTTCGCCGACCAAGCTTCACGCCGACCGCATCCTTTCCCAGGTGGCGGCAAGATTGACGCGGACCGTCGGCGAATATGCCTTCGGCGGCTCGACATCGGCGTTGCTGGCTTCGGTCGAACGTGTCGGCTTCCCGCCGCTCCAGCTTTCGTTCTTCCAGTACACCGCGCAGGCCGAAGCGGCTTTCAAGGGCAAGGACGGCTCGAGTTTCGGCCTGGCGCTCGGCGCGCAGTATCTACGCGGCGCCGACGGCATCTACGAGCGTGTCTTGCCGGCCTGGCAGGCAAATTTCGTCAAACCGCTGCCGAAGGGATTCGAGTTGCGCGGCACCTGCTTCGGCCGCTACGAGACATCCGACACCGACGATCCCCTGGCCTCATGGTTGCGCCGCGCCGAGCTCGAGCTCGGCTTGAAGCTGCGCGAAAATCTTGCCGTGGGCACCGGGATCTTTGCCCAGCTCAAGGACAATCTGCTGCTTGAGAATGTCGAGCGCAGCAAGGGCGTCTATGCCGAGGCCACCTGGGGCGCGACCAGGTCGCTGAACATCGTGTTCCGTGTCGATTACGCGCAGAAAGAAAAGACCATTCTCGACGAGCATGAGAGCACGGTCGACGCCTTCGTCGGCGTACGTACGAACATCTAACGTTTGCGGCCAAGCCCGCCAGTCGGCGGCCAGAAACGACAGACAGGAGGGTGTGCGAGCCCCTCCTGTCCGTTGCGGATGCTAGCTTTCCGCGCTTCTGCTCAGTGCCTTTTCAGCGAGTAGTTGTTGCTGCCGACGTTGACGCCGATCCCGCTGAGGATACCGGAAACGACATTGGTCTTGTTGCCGTTCAGAATGCCCGAAACGACGTTACCGTTGAGGATGTTGTTGCCGTTGAGCACGCCATTCAACGCGCCGAGATTGACGTTCGGCGACACGTTGATGAGGCTGCCCGAGCTACCACCCCAGCCACCGGCATAGGCGCCGGCGGACGAGAAGGAAACAACAACAGCTGCGGTGAGTGCAAATACGAACTTCTTCATGACTACTCTCCTTTGTTGCTTGCGGTGTTTCCTTCAACTTCACCCCGATATTACCTCCGAAGAGACTTGTACATTTTGCGGAAATGCTTGCAACCACAGAGTGATTAATCCGATATATACACGCCGTTTTCCAATTTTTAACGCTAATATTTTACGTTAAAAACCTTGGTTACGGGCAATGGTAAATAGATCGGGGGTGCAGGTAGATCAGGGGGTATTGTCTTCCCAGCGATCGAGAAAGGCTTCGATCGGCATAGCCTGGATGTCGGGGATTGCGCGCGCCAGTTTCTCGGGCGTCCAGTCCCACCAGGCCAGCGCCTCGATACGTGCCGCGACAGCTGCCGGGAACCGCCGGCGCAGCGGCTTGGCCGGAACGCCAGCGACGATCGTGTAGGGCGCGACGTCATGCGTCACGACGGCATTGGCGCCGATGACGGCGCCATTGCCGATCGTGACGCCCGGCATGACGACCGCGCCATGGCCGATCCAGACATCGTGGCCGACACCGACCGATTTCGCCTGCCGGCGCGCACGAAATTCGGTGTCGACGCCCAGCCAGCGGAAATACTCGTTCGGCCGGTAGCTGACCTTGTGCTGCGTCAGCCGCTCGATCGGGTGCTCGAGCGCGTTGATGCGGCTGTTGGCGGCGATCGAGCAGAACTTGCCGATCGTCGTGTAGATCGCCTCGCAATGACGTTCGAAATAGGAAAAGTCGCCGACGCTCACCTCGCGCAGGATCACCCGCTCGCCGATCGAGGCATAGCGGCCTAGCTTGCATCCCTTCAGCTCCGCGGTTGGATGGATGCGCGGCTCGGGGTCCTTGAGGACAAGGTTTTCAGGACGGTCCATGAGGGGGCTTTACGCCGGCGGGGACGGCCCCGCAAGCGCGGCTTGTCGCTGCCTGCCCTGTCGGGAAGCTATTGCGGCTTGCCCTTGGTCCACACCACGTTCTGGCCGTAGAGCGGCACGGTCGTGATCGACATCTTCGCCGAGCCGTTCTGCACCTGGCGCGAATGCGACAGATAGACCAGCGTCTCGTTCTTCTTGTCGTAGATGCGGTTCACCACCTGCTTCTTCCAGATCAGGCTGAGGCCCTGCTTGAACACCTCCTCGCCGCCCTCGCTCATGTCGATGTCGCCGATGCTGATCGGCCCCGTCTGGCGGCAGGAAATCGAGGAATCGGAAGGATCCTCGAACCAGTTGCCCTTATGCAGCCGGTCGATGATGCTGCGGTCGAAATAGGCGACATGACAGGTGACGCCGTCGACCTTCGGGTCCTTGATCGCATCGACCATGATGTCGTTGCCGACCCAGTCGACACCCACTTTACCCACTTCGTCAGCCATGGCCGCGCCGGCGCTCAGGGCAAGACAGGCGGCGAACAAGCCGATCAGTTTTCGCAAGGAAGCCTCCTCGGTTCACGTTTGCCGATGTCAGGTGGGACAGGATCGTGGCGTTTGCAAGCCGCAATCGGACTGCACGGCCGCTTGCGGCAACGCGACATCTTTGCGCGCCCTGCGCCGACCCGTTAAGACTGTCGCCAAACTGGCTTTAGCCAAAGCAATGGCGACGGACATTCACTGATGATGCGTTCAATCCTGATCGGCATTCTCGTCCTGATGGCGGCGGGTATCGGCTGGCTGACATTCGACTGGTACCGCGGCCACTATGGCGGCGAGCCCTTCGGCGCGCCCTTCACCCTGGTCGACCAGAAAGGCGCGCCGATCACCGAAGCCGCCTTCAGGGGCCACCCGAGCGTCGTCTTCTTCGGCTTCACCCATTGCCCGGAAGTCTGCCCGACGACCCTGTTCGAGCTGGCCGGCTGGCTGAAGACGATGGGCGACAGCGGCAAGAACCTCAACGCCTATTTCGTCACCGTCGATCCGGAGCGCGACACGCCGGAGACGATGAACACCTATGTCAGCAACTTTTCCGACCGCATCACCGGCATCACCGGGGATCCGGACAAGGTGCATGCCATGGCCAAGGCCTTCGGCATCTATTGGAAGAAGGTCGACACCGGCGATGGCGACTACACGATGGACCATACGGCTTCGGTGTTGCTGCTCAATGCCAGGGGCGACTTCGCCGGCACCATCGCCTATGGTGAAAGCGCCGACACCGCGATCGCCAAGCTGAAGYGGCTGGCTGCGGGTGGCCAAACCTGATGTCGCAGACCAGGCTCCACCTCACCGCCAACAAGATTGAAGCCGACCGCATCTTCGCGGCGCTCGAGGCAGCCTTCGAGGATGACGGCCTGCCGATCGCCGTGCTGGAACTCGACGAGGACAACGACGTCCACGAAGTGTCGCTCTATGCCGATGGCGACGTCGATCCCGTCGAGGCGCGGGTTAGGGACATCCTCGCCGGTCTGGGCCTGGAAAAACCCGTCGAGCGCGAGGTTCTTCCAGATGTGGACTGGGTGTCGCGCTCGCTGGAAGGCTTGAAGCCGGTGCGCGCCGGCCGCTTCCTCGTCCATGGTTCGCACGACCGCGCCAAACGCCACGCTGGCGACCTCGCCATCGAGATCGAGGCGGGCCTTGCCTTCGGCACCGGCCATCACGGCACCACGGCCGGCTGCCTCGAAATGCTGGAGCAGGTGGTGCTGCGCGAGCGGCCGCGCAACGCGCTCGACCTTGGCACCGGCAGCGCGGTGCTTGCGATTGCGCTCGCCAAGCTCGCGCATATCCCCGTGCTGGCGACCGACATCGATCCGGTCGCCGTCCGYGTCGCCGCCGCCAATGCCCGCCTCAACCACGTCAAGGCGCTGGTCGAGACGGTGACGGCGCCGGGCTTCCATCATCCGATCTTCGCCAGGCGCGCGCCTTTCGACCTCGTCGTCGCCAACATTCTCGCCCGGCCGCTGATGCGGCTCGCGCCCGAAATGGCCAAACACGTCAGGCTCGGCGGCTCGCTGGTGCTCTCCGGCATCCTCGACCGGCAGCGCGATGCGGTGATCTCGGCCTATGTCGGCCAAGCCTTCCGCCACGTTCGCACCTTGCATCGCGAGGGCTGGGTGACCATCCACCTCAAGCGCTGAGATCGGCTTGCATCCAGCAGGTCTGGCCCTGCCGAAATCGATTCCGGTTTTCACGATCATGCGCTACGGTCGCCGCAAGCCACTCGAGGGAGCCCAAAATGTTCCAGACCTTTGATTCCGCAGGCGATCCGGCCGTCGGTAAGCCGCGCGTGGCGCTGCTGCGGCAATGGCTGGCCGAGAATGGCCTGGATGGCTTCCTTGTCCCCCGCGCGGACGAGCATCAGGGCGAATATGTCGCCGATCGCTCGGCGCGGCTGAAATGGCTGACCGGCTTCTCCGGTTCGGCCGGCGTCGCGATCGTGCTGCGCGATCGTGCTTTCATCTTCGTCGACGGCCGCTACACGCTGCAGGTGCGCAATGAGGTCGACCTTTCGATCTTCACCGTCGAAAGCCTCATCGACAATCCGCCGGCCAATTGGATCAAGGACAATCTCGGCAAGGGCGCAAGGCTCGGCTTCGACCCGTGGCTGCACACGATCGGCGAGATCAAGGCGCTGAAGGCCTCGGCCGAGCAGTCCGGCGCGACATTGGTGCCGCTCGACAGGAATCCTATCGACATCATCTGGAAGGACCAACCGGAACCGCCGCGCGCGCCGGTCGAGATCCATCCGCAAAACCTTGCCGGCGAGCTGGCGAAGGACAAGCTGGCGCGGCTGGCGAGGGCGATCGAAAAGGATGGCGCCACCCATGCGGTGCTGACCGATCCCTCCTCGATCGCCTGGGCCTTCAACATCCGTGGCGGCGACGTGCCGCACACGCCGCTGGCGCTGGGCTTCTCCATCCTCGCCGCCGACGGCAAGCATCAGCTGTTCATGGACCAGCGCAAGTTCTCGCGGCAGGTCGCGGCCTATCTTACCCAGCTTGCCGATCCGCATGACCCAAGCGAGTTCGAAACCGCCATCGCCGATCTCGCCAAGAACGGCGGCAAGATCGCGCTCGACCCGGTGCTGGCGGCGGAGAAGCTCCGCATGCTGGTCGAGGACAATGGCGGCAAGGTCGTCTTAGCGGCCGACCCGGCGCGTATTCCCCGCGCGACCAAGAACCAGGCCGAGATCGCCGGCAGCCGCGCCGCGCATCGCCGCGACGGCGCCGCGGTCGCCAAGCTGCTGTGCTGGCTCGACCGACAGAAGCCGGGCACGCTCGACGAAATAGCGGTCGTCACCAAGCTGGAGGAGGTGCGGCGCCAGACCGGCGAGGAAACGCAGATGCCGCTGCGCGACGTCTCCTTCGACACGATTTCGGGCGCTGGCCCGAATGGCGCGATCATGCATTACCGCGTCTCGCGCGCCACCAGCCGCAAGCTCGAGAGCGGCGAGCTGTTCCTGCTCGATTCCGGCGGCCAGTATCAGGACGGCACCACCGACATCACCCGCACCGTGCCGATCGGTGAGCCGACGCAGGAGATGCGCGAGCGCTTCACCCTGGTGCTGAAGGGCATGATCGGCATCTCGACGCTGCGTTTCCCCGCCGGCACGCGCGGCTCGGAGATCGACGCCGTCGCGCGCATGGCGCTGTGGAAGCATGGCTGCGACTTCGCCCACGGCACCGGCCACGGCGTAGGCTCCTATCTCGCCGTGCATGAAGGGCCGCAGCGCATCGCCCGCACCGGCACCGAAAAACTGCTCGCCGGCATGATGCTGTCCAACGAGCCGGGCTATTACAAGGAAGGCGCCTACGGCATCCGCATCGAGAACCTTATCCTGGTGACGCCGGCCGAGCAGATCGAAGGCGGCGACATCGCCATGCACGGCTTCGAGACCCTGACGCTGGCGCCGATCGACAAGCGGCTCATCCGCACCGACCTGCTGCACCGGGACGAGCTGCAATGGCTCGACCGCTATCACGCCTGGGTGCTGGCCGAGATCGGCCCGATGGTCGACGGCGAGACGCTGGCCTGGCTGGAGAAAGCCACCGCGCCGCTACCGCACGACGCGAAGATTTGAGGTTAGGATTCTCGCGTGAAGCGGCAACGTGTTCTTCGTCATTCTAGGGCGGAGCAAGGAGCGAAGCGACGCGCGCAGACCCTAGAATGACGAGGGATAGGCTGGCGGGACAGCGCCCCCTTGCCTTGCCAGGCATCTCCCCAGCAAGGACCATTCACAGGGAGAAATGCCCGGTCCACCCTCCGCAGCTGCYGCGGAGCAATGAGGGGCAGCGCCAAGCATTGAGGATGGAAAACCTACCCCACAAACTGCCGCGCCAGGACCAAAACCGCCGCGCCGGCCAAAAACATCGACATCAACCCACCGCGCAGCGACACCAGCACGGTGACGATCAGCGCTGCCCATTCCGCCGGTCCGGCATTGAGCAGTTCCGGCGCGACAAGTGTTGTGAGCACCGCGGCCGGCACGGCGTTCAGCCCCGCCTCGACGCGCGGGTGGATGGTCTCGAAGCGCGAGATGACGAGATGGCCGCCGACCCGGGTCAGATAGGTGGCGACGGCGCCGGCGAGAATGATCCAGAAGGTCGTGCTCATGGCCGCTTGCCCACGCCGCTATGGTGCGGCGGCAGGATCACCGCCAGGAGAACGCCGGCAAGCGCGCCGATCGAGACATGCCAGGGTGAGCCGACGGTCCGATAGGCGATGATCGAGGCGACGGCGCTGGCGGCGACGACGGGGGCCCAGAGCGGCCGCTTGCGGAAGCCGAGCACCAGGCCGAGGAAATAGATCGGCAAAAGGAAATCGATGCCCAGCGCATGCGTGTCCGGGATCATCTTGCCGAAGACCGCGCCCAATCCGCTTTCGATCACCCAGAACACGTAGACCGGCAGGCCGAGCCCCAGATACCAGACGAAGCCGACGGGACGGCCCGACTCCGCCCTCGCCTCGGCGATGGCGAATTGCGGGTCGGTCAGGATGAAATAGCCGGCGGCCTGCTGCAGCAGCGGCCAATGCGCGATGCGCCGACCGATGCCGGCCGAATAGAGCACGTGTCGGAAATTCACCGCGAAGATCGACAGCACGATCAGCCATGGCGCGACGTGCTGGCCGAACAGCTCGATACCGACCATCTGGCTGGCGCCGCCATAGATCATGGCGCTCATCAGGAAGGCTTCGAGGACGGAGAAACCGTTGTCGACGGCGATCGCGCCGAACAGGATCGCGAACGGCGCAGATGCGACGACGACCGGCGTGGACAATCGCACGCCGTCCCAGAAATCGCCGCCGGCCCTGCTCTCAGAGATTGCTTCCGCCGTCATCAAGCCGCTCCTAGTGCACGTCGCCCAGAAGTGCGCAGCGGTTCTGGGACAACGACATGCATCATTTAAAGCGCATCGCCTGGATTCGTTCAGCGCGACGCTCTTTAGGCGGCCTCATGTAGGGAGCGTCGCCCCGCTTGTCACACCAATTCGCTTGACCCAGCGATCAGCGGAACTGATCGCCGGGTTGTGACGCGCCTATGGTTTGCTGGCTCAGCTGACGAAATAGCGCTGCCATTCGAAGTCGGTGATGTGCGAGGCCTGCCAGGCATCGAAGGCGGCCTGCTCGGCGCGGCGGCTCTCGGCGTAATTGTCGCGGAAGGCTTCGCCGAAAGCCTCGGCGCAGAAATCGGATGCCGCGAAAGCCTCGATGGAAGCGTTCAGCGTGCGCGGCAGCTTCGGCTTGTCGAGATTGGCGAGGTTGCTCGTCACCGGCGCCTCGAGCGGCAGGTTCTTCTCGATGCCTTCGCAGCCGGCCGCCAGGATCGCGGCGATCGAGAGATAAGGATTGACGTCGGCGCCGGGCGCCCGGTGCTCGAACCGGCAGGCGGCATCGTTCGGCGTGGTGATGGCGCGGATCGGCGCGGTGCGGTTCTCAAAACCCCAGGCGACGTCTTCTGGCGACCACGCGCCGCGATCGAAGCGGCGGTAGGAATTGACCGTCGGCCGGAAGAAGATATGCGTCTCCTGCATGCGGTTGAGCACGCCGGCAAGGAATTTCTCGGCGACCGGCGTCAGCCGGTTCGGGCCGGCGGCGAAGGCCGGCTTGCCGTCCTGCCACAGGCTGACATGGTGATGCGCGCCGCAGGCGCTTTCCTTGCCCGGCGGCTGGAAGCGCGTCATGAAGGTGGCGACCAGCCCACGCTCGGCGCACAGCTCGCGCAGATGCAGCTTGGCGCGCATGGCGGCATCCGCCGCGGCGAGCGCGCTCTTCGGTGTCAGCGCGTATTCATACATGCCATAGCCATATTCGGTGACGAGCGAGGCGACGCCGATGTCGATGCTCTTCATGCGCGTGATGAACTCGGCGGCGAAATCCTGGTATTCGCCGCTGCGCACCAAGTCGTAGTTGATCAGCGAATGGCCCCACGGCTTCAGCTCGCGATAGCGGCCCGCGCGCATCAGGTCGTGGTCGGCGTGGAAAATGCCGAACTCGTATTCGAGGGCGAATTTCGGCTCGTAGCCGAGCGCCCGCGCGCGCTCCTCGACACGGGCGAGGACGTTGCGCGGATCGTAGGCGCAAGGCGCGCCGTCAAGCATGTAGGAGCGCGTGATGGCGGAAGCGAATTTGGGCTTCCAGCCATGCTGCACCACCGTCTCCGGATCGATGATGCCCTTGATGTTGGGAAAGCCGTTCTCCTCATTGGCGCTCGGTGAAGCGAAGGCGACGTCGCCCATCGGCTGGCCATCGCCATGCGTGACGCAATAGAGGATGGCGTTGATCGACTCGCCGGATGTGGAGAGCTTCAGCGGCGCGATCTTGGAGCGCACGACGCCCGACGTGTCGACCGTATGCACCTCGACGAACTCGACGCCGCGCTTGGCGAGCTCGGCCTGCAGCGCTTCGAGCTTCGGCGCATACGCCGCCACCCTGTCCTCAAATTCCACGTTCAACCCTCCACCAGGAAATGACTGAGCTATTTGGCGTTGCGCCGCAACAGAAGCGAGAAGAGCTCGTCGAGCTCATGCCGGCCGCTGATGCCGCTTGGCCGGAACGCCATGCAAAGCACGATGACCACGCCGAGCGCCACGCCCGACAGGCCGAGCAGCTGCGGCATTTGGATGCCCGCGACGGTCACGCCGGACTCGATGCTGCGGATGAATTCCAGTCCGATCGAAAGCACGATGACGCCGGTCACCGCTCCCGTCACCGTCGCCATGCCGCCGAGGATCAGCATCGCCAGCGTGTTGAAGATCATCTGGAAATAGAAGAGCTTGGGGCTGATCGTGCCGGCGAAATAGGCGTAGAGCACCCCGGCGAGTCCGCAGATCAGCGCCGACAGCACCCATGACATCAGCCGCAGTTTTTTCGCATCGATGCCGAGTGCCGCGGCAGCCTGCGGGCTCTGCGCGCTGGCTCGCAACTGCAGGCCCCAGCGGCTGTCCTTGAAGAGCCGCGCCGCCACGATCGCCAGCACTGCGAAGACCAGCATCCACGGCAGGCCGACAACTTTCGGGATGCCGAAAAAGGCCTGGTTGCCCTTGAACAGATCGGTCCAGTTGAGGAACACCGAGTGGACGATGATCAGCAGCGCCAGGCTGACGATGGTCGCCGCAACTCCCGACAGCCGGCTGATCACCTTGCCGCTGACCAGCGCCACGATGCCGACGACCAGGAGCGCGATGAGCGCCGACGAAACCGGATCGAGCTCCAGCGTCGCAAAGCCGAACGGCGCGTTGGGGATCGACAGCTTCTTCATGGCAAGCGGCGTCGACAGGATGGCGACGCCATAGGCGCCGAGCCCGACGAAGGCGCTGTGGCCGAGATTGGCGATGTTGGAATTGCCCATGAACACCTGCAGCCCGACCACCACGATCAGGTTCACGAAGGCGCCGAGCGCCAGGAAGGTGTAGTAGGTCGGCGCGAAATTCAGCACCAGGAGCCCGATCACCAACACCGGCAGCGCCGTCACCAGCCCGCCGATCAGCGAGCGGACCGGCGCATTGTTGGATCGCGTTGCGCCGGTCGGAGCCGCCATCTGGTCGACCGCTTGCGAGAGTTCGGAGCCTGCCACGTCGGATCCCCCGCCCTAAATCTCTTTGTCGCCGAGTTCGATGCGCTGGCCGAGCAGACCCTCCGGCCGGTAGACAAGCAGCGCGACGATGATGGCGTAGGTGAGCGCGTCCCGGAAGCCCGCATATTCCTGCGGCAGCGCGACAAGCAGGCCGACTTCGATGAAGCCGAGCAGCATGCCGCCGACAGCAGCGCCCGGCAGCGAGCCGAAGCCGCCGATGACGCAGGCGACGAAGGCCTTCAGCACAAGGCCGAAGCCGAGATCGGGTGAGACGCTGCCGCGCCGCGCCAGGATGAAGRCGGCGGCGATGCCCGCCAGCGCGCCAGAAATCGCGAAGGCCGTGGCGATCACGCGGTTTGCCTTGATCCCCATCAGCCGCACTGTGGCGAAGTCGCGCGAGGCGGCACGAATGGCGAGCCCGAGAGTCGAGCGGCTGAGGAAGAGCACCAGCGCAAGGATGGTCAGGCCGGAGACGATCAGTTCCATCACCTGCAGCGAGGAGACGGCGAAGGGGCCGAAGAACCACATCTGGTTCAGGCCGTTGAGGACCGAGACCGACTGCGGCTTGGGCGAGATCAGAAGCATGAAAAGGTTCTGCACCACGATCGACACGCCGAAGGCGGTGAGCAACCCGGTCGTGGTCGGCGCGTAACGCACCGGCCTGAAAGCGACGCGCTCGAACACGACCGCCGCAAGTGCGGCCATGCCGACGGCAAGCAGCACCGCGACGAAGGGCGAGGTCAGCCCGAGCGCCGCTGCCAGGAACACGCTGTACGCCGAGACGCCGATGATCTCGCCATGCGCGAAATTCACCAGCCCCATGATCGAGAACACGACGGCAAGTCCAAGCGCCACCAGCGAATATTCGGCGCCGAAGGCGAGCGCATTGAGGAGTTGCTGCAAGGCGTAATCCATCGTCGCCTACCCGCCGATATAAAGGTTGAACAGGCCGTGCTCGTCGGCGAGCCTGGCCGGCGGTCCGTCATAGCGCAGCGTGCCCGAGCTCACGACATAGACGCGGTCGGCGAAGCGCAGCGCCTGCTTGGCGTTCTGCTCGACCACCAGCAGCGTCAGCCCTTGCGCCTTGAGCTCGCCGATGAAATCGAAGATGCGCGCCACGATCTTGGGCGCCAGCCCGAGCGACGGCTCGTCGAGCAGCAACAGCTTCGGCCGCGACATCAGCGAACGGGCGATTGCCAGCATCTGCTGCTCGCCGCCCGAAAGCGTGCCGGCCGCCTGGCCGTAGCGTTCGGACAGCACCGGGAACAGCGACAGGAACCGCTCGATATCCTGGCGCACGCCGGCCGGGTCGCGCCTTGTCGCGGCCCCCAGCCGCAGATTCTCGCCGACGCTCAGGTTGGAGAAGATGTGCCGGCCTTCCGGCGTCGAGGTCAGTCCGGCGCGGATGCGGTCCTCGGTGCGGACATGCGAGATATCCTTGCCGTCGAGCACGATGCGCCCCGAAGCCGGCGTGACCAGCCCGGTCAGTGCGTTGATGGTCGAGCTCTTGCCGGCGCCGTTGGGCCCGAGCAGGGCGACAAGCTCGCCCTGCCCGACCTCGAGGGACAATTCGCGCACCGCCATGACGGCGCCATAGCGCACGACAAGCTTCTCGACCTTCAGCACGTCTCCCCGCTCCGCTTCAGTTCAGCGCCGGAACGAAGGTCGGCGGCGTGTCGGTGATCAGCACCCGCTTGCCGTCGGCAAAGCCCATCACCGGCACGGCCTTGACCGGATAGCCCTTCTTCTCGGCGAACGAGATCGTCGGCGCCGTCGTGCCCGGATAGCCGCCCGGCGCCCGGATCGCCTCGCGCAAGGCGGCGGGATCGACGGTGCCGGCCTTCTTCGCCGCTTCGTAGCTGATCTGCACCATGTCGGCGCCGAGAGCGTCGAAGATGCCGTTGATCTTATAGCCGTCGGCCTTGCACTGGGCGAGGAACTTGTCGATCGGCCCGTCGACGCCGGTCGCGCCGTGGGTCGCGAACATCACCTTTTCCAGCGACTTCGGATCGCCGACGGTGCCTTCCAGCGACTTGTCGTCGAAGGCGTCGCAGCCGGCCACCCAGCCGTCGTAGCCATTGGCGCGCAGCTGCCGGATCAGGATGCCGACATCAGGCAGCACGGCGCAGATATGGATGGCGTCCGGCTTCTGCGGCAACGCCTTGATCGAGGCGATCTGCGGCGACCAGTCGGTGGTGCCGTAGGAATAGTTGAACTTGCCGACCACCTTGCCGCCGAGATGCTCGAACACCTCGCCGAACCACTCCGGCAGCTTCTCCGAATAGGAACCCGCATCGGGCGACACTATCAGCGCCACGGTCCGCGCGCCCTTGCCGTAAAGCGCGTTGGCGGTGGCCGCGGCATTGATCGGATCGGGCACCGCGCCGGCGATGAAATTGTCGAGGCCGGCCTGCTGCATCTCGAGCTGCGTGTTCGGCGCCGAGAACACGGTGGCGCCGTAAGACTGCGCGGTCTGCGCCATCGGGATCAGCGCATCGGGGAACGGCACGCCGGTGATGATCTGCGCGCCGGCATCGAGGAATTTCTGGCCGAGCGAGACCGAAAGTTGCGGGTCGGAGCGGTTGTCCTCGATCATCAGCTCGACCTTGGGATCGTTCGCGCCTGCCGCCTTGTTCAGTCTATCGGCCATGCAGCGCGCGCCCTCGGCCTCGCTGTAGGGCGCGTAGGCGCCGGTCATGGCGACCGCAAGCCCGATCTTCAGGTCGGCCGCGCCCGCATGCCCTGCCTGCAGCAGCCCCGCGGTCAAGACCGCGGCTCCCAGCAAAATCTTTTCCATTCTACCCCTCCTTCCTCTCATTGCGGTTGTTCTTCCCGGCCCTCAGGCTGTCTCCGACTGCCCGACATAGACTTCGATGACGCGCGGATCGCGCCACACTTCTTCCGTCTCGCCCGAGGCGATCACCTGGCCCTGGTCCATCACGCAAAGCCGGTCGCAGAGCCGGTTGATGAAGCGCAGGTCGTGATCGATGACGATTGTCGCGCAGCCGACGTCGCGGCGGATGCCTTCGATGGCGATGGCCAGCGTCTCCGACTCGGCCTCGTTGAGGCCGGCGGCCGGCTCGTCAAGCAACAGGAGGGACGGCCCCAGCGCCAGCGCACGGGCGATCTCGAGCCGGCGCTGGCTGCCATAGGGCAGCGTTCCGGCCGGGCTGTCGGCGAAGCCTGCCAGCTCATATTGCTGCAGCAGCTGATCGACGCCGATGCGCTTGGCGGCGTCGGGGCGCACGGCACGGCAGGTGATATGTGCCACCTCGACGTTCTGGCGTACGGTCAAATCCTTGAACAGCCTGATGGTCTGGAAGGTGCGGCCGACCCCTGCCCGGGCGCAATGTTCGGGGCCGCGGCCGGTGATCTCCTCGCCCGCCAGGCGCACGCTGCCGCTGTCTGGCTTGAGCACGCCCGAAATGGCGTTGACGAGCGTCGACTTGCCTGCGCCGTTCGGACCGATGAGGCCGAGGATCTCGCCGGCCTCGCAGGTCAGCGAGGCGTTGCGCAACGCCTGCACGCCGCCGAATGTCTTGCTGACTGCCTCAACCGACAGCATCGGTCATCTCTCCCATTCCCGGCCGCTGGCTGTTCTCCTGTCGGCCGGTCAAAAGGATGCTAGTCCCCCGACTTTTCCAGAACAAGTATTTTTTTCCATTTTAGAAAAATTCTTGAACGGAAAGGCCTTGGCCCGTCGGTCAGACGCCTGCTCCCGGCGGCAGTCCGTCGCGCGGCACCGTGTTCGACATCAGCATGATGACGGGCTCGTCACCGAGCGCGACATAGGCGTGCTGCATTTCGCCGTCGAACAGGATGCTGTCGCCGGGCTGCAGCACGGTCGGGTCGTAGTGGAGCGTGTGGAGCTGCAGGCTGCCGCTCAGCACATGGATGAACTCCTCACCCGAATGGCTGCGCCAGCCGCCGTTTTCCTCGAAGTTCCTGGCGCGCAGCGTGACGCGCCAGAAAATGTTGGTCTTGTCGCGGAAATCGCTGCACAAGACCTCGAATTCCATGGCGTTGCCTTCATGCAGGATGCCGCTGCCGGCGCGCGTGATCGAGCGGCGCGCCTGCGGTCCGGGCTTCGGGCTGAACAGGAAGGAGGCCACCGGCACATGCAGCACGCCGGCGATCATCAGCGCGATGTCGACGGTCAGCCTGGCCTTGCCGTTCTCCAGCTTCGAGAGCTGCGAAACGGAAAGGCCGGAGCGCTCGCTGAGGTCACGCAAGGTGATGTTCTGCTGCTTGCGAGCGTCGCGGATCTTGCTGCCCACATTGCCTTGCATTGTCCACGCCCTTGGCTGCCGTGTTTCCAATTTGACAAGCTCTAGAGCAATTCCAGGAAAACTGTGAGCGGTTTTCCGTCCGGAATTGCGTAAAAACAAAGAGATAGAGCGGTTCGCCGTTTCCGTGAAACGGTGAAACGCTCTAGCGTTCCGCTATTTGAGCGTCCAGCCTTTAGACGGCTACGGCTGATTGCGGCCATAGGGACATCGCGACGGTGGCAAAAGCATTTTCGAGAAGGCGACTGATGCGTTCGAAAGTTTCCGGATCGGCAAGCAGGTCGTTGCGCACCTCGAGGTAGAGGCAGGGCCTGCCCTGCTGCAGCCCGTGCCGGTTCAGCGTGTAGCCGACGGCCTGGCGCCAGTCGTAAGGTTCGTTGTCGCCGATCCTGAAGCCTGCTTCCGCGCCCTGGGTCCTCAGTGTTTTCAGCACAGAATTGACATAAGGCGACTGTTCCCGCCACAGCACGCCGATATCGACATTGCGCTTCACCCCGCCCATCACCGGCGTGAAGGAATGCACAGAGATCAGCGCGCGCCTGCCGGCGGCGGCTTCGATGATTGCCCGTTCGACCGGCGCCCAGGCGACAAGCTTGCGCAGCCTCGCGTCCGCCGCGTCCACGGCCAGATTGCCCGGCACCGGGATGCCGCCGAGGTCGGGCCGCATGAAATCCCACTCATCGGCGGGACGGTTATAGTCGAGGAACAGCCGCGAATAGCGCGCGATCACCGCTGGCGCACGCAACGTCCGCGACAGCCGCCGCGTCAGCGCATCGACGCCGATGTCGATCGCGAAATGCGTGCCGAGATAAGGCTCCGCCAAGCCAAGATCGCGCCACGGCGCCGGCACGATGTTGCCGGCATGCTCGGCGATCAGAAGATAAGGGCTGGCCGCATCCGGCAGCAGCCGTTCCACCCCGGCCGCGGCAAGCGCCGCTACGGCCGCATCGCCCAGTTTTTCAAGGTCCAGCACGACCGGATGCCTTTGGCGGTCAGGCGATGACGGAGCGGACATGGTACGCCTTCGCCGCCGTCGCCTCGATCAGGCCGGCGCGTCCGTTGGTGCGGCCGAGGCCGGAATTCTTGATGCCGCCCCAGGGCAGATAGAGGTCGGCATGGTCGCAGCGGTTGAGATAGACCGTGCCGGCCTCGACCTCGTCGAGCAAGGCCACGCCGCGCTCGACATCGCGCGTCCAGATGGAGGCGCTGAGGCCGTAATCGCTGTCGTTCATCAGCCTGATCGCCTCGTCGTCGCCGCCGACCGCCTGGACGCAAGCCACCGGCCCGAACAGCTCGTCGCGCATGATCTGCATGTTGTGGTCGACGCCGGTCAGAACCTCGGGCGCGACATAGGCGGTCCCGAGGCTTGCCGCCTTGAGCGCGCCATCCTGCGGCATCAGGCGCCTGGCCCCTGCCCGCACCGCGCTTTCGGTGAGGCCGCGGATGGCGTCGGCCGCGACCGCGCGCACCACCGGGCCCACCATCGGCTTTTCGCCGATCGGATGCCCGATTGTCCATTTCGCGGTCTCCGCAACGAGTGCCTCGACGAAGCGGTCATGGATCGAGCGATCGACATAGATGCGCTCGACCGAGCAGCAGGACTGGCCGGCATTGGAATAGGTGCCCTCGGCGATCAGCGGAACCGCCGCTTCGAGGTCGGCGTCGGAGCGCACATAGGTCGGATCCTTGCCGCCGAGCTCCAAATGCACCTGGGTGAAGGTGCCGGCCGCGGCCGCATGCACGCGCCGGCCGCCATTGACCGAGCCGATGAAATTGACGGCGTTGAAGGCGCCGGAGGCGATCAGCCGCTCGGCATCCGGATGGTCGAGATGCAGGCTCTGGAAGACCCCTTCCGGCCCGCCGGCGGCGCGAAACGCCTCCTCGGCAAGCTCGGCGATCAGCGGCGTCTGCGGCGAATGCTTGAAGATCACCACATTGCCCGCGGCTAGTGGCGACGTGACCAGATAACCGAGCATGGCGGTCGGGTAATTCCAGGCGCAGATCGACAAATGCAGGCCGCCGGCCACCGGCTTGGCATAGCGGCGGATGTTTTCATCCGACGGAAAGGGCATGTCGGCCAGGGTGTCCGGCGCCGCACCTGCAAGCAGCTCGCCGATCAGCGCCAGCCGCGGCGTTTCGTCGGCCTGCCACAAGGGCCTGCCGATCTGCCATGCCACCGCCTCGGCAAGCGGGGCGGCGCGCGCCTTCATCTCCTCGCCGAAGCGCAAAAGGATCGCCAGCCGTTCGGGCAGCGGCGTGCGCCGCCAGGCCGGCAGCGCCGCGCGGGCTCGGGCGACAGCCGCCTCGATCGCCGCGCCGTCCGCGTAGCTGCGCGTGGCATAGATCGAGCCGTCGACGGGAGAGGTCACCGAGAAGGTCCGCGCGCCGGAATGCAGGTTCATGGTCTTGGAATCCACCCAAAAGGAAGCTGTCAATCGCGGCACGATATCGCGATTTTCCATTTTGGCAAATTTTTTCGAATACGGCTTGATGGATTTTTTGTCCGCCCCTATTGTCCCGCCATCGCGCCTTGGCGCCGACAAAAATCGCGCCTTGGCGCCAACATCAAGAGGGGTGACGGATGGTTGTCTTTGATTTCACCGGCAGGCATGCGGTGGTGGCCGGCGCTGGCGGCGGCATGGGCGAGGCCATCGCGCTTGCGCTGCTCGATGCCGGCGCCTCCGTCACCGCCATCGACGTGAAGGCGCGTCCGGCCTCGCTTGCCGGATACGACGACCGCCTGACCTTCGCCCAGGGCGACCTCACCGACGCAGCCTTCGTCGAACAGGTCATCGGCACCGCCGGCCGCGAGCGCGGCGGCATCGACTATCTCGCCAATGTCGCCGGCGTGCTGTGGTTCGGCCGCGACAAGTCGGCGCTCGACATGGATCTCGGCGTCTGGGACGACGTCTTCAACATCAACCTGAAATCCTTTGTGCACACGGCGCGCGCGGTCGTCCCCCATATGCGCGCCGGCGGGCGCGGCGGCGCCATGGTGCATTTCTCGACCATCCAGTGGTATCGCGGCGACCCCAACCCGCAGGACGCCTATCAGGCGTCGAAGGCGGGCGTCTGCGCGCTGTCCAAGTCGCTCGCCATGCAGCTCGCCGCCGAGCGCGTCCGCTCGAACGCGATCTGCCCCGGCATGGCGCTGACGCCGCTGCAGGCGCGCTGGGACACCGAGGAGAAACGCGCCGCCGTGGCGAGCTACGCGCCGCTCGGCCGCATCGGCACGCCGCAGGACATGGCCAATGCGGCGCTCTTCCTGCTCTCCGATGCCGCGAGCTACATCACCGGCATCGAGCTCCCCGTCGACGGCGGCCTGTTGATGCGGATGTGAGCTCCTGGCGACCGCCGGAACGGCGGCGTAGACGCATGTCTCCCGAAGGTGGAAGCCGGTTTCGGGATAAAGACATGCGTAAAATCAAAAATCTAAAGCGCATGGAGCGAATCTGAAAGATCGCGACGCGCTTTAGGCCGCCACGGCTGTCCCCTGGATCGCCCTGCCCCAGTCGAGCAGCGGCTTGGCGTCAAGCGTGAAACCGACGAGATCGTCGACCAGCACCGGCGAGTGGATGGTCGCCGGATCGATATCGTGCCGGACCACGAAATGCCGGCTCCGTATCGCCTGAGCGAGATCCTCGTCACCGACATCCTCGAAACCGCGCGGCGCCCGCTTCAGCCGGCCTTCCGCATCGAGCTCCAGGCCGGCTTTCCTGAGCGACTTCACCATGGCGCGGAACGCGGCCGGCCTGGTCACGATCGCCTTGCGCATGGCCTGCAGCAATTCCGGCGCCGGCTGCCACCAGGCAACGCCCGCGAAGCAGCGCTCGAGCCCGATATGCACATAGAAGACGCCCTGCTCCATCTTAGTACCGTCGGGCGACAGGATCGCCGAGAGGTGCCGGTTGTAGGGCCGCTTATCCTTCGAGAAGCGCACGTCGCGATTGATGCGGAACAGCGACCTCTTGCGGTCGCCGCGCAGGCCGAGCTTGGCCGCCTCGAAGCGTTCGCTGAGCGTCTCGACCAGATCGCAGAACGGCCCATGCAGCTCGCTGTCGTAAAGGTCGCGATTTTCCTGGAACCATTCCCGGCTCTGGTGGAAATCGAGCGCCTTCAGGAACGGAATGGCCTTCTGCCCGAACCCCTTGAACCCGCCCGCCATCAGCCGCCCCTGCCGATGCGTTGCAGCCAGGTGTCCTCGTCGATCACCTCGATGCCGAGATCGCTTGCAACTTTCAGCTTCGAGCCGGCGCCGGGACCCGCCACCACCAGGTCTGTCTTGGCAGAAACCGAGCCCGCCACCTTGGCGCCGAGCCGCTCCGCCATCGCCTTGGCTTCCGAGCGCGTCATCTTCTCCAGCGTGCCGGTGAACACCACCGTCTTGCCGGAAACTTCGCTGCCGGCCGAGAGTTCCATAACGTAAGGTTTCGGGTGGACTTGCGCGAGCAAGGCATCCAGCACGTCGTCATTGCGCTCATTGCCGAAGAAGTCGCGCAGCGCATTGATCACCGTGTCGCCGATGCCGTTGATCGATGGGAAGACGGTATGCGGATCTTCCGCCTTTGCCGTTTCCTTGCCGACGCGGATCAGTTCCTCGATGGTCGAGAACTGGCGGGCAAGCACGGCCGCCGTCGTCTCGCCGATATGGCGGATGCCGAGCGCGAAGATGAAGCGGTCGAGCTCCGGCTCGCGCCGCGCGTCGATGGCGGCGAAGAGCTTGTCGAGGCCTTCATAGTTGCGCTCCTCGACGCTCCGCACGTTCTTGCGCGTCTTGCCCGAGGCTTCCTCGCGCAGCTTCGCCTGTTCCTCGCGCCGCTCGGCGAGCGCCCTGGTGACCGCCGGGCGGCGATCTTTCAGCGTGAAGATATCGGCGGCGGTCTTCACCAGCCCCGAATTGAAGAACAGGTCGATGTTTTCCGCGCCCAGGCCTTCGATATCGAGCGCGCCGCGCGACACGAAATGGCGCAGCCTTTCCACGGCCTGCGCGGCGCAGATCAGCTCGCCGGTGCAGCGTCGACGCGAATCCTCCTTGCCGGTCTTCTCGTTGATCTCGCGCGTCGCCGGCGAGCCGCAGACCGGACAGGTATGCGGGAATTCGTAAGGCACGGCATTGGCGGGCCGCTTGTCGATGACGACGCTGACGATCTGCGGGATGACGTCCCCTGCCCGCTGGATCACCACCGTGTCGCCGATGCGCACGTCGATGCCGTCGCGGATCGGCTGGCCGCTGCTGTCGAAGCCCTTGATATAGTCCTCGTTGTGAAGCGTGACGTTCTCGACCACCACGCCGCCGACGGTCACTGGCGCCAGCCGCGCCACCGGCGCCAGCGTGCCGGTGCGGCCGACCTGGATGTCGATCCTCTCAACCGTCGTCATCGCCTGCTCGGCCGGGAATTTGTGGGCGACGGCCCAGCGCGGCTCGCCGGTGACGAAACCCCAGCGGCGCTGCAGCTCGAGCTGGTCGACCTTGTAGACGACGCCGTCTATGTCGTAGCCGAGCGAGGAACGCTGCTCCTCGATCCGGTGGTAGTGCGCGATGAGCTCGTCGATCGACTTCGCCCTCACCATCAGCGGACTGACCTTGAAGCCCCATTCCCTGAACTTCTGCACGGAATCGTACTGGGTCGGAGCCGGATCGGCGGTGGTGTAGCCCCAGGCATAGGCGAAGAATTTGAGATTGCGGCTGGCGGTGACGGAGGGGTCCTTCTGGCGCAGCGAGCCGGCCGCCGTGTTGCGCGGATTGACGTAATCCTGGCCGCCGACCGCCGCCGAGCGCTGCTTCAGCGCCTCGAATTCGGCATAGGTCATGTAGACCTCGCCACGGATTTCGATCGTCTCCGGCCAGCCCGAGCCCTGCAGCTTCTTCGGGATGTCGGCAATGGTCTTCAGATTGGCGGTGATGTCCTCGCCGACCGCGCCGTCGCCGCGCGTTGCGCCCTGCACGAAGACGCCGTTTTCGTAGCGCAGCGAGGCGGAAAGCCCGTCGATCTTCGGCTCGGCGGTGAAGGCGATGTCGAGGTCCTTGTCGCGGTCGAAGAAGCGCCGGCCGCGCTCGATGAAATCGGCGACATCCTGGTCGGTATAGGCCTTGGCAAGGCTCAGCATCGGCACCGCGTGGCGAACCTTGGCAAAGCCTTCCGACGGCGGCGCGCCGACCCGGCGCGACGGCGAATCCTCGCGTACGAGATCGGGGAAGCGAGCCTCGATCGCGAGATTGCGCCGCGCCAGCGCGTCATATTCGGCGTCCGAAATCGTCGGCGCGTCCTCGGTGTGGTAGCGCCGGTCGTGCTCGGCGATCTCCGCCGCGAGCCGCTTCAGCTCCTCCGCGGCCTCGCCTTCGCTCAGCGATTCGACTGGTTTTTCCGACATGAAACGCGGTCCTCGAATTATGGCGGGCCACTATAAATCAGGATTCGCTGCGAGGGAGTCGGATTGCGAAGAAATCATTGCTGAACAGCGGGATGCAGCCATCTGCTGACTCTACCTGCCAGCCTCCAGAAATCTTAAGCTGCCGCCGTATTCTCGCGCAGCAGCCGCTCCGCCGCCGCGCGCGCTTCATCGGTGATGACGGCGCCGGCCAGCATGCGCGCGATCTCTTCCTGGCGTGCGGCGCGGTCCATTTCGGCGATGCCGGTGGCGACACGGTCCTTGCCGCCGGATTTCGAGATCAGGAAATGCGTCGCGGCGCGTGCCGCAACCTGCGGCGCATGCGTGACCGAAAGCACCTGCACGCGCTTCGAAAGTCGCGCCAGTCGCTGACCGATGGCGTCGGCCACCGCGCCGCCGACACCGGTGTCGATCTCGTCGAAGACCAGGGTCGGCGCCGAGCCGCGATCAGCGAGCGCCACCTTCAAAGCCAGCAGGAAGCGCGAGAGCTCGCCGCCCGAGGCGACCTTCATCATCGGCCCCGGCCTGGTGCCCGGATTGGTCCGCACCCAGAATTCGACCTGGTCGATGCCTTCTTCCATGCGGCTTTCGGCATCGCTTCCCATCTCGACGATGAACTCGGCCCGTTCGAGCTTCAGCGCCGGCAGCTCCGCCATGACGGCCTTGGTCAGGCCCGCAGCGGCCGCGTGGCGCAGCGATGAGAGCTGTGCTGCGGAAATATCATAGGCCTCGCGCCCGGCTGCCGCCTGCTTCTCCAGCGCATGCAGCCGCTCCTCGCCGGCATCGAGATCAGCAAGATCGGCCACCATCGTGTCGCGCAGCTGCGCCAGGTCGTCGACCGCGACATTGTGCTTGCGCGAAGCGGCGCGCAAAGCAAACAGGCGCTCTTCCGCCTTCTCCAGGCGCTGCGGATCATATTCGGTGGCGCGGAGCGCGGCTTCCACGCCGGACTGCGCCGCATCGAGCGAGATCATCGCCTCGTCCAGCGATTTCACCACGTCGTCGAGCAGGCCCGGCGCTTCGCCCGACTTGCGCTGCAGCCGCCGCAACAGGCTGGCAAGCTGCGGCAAGGGCGAGGACGGTCCCGACAGCACATCCTGCGCATCATGGATCTCGGCGGCGATCTTTTCCACGCGCATCATCTGCGCGCGTAGTTCCGCAAGCTCCGTCTCCTCGCCCGGCTGCGGATCGAGCTTCGCAAGCTCGGCGACGGAAGCGCGCAGATAATCGGCCTCGCGCGCCGCAGCCTCGACCTTGGCGCGGTGGCGTGAAAGCTCCTGCTCGCAGTTTCGCCAGTAGCGCCAGGCTTCGCCCGTGCCGCGCACGGCGCCCAGATGGCCGCCGAAACTGTCCAGCAATTCGCGATGCGCGCCGGGATCGACCAGAGCGCGTTCGTCATGCTGGCCGTGGATCTCGACCAGCGCGCGGCCGACATCGCGCATCAGGGTGACGCTGGAGGGCTGGTCATTGACGAAGACGCGGGTGCGGCCGTCGGCCGTCTGCACGCGGCGCAGGATGATATCGCCATCRTCTTCGATGTCGTTTTGGACGAGCAGCGCGCGCGCCGGATGGTTGCGCGGCACGTCGAACACGGCAATGACCTGGCCTTGCGCGGCGCCGTGGCGCACGAGCGATGCATCGCCGCGCGCGCCGAGCGCCAGCGACAAGGCATCGAGCAGGATGGATTTGCCGGCGCCGGTTTCGCCGGTCAGCACCGAAAGCCCAGGCAGGAAGTCGATGTCCAGCTTCTCGATCAGGACGATATCGCGGATCGACAGTCTGGACAGCATCGCAAGCTTCAGGCGCCGGTGATCATCTTCCCGGCCTTGGATATCCACGATCCGGCATTTTCGCGCGGCTCAAGCCCATTGCTCTGCAGGAGCTTGTAGGAATCCTTGTACCACGGGCTGTCCGGATAGTTGGTGCCGAGCACCGCCGCCGCTGTCTGCGCTTCCGAGGTCAAGCCCATCGCATAATAGGACTCGGTCAGGCGTGCGAGCGCCTCCTCGACATGGCGGGTGTTGGAATAGGTTTCGACCACGGTGCGGAAGCGCTTCACGGCGGCGATGTATTCGCGGCGCTCGAGATAATAGCGGCCGATCTGCATCTCCTTGCCGGCAAGCTGGTCGTTGGCGAAGCGGATCTTGTCCTTGGCGTCGGCGACATATTCGGAGTTCGGCCAGCGCGTCACCAGATCCTGCATGGTCTGGATGGTCTGGCGCGCCTCCTTCTGGTCCTGGGTGACGTCCTTGATCTGCCGGTAGTAGCACAAGCCGATGATGTATTGCGCGTAAGCCGCGTCGTCGGTCGACGGATAAAGCGTCAGGTAGCGCTTCGCGGTGCCGATCGCCTCATCGTAATTGCCGGCGCGATAGTCGGCGAAAGCGCCCATCACCATCGATTTGCGCGCGAATTCCGAATAGGGATGCTGGCGGTCGACGGCGTCGAACTTCTTGCTGGCCTCATCGAGGCGGCCGGCATTCATGTTGGCCAGACCCTGGTTGTAGAGAACGTCGGCCGGTTCGGTCTGGTCGACATAGGTCGCCAGGTTGACATCCTTCTCGGAGGACATACAGGCCGACAGCACGAGCGCGGGAGCAACCACCGACAGCGCCAGCAAAACACCACGACGCGGCGCTACCGATTGACCAACTCGCGAAAAAAACATGTTTGGATTCCGCCCCTTCGGCGTCGTTTCGGTCCGGGCCGAAGCCTTAAACCATTATCCCCTTGCCCGGCAACGCTATGTCCGGCCAATCGCACATTTTTGTGGCGGCCTGGCGCTACGCCCGTGGTTGTGCAATTTCAGCGACTCGTGATGCAATCATGCAACACAAGTCCGCTCTACAAAGCCAGAAAACGGTTAAAAATCAGATCACCCAAGGTGCGTAGACCGGCCGGCTGACGGCGATCATCTCGGCGAAGCGGCCGCGCTCGCGGCGTCTCGTCTCGACGATCTCGAAAGCCGTGTGGTCGGAAAGCAACCGGCGCAAGGCAGACGCGTTCATCCGGTGGCCGCCGCGATAGGAACGGAAGCAGCCGATGAAGCGCGCGCCGGCCAGCGCCAGGTCGCCCATCGCGTCGAGCGTCTTGTGGCGCGCGAATTCATTGGGATAGCGCAGCCCGCCGACATTGATGACGCGGTTGTCGTCGCCGATGACCAGCGAGTTTTCGAGCGACGAGCCGAGCGCGTAGCCGGCGGCCCAAAGCCGTTCGACATCCTTCATGAAGCCGAAGGTCCTCGCCCGCGCGATGTCGCGGCGGAAGATATCGGGATTGATGTCCGAGGCGAATTGCTGGCGGCCGATCGCCGGGCTTTCGAAATCGATCTCGATCTCGAATCGCGTGCCGTCATAGGGGCGGAATTCCGCCCAAGACGCGCCCGCTTCCACGCGCACCGGCTTGACGACGCGGATATAGCGACGCTTCACCGCCAGTGTCTCGATGCCGGCCTGGTCGAAGGCTTCGATGAAAGCCATGGCGCTGCCGTCGAGAATGGGGACTTCCGAACCGTCGATCTCGATGATGAGGTTGTCGATGCCGAGGCCGAAAACCGTCGCCATCAGATGCTCGACCGTGCCGATATGCTCGCCGGCCGGATCGCCAAGCATGGTGCAAAGATCGGTGGCGCCGACTTCCGCGACCAAGGCGCGGAGCTCGCGGGTCTGGCCGCCATTCGAAAGATGGAAGACGATGCCCGTATCGGCGTCGGCCGGCAGGAAGTGAACGGTGACGGTCTTGCCGCTATGGACGCCGATGCCAGCCAGCGTCGCGCGCGATTTCACTGTCGTCTGATAGTCGTGCAAGAGTAACCCCATACGCCCAAAATGCCTGCGTCCGCTCCATCGGCCTTGGGTATCTTGCAGCCAGGTGATGGTCTGGCGCTCGCACGGAATGCGGCAAAATAAGCAAGAGCATGCGGCTCTGTGTGATCGGCAGGCAGGGCTACTCCCCGAATCCCGGCAAACCGACTTTAGTCCGAGGCGAAGATAATGGCCCGCCTTGGAGACTCCAAATCACGGTTTCTTACCCCGTGTAACCACGGGATTGTGTCAAAAATAGCTGATAAGCCGTTGTTTTCTATCAGTTTTACAAAAGCAACAGGCAGACGAGAACTCGTCTGCCTGTTAACAACCGTTATATATCGTTAACGATCAGCGGCGCGCTGTATCGACGATCGGCGGTCCGCCGTATCGGTCAGTTGGCCTGGCGGCGCAGGAAGGCCGGGATCTCCAGCTGGTCGTCTTCCTGGACCGTGCGGGCCTGCGGCGTCAGCCGGCCCTGATCGTCGAGCTGGCCGCGGCGCGGCGCGTAGAGCTGCGGATCCTGGCTGGCGAGGCGGCGCATTTCCGGTGCCGCCTGGCGCAGCTTCGGCTCGCGCGGCTGCGCCGGCTGGAGCCGTGCCGGCTCTTCCTCACGGCGGGTCAGGCCGTTGGTCAGGCGCTTGATCAGCCCCATCGGACCGCTGTTCTCATGGTCCGCGGGCCGGGTCTTGGCTTCGACCTCGGCCCTTACCACCGGCGGAAAGTCCTCCACGCGGGGCATGCGCTGCGGGGCCGCGGCCACCGGCTGCGGCATCTCGCGCTGCGGCGCGGGCTGCTGCATGACCTGCTGCGGCACCACCGGCTGCGGCTGCGGCTGGGCTGGCGGAGCCTGGAAGATCTTGCTCTGCGGCCGGAAGTCGTCGACCGGCGCGGGACGCGGCTGCTGGGCCATGGCGGCGGCGTTCGCCTCGGCGAGCTGGATCGCCTCGGCGACCGGATCGACCGCGCGCGGCTCGTAGGCCTGCGGCTGAACCGGAGCGGGACGAATCTCGGCGGCAGGAGCCGCCGCCGGCCGAGCGGCCGGCTTCTGCGGCGCGCGGATCGAGATCGGCGCAGCCGCGATTTYGGCGGCCGACTTGTCGATACCGGTGGCGACGACCGACACGCGGATCACGCCTTCCAGCTCCTCGTCGAAAGTGGCGCCCAGGATGATGTTGGCGTCCTGGTCGACCTCCTCGCGGATGCGGGTGGCTGCCTCGTCCACCTCGAACAGGGTCAGGTCGCGGCCGCCGGTGATCGAGATCAGCAGCCCCTTGGCGCCCTTCATCGAGGTCTCGTCGAGCAGCGGGTTGGCGATCGCGGCTTCCGCGGCGGCCATCGCGCGGCCCTCGCCCGAAGCCTCGCCCGTGCCCATCATCGCCTTGCCCATTTCGCGCATCACCGAACGGACGTCGGCGAAGTCGAGATTGATCAGGCCTTCCTTGACCATCAGGTCGGTGATGCAGGCAACACCCGAGTAGAGCACCTGGTCGGCCATGGCGAAGGCATCGGCGAAGGTGGTCTTGTCATTGGCCAGCCGGAACAGGTTCTGGTTGGGGATGACGATCAGGGTGTCGACGCATTTCTGCAATTCCTCGATGCCCATGTCGGCCGTCTTCATGCGGCGCTGGCCCTCGAAATGGAACGGCTTGGTGACGACGCCTACCGTGAGGATGCCCTTCTCGCGCGCGGCGCGGGCAACGACCGGAGCCGCGCCCGTGCCGGTGCCGCCGCCCATGCCGGCGGTGACGAAGCACATATGGGTGTTGGAGAGGTGATCGATGATCTCGTCGATGCACTCTTCCGCCGCCGCGCGACCGACTTCCGGCTGCGAGCCGGCGCCGAGGCCTTCGGTGACGTGCGCGCCGAGCTGGATCAACCGCTCGGCCTTCGACATGGTCAGCGCCTGCGCGTCGGTGTTGGCCACCACGAACTCGACGCCGCGCAGGCCGGCTGTGATCATGTTGTTCACGGCATTGCCGCCGCCGCCGCCGACACCGAACACGGTGATGCGGGGCTTGAGCTCGGTGATGTCCGGCTTCTGCAGATTGATGGTCATTTGTCTCCGTCCTTTGCCTTTCCCGCCGCCTCGCCGCTGCGGCCGCCTATGGGGCTGTCCCCGTCAAATTAAAAACTGTCTCTCAACCACTGACTCATGCGATGCAGTTTTCCGCCCGTTCCGGTCATCCTGAAACCGGAAAGTCCTTTCGCCGAATGGCTCTCGAAGCTCGCCATCTGCGGATAGATCATCAGCCCGACCGGGGTCGAGAACGCCGGTCCCTTGGCCGCTTCCGGCAGGCCTGCGACGCCCAGCGGGCGGCCGATGCGCACATTGCGACCGAGAATGCGGCGCGCCGCTTCCGGCAGGCCGGCAAGCTGGCTGGCGCCGCCTGTGAGCACGACCCGCTTGCCGACGGCATTGCCGTAGCCGGACTTGTTCAGCCGGTCGCGCAGAAGCTCCAGCGTCTCGTCGGTGCGGGCGCGGATGATGCGCGTCATCACCGAGCGCGGGATCTGCAGCGGCACGTCGCCCTCCTCGCCGATCGGCTGGATCGAGACGAGGTCGCGGTCGTCGGCGCTGCCGGGCAGCGCCGAGCCATGCATCACCTTCAGCCGCTCCGCGGCATCGAGCGAGGTCGACAGTCCCTTGGCCATATCGAGCGTCACATGGTTGCCGCCGATGGCGATCGCGTCGCCGTGGACGAACTTGCCTTCCGCGAAGACCGAGATGGTCGTCGTGCCGCCGCCCATGTCGATACAGGCGGCGCCCATTTCGAGTTCGTCATCGACCAGCGAGGCAAGCCCGCTGGCATAGGGCGTCGCCACCATGCGCTCGACCGACAGATGCGAGCGGTTGATGCAGAGCTCCAGGTTGCGCATCGGCGCGGCATCGCCTGTCAGCACATGCATGTCGACGCCAAGCGCATCGCCCACCATGCCGCGCGGGTCGCGTATGCCGCGCTCGCCATCGAGCGAGAAGCCGACGGGCAGCGAATGGATCACCTCGCGCTCGGCCCTCAGCGCCTGCTTGGCGCCGGCGGCGAGCACGCGCTTGATGTCGACTTCCTCGACCTGATGGCCGCCGAGATTGACGGTCGCCGAGAAGGCTTCGCTCTTCAGCCGGCCCGCCGTCATGTTGACGATGAGGGAATCGACCGTGAGCCCGGCCATGCGCTCGGCCGCGTCGACGGCAAGCCGGATGGCATGCTCGGCGCGATCGAGATCGATCACCACGCCGGACTTCACGCCTTGYGACTTCTGGTGGCCGATGCCGATCACCTGGATCCGGTGCGAACGTCCACGCAGGAGCTTGCCGTCCTCGTTCGGCTTGAGCTTCGCCACCACGCAGCAAACCTTGCTGGAACCGACATCGAGCACGGTCAGCGTGCCCGACCGGCGCGAAGAAGCGTCACTACTGCCGCCAAGCCAGCTCATATCTTCGTCCCCGCCTTGCGCTTGGCCAGGTTCTTCGGCTTGTCGCTGAGCGCGGCTTCGCGCTGCGTCGCCGCCTCCGGCGAGAGCTCCACGACCAGCCGGTCGGGAAGCCGCATGTCGACGGCGGCGATGTCGCGCGTCAAAAGCCCGTTGTCATGATCGATCTTGACCAACTCGGCGATCGCCTGGTCCTCSCCGTCTTCCGGCAGCTTGATCGTGATGCCGTTCTCAAGCCTCAGGTCCCAGCGGCGCTCGCCGACCCGGATGTAACCTTTGACCCGGGCTGCAAGCTCCGGATAGCGTTCGATCTTGGCGAGAAAGGCCGGCGCCATCGCCGGAGCGCCGGCGCCGATGATCAGCGGCAGCAGCGCCTGCTTGCCACCCGAGAATGGCGCGATCATCTCGCCGGACCGCTCGATGACGGAAACCGAGGCACCCTGCTGCCAGAGCGCGAAGGGCTCGCGCTCCTCGATGCGCACTTCCAGCGTATGCGGATAGATCTTGCGCACCGCCGCGCCCTCGACCCAGGGCAGCGTCGCGATGCGCTCACGCGCCGCCTCGGCATCGAAGCCGATCAGCGAGGTCCAGCCATCGAGGCCGAGCCGGTCCAGCACATCGATCTCGGATGTCTGGCGGTTGCCGACGACCTTGATCTGATCGACGGCAAAACCGGTGCGGGCCGTGATGCCCTGCACGATGCTGTCGGCGTAGCCGCCGAGAAAGGCGCCATAGGCGCTGCTGGATGCGATCAGCGCAGCGGAAAGGATCGCCGCGGAGAAGCGCGGCGCCTCATACTCGCCGTCGCACAGGCGCGCCAGCACGCGCATCGGCCGGCGGAGCTGGCGTGGCAACACGAAACGGTCGAATGACAGCGACATGCCGAACAGCGCGGGCCGAGCCGCGCCACCGCCATTACCCTGCCCCCACCTCAACGCAGACACGAAGCGTCCTCCACCATCCAACTCAACAAATCGCCGAACGAGTGTCCCGCTTGCGCGGCGATTTCAGGCACCAGAGACGTCGGCGTCATGCCCGGCTGAGTATTGACCTCGAGCCAGACAACCTCGCCGTTTTCGGAGTGGCGATCGTCGTAACGGAAGTCCGATCGGGAAACGCCCCGGCAACCAATGGCAAGATGAGCCTTGAGGGCCAGTGTCTGTATTTTTTGGTAAATATTCGGTGAAATTTTAGCAGGGATTTCGTGTTTTGATCCGCCGGGAACGTATTTTGAATCGTAATCGTAGAAGGAATGCCCGGTCGGAATGATCTCGCACACGCCAAGTGCCACATCGCCCATCACCGCGCAGGTCAATTCGCGCCCATGGATGTAGCGCTCGACCATGACGATCTCGCCATATTGCCATTCGGTCGAGCCGATCACCTGCGGTGGATGCGACTGCCCTTCATGCACGATGACGACACCAAAGCTCGACCCCTCATTGACCGGCTTGACCACATAAGGCGGCTTCATCGGGTGCTTGTTCTGGACGGCGAAGCGATTGACCACCTTGGATTCCGCGACCGGAACGCCGGACGCCTTGGCAACCTTCTTGGCCTGCTCCTTGTTCATGGCCAACGCCGAAGCGAGCACACCCGAGTGGGTGTAGGGAATTGTGAGATATTCGAGAATTCCCTGGATGGTGCCGTCCTCGCCGAACGGACCATGCAGCGCATTGAAGGCGACGTCGGGCTTGAGCTCGGCAAGCACAGAACCGACGTCGCGCGAAACATCGACACGGGTAACCTGATAGCCTTCATTCTCCAGCGCATCCGCACACGCCTTCCCCGAGGACAGAGACACGGGCCGCTCCGAGGAGAATCCACCCAGGAGGACAGCCACATGCTTCTTCTTCATTCCCGTCATCCCCTCTCACGCCGGGCCTGCAACCGATATTCCCGCACCGCATTTCCGAGCATTGAGTCCGAGTCTTCCGGCAGGTTGCCCCCCCAGACGGAAAACGCGGCTGAACGCGTCGAACGACTCAAATCAGGAAACGCTTTAGGGCAGAGAATCAGAGAGTTGATTCGCTGGCAAGTACCTATGATTCCGAGAGATTCACTTTCCGCGAAAACGGCAGCAAAAAGTGAATTGTGAGTCTTTAAGGCAACGGTTTGCTGCCGGTTCAGACCGCTGGAAGTTCAAGCATCACATGAACTTCAGCCTGCGCTAAAGAAGTTGCCCGAGGAACTCCTGCACCTCATGGCCGGGTCTAAAATTGCCGAGGCGCTTGATCTCCCAGTGCAGCCGGATGCCCGAATTCTCGAGCACCCGCGCCCGCACCGTCTCGCCGAGATATTCGAGGTCGTAGCCCGTGGCCGTGCCGGTGTTGATCATGAAGTTGCAATGCATCGGCGACATCTGCGCGCCGCCGATCAACAGCCCGCGGCAGCCGGCCTTGTCGATCTCCTTCCAGGCCGAGGTGCCTTCCGGATTCTTGAAGGTCGAGCCGCCGGTCTTCTCGCGGATCGGCTGCACCGTCTCGCGATGGTTCTGCACGGCATCCATCGCCGCCTTGATGGCCGCCTTGTCTTCGGAAAACCCTTCGAAAATGGCTGAGGTGAAGATCAGTCCGGAAGGCGCGGATGAGTGGCGATAGGCATAGCCCATATCGGCGTTGCTCAGCGTATGGAGATTGCCCTTGCGGTCCAGCGCCCTCACCTCGACGACCCGCTCGCGGGTCTCGACGCCGTTGGCGCCGGCATTCATCCTGAGCGCGCCGCCGACCGCTCCGGGGATGCCGTGGTAGAAATGGAAGCCGCCGATGCCGGCTTCGTAAGCCACCGCGGCGACACGTTTGTCCGGCGTTGCCGCTCCGGCCTTGATCGTGGTCGTCCCGGTCGCCTCGGCCTCGCCGAAACCCTTGGCCGAGAGCCTGACGACGAAGCCCGGAATGCCGCCGTCGCGCACCAGCAAATTCGAGCCGACACCGACCACCATGACCGGTATCTCTTCCGGCACGGCGCGCAGGAAAGCCGCCAGGTCTTCCTCGTCGGCCGGCTGGAACAGCGCCTCCGCCAAGCCGCCGGCCCGGAACCAGGTGATCTTGTCCATTTCGGCGTTCGGCGTGACGCGGCCGCGCAGGCCGGAAAGCTTGTCGCCGAGTTTATCGATGAGGTCCTGGCCGCGCATCATGAAGGCGTCCCACCAAGTTCCTTGGGCAGCGCATAGGCCCACTGCGTGATGTTGCCGGCGCCAAGGAAGACGACGAAGTCGCCGGGCTTGGCAAGCTCGCGAATGACGGGCGCGATCGCCGCCGCGCCATCGATATAGCGTGCGTCGCGGTGGCCGCCAGAGCGGATGCGCGACACCAGCGCGTCGGAAGTCACGCCTTCTATAGGCTCTTCGCCGGCCGCGTAGACCGGCGCCACCATGACCGTGTCGGCATCGTTGAAGCAGACCGAGAATTCCTCGAAGAGGTCGCGCAGCCGGGTGAAGCGATGCGGCTGCGCGATGGCGATGACACGCCCCTTGGTCGCGCTGCGCGCGGCCTTGAGCACCGCCGCGATCTCGACCGGATGGTGGCCGTAATCGTCGAACACCTCGACGCCGTTCCACGAGCCGGTATGGGTGAAGCGCCGTTTGACACCGGCGAAGGACGACAGGCCCTTCTTGATCGCCTCGGCCGAGAGGCCAAGCTCATGCGCGACCGCGATTGCCGCGGTCGCGTTGGAGACATTATGTCGGCCTGGCATCGGCAGGCGCAAATCCTTGATCGTCGAGGTTCCACGCCCTTTGCGGTCGCGGATCACCACATCGAACGCCGAGGTCGCGCCTTCCATGCGGTGGTTGGTGAAGCGCACGTCGGCCTGCGCGTTCTCGCCATAGGTGATGACGCGCCGGTCCTCGATGCGGCCGACCAGCGCCTGCACTTCCGGATGGTCGGTGCACATCACGCCGAAGCCGTAGAACGGCACGTTCTCGACGAACTGGCGGAAGGCCTCGCGCACCTTGTCGAAGCTGCCATAGTGGTCGAGATGCTCGGGATCGATGTTGGTGACGACGGCGATATCGGCCGGCAGTTTCAGGAACGTGCCGTCGCTCTCGTCGGCCTCGACCACCATCCACTCGCCGTCGCCCATGCGCGCATTGGTGCCGTAGGCGTTGATGATGCCGCCATTGATGACGGTCGGGTCAAGTCCGCCGGCTTCGAGCAGCGTCGCCACCATGGACGTGGTCGTCGTCTTGCCATGCGTGCCGCCGATGGCGATGRCCTGGCGGAAACGCATCAGCTCGGCCAGCATCTCGGCTCGGCGGACAATGGGGAGCAACTTCTCCCGCGCGGCCTTCAGTTCCGGGTTGGACTTCTTGATCGCGGTCGAAACGACCACGACTTCGGCGTCGCCGAGATTCTCGGCCCTGTGGCCGACGAAGCATTCGATGCCCTTGTCGCGCAGCCGCTGCACATTGGCGCCGTCGGCCTGGTCGGACCCCTGCACCTTGTAGCCGAGATTGTGCAGCACTTCGGCGATGCCGCTCATGCCGATGCCGCCGATGCCGATGAAATGCACAAGGCCGATCGTCTGCGGCATCTTCATGCGCGCGTCCTCCTGTAGTCCGAAACCGTTTTTCCGGACGCAATAGCCTCTGTCAGATCGGCGAGCAACCGCGCCGCGTTCGGTTTCCCGGCCGAGCGGGCGGCGGCGGCCATGGTCGCCAGCCGGTTCGGATCCTTGATCAACCCGCCGACCAGTTCGGCGATCCGCTCCGCCGAAAGCGTCGACTGCGGATGGAGCTCGGCCCCGCCGGCGGCGGCGAGCGCCGCGGCATTCGCCGCCTGGTCGTGGTCGAGCGCGTGCGGGTAAGGCACCAGCAGCGCCGGCCTGCCGATGACGGCGATTTCCGAAACCGTCGAGGCGCCGGAGCGCGACATCACCAGCTGCGCCGCCCCAATGCGCGCCGCCATGTCGGTGAAGAAGGGCGAAACCTGAGCGTCGACGCCGAGATCGGCGTAGGCCGACTTCACCCGCACGACATCCTCGGCGCGCGCCTGTTGAGTGATGACCAGCCGCTTGCGCAGATCTTCCGCCAAAAGCGCGATCGCAGCCGGAACCGCATCGGAAAAGAACTGCGCGCCCTGGCTGCCGCCGAACACCAGGAATCGGAACGGCTCGCCCTCGTTCGATGCCAGATACGGCGTCTTCGCCGCTTCGAGAATCTGCGGCCTGACCGGATTGCCGGTGGTCACGGTCTTAGCGCCGGCGGCGCTCGCCCCTTCCGGCAGGAAGCCGCCGGCAATTGCGTCGACGCGGCCGGCGAGCGCCTTGTTGGCGCGGCCCATGACGGCGTTCTGCTCATGGATCAGCGTCGGCACTCCTCGCCTTGTCGCCGCATAGAGCGGCGGCAGCGTCGGGTAACCGCCGAAGCCGACGACCGCCTCCGGCTTGATCCTGGCGATCACCCGGCTGGCCTCCCGTACGCCCTGCCAGATTTTCCAGAAGGCCGAGAGCATGGCGACCGGGTTCTTGGAACCCAGCGTGGCCGAAGGGATCGTGTGAATGTCGGCTGCCGGGAAATGGCGGGAATAGCGCTCGGCGCGATGGTCGGTGGCAAGATGCACCTTCCAGCCGCGGTCGATCAACTCATGCGCGAGCGCCTCGGCCGGAAACAGATGTCCGCCCGTTCCACCGGCCGCAAGCAGGATGACACCCTTTGACATCCGGCCTCATTCCGCCGGCATTGCGCGCTGTGCGAGGACGAAGCCCATCTGCTTGCGCTTTTCCGGCCGCTTGCGCGTCAGTGCGAGCACCATGCCTATCGAGACGGCGATGGCGATCTGCGAAGAGCCGCCATAGGAGATGAAGGGCAGCGTCATGCCCTTGGCCGGCATCAGCTGCAGGTTCACGCACATGTTGATGGCCGATTGCAGGCCGAAGACGGTGACGAGGCCCCCGACTGCGTAGCGGGTGAAATCATCATGTTCCTTGAGCGCGATGCTTAAGCCGCGCAGCACGATGAAGGCGAAGATCGACATGATGAAGAAGCACATGATCAGCCCGAACTCCTCGCCCGCGACCGAGAAGACGAAATCGGTATGAGCGTCCGGAACAATGCGCTTGACGGTTCCTTCACCCGGCCCGACACCGAACCAACTGCCGTTGATCAGTGCCTCGCGGCCCATGTCGACCTGGAACGTATCGCCTTCGCCGGTCAGAAACTTGTCGATGCGCAAGGCAACGTGCGGGAACACCGAATAGGCGGCGAACAGGCCGCTTGCCCCGACGATGCCGAGAGCCACGATCCACAGCCACGGCAGGCCGGCCATGAAGAACATGACGCCCCAGGTGCCCGTCACCAGCATGGTCTGGCCGAGGTCGGGCTGCGCCACCAGAAGCGAGATGACCAGCGCAAGCAACAGCATGGCGAACAGATTGCCGGGAATGTCGGGCTGGCGCTTGTGCTCGGCAAACAGCCACGCGCAGATGATGACGAAGGCGGGTTTCAGGAATTCGGACGGCTGGATGGAAAGGCCGGCGAGCGACACCCAGCGCCGCGCGCCTTTCACCTCGACGCCGATGTAGAGCACCGCCACCATCAGCACCAGCATGATGCAGAGCATCACCAGCGACATACGCCTTATCTGCCGCGCTTCCAGGAAGGAGACCGCAAGCATGACGATGAGCGCCGGGATGGTGAAGATGACCTGTCTGGTGGCGAAGTGAAAGCTGTCGAGGCCGATACGCTCGGCCACCGCGGGGCTCGCCGCGAAGGACAAAATGATGCCCAGTCCCATCAGCGACAGGAATGCCGCCAGGAACCAGCGATCGATCGTCCACCACCAGGTGGCGACAGGACTTTTGTCGAGACGGCTTTGCATCAACGTGGCCCTCCGATGGATTTGACACCATCAATAGCAGTCGCAGCTTGCCTGAAGGCTTCGCCGCGCACCTCGAAATTCTTGAACTGGTCGAAACTGGCGCAGGCCGGCGAAAGCAGCACCACGGCTTCGCCGCCGGTATCGCTTGCCGCATCGTGGGCGGCATGCTCGACCGCCGCCGCAAGCGTTCCCGATATCTCATAGGGCACCGCTTCGCCGAGCGTCGCCGCGAAGGCGGGCGCCGCCTCGCCGATCAGATAGGCCTTGGCGATGCGCGGGAAGAAGCCGCGCAGCGGCTCGATGCCGCCTTCCTTCGGCAGGCCGCCGGCTATCCAGTAGATACGGTTGGCGAAGCTCGACAGCGCGGGTGCGGCCGCATCGGCGTTGGTCGCCTTGGAATCGTTGACGAACAGCACATGGTCCTTGCGGCCGACCTGCTCCATGCGGTGCRCCAGTCCGGGGAAGCTTTCCAGCCCGGCCTGGATCTCGCCGAGCTCGAGCCCGACTTTCAGGCAGGCGACGACAGCGGCCAGCGCATTCTGCGCGTTGTGCTGGCCGCGCAGCGAGCCGATGCCTTCGAGGAAGGCGACGCGGCTGTAGCGGCCATGCACCGCTTCCATCAGGTTGGTGCCGTCGGCGAAATAGCCGTCGGTCAAAGGCAGGCGCTTGGAAATACGAACGACCGGCCGGCCGACCCGCTCCAGACGGTCGGCGATCTGGGCGCACCAGGAATCGTCGACGCCGATGATGGCGGTGTCGCTGCCGGCGACCAGCCGCTCCTTGATCGAGGCGTAATGCGCCATCGTGCCGTGCCGGTCGAGATGGTCGGGCGTGAGATTAAGCAGGATGCCGGCGGTCGGGTTGATCGAAGGCGCAAGGTCGATCTGGTAGGACGAGCACTCGACCACATAGTGCCGTTGAGGCACGAGCGGGTCGAGCGTCATGATGGCACGGCCGATATTGCCGCCCATCTGCGTGTCGCGGCCCGCCGACTTCAATATATGCGCCGTCAGCGCCGTCGTCGTCGACTTGCCGTTGGTGCCGGTGATCGCAATGAAGGGTGCTGCCGGCGCGCCGCTGTTGCGCTCGCGGCAGAACAGCTCGATATCACCGATCACCTCGACACCGGCGCCGCGTGCGAGCTCCACCGTCCAATGCGGCTTCGGATGCGTCAGCGGCACGCCTGGCGACAGCACGAAGGCGGCGAAACGCGGCCAGTCGGCTGCACGCAGGTCGCCGGTCGCAATGCCCGCGGCCGCCGCCTTGGCGACGCTGTCTGGATTGTCGTCCCAGGCCAGCACCTCGGCGCCCCCCCCGATCAGCGCATGCGCGGTGGCGATCCCCGAGCCGCCAAGCCCGAAGAGCGAAACGCGTTTGCCGGAAAAGGAAGCGGCGGGGATCAAGCGGGCTGGTCCTATCTGAGCTTGAGGGTGGAGAGGCCGACCAGCGCCAGGATGACGGCGATGATCCAGAAGCGGATCACCACCTGGCTTTCGGTCCAGCCGAGCTTTTCGAAATGATGATGGATCGGCGCCATCAGGAAGACGCGCTTGCCGGTCATCTTGAAGTAGCCGACCTGGATGATGACCGACAGGATCTCGACCACGAACAGGCCGCCGACGATGACCAGCACGATCTCGTGCTTGGTGGCGACCGCGATGGTGCCGATCAGCCCGCCCATCGCCAGCGAGCCGGTGTCGCCCATGAAGATCGCGGCCGGCGGCGCGTTGAACCAGAGGAAGCCCAGGCCTGCGCCGATCACCGCGCCGAGCACGACGGCAAGCTCACCGGTGCCGGGCACGAAATGGATCTGCAGATATTCGGCGAACACCGCGTTGCCCGAAAGATAGGCGATGACGCCGAAGGACGCAGCCGCGATCATGATCGGCACGATCGCCAGGCCGTCGAGACCGTCGGTCAGGTTCACCGCATTGCCCGCGCCGACGATGACGAAGCAGGAGAACGGCACGAAGAACCAGCCGAGATTGATCAGGAATTCCTTGGCGAAGGGAAAGGTCAGCGACGATGAGAACGGGGCCTGGCCATTGTGCATGATCACCCACGCGGCGATTGCCGCGATGATGAACTCGATCGCCAATCGGGCCTTGCCGGAGAAGCCCAAATGCGACTGCTTGGTGACCTTGAGATAGTCGTCGTAAAAGCCGATCGAGCCGAAGCCGACGGTGACCAAAAGCACCACCCAGACATAGATTGAGGACAGGTTCGCCCATAGCACCGACGACCCGATGATGCCGGACAGGATCATCAGCCCGCCCATGGTCGGCGTTCCTGCTTTCTTGAAATGCGTCTGCGGGCCGTCGGCCCGGATCGGCTGGCCCTTGCCTTGCCGCAGGCGCAGCGAATTGATGATCGTCGGCCCGAAGATGAAGACGATCAGCGCCGAGGTGATCAGCGCGCCGCCGGTGCGAAAAGTGATGTAGCGGAAGACGTTGAAGAACGAGATCTTGTCCGCGAAATCGACGAGCAGTGTGAACATGGTCTTTCCGTCCCCCGGAACCCGACCTCAAGTCGGCTTAATGTTTGTGGCTTCTGCCGGAAATTTGCCGAGCAATGCCTCGACCAGCTTTGAAAACCCGATGCCTTTCGACGATTTGACCATCACCACGTCGCCGGGCCTGAGCGCAGAGATCACGATCGGCTTCAGCTCATCGGCGCCTGCCCGATACTCCGCCTGGATATCGGCCGGCAGAACCTTGGCCAGCGCCTGCATTTCCGGCCCGCCGAGAAAGACGTTGCGCGTGCCCGTGCCGACGATCAGCTCGGCAAGCGCCGCGTGAAGCTTGGCCGAATGACTGCCGAGCTCCAGCATGTCGCCAAGCACGGCGATGCGCCGCCCCTCGCCGGAGACGGGCGTGGCGTTGAGCAGCGCCATGGCCGCCGCCATCGATGCCGGATTGGCGTTATAGCTCTCGTCGATCAGCGTGATCGGCCCATTGGGATGATGCAGGACGTGGCGCCGGCCGCGGCCGCGTTCGGCCGAAAGATCGGCCAGCGCGGCCGCGACCTTGTCGAGGTCGGCGCCGACCAGGTGCGCGGCGCCAAGCACGGCCAGCACATTCTGCACGATATGGCGGCCCGGCGCCCCGACACGGGCCGTCAGGTCTTTCTTGCCGATCTTGACAGCGATGTCGGAATGGTCGGCATAGAGCTCGCAGCCGACAAGGCGGAAGGCCGAACGGGGATTTTCGCCGAAACCGAAGACATGCTCGACGCCCGCCTCTCTCGCCATTTTCCCAAGCAGCTTCCAGCGCGTATCGTCGCGGTTGAGCAGTGCTGAGCCGCCGGGCTCGATCCCCTCGAAAATCTCGGCCTTGGCCATGGCGATCTCGTCGAGATTCTTGAAGAAGCCGAGATGGGCAGCGGCAATGATCGTGACGATGGCGACATGCGGCCTGACCATCTTGACCAGCGGCCTGATCTCGCCAGGATGGTTCATGCCGATCTCGAAGACCGCGTAGTCGCAGTCCTGCGGCATGCGGGCGAGCGTCAGCGGCACGCCCCAATGGTTGTTGAACGACTGCGCCGAGGCGTGCACCTTGCCGACGGCAGACAGCACATGGCGCAGCGCTTCCTTGGTGGTCGTCTTGCCGGCCGAACCGGTGACCGCGATGATCCTGGCCTTCGAGCGGGCGCGGGCAGCGATGCCGAGCTTCTCGAGCGCGGCCAGCACATCCTGCACGACGATCATCGGCGCCGTCAGCCGACCGAGCGAGGGCAGCTTGCCCTCGGCGACGACCAGCACGGCCGCTCCGGCCTTGACCGCCGCTGTCGCGAAATCATGGCCGTCCATGGCCTCGCCTTTGATGGCGAAGAAAGCGTCTCCGGGTTCCAGGCTGCGGCTGTCGATCGAAATGCCGGTGATGCCCTCCGGCAGCGAACCGATCGGCCTGCCGCCCATAGCTTCAACCAGCGCTTCCGACGTCCACAGCAGTTTCATGCGGCGCGCTCCTTGAGCGCATCGCGCACTTCCTCATGGTCGGAGAAGTGGAAGGTTTCGGAGCCGATCGTCTGGCCTTCCTCATGCCCCTTGCCGGCGACGATGAGCGTATCGCCGGCGCGCAGCATCGCCACTGCTTCGTGGATCGCCTTGCGGCGGTCGCCGATCTCGATGGCGCCGGGTGCGGCGGCAAGGATCGCCGCGCGGATGGTTTCGGGCACCTCGCTGCGCGGATTGTCGTCGGTGACGATGACGATGTCGGCGAGCCGCGTCGCGATCTCGCCCATGATCGGGCGCTTGCCGCGGTCGCGGTCGCCGCCGCAGCCGAACACCACGACGACGCGGCCCGTGGTGAAAGGCCGGACCGAGGTCAGCACATTCTCCAGCGCATCGGGCTTGTGGGCGTAGTCGACATAGACGGGAGCGCCGGCGCCGGTGGTGCCGACGAGGTCGAGCCGACCCGGCGCGCCTTTCAATTTCTCCAGCGCCGCCAAAGCCTTCTCTGCCGGCGTTCCAATCGAGATGGCAAGGCCAGCCGAGACCAGCGCGTTGGCGATCTGGAAATCGCCGGCCAAAGGCAGGTCGACTTCGTGGAGCACGCCGTTCGCCACGATTTCGGCGCGCTGGCGATGGCGCTCATGCTCGACGCGCTTCAGTGTCAGGAAATCGCCATGGCGGCCTACGGTCAGCACGTTCAGGCCCGCGGCCTTCGCGGCTTTGATCGTCGGCTCCGACCACGGGTCGTCGGCAAAGACGACCGCGAGCGCGCCCTTCGGCAGCAGCGTGTCGAACAGGCGCAGCTTGGCGCGGTGATAATCCTCGACCGTCGGATGGTAATCCATGTGGTCGCGGCCGAGATTGGTGAAGGCGCCGGCCGAAAGCTTCACGCCGTCGAGGCGGCGCTGGTCGAGACCGTGGCTGGAGGCCTCCATCGAGGCGTGGGTGACGCCGGCATCGGCAAGTTCCTTCAGCAACCGGTGCAGCGCCACCGGATCGGGCGTCGTCAGCGAGCCATATTCGTTGCGACCGGGCGCCACGACGCCGGTCGTGCCGATCGAGGCGGCGGCAAAACCCGTCTGCTCCCAGATCTGGCGAGTAAAGGCGGCGACGGATGTCTTGCCGGCGGTGCCGGTGACGGCGACCATGGTCTGCGGCTGGCGTCCGAAGAAGCGTGCCGCGCTGAGCGCCAGCGCCCGGCGTGGATCGTCGACGGAAAGAACCGGGATCGACAGGCCGGAAACGGCCGTTTCCTTGCCGGCGACGATTGCAGCCGCCCCACGGCTGGCGGCATCAGTCGCATAGATCGAGCCATCGGCCTTGCTGCCGGCGAGCGCGAAGAAGACCACGCCGGGTTTAACCTGGCGGGAATCGGAGGAAATCCCGGTCACCTCCAGATCGTGGGAAGCTGTTCCCTCGACAGGCAGGATACCGGCTAGGTCTTTTAGATGCATTGAGTCCCGTTCACCGCAACAAAATAGCGCGCAGTTGCCGGCGCGCCCGAAGAATCACTGATAGGAAACCAGCGTTGCACCATTTTCATGGCTGAAATCTGGCTTCACGCCAAGCATGGCCGCAGAACGCCTGATGATGTTGCCGGCCATAACCCCCGCATTGTTGGCGGCGACGTCCGTCATCCCGGGCTTTTCCGGATGCGGAGCGTCGGCGATCGTGAACACCAGAAATTGCGGATCGTCCATCGGGAAGGCGGCGACGAAGGTGTTGAAATTCAACTCCTTGGAGTAACGGCCGTTGATGACCTTCTCGGCCGTTCCGGTCTTTCCGCCGACCCGGTAGCCGGGGGCCCTGGCGTTTCTGGCCGATCCCTTCTCGGCGTTGAGCGTGTAGAGATAGCGCATGCCTTCGACCGTCTTGTCGCTGACCACTCTCTTGGCCACCGCCATCGCCTCCTCCTCGCTACGGACCAGGAAGGTCGGCTCGATCAGATAGCCCTGCATCAGCGCCGCGCAGCCGACGGCGGCCTGCAGCGGCGTCGTCGACACGCCATGGCCGAAGGYGATGGTGAACGAGTTGACCTGTTTCCAGACCTTGGGTTCGGTCGGACGGGCGACCTCGGGCAGCTCGGTCTGCATCCTGTCCAGAATGCCAAGGCGGTGCAGGAATTCGCGGTGCCCCTCGATGCCGACCAGCTCGGCCTCCCTGGCCGACCCGATATTGGATGAATAGAGGAACACCTCCGGCAGCGACAGCACGCGGTTCTTGCCGTGGAAATCGTGGATGGCCTGGTGGCCGACCCGGATCGGATGCGACGCGTCGAAGCGGCTGTTCATCGTCGCCTTGCCGGAATCGAGCGCCATGGCCGAGGTGAAGCTCTTGAAGGTCGAGCCCATCTCGTAGAGACCCGCGGACATGCGGTTCAGCCGGTCCTTTTCCTGCGCATTGTAAGGGTTGTTCGGATCGAAGTCCGGCACCGAGGCCATCGCCATCACTTCGCCCGTCTTGATGTTCAGCACGACGGCGCCCGCGCCCATGGCGCGATAACGCTCCAGGCCGGCGGCGATCTCGTCGCGCACCACATGCTGGACGCGCAGATCGATCGAAAGCCTGACCGGCTTCAGGTCCCTGGCCACCGCAAGGCCCGACGCCTGCAGGTCGCTCAGCCCCTGCTCGTCGATATACTTCTCCATGCCGGAGATGCCCTGGTTGTCGATGTTGGTCAGACCGACGATATAGGACGAGGTCTCGCCGCTCGGATAGAAGCGCCGCTTCTCGGTGCGGAAGCCGAGGCCCGGGATGCCCAGCGCCAGGATGTCGGACTGCTGCTTCGGAGTCAGCTGGCGCTGCAGCCAGACGAAGCCGGCGCCGCTCTTGAGCTTGCGGTAGGTCTGCTCGTAGTCGATCTCGGGCAACACGGTCGACAATTTCTCGATCGCTTCGTCGGCGTCGACGATGCGGCGCGGCTCGGCGAACAGCGACGCCGTCTTGATGTCGGTCGCCAGCACTTCGCCGTTGCGGTCGACGATATCCGGACGCGACGCCGTGACCCGGCTCTCCGGGCCGCCCGAAAGATCCGGATTCTGCAGCCCGAGATAGACGAGCCTGCCGGCAATGGTCGAATAGATGGTGAAGAACACCGCCATGGTCATGACGATGCGCGTCCTTGCCTTGCCGCCCGTCGCCTTGCGGGCCGCATCGACGACGATCGAGCCGTCCTCAGCCTGCTTCTTTCGGCGCTTCAGCAGGTCACCGATCCTTGGAAGCCGGCTGATCATTGAACGGTGCTCCCGGTGACCACTGGATCCTTGCCGTCCGTTGGCTCCTTGCCCGAATTGTCGGCCATGCCGCCAAGCCGCTGCGAGGAGAGGTCCTCGATGGTCACGGGTTTCACGGGAATGTCGTCGAGGCTGCCGATCTGGTGCGCGTTGACCGGCTCGAGTCCGAGCTGGCTTTTATAGACGTCGGCAAGCTTCTGCAGCCGCGACGGCTGGGTGAGCAGGCTCCAGTCCGCCTTGAGGAGATCGATCGTTTCTTCCTCGTAATGGATCTGCGCCTGGATCTTCTGCACCGCCGCCAATTGCTCTTCGGCTTCCCGCTTCGTCTTGTAGGTCAGGGCCGCGGCCGAGACCATGACGGCGATCAGGACTATGTCGCTGGTACGAAACACGTGCTCACCTCTCCCCCGGCCGCTCGACGGCGGGAAGCTTTGGAAGGCCGAAAATCGAAAAATCGCCGGCGCGCGCCGGCGCATCGGTGCGGATCGCCGCGCGCAGCCTGGCCGAGCGCGCCCGCGGATTGGCGTCCAGCTCGGCTTCTCCGGGCGTCACGCCGCCGCCGGCCTTGCGGAAGGTCGCGACGTGCTGGGGCGCATCGGGCATGTGGCGAGAGCCGCTTGCGGCTTCGGAACGGTCGGCGATGAAGCGCTTGACGATGCGGTCTTCCAGGGAATGGAACGTCACCACCGCGAGTCGCCCGCCGGGCTTCAGCACACGCTCGGCGGCGAGCAGCGCCCTTGCCAGCTCGCCAAGCTCGTCATTGACGAAGATGCGCAGTGCCTGGAAGACGCGCGTGGCCGGATGGATCTTGTCCTTCGGCCCCCGTCCGATATGCGTCTGGATGGCGTCGGCGAGATCGAGCGTGCGTTCGAAAGGCTTCTTCTCGCGCCGGCTCTCGATCATGCGCGCGATGCGTCCGGCATGACGTTCCTCGCCGAGAAAGCCGAAGACGCGGGCAAGATCGCCCGCCTTGAAGGTGTTGACGACGTCGGCCGCGGAGAGACCCGCCTGCGCCATGCGCATATCGAGCGGCCCGTCGGCGCGAAAGGAAAAACCGCGCTCGGCCTGGTCGAGCTGCATGGACGAGACGCCGATGTCGAGCACGACGCCATCGGCGCTTTCGACATGCTCGTCCAGCGTCGAGAACGGCGCCTGGACCAGCCTCAGCCGGCCGCCGGCCCGTTCTTCGAGCGCCCTGCCCGCCGCGATCGCGTCCGGGTCGCGGTCTATGGCGACGACAGAAGCACCGCGATCGAGGATGGCGCCGGTGTAGCCGCCGGCCCCGAATGTCCCATCGATGATGGTATCGCCGGCCTTCGGCGCGAGCGCGTCGAGCACCTCGGCAAGGAGGACCGGAATGTGACGGGCCAGTCCGCCAACGGCGTGAGGGTCATCGCCGTGGCCAGCCATCATTCCGATCGCTCCCCGGGCTTCGTCCCCTGCCGAAGCTGCAAAAGCCTGGCCCGCGCTTGCGCCCCATAGGCGGCAAGCCGTCCCGGCTCCCAAACCTGAAAGAAATTGCCGCGGCCGACAAAGGCCACCTCGTTCGAGATGCCCGTATGCTCGCGGATGAAATCGGTCATGGTGATGCGGCCGTCCTGGTCCAGTTTCAGAAACGTGCCGTCGCCATGGCAGAAGAATGACATGTCGTCCGCCGTTTGCAGGAATGGATCCTCCAGCGCGATCCGCTGCTCGTAGCGGTCGAGCAAATCGAGGCCGCCGACATCCATGGCCGGCAGGTCCAGGCAGCGCAGCGCATAGAGTTCCGAATAGCCGCGTTTCTGCACCACGGCGCGGAAATGCGCCGGAACGGACACCCGCCCCTTCGCATCGATCCTGTTCACCGCATTTGACAGAAACCGGTCCAATGAACGCTACAGCCGCTTCCGCCGCCGTACCCCTTCCCATGTTGTTCTCCGCGCCCTGGCGCTCGCGACAAATCGCTTCGTTCACCGGGGCGAAAACCGGCAAACGCGCAGCCGCCGCGGCTGCCCGATTGGCGTACGCTTCACCCTGACGCGGAACGAAAGCTTGATGATGCGAATGGGATAACATGGGGTGCTATGGGCGTCAACGGGAACAGGCATCACAAACACGCACGCCACAACCAGAAAGCGCAGGCTGAACGCACGTCTCGTCTTTATCGTCCATTAAGCCTAACGAAGCGTTTAGAGCCCTCTGGCCCAAAAAGACGCAGCTTGCTGCGGACGGCCGGCGCGCATAGCGTCGGTTGAGGTTTTCTGCCCTAGCCAAGGATCGAGTTGATGCCCGACACCGCGAAGTCACGCGCCGCGACACTTGCCCATCTGCGCAGCGCCGGTTTCGCCAAGGGCGATCCCATCCCCTTGCCACTGACCATGGCCTCGATCTTCCACGCGCCCGGCGACGCGACCGGCTTCGATCAATACGGCCGCTTCAGCAACCCGACCTGGCATGCCGTCGAGCATGCGCTTGGCCATCTGGAAGATGCGCAATGCGTTGCCTTCCCGTCGGGAATGGCGGCGATTTCCGCGGCCTTCTTCGCGCTCGTCAAATCGGGCGACCGCGTCCTCTTGCCGTCGGACGGCTATCACACGACCCGCGCGCTGGCCGAACGTTTCCTGAAACCGCTCGGCGTTGGCTATGACGTGCGGCCGACGGCAAGCATGCTCGACGGCGGTTTCGCCGGCTACCGGGCGGTCTTCGTCGAGAGCCCGTCGAACCCGCGGCTGGACATCTGCGACATGATCGCCGTCGCCAAGGCCGTCCATGCGCAAGGAGGCGTCCTGATCGTCGACAACACGACGATGACGCCTTTCGGCCAGCGCCCGCTCGATCTTGGCGCGGACATCGTGGTCTCGGCCGACACCAAGGCGATCAATGGCCACTCCGACGTTCTCTTCGGTCATGTCGCCAGCCGCGATCCCGACATTGTCGCCAGGGTGAAGGATTGGCGCGAGACGGCCGGCGGCATCCCCGGTCCGTTCGAGGCCTGGCTCGTGCATCGCGGCCTCGAGACGCTGGAAGTGCGCTTCGACCGCATGTGCTCGTCGGCTGAAACCATCGCGCGGCGGTTGAAGGGACACCGCGCCGTCAGTGGCCTGCGCTTCCCCGGGCTCGAGGGCGATGCCTCGCACAATCTGGCGCGCGCCCAGATGGAGCGCTTCGGCTTCCTGATTTCCTTCGAGCTCGCCTCCGAAGAACAGGCTGAGGCGTTCATCGACGGTTGTCCGCTTATCGAAGCCGCAACGTCCTTTGGCGGCGTGCACACATCCGCCGAGCGGCGCTCGAAGCGCGGCGATGCCGTGCCTCCGGGCTTCGTGCGCCTGGCGATCGGCTGCGAGCCGGTCGAGGAGCTCTGGCAGGCAATCGAGGCGTCGCTGGACAAGATCGCCGGCTAGTCCAACCGCTAAATCAGATCGTCAGCCTCGATTTTGCGCCGACCGTGCAGCACGCGGAGGATTTCGATCGCATTGTCGCCAATTCGATAAAACGTAAGGTATTCCCCGACAACAAGGTGGCGAATGCCCGGCAGGATGTCGTCGCGCGGTGCGCCTGATCGGGGATGGAGGGTGAGCAAGTCCCATCGCTGCTGAAGAGTTTCCACAAAACGGATTGCGGCATTAGGATTGTGCGCGGCGATATAGTCGCCGATAGCTTCGAGGTCAACCAATGCCTGTGGAAGCAGGCGGTACTTCACTCGTCAGCGCCTTTGGCTTCCGCCATCTCCGCATATTTAGCGCGCAATCGCTCCATCAAGGGAGGGCCGTCCAGCGCCGGCCCGCTGTCTATGCCCTCCTGCACCAGCTCCCGCAATTCCTCGATGGTGTAGCCGAGCAGGTCGCGGCGCTCCTTCCATTGCCTGAGCGCGTCGCGGATGACTTCACTGGCTGAGGCGTATTCGCCGGCAGCGACGACATCGTCGACGGCCGCCGCCAGCTCCGGCGAAAGTGTGATGCTGCGTTTGTCGACCTGGCCCATAACGTGCTCCTATTTCGCTCAAGGTACGATTTAATCGCACCAGCTTCAAGGAACAGTTCACCGCGTTCAGGCGATTACGCCCCCGATGTTGAATCAAAAGACACGCCTTCCGGCGTAACCTCCTGATCCCGTTCAGCTATCGCCACGAGAAAATGCCAGCTGGCCTGTAAGCCGGGTTCTGTATGGCCCTCGCCTCGCGGCGAGAACGTGGCGGCCATTCATCTTGGGCGCATGTTGCCACGCGCCTCACGCAACCTACCCGGACGGTGGGCCGGAAACAGCCCTCGAAGGTTTCCCTTCGCACCGCCCCTATTCGGTTTTGCTCCCGGTGGGGTTTGCCGTGCCGCTCCTGTTGCCAGTCGCGCGGTGGGCTCTTACCCCACCCTTTCACCCTTGCCTCGGCAATGCCGGGGCGGTTTGCTTTCTGTGGCACTTTCCCTGGGGTTGCCCCCGCCGGCCGTTAGCCGGCACCGTGTCTCCATGGAGCCCGGACTTTCCTCACCCGCAGCCTTTCGGCTCTCGCGGGCGCGGCCGCCCGGCCAGCTGGCAAGGGCGTATAAAGGGATTCCCGCTTGAAAACGCAAACGAAAAAGCTGGGGTGAGCGCCCGAAGCGCAGTGGATCTGGGACAACGACATGCATGAAATAGACACGCCTTGCCCAAATCCACTTCGACGACGGGCTCAGGCCGGCGAACCCAGCGCCGCCATCTGCAACTTCACCTTGCTGCAATAGGCGGCCGAGATCGGATTCATCCGCGTCGCGCCATGCCCGGCATTGTATTTCAGGATCGTGCCGCAGGTGGTGCCGCCGCCGAGACCTTGCGCCATGGCGAGATACTTCATGCCGTATTTGATGTTGGTGTCGGGATCGAACAACCCCTTGGCCGAACCGGTGTAGCCCATCATGCGCGCCGTGGCCGGCTTGATCTGCATCAGGCCGATCTCGCCGGCGCCGCCGACCATATTCGGCCTGTAGTTGCTTTCGATCTTGATGACGGCCCTCGCCAGCGACACCGGCACGCCATAGCTCGCGGCATAGCGGGCAATGATCGCCGAATATTGGCCGCCGCCCGTCACTGGGGACGACAAAGCCGGCTTCTCAGGGCGGATGGAAGCTGTCGCGGTCAGGTCGATGGTCTGCCTGTTGCGCTTCGAATTGCGCCTTGCTGATTTTTTCGCCGCTTTGGCGACAGCGACCTTCTCTAGCTTGGTCGAGGCGGTTCTTTTGATCTTTGAACCCGTGGCGGCCGGGCTTGCCTTCGGTGCCGCGGGGGCGGCTGCAAAGCCATTGTCACCCCGTAAGCTCAGAGGGGCACTGTTCGCTGGATTGAAGGCAAGAGTCATCACTCCGGCAGCAACGGCTGCCGCTACAACGGTCAATCTTTGCATGTAGTCCTGTTCTGTTAGAGCCGCGCGAAGAACTTCACGCAGTTAGGTCAACTCAACATCGGGCATCTTGGGGGGATAGACGCCCGACAACTTGCAGGACGGGCATTTGCAGGCGGAATTGGCGCCAATGAAGGCGGCGCAATTCACTTTAAATGACAGATTGTAATTTAAGGAACTTGTCGCGACTGTTTGACGGTGCCTGCCTTTGCGGAAGCCAGGAGCCGTTCCAGCGTGCGGATCGTCGATTTGTCCGCCACGCCATCGACCAGGCGCCGCCGGAAATGCCGCTGGAACGCTGCCACGACGATTTCCGTCTGCTTGTCGTATTCACCCGATATCTCGACGCCGTAGCCGTAGAGCGCCAGCATCGATTGCAGCGTCTCGACATCGGAGCCGGCGTCGCCGGCCTTCAGCGCGGCGCCGGGCTTTATCGCCGCGGCCGGCACGAGGTGGCCGATACCGGCCGCGAACAGCGCCTTCCAGGGAAATTTCTCGCCGGGATCGACCTTACGGCCCGGGGCCACGTCCGAATGCGCGACCACCCTTGCCGCGGGGATCGAATAACGGCCCACGATACCCGCGCACAACTCGATCACGGCGCCGATCTGCCGCCTCGGGAAAGCCTTGTAGCCCAGCGAATGTCCGGGATTGACGATCTCAATGCCGACCGAACAGGAGTTGATGTCGGTACGGCCGAGCCAGGAGCTCTTGCCGGCATGCCAGGCGCGGTCGCTCTCGCGCACCATCTGCACGATGCGGCCGTCCTCATGAACAAGATAGTGCGAGGATACTTCGCTTGCCGGATCGCACAGCCACGCCTCGGCGCCGGCGCCGCTTGCCATGCCGGTATAATGCAGCACGATCATATCGGGCCGAAGGGTCTCGCGGCGCGGACCGAAATTCGGCGAGACCCGGACCTCGGCGCCTGGCTGGTCGGGCGAAAAGCCGCTCATGCGTGCCTGAGGCCCCGCTCGATCATCTCATAGGCGGCATTGATCGCCGCCACCCTGCTCGTGGCGATCTTGATGAATTCCTGCGGCAGGCCGCGCGCGATCAACCTGTCCGGATGATTGTCGGAGATCAGCTTGCGATAGCGTTTTCTGATCTCCTCGAACGGCTTGCCGCGTTCGATGCCCAGAACGACGTAAGGATCGGCGGCGCCGAGATTGACGTGCCTGGACAGGATCGCCTCGTAATGCACCTCGTCGATCCGAAAGATCTCGGCGATCCGGTGCAGGAATTGCCCTTCCCGCTCATGGATGAGCCCGTCCGCCTTGGCGATATGGAACAGCCCGTCGAGTATGTCTTCCAGCATCATGCAGTTGGCATGGCCGGAACCGCAGAGCTGCGCCATGCGCTGGGCATAGGTCTCGAAGCCGGCGACGTCCTGCTTGGCGATATCGTAAAGCCGCGCCACATTGCGTGTCTCGCTCGGCGGCACCTCGAAGATTTCCTGGAAGGCGCGCACCTCGTCCTGCGTCACGATGCCGTCGGCCTTGGCCATCTTGGCCGAAAGCGCGATCATTGCCACCGAGAAAGCCACGCGCCGGCGCAGGTCCGGATCGCCGGAAAACACGGTGCGCACGGCTTCCACGACATCCGCGACTCCCGAGGACGCCGACGACGAAACACGAGCGATGAAGTCGCCAAGGCGGTCCCAAATCGACATGTCGGCTTCATAGTGCGAACCGGGCGGTTCTATCAAGCCGGGACGATGCCGCAGGGGTAATCGCGATGTACGGGATCGATGGCGCAAAAAGAAGGCCGGCATTGCCAGCCTTCTTCGATGCTGTCGGTCAGGCTCTTACTGCGCGGGCGCGGCAGGAGCCGGATTTGTTGCCGGAGCCGGTTCAGCAGGCTTCGAAGCGTCGGGCGAAGCTGGCTTCATGGGCTGCTCGTTGGCCGGGGGAGTGGTGCTCTGGGTTGTGGTCTTGTCGGTACCATTGTCGCTACAAGCCGCGACCCCCAGCAGGGCGAGCGCCGACACAGACGCCAGGATGATCTTCTTCATGGTATCTCTCCTTCGACAGACGCTCACATTTCGGTGAGCGGTCGCAGGGGAAATGCATCAGCAGGCTGCCGGTTTCGTAACGTTGCATTTCTATGTGTAACATCAACTTGCGATTGCTGGCGCGGAAATCCCGAACTAACAGAACATACGCTCGAAGACATGATGGATAAGCAGGATGCCGGCAGCCGCGGAAACAAAGAAATGGGACTTCTGGATCGACCGCGGCGGCACTTTCACCGACATCATCGGCCGTGATCCGCAGGGACACCTGCACCCTCGAAAACTTCTTTCCGAGAATCCCGAGGCCTATGCGGACGCCGCTATCCAGGGCATCCGTGACCTGCTGGGCTTGAAAGCGGGCGCCGCCATTTCCGCCGCCGCGATCGGCGACGTCAAAATGGGCACGACCGTTGCCACCAATGCGTTGCTCGAGCGCAAGGGCGACCGCGTGCTTCTGCTCATCACCAAGGGTTTTCGCGACGCCTTGCGCATTGCCTATCAGGCGAGGCCGGACATTTTCGCCAAGAAGATCATCCTGCCGGAGCAGCTCTACGAGCGCGTCGTCGAGATCGACGAGCGCGTGCGCGCCGACGGCTGCGTCGAGCGCCTGCTCGACATCGCGGCCTGCCGCCCGGCGATCGAACAGGCCAGGGCGGACGGCATCGACGCGGTCGCCATTGTCTTCATGCATGCCTGGAAATATCCGGACCACGAAAAGGCCGTCGCGAAAGTCTGCCGCAAGATCGGCTTCAGCCAGATCTCGGTCTCCCACGAGGTCTCGCCGCTCATCAAGCTGGTCGGCCGCGGCGACACCACCGTGGTCGACGCTTATCTGTCGCCTATCCTGTCGCGTTACGTGCGGCGGGTGGCGAGAGAGCTAGGCCCCGGCCCGCGCCTGATGTTCATGATGTCGTCTGGCGGACTGACCGCCGCCGACATGTTCCAGGGCAAGGACGCGCTGCTTTCGGGGCCGGCAGGCGGAGTCGTCGGCATGGTCGAGACGGCGAAGCTCGCAGGCTTCGAGAAGGTCATCGGCTTCGACATGGGCGGCACCTCGACCGACGTTGCCCACTATGATGGGGAATACGAACGCGCCTTCGACACCGAGGTCGCCGGCGTGCGCATCCGCGCGCCGATGATGCGCATCCACACCGTCGCCGCCGGCGGCGGCTCGATCCTGCATTATGAAGCGGGCCGTTTCCGCGTCGGTCCGGATTCCGCCGGCGCCAATCCAGGCCCAGCCGCTTACCGGCGCGGTGGTCCGCTCGCCGTCACCGACGCCAATGTCATGCTCGGCAAATTGCAGCCCGATTTCTTCCCGGCGATCTTCGGCGCGAGCCAGGACCAGCCGCTCGACATCGGCACGGTTAGCGAAAAATTTGCAGCACTTGCCGCCGAGATCGGCGACGGCCGAACGCCCGAGGCGGTGGCCGAAGGCTTTGTCACCATCGCTGTCGAGAACATGGCCAATGCCATCAAGAAGATCTCGGTGCAGCGCGGCTACGACGTCACCGAATACCTCCTCAATTGCTTCGGCGGTGCCGGCGGTCAGCACGCCTGCCTCGTCGCCGACGCGCTCGGCATGGAGGCCGTGCTCATCCATCCTTTTTCGGGGCTGCTTTCGGCTTACGGCATCGGCCTTTCGTCGGTCTTCGCCTCACGCCAGCAGGCGCTGCTGGAGCCGCTTGCCGAAGAATCCCGCGCGGCGATCGAGACACTCATCGCTGCCTTGCGCACCGACGTTGTCGCCGAGCTTGGCAAGCAGGGCATTGCCGAGGACGCGGTTTCAACGAGACCTGTCCTGCATATTCGCTATGACGGCACCGATACGGCGCTGCCGGTGAATTTCGAGCATGGCTCGACCTTCCGCGCGAGGAGCGATTTCGAGGCCGCGCACAGGGCGCAGTTCGGTTTCGTCTACGACGACAAGCCGATCGTCGTCGAGACCGTTGCCGTCGAAGGCATGGAGACGGCTCGACAGGACAAGGCCGAAGCGTATGCCCCTGCCCGATCGGCGGGGGTCGAGGTCAAGCCTTCGGAAAGCCGGCGCATCTACACCGAGGGCCGCTGGCGCGAAGCCGGCGTCTATCGCCGTGAAAACCTGCGACCGTCCAACACGGTAGCGGGACCCGCGCTGATCATCGAGCCGAACCAGACCATCGTCGTCGAGCCGGGCTGGCGGGCCGAAATCACCAGCCTCGACCACGTCGTGATCCGCCGGATGGAACGGAAGGTGCGCGTCGCGGCGCTCGGCACCGAGGCCGATCCGGTGATGTTGGAGGTCTTCAACAACCTCTTCATGTCGATTGCCGAGCAGATGGGCGTGACACTGCAGAACACCGCCTATTCGGTCAACATCAAGGAACGGCTCGACTTCTCCTGCGCCGTCTTCGACCGCCATGGCGCGCTGGTGGCCAACGCACCGCACATGCCGGTGCATCTCGGCTCAATGGACCGTTCCGTCGAAACCATCATCCGCCTGAATTCCGGCGACATCCATCCGGGCGACGTGTTCGCGCTCAATGCGCCTTACAATGGCGGCACGCATTTGCCCGATATCACCGTGGTGACGCCTGTCTTCGACGATGCGCGCGAGGAGATCCTGTTCTGGGCGGCCTCGCGCGGCCACCACGCCGATGTCGGCGGCACCGCGCCCGGCTCGATGACGCCTTTGGCCACGACGGTCGACGAGGAAGGCGTGCTGTTCGACAATTTCCGCATCGTCGATCGCGGCCGCTTCCGTGAGAAGGAGCTGGAGACGCTGCTCACCGACCATCCTTACCCCGCGCGCAATCCCGTCCAGAACATCGCCGACCTGAAGGCGCAGATCGCCGCCAACGAAAAGGGCGTGGCGGAACTGCGCAAGATGGTCGCGCATTTCGGCCTCGATGTCGTCGAAGCCTATATGGGCCATGTCCAGGACAATGCCGCCGAGAGCGTGCGCCGCGTGATCGAACGGCTTCCCGACAGCGCCGCTTACGAATACCCCACCGACACCGGCCAGGTGATCAGGGTCAAGATCACCGTCGATCGCCAGAAGCGCGAGGCGACCGTCGATTTCACCGGCACCTCGCCGGTCATGAAGAACAATTTCAACGCGCCGGAGCCGGTAGCGCGCGCCGCCGTGCTCTATGCCTTCCGCGTCATGGTCGAGGACATGATCCCGATGAATGCCGGATGTCTGCGGCCGATCAACATCGTCATCCCAGACGGCTCGATGCTGAAGCCCGCCTACCCTGCCGCCGTCGTCGCCGGCAATGTCGAGACCTCGCAGCATGTCACCAACGCGCTGTTCGGCGCGATGGCCGCGATCGCCAATGCGCAAGGCACGATGAACAACCTCACCTTCGGCAACAGGAAATACCAGTATTACGAGACGATCTGCTCCGGCTCGCCGGCCGGCCGAATGAATTCGGGCCGCGGCTTCGCCGGCACCTCCGGCGTGCACACCCATATGACCAATTCGCGCCTCACCGACCCGGAGGTGCTGGAACTGCGCTTCCCCGTCGTGCTGGAAGACTTCCACATCCGCGAGGGTTCCGGCGGTAAGGGCAAGTGGAATGCCGGCGACGGCACCAGGCGCACCATCCGCTTCCTTGAAAAGATGGAATGCGCGATCCTGTCCTCGCACCGCAATCGGCCTCCTCAAGGCCTCGAAGGCGGCGGCGACGGCGAGGCCGGCTCGACCAAGGTCAGGCGCAATGACGGCTCGATCGATGTACTGAAGGCCTGCGACCAGACCACGCTCGACGCCGGCGAGGCCGTCATCGTCACCACGCCGACGCCGGGGGCGTTCGGAAAATCGTAAGAATTCGTGACGGCCTGCCGTCAACAGGCTGTCACCTGCCTGTCATGACGCTGCGCTACCCGCTTGCGCCAACGCAAACGGGGAATCGCCATTCCATGTCGGACGTATCCGGAGAACTCGTTTATCGTCGTGGCAAGGAAGTCGGAAAGGCGGTCTACCAGAACCGGGCATTGTCGAAGGATGGCATTTCCGAGCGGCTCTTCGCCTTCCTGTTCTCCGGCCTCGTCTATCCGCAGATCTGGGAAGACCCCGACGTCGACATGGAGGCCATGCAGCTTGGCGCCGGTCACCGGGTCGTCACGATCGCTTCGGGCGGCTGCAACATCCTGGCCTACCTGACCCGCTCGCCGGCCCGGGTCGACGCCGTCGATCTCAACGCCGCGCACATCGCGCTGAACCGCATGAAGCTGGAAGCGGTGCGACACCTGCCGTCGCAAGGCGACCTGTTCCGCTTCTTCGGCGCCGCCGGCACCAGCCACAATTCGGACGCCTATGACCGCTTCATCGCACCGCATCTCGATCCGGTGAGTCGCCATTACTGGGAGCGCCGCAATTGGCGCGGCCGCCGCCGCATCTCGGTCTTCGACCGCAACTTCTACCAGACCGGCCTGCTCGGCCTATTCATCGCCATGGGCCATCGTGTCGGCAAGCTGTTCGGTGTCGACCCGGCCGGCATCATGAAGGCGCAGAATATCGGCGAGCAGCGTCGCTTCTTCAACGAGGAACTGGCGCCGGTCTTCGACAAGAAGCTCCTGCGCTGGGCGACGTCACGCAAAGCCTCTCTGTTCGGCCTCGGCATTCCGCCGGCGCAGTACGATTCGCTGATCACCTCCGGCGACGGCTCGATGGCGAGCGTGCTGAAGGCACGGCTGGAAAAGCTAGCCTGCGACTTCCCGCTGAAGAACAATTACTTCGCCTGGCAGGCCTTCGCCCGCCGCTATCCACAACCTGGCGAGGCAGCGCTGCCGGCCTATCTGGAACAGCGCAACTACAAGACGATCCGCGACAACATCGATCGCGTCGCCATCCACCATGCCAACCTGATCAAGTTCCTGGCGGCCAAGGAGGCGGGCAGCGTCGACCGCTTCGTCCTGCTCGACGCGCAGGACTGGATGACCGACGACCTGCTCAACGCGCTGTGGACCGAGATCACCCGCACCGCTTCGGTGGGCGCGCGCGTCATATTCCGCACCGCGGCGGAGCCCAGCTTGCTGCCTGGCCGCGTCTCCAGTTCGCTGCTCGACCAATGGACCTACGAGGCCGACGCCTCGCGCGAATTCTCGGCAAAAGACCGCTCGGCGATCTATGGCGGCTTCCACCTCTATGTGAAGCGTGCCGCATGAGCACGACGGACCTGCCGGCCAGCCACGCCGAACTGATGGACGGCGTCTACCGCTGGCAGCGCCATATCTATGACCTCACCCGCAAGTACTACCTGCTCGGCCGTGACCGTCTGATCCGCGGGCTGGACGTGCCGCAGGGCGGCACCGTCCTTGAGCTTGGCTGCGGCACCGGCCGCAATATAGCGCTTGCCGCCCGCCGCTATCCGCAGGCCCGCTTCTTCGGTTTGGATATCTCGGCCGAGATGCTGGAGACGGCAAACGCGGCCATCGCTCGTGAAGGTCTCTCCGGCAAGGTCAGCCTGGCGCGCGGCGACGCCACCGATTTCGACGCCAAGGCTCTCTTCGGCATCGAACGCTTCGACCGCGTCTTTGTCTCCTATTCGCTGTCGATGATCCCCGGCTGGGAAAAGACCGTATCGGCCGCCCTTGCTGCGCTCGCCCCCGGCGGTTCGCTGCACGTCGTCGATTTCGGCCAGCAGGAAGGACTGCCGCGCTGGTTCCGCGCGCTCCTGCGCGGCTGGCTGCGGAAATTCCATGTCACACCACGCGCGTCGCTGCGCGACGTGCTTGAATCGGAATCGCAGCGCACCGGCGCAACCTTCCGTTTCAGAACGCTTTATCGCGGCTATGCCTGGCTGGGCGTGATCGGATCCGGCAGATAGCAATCGCTATCAATGCAGCGCCTTCACCAGCGCGCCCACCATGGTCTGCGGCCGATAGCCGAATTTCGCCGGCGTCAGCCCAAGCCGCACCACCACCAGTTGCTCCGACGGGATGATCGCCGCCGTCTGGCCGTCATGGCCTTCCATCCAATAGGTGTCCTTGGGCAAGCCTGCGGCGACGCCCGCACCGGGCTTTTCCTCATCGCCCGGGCCCTCGATCCAGAGCTGGCCTTTGCCATAGACCTTCGAGGCCAGCGCCGGCTCGCGCATCCAGTCGACGAACCCGGCCGGCAGGATCTGGTTTCCGTTCCAGACGCCACCCTGCAGCAGAAACTGGCCGAAGCGCGCCCAGTCATGCGCCGTGGCGTAGAGATAGGACGAGCCGACGAAAGTGCCCTGCTCGTCGGTTTCGAGCACGGCGCTCTTCATGCCGAGCGGCTCGAACAGCGCCGTGCGCGGCCATGCCAGCGCCTTCGCCTTGTCGCCGATCGCGTCCTGCCACAATCTCGACAGCATCACCGCCGTGCCGCTCGAATAGGAAAATACTTTTCCCACCTCGCCGGTCAGCGGTTGGGCCTCGGCAAAGCCCGCCATGTCCGGCTCGAGATAGAGCATGCGCGTCACATCGGCGACATCGCCATAATCCTCGTTGAACGCCAGCCCGCTCGACATCGCCATCATGTCGGCAAGGCTGATGGCGGCGCGGCCATCGGCCTTCCACGGCGCGAACAGGCCCTTGTTGTCGATCGCCAGCTTGCCGTCCTTGACCAGGGTCCCGACGATGGCCGCATTCACCGTCTTGGTCATTGACCAGCCGAGCAGCGGCGTCTTGGCCGAAAAACCCTCACCATAACGTTCCGCTACGACGCGGCCGTTCTTCACCACCACGATGGCGCGCATGCCGATGCCGGCCATGGCGGCATCGTCGACGATCTTCGCCACTTCCGGGTTCTGCGAAGCATCCACCCGCTCGCCCTCGGGCCAGAGCGCATCAGGCTGCGCCGCGGCGGGCGGCACCGCACGCAGCGAGGTCTGCCGCGCTTTGCCGGTATCGCCGTCGGGAACCGATGCGCAGCCGACGCCGAAGCGTTCTACGGCAACGCTCTTGCCGAAAACCCAGAGCAGCCCAGCCGAAACCATCCCCCTTTCTCTGTCGACCGACACCTTCATCAGCCTGAGCAGCGGATGGCCCGGCGCCTGCACGTCGACCGCCAGCACCTGGTTCGGGTCGCGGCCGGCGATGAAGACGTTCGAGCAGACGATCTTGGCCGAATAGCCGGAGCCGACGCGGATCAGYTCGGGCGGGGCGAAATAGAGCCAGGCGAAGAGCGCCGCGACCGCCAGGACCGCAAGGCCAAGCAGCCATTTGATGAACTTCACGACAGCCCGCATCTTTCCCCGCCTTTTGGATTCGCCGGCTCGATTTATGTCATTGATTTGCCGCCATTGCTTCCGCAAAATCATCGGCGTTGTCGAGCGCCGTCAATGGATTCTCAACCATGTTCGGCGATCTACTGCTTCATGTCGCCCAAAAGTGCGCAGCGGTTTTGGGACAACGACATGGACAGACAACAGCAGTTGGGGCGGTCCTGTGGGGCGACCGTCCGGAGGGGCCTGCGCAAGCAACGGCCATCTGCAAAGACCCATCAGCGGCCGGCTGGACCCGGCTCGGGGAATGTCATGCGCCGTCTTGCGGCCATCCTGATGCTGACGCTGCTCTGCGCCTGCTCGACCGTCGACGACCTTTCGCCGTTGTCGCCCTCCGCGCAGACTGTTGCGGTGCGCGCGCCCAAATTCGAGGACTCCAAGCCGCATGAGTGGGACAGCGGCGCGCCGTGGACCTACGCCATCCACGGCACGGATGTTTCCAAATACCAGACCTCGGTCGATTGGCCCACGGCGAGAGCCAGCGGCATCTCCTTCGCCTTCATCAAGGCGACGGAAGGCGGCGATCGTTTCGACGACTATTTCAACGAGCACTGGGCGCGCACCAAGGCTGCCGGAATTCCGCGCGCGGCCTATCACTTCTTCTATTTCTGCACGCCGGCCGAGACCCAGGCGCGCTGGTTCATCGCCAATGTCCCGCGGGACCCGTCGGCGATGCCGCCGGTGCTCGACATGGAATGGAACCCGAAATCGCCGACATGCAGGCTGCGCCCCGACCCGGCCACCGTGCGCAGCGAAATGAGCGTTTTCCTGCAAATGGTCGAGCGCCATTACGGCAAGAAGCCGATCATCTACACCTCGCTCGACTTCTTCGACGACAACCAGTTGGCGAGCTTCCGCGGCTATCCCTATTGGCTGCGCTCGGTCGCCGGCCACCCGCGCGAAAAATACGGCAGTCATCCCTTCACCTTCTGGCAGTACACCGGCACCGGCATCGTGCCCGGCATGACCGGCAAGTCCGACATCAACGTCTTCAACGGCTCGGAAGCCGCCTGGAAGAAGTGGCTGCGGCAGAACACCCGTTGACAACCGATCCCCCGCCTGCTTTTCGACACGGCGGGCGGCGAAACATGCAACCGCTGGTAATCCGGAGCGGCGCTTTCGCGCGAGTGTATGGCGCGGCTCCCGAACTTTGAAATCCTCGCATGCGCCTGTCCGATCCCGATCCGGGACCACGATGGGGCCATGCGCCGGTCTCGAAAGGAAAGCGATGCGATTGCGCGTTGAAATCCTGGCGGCGCTCTTCCTCGGCGCGTCGGCGCTGCCCGTCGCGGCACAGGAATGCGGCGGCGATTTCGAGGCCTGGAAGCAGGCCGTCGCGGCCGAAGCCAAGGCGGCCGGCGTCGGCGCCACCGGCCTCGACGCGTTGGAGGACGCCACTATCGATGAGCGCGCGTTGGCGCGCGACCGCGCCCAGGGCGTCTTCACCCAGACCTTCACCGAATTCGCCAACCGCATGATCTCGGCCTACCGCCTGAAGCAGGGCGCGGCCAATCTGAAGAAATATGCCGACGTCTTCGACCGCGCCGACAAGGAGTTCGGCGTCCAGCCGGCGATCATCGCCGCCTTCTGGGGGTTGGAGACCGATTTCGGCGCCGTGCAGGGCGATTTCCACACGCTGAACGCGCTGGTGACGCTCTCGCATGACTGCCGCCGGCCTCAGCTGTTCCGGCAGCAATTGGTGCCGCTGCTCACCCTGATCGACCGCGGCGTGCTGCCGGCCGACGTCAAGGGCGCCTGGGCCGGCGAGATCGGCCAGACGCAGATCCTGCCGACCGACTATCTTGCCAAGGGCGTCGATGGCGACGGCGACGGCAAGGTCGATCTCAGGAACAGCGTGCCGGACGTCATCATGACGACCGCCAACAAAATCATGTCGCGCGGCTGGAAGCGTGACCAGCCCTGGGTCCAGGAAGTGCGCGTCCCCGACGAGATGCCATGGGACCAGACCRGCCGCACCAACAAGCTGCCGTTGTCGCAATGGGCGCAATGGGGCGTCACCGAACCCAATGGCAACCCGCTCATCGACAATGGTCTGAAAGCCGGCCTGGCGCTGCCGATGGGCCGCAAGGGTCCGGCCTTCCTGACCTACGACAATTTCGACGTCTATCTGGAATGGAACCAGTCCTTCACCTACGCGCTGACGGCGGCCGTGCTTGCCACGCGCCTCGCCGGCGCGCCGCAATTCGATCCGCGCACGCCCGAACAGGGCCTCAGCGGCGACCAGATGAAGGCGCTGCAGACCAAGCTCGAAGCCAAGGGCTACGACGTCGGCACGGTCGACGGCATCCTCGGCACCAACACCCGCGAAGCGATCCGCAAGGAGCAGGCGCGGCTGGGCCTGCCCGTGGATGGTTGGCCGACGCCGGAACTGCTGGCAAAATTGTAGCCCCCTCTCCTTCTCCCCTTGTGAGGGCTTTGCACAGAATCGGATCAGTGATTCCATGCGGATATCCGGCAAGGAGGATTCGCGATGGTCGATCGAGTGCTTGGTCAGTTGAGCCTGGCGGACGGTYTTGCGTCGGCGGATGAGACGATCTTCGACCTGRTAGCRAAGGAACTGGACTGGGCGCCGATCCGAACCTTGCTTGGTCAGCGCAGCGGTCCCGGCTCCGGCAACACCAGCTATCCGGCCGAACCGCTGCTGCGCTGTCTCTTGCTGGGCGTGTGGCATGGGCTGAGCGATCCAGCACTGGAGGCGCAAATTCGGGACCGGCTGTCGTTCCGCCGCTTTGCCGGCTTCAGCCTTTCGGACCGCACGCCCGATCATTCGACGCTGTGGCGTTTTCGCGATGAGCTGACGCGCGAGCGGCTGATCGACAAGGTGTTTGAGGAGGTCAACCGTCAGTTGGAGGGCAAGGGCCTGATCGTCAAGCGCGGCACCTTGGTCGACGCCACGTTCCTGCAGGCGCGCGGCCGGCCGACCAAGCAGCCGAAGAAGGGCCACCAGGGGCCGATCAAGCCCTCGGCCGATCCGGATGCGCGCTGGGGCAAGAAGGGCAAGAAGAGCAC
>NZ_MDDU01000045.1:0-1964 GCF_001854795.2 Mesorhizobium sp. LCM 4577 | reverse complement strand
CGCGGCTCTCTTGAATTCCAAACAGGGCAAACATAGAAGCGAACTTCTCTGCCGCCAGCGGCGCACCGCCCTCGTTCGTGGGCCGTATATAGTCGCCACCTCATCGAACTGTCAACAGCCTAGATCACTCTTTTTTCGATTTCTCGTGGAGATATCCCCGGCGGTAAAAATGGTGAGCTGGCTTGGTTCATTCTTGGCCGCGTTCCGCCGCCGACCATGCCGGCGATAGCAGCCACAATCGCTCTGCCGAGCGGACACGTTCAACCCAAAGATCGCCCGCAGCACTTAGCCGAATGTCGACCGCGGCGCCCGACTGAACCTCGATTTAAAGCCGTTCTTCGAGCAATTCGGGCGTGATGTTCCGGCCGGCGTAGAAGATGCCCAGGATCAGCACACGCTCGCCGTCGACCGCGAAAACGATACTGACCGCGCGGCGATAGCCGATGATCCRCAACCTCGGCATGATCTCCACCCGCTCGGTGCCGCGCTGTGGAAATGTCGACAAGCCCAGGCAATGATCGCGGATGCCCGAGACAAAATTCCAGGCAACCGCCGGCGACGCACGCTCGGCTATATCCTCATAGAGTTGTTCGAGCTCGGCTTCCGCTTTAGCGTGGAAGACAATCCGGTATTCCATTCCCTACTTGGCTTTCGCCTGCCGTGCGCGATGACGGGCCTCCAATCGGGAAAACACCGTTTCAGCCGGGATTCCCTTTGCCGGATCCCGCTGGAGCTCGGCCATGCGCGACGGGATCTCCTCCCGCAGCCACTTCTCCCGCTCCGCCTCAAAATCCTCAAGCATGCGCAGGCCCGCGCGGACAACCTCGCTGGCATTGTTGTAGCGGCCCGATTCGAGTTGCTTCCTGATGAAGCGCTCATAATGCTCGTTCAAAGCGTAGTTAGGCATCGGAGTCTCCCGGAAAATATCGAGCCAGGCGCGAAGCATAGCAACAGATAGCAAAAATTGACAGCTTGATTGATTCGGACGCGCCTCATACTTAGCGATTCGATGGAAGACTCCACCGAAGCGGGCGGCAGTCGGAATGTCGATCAAGCACGCCGGCGCCGATCGAGGATCGCGACGACGCGTTTTAGCCGGGTGTATCTACCGGCTCAGCGGGCGGCCCATGCCAGTCCGCGGCGCAGGATGGTGCGCATCTGCGGCACCTCGAACTCCGCTGCCACATGACCCAGCGAGGAATAGAACACCCGCCCCTTGCCGTGTCTGCGCTTCCACACCACCGGCATGACGACGCCATCGATCCACGGCGCATATTCGCCGGAGAAGGTGGTCGTCGCCAGCACTTCATTCGACGGGTCAACATGCATGTAATATTGTTCGGAGCGGTAGGGGAAATCGTCGATGCCTTGCATGATCGGGTCGTCGCGCCGCATCACCTTTACATTATAGTCGATGATGTTGCCCGGATGCGCGACCCATTGCCCGCCGCACATGAACTGATAATCGGGCGATTCGCGAAAGGCATCGCCCATGCCTCCATGATAGCCGCCAAGGCCGACGCCGTTTTCGACCGCTTTCGTCAGGTTGGCCTCTTCCGCCTTGGTGAGCTTGGACATCGTGTAGATCGGCACGATGAGGCTGAGCTCGGCGATCGCCGGGTCGGCGAAGACCGCGGTCGTGTTCTCGACACGCACGGCAAAGCCTTCTTCCTCGAGCATCGCCTTGACGGCACGAGCGCCGGCTTCGGGTTCGTGGCCCTCCCAGCCGCCCCATACGATCAACGCCTGCCGCATCTTCCGCTCCTCCTACATCAGCGCCGCGGCCGAAATGTATGGCGCTTGGGCGCCGAGCGACCATCGCTGCAAAGCTCCGCCGAGTCGAGTTGGAAAGAAGCGCAGGGCAAAAAAACAAAAGAGCCCGCGCGGTGGGGGCTCTTTTTGTGTTGGTTGCGGGGACAGGATTTGAACCTGTGACCTTCAGGTTATGAGCCTGACGAGCTACC
>NZ_MDDU01000044.1:0-2142 GCF_001854795.2 Mesorhizobium sp. LCM 4577 | reverse complement strand
AATATCATCGCGTCTCACCATTGAAAGCTTGACCAGCACCGCGGTGCGCATGGCCGCCGGATACGCACGACTGCGGTCTTCACCGGATGGCTACCTGGGACATCCAGCTTGTCGTGGAGGGCGCGGAGGTTTTGCGCCCGTTCGGCTTTCTGTCGACGCGATCTGGCCCGCCGATCGGATGAGGCAGCAGGCGTTCGAATGCCTCAACGCTCTTCACGCGACCGGACAACTTCCCGACAGGCTGTTTTCGCCCGAAGCGCGCGCCAGCCGTCTGCGCTTTAGGCGCTTGACGGCTCGCTAAGCGGCGCATCGCACCGTGAAATCGCAAGGGCCCTGTTGGGCCGGCAACGGCCAACTGGACGGATCCGCGCAACCACCTTCGCGATCGCATTCCGCCGTGCTGTCCGGCGCGGTACACATGCTCATGGATCGTGGCTATCGGTTTTCCTCGCCTGAAAGTAATTGGAATAGCTCACCTGGAGCCGGTCAGCGCCCGAACAGTTCTTTGTATCCAGTCGTAACCATCCAGTTCGCCCGATCGAGATGGCTGCGGACCGCCATTCGGGCGCGCTCAGGCTCTCGCATCGGATCGATACCGAGGACGAGCTGCGCCATCTCGTCTTCGCTGGCATCGTCGGCGGACGCGTCCAGGAGCCTCATATAGATCGTGAAGTGCTCGTTGTCGTAAGCGGTCAGGCGGTCCGACCACGGGACTTGGTCTTGAACTTTGGGTTTCATCGCGACTTCCTGCGGTTCGGGTTCGTTGTCATCGGATAGGGCAAGACATCTCCGTTGGGCTGATCCTATCGAATAGGAACGATCGTTCTTAGAACCATAGTTCCGGTTCTGGTCCGTTTGCGCCATGCGATATGTGGGCTCGATCGAGCGTGCTCGGGTTTCCGCAAGCGTCAGTGTGCTTGGCAAAGCTCGCAAAAGCGCTTGACGTTGATCCTTGTGAGTTGATTAGGCCGCGGCAGTAACAAAGAGGCGATCCGGCCCATGCCGGATTGCCGCAATCGATTTTGACGGCGGGCAACCGGCCGCCAGTGAACTGAGCCCGTTTTCTTCGACATGGGTCTAGATCATTCGGCTTCGCTCCTTGGCGCAGCTTGCGTGACCTACAGCGCTGACCATGAGCGATAATCATCGTCAGATCGCATCCGGGAAGTCGCGATCCCTAACATCCAGGTAGTTCGGGCCAAAATCGGTGCTCGTGCGAATTGCTCCTTAAGTTTGTAGAGCATACTCCGTGGTGAAATCCTCAACAAGAGGGTGGCCTCCCGCGTATGGGAATCCGAGAAGTCTTTGCCCGCAATCTGCGTAGGCTTCGCGAGAAAAAGAAGCTGTCGCAGGAGGCGCTGGCACATGAAGCTGGTGTTGATCGAACCTACATCAGCGCTCTTGAGCGCAGTGTATATGCTGCTACCATCGACATGGTCGAGAAGCTCGCTACGGTGCTGGAGGTTGAGCCGGCAACGATGCTCGATCCGCGATCTGAATAGACTTAAGCATCGTCTGATGCGGAGATCCCTTCGATCGCCCCGCCAACGCCGGCTGCCGGAACAGCTGATAGCGGCGCGCAAGAACAAGGGTTTAACCCAGGCCAAGGTTGGCGAAGCGCTTCGCCGCCCGCTGACCTTTTCGCATGGATATGCGCAAAGCTGGTCGAACAGAATACTCGCACGATCAGGGAAGAGGCCGGCTTGACACAGGAGCAGCTTGCCGAGATCTCCGGCTTCAGCCAGCAGCACATCCGCGGGTTGGAGAAGGGCAAAAGGAACCCCAGCTTTGATCTGGCACAAGCCCTGCGTGTCAGCCATATCGACCTGGTACGACCTGGCTGACCAGGATTAAGCGCTACTTGAACTAAACATCGCAAAAGTGCTTGTAATCAGATGGTGCGGCTCATCGATATCGAGCCTCCCAACCAGGGCCAGCGAGCTTTCCGAGATGTTGCATCTATCCAAATAGCATCGATCGCCGCAGTAGGGCATCTGGGAAGCGGTTGAGAATTATCTTGAGCATGCCGCAAGGACGTCGCCACGAAGTAGCCATCCGGTGAAGACCGCAGTCGTGCGTATCCGGCGGCCATGCGCACCGCGGTGCTGGTCAAGCTTTCAATGGTGAGACGCGATGATATTC
>NZ_MDDU01000043.1:0-2537 GCF_001854795.2 Mesorhizobium sp. LCM 4577 | reverse complement strand
TCCGGCGTGGAGGCCAGGCCGCCACGCCGTGACGATGGAGGCGCGCGCGATAGCCGCCGCATAGGTTCTCAACGGCCTGAAGGGTCGCGGCAACAATCAGGCGCTTTGCGGGCCGAGGGCGGRCCSTCGCGCCASGCGCAGCGGTCCGGACGCGCGAACACAGCYGGATTGCCACCGCATAGACAAGCTGCCGATTTGCAAGTGGGACGGCATTCCGAAGCAGCCCCGCAGCGCGCCTCTCGCGCAATGTCGAGCAATCTGTTCAACAAGGCTCTCGATGMCATCGGCCGAGCTCGGSACATCGTTCAATTCTCCTGTGCGGTGGTGCGCCATAGCGGCTTGCTGCGTGACCAGGAAGAGCAGGCAGCATTCCTGCAAGGAGCCGCTGTTCAATTCACYCGCCAGTTTCTGCCAAACTGGGAGCGGGATATCCGCGAGGGAGAATCGTTTGGATATGCGACCGTGTCCAACGCAGTCAGCCGCGAGCCTGGAGGCGAGGCGGGCATGCAGGCCTGCAGGGCCATGGCAGCAAGGGTGTCGAGGTCTACCAGCGCCCTCGACGATGTAGATGCTCGCGCGTTGCCGCTCTTAGCATTGTCGTTCGGTCGATATCCCCAACTGGCGGAATGCCGCGACGGCACAATCAGGATCGCCAAGTTCTGCMGCGACAACCSMGCAATGCTTCGCCAGCTGGACGCTCGCAACATCGCGCTGCTGGTGAACGGCTTYAGCAAGTGGCCTGACCAGCCAGGGTGTGGCGAGGGCACTTTCGCAGTTGCTGGTGAGGTTCTTCGCCGCGCTGAGACGGAGGGATTTTCCCAATTCAGTCCGCAGAACCTGACCAATCTGGTCAACGGCTTCAGCAAATGGCCGAAACAAGCGGAGTGTCGGGACGCCACCAGCGCTATCGGCACCGAGGTGACGTACCTCGCAGGCCGAGCCAAGCGGCTTTCCGATTTCGAACCGCAGGGCCTGGCGAACCTGGTGAACGGTTTCAGCAAATGGCCGAGCCAGGCGAAGTGTCGGAAAGCCACTAGCGCTATCGGCACCGAGGTGACGCGCCTTGCAGGCCGAGCCAAGCGGCTCTCCGATTTTAGCCCTCAGGGCCTGTCGAACCTGGTCAATGGCTTCGGCAAGTACCCGGAAGAACAGGATTTGCGCCAAGCTGCGGCGGATATCGCCGCCGAGATCGTTGGCCGCGCCGGCCAGCTCAATAGATTTCCACATCAAGAGTTGGCTAATCTGGTGAACGGGTTCGGCAAATGGCCCGAAGACATCGACATGCGCCATGCTACCGTTGCCATTGCCGGCGAGATCGTTGCGCGTGCCAAAGAGCTCGGCGGATTCACTGATCAACATCTGGCGAACCTGGCGAACGGATTCAGCAAATGGCCCGAACAGACGCGCGAGGCGACGGTTTCCATTGCGGGCGAGGTCGTTACCCGAGCCGGCGAGCTTAACAGATTTGGGTATCAAGAGTTGGCCAACCTGTTGAACGGTTTCAGCAAGTGGCCCGAACAGACGCGCGAGGCGACCATTGCCATCGCGGGCGAGATTGTTGCCCGAGCCGGAAAGCTCAAGGAATTTGCGAATCAAGAGTTGGCCGATCTGGTGAACGGTTTCAGCAAGTGGCCGGAGCAGGCAAGCACGCGCGAGGCGATGATCGCCATCGCCTCTGAGCTCAGTCGCGCCGCCAACCGATTGCGCGGTTTTCCTGGTCAGGAACTGGCCTATCTGATCAATGGCTTCAGCAAGTGGCCGCAAGAGCCAGGCATGCGCCAGGCGGCGGTCGCCATCGCCGGGGAGATCGCCTCCGGTGCCGACAAAATCAGGGGATTTACCCATCAGCAGCTGGCCATACTGGTGAACGGTTTCAGCAAGTGGCCGCTGGAGGAGCGAAATCGGCAAGCCACGGCCGCCATCGGCGGCGAGGTCCTTCGCCGCGCCGATCACCCAAATGTCGGGCTCTCCGACTTTGCTCCGCTGAGCCTGGCCAATTTGGTGAATGGCTTCAGCAAATGGCCGCAAGAGCCAGGCATGCGCCAGGCTGCAGTTGCCATGGCTGGGGAGATCGCTTCCCGCGTCGGCAAAATCAAGKGATTTAGTCATCAGCATCTGGCGGTCCTGGTGAACGGTTTCGGCAAGTGGCCGCAAGAGGAGCGCAATCGGCAGGCCGCGGTCGCCATTGGCGAGGAGGTCCTTCGCCGCGCCGACCGCCCGGATGTCGGGCTCTCCGATTTTACGGCGCAGGATTTGGCGCTCCTGGTGAACGGCTTCGCCAAGTGGACGCAAGAGCCGGTGTGCTATCAGGCTCTGGGGGAGATCGCCCGCGGTCTAGGCCCCAAGGGCCGTCGCTTCGGCGCGTTCGCGACGCCACGGCTTGCGATGGTCGCGAATGGTCTGGCGCGGGGTATCCTGCAGGGCGAGGAAGCCGGGGAGGTCGCCGAACCAGCTTTGCTGAAGGAGCGGCTGCAGCAGCTGGCGCATTATCTYCACTATGCCGAGGACCGGCTGCAGCAGGCCGATGTCCTGGCCAT
>NZ_MDDU01000042.1:0-3705 GCF_001854795.2 Mesorhizobium sp. LCM 4577 | reverse complement strand
ACCTCTACCAAGCTCACCGTCACCGTCTTGGCCAGCCCTTTTTCGATGCAGTTTTGTGGGCGCTTGAGGGCGACTTGCCCGAAGCGGGTCACCAGATGGGCCGTGCGCGCCGGCCGGCCAGGACGAGCCCGCAATTCCACATCGGCTTCACCGGCCGGCTGCAGCTTTGCCGTCGAGAGCTTGCCGCCCTCGATCAAACGGTCGCTCATGGCGCGGGTCAGGATATGRAAGTTCGCASCCGGMACGCGMTCCCACTTGGCGTAGATATCGCTCTCGCGATCGCTCACCTCCGTCACCGTCGCCGCTTGAGCCAGCACCTCCTTGGYCGCTTCGGCCGTGGCCAGCCAGCGCTGCGATTCCTTGTCGGCCAACATCCGTTGACTGTGTGGCGTCTCCACCCGGCCATCGCGCGTCCAGATCTGGCCCGACACCAGCCCCAATACCTCGCCCGTTCCCGCATCCAGCGCCAACATTGCATGCAACAGCGCGCCTCGGACGTTGCCGCCCTTGCCGATCTCGCCCAGACCCCGCCGATGCTCAGCCGTGGTCGTAAAGTTGATCTCACTGGTGTCTTGGACCGCCAGCACGTGACGGCCCGCACACGCCTGCGAACTCGTCAGCCCCCAGCCTTCGATCAGGCTCTGCGTCGTCACCCGCTTGTTCGCCAGGAACCGGCCAAAACCAATGATCCGTCCCCGCGATCCTCCCGCAAGCCGTCGAACGCAAACGCTCTGACGATCCACCATGAGCCCCAGCAGCTGGGCCCCCTTTTTTGCAAGCGCTCGTCGCCGAACGCTCCTAATCCGATCTCATGGGCTGACATCGCGATACCTCCTCAATCCGAGTATCGCCAACAGAATCACATCCCGACGCCATCCAGCCAATCAAAAGCGAGTCATTCACCTCAAACGATGTGTGCATCCCCTAACCACTTTGTGGGGGCGAGGAAATGGTAATCGCCGAGGGTGCGGCCTCGCAAGCCTGGGTTCCTCGCCCCCACCAAAGGCGGGGGAGAGGTGGCTCGGCGCGCAGCGCCGAGACGGAGCGGGGGCAGCGCCGGTGGGGATTACGCACAGCTTCGAAGCGCCCCCTACCCTTTGCCGCCGTTCGCCCCGCTCCCCCACAGCGCGCGCTGGAACAAGCCGCGCTTCTTCCTCCTTGGCGCAAGCTCGACATCGCTGACAAGCCGCGCCCCGCCCTCGCGCCGCTCCAGCGTGATCTTTCGCGTGTGGAACGCTTCCAGCTCGGCGCGGTGGGCGACGCTGATGATGGTGACCCTGGGCAGTTGCTGGATCACCGTCTGCATCATCTTATCCTGGCTCTTCTCGTCCAGCGCCGAGGTCGCCTCGTCGAGCACGACGATGTCGGGCGCGTGCAGCAGAAGGCGGGCGAAGGCCAGGCGCTGCTTCTCGCCGCCCGACAGCGTCTGGTCCCAGGGCGCCTCCTCCTCCAGCCGGTCCTTCAGATAGGCAAGGCCGACCTTGTCGAGGGCAGCGTCGATCTCCTTCGTCTTCCAGTTGTCGGCGGCGGCCGGATAGGCGGTGGCGCGGCGCAGCGTGCCGGACGGGATATAGGGGCGCTGCGGCAGCATGAAGAGGCGCTTGCCCGGGTGGAAATCGACGCTGCCGCTGCCCCAGGGCCACAGCCCGGCGATGGCGCGCACCAGCGTCGACTTGCCGGTGCCGGATTCGCCCGAGACCAGCACGCGCTCGCCGGGCTCGATCTCCACCTCGGTTTCCTTCACCACCGATGTGCCGTCGTCGAGCGTCACGGAAAGATTTCTGAGACCGAGCATGGCGCCGTCCTCGGTCTCGCCGCGCTGGATGCGGCCCAGCCGGTCGTTCTGCTCCGCGCGCTCCAGCCCGTCGAGCGACATCATCAGCGAGGCGATACGATGCGCCGAGGCGTTCCAGTCGGCGAGCCGGGGATAATTGTCGACCAGCCAGCCGAACGCGCCCTGCACCAAAGCGAAGGCGGAGGCTGCCTGCATGACCTGTCCAAGGCTCATCGAGCCGTCGAGGAATTTCGGCGCGCATAGAAGCACCGGCACGACCGGCGCGAACAAGCTGGAGCCTTGCGAGACCAGCGTGGTCCGCATGTGCTGCCCGGTGAGCCGCGCCCAGCGGCCGAGCACGCCGGCGAAGGTGCGGTCGATGCCGGCGTTCTCCTCCTCCTCGCCGCCCAGCAGCGCGATGCTCTCGCCGTTCTCGCGCACACGCGTCAGCACGTAGCGGAACTCGGCTTCGGCCTGGTTCTTGTCCTCGGAAAGCTGGACGAAGCGGCGGCCGATGACGAACATCGAGGTCGACGTGATGGCCGCGTAGATGACCGCGGTGACGACCAGGAAGCCGGGCACGGTGATTGTGGAGCCGCCAAGGGTAAAACTCAGCGCGCCGCCGATGGTCCACAAGACGACGATGAAGGTCGAGGCCGACAGGAAGGCGTTGAGGACGCCGGCGACAAAGTCGACCGGCGATTCCGTGGCGATGCGCAGATCCTCGGTCAGGCGGGCCTCGGGGTTGGCATGGTCGCCCTTGACGAGGTTGAGCTGGTAGTAGCGGCCACTGGCCAGCCAGCGCTGGATGACCGCCGTGGTCAACCAGGAGCGCCAGCGGCGCTGCATGGTCATGCGCAGGTAGACCTGGGCGACGACCAGGCTGATGCTGCCGGCGACCAGCGGCAGGAAGACGGCGCTGAGCCAATAGACGGTGTGGGCGTCGCGCTGCTCGATGGCGTCGAAGATCGCGCGATTCCAGCGGTTGATGCCGTATTGAAAACCGACATTGACGCAGATCAGCGTGAGCAGCCCGATCGTCAGCGGCCAGGCGAGCTTGTCGCCATGCAAACCCCAATAGCCGCGCCCGCTTATCCAGAAGCGCCTCAGCAGATATTTCTTGCGCGCCCGCTCGGCCTCTTCGGGCGAAAGCGCGGGACCGGGCTCGGCGGCCTCGGGCGGCGGCGACCCGGCGTGGCCGATGGCCTCGGGCGCGGCGTCGGCGGGTGCTTTTTCTTCGCGCGGGCTCTCGCCGGCCCGTGGCTTGCCTTGCCGCGACTTGTCGCCTTTCAGCCCGTCTTCTGGTTTGTCTTCCGCAGCCTTATCCGTGCGCGGTTTCGCAGTGCCGCGCGGTTTCTGCTGGCGCGGCTTTTCGTGGCGCGGGGCATTGGGGCGCGACATCGCCGGGCGCGTCTTGCTTTCACCGCGCTCAATGGCGCTGTCGTCCGCTTTCGGTTTGCGCTTGGCCGGGGGCATCGCGCGACAACGGCCCAAAAATCAAAAGGTTTCATGCGGGCCGCCCGGGCCAATCGCATAGCGCGCTCCCCCTCTCCGTCTCGGGTTCGCCGAGCCACCTCTCCCCCACCTTTGGCGGGGCGAGGAACCCGGACTTTCGGAGGCCGCGCCCGTTCGCGATTGGCGCTTCCTCGCCCCCATGAAATGGCTAGGGGATGCACACATCTTTTGAAGTGAATGACTCGCTTTTGATTGGCGATCTTGTGTTGGGCTGTGATTCCGTCTGCGATGCGTTGATGGAGATGTGTCGCGATGTCAGCCCATGAGATCGGATTAGGAGCGTTCGGCGACGAGCGCTTGCAAAAAAGGGGGCCCAGCTGCTGGGGCTCATGGTGGATCGTCAGAGCGTTTGCGTTCGACGGCTTGCGGGAGGATCGCGGGGACGGATCATTGGCTTTGGCCGGTTCCTGGCGAAC
>NZ_MDDU01000041.1:0-5156 GCF_001854795.2 Mesorhizobium sp. LCM 4577 | reverse complement strand
GAGGGTGTCGAGGTGGAGCGGCCGGCCGGTGGGCGGTTCGGCTTCAGCCAGGCGTGCGGTCAGCGCCCGGGTGGCGTCGAGGACGAAGACGCCGCAATCATAGTCGTTGTCCTGCTGGGYCATSMGCAYSGGCTSCARGSGGGCGCCCAGCCGTGCTGCGAGYTGCCGTGCAAAGGGGCTGTTTTGGCCGCCGGAGGAGTCGTAGTGATAGGCGAGCGGCTGGGRSCCGCGCAGATCGACAAACAGCAGCGACCAGTGGGTGCCGCCCTGGTCAACCCCGGCATTGTTGAGGGGAAGGAAGACGAAGTCGGCCCTGCCGCTCAAGTTGGCCCCGCCACCGGCGRTGCCGTGGAAGATGGCGGYCGCCTCGGCCGCGTCCTCGGTCATGCGCAACAGATGGGCCACCGAAGGCTCGACCAAGCGGGTCCGGGCGGCGACGTCGGGATTGGCCCTGTGCAGCTCCCCGCCAAGCACAGCGTAATCGGCCGCGATGTGATCGTCTTCGAGCCATTGCGTTGCGCCGAGCGCCAGCCGATGCGCTGCAGCGCCCGGTCCGGCAGCCTGGCCCATTCCGGCAGCCTGGGGAAGTCCCGCAGCCTGGGGACGTTCGGCAGCCTGACGCCGGATCGGTCCAATGCCAGGGGGCACGACGACACCAGACGACGAGGCGAGGACCCGCAGCGATGCTGAGCGATGATCGTCGCGCCTGCGCTGTGCTGTCGAGGCCGCGGCGCTGGGAGCGCCGGAGGTGCCTGATGTCCCGGCAGTGGGCGGCCTCTCGGCAGCGGCGGGCGTTGGCATGGCAAGCGGCGTTTGYGTCGCGGCGGGCATCTCGTTAGCGGCAGGCGCTTTGTTAGCAGGCGTGGGGGCGGCTTCGTCCTCGCCGCCGCACAGGTAAGCGTGGAGCGCCTTCACGCAAGGCTCGGCGTTCTTCTTGTCCTGTCTATGCGGCGGAACCACCCTGATATCGGCTTGTTGGTAGAGCGGCGTGCGCTCCTCGAACATGCGGCTTAACTTCTGCTCGCCGTCGGGACCTTGCAGCAGCGGCCGGCTGGTGTCGTTCCTGAGGCGCCTGTGGATCACTTGCGGGTTGGTGTCGAGCCAGACCGACACCGCCTTCTCGCCGATCAGGCTTCGATTGTGCTGCTGGGCAAAGGCGCCGCCACCGGTTGCGATGACGCAAGGTCCATTCTCCAATAGCCCGGCGATCTGTTCGGCCTCCAGCGCCCTGAAGTGCGCCTCGCCATGGCGCTGGAACAGATCCGCCAGCTTTCCGTGCCGGGCTTCGATATGCTTGTCGGTGTCGACAAACTCCAACCCCAGCTTCCTGGCAAGCTCAGGGCCGATCGTCGACTTGCCGCTGCCCGGCATGCCGACCAGCACAATCGGCCGCATGCCGAGGGCGGCTATGATCGCGCCGGCCTGCGGCGAGCGGGCGGCCGCGAGCTGGCTTGCCCGGTCGGCGGTGGCCAACCTGGAGGCCCCAGCCGTCCGCGACCGGCTGTGGCCCGACGAGCCCCAGTGGKGGATGCTGGAGGCGTCAGGGGGAATGGCGACCTCAAGGCATCTGTCCTTCACGCGCTGCACGAGCTCGTCGGCCTTTTGCACAGCGTCCGGCTCGGGGTGCCGCCGCAGCCAGCCGATCTGCTTGTAGAGGTCGTGGTTTGCGAGCTTGGCCTGGTAGCTGGCCGGCGTATGGAACTCGACCTCGAAGCGATAGCCCTGCGGGGTGCTGAACACGGTGCGGATGGCGAGGAAGCTCGGCGTGCGCATCCTGAACCAGTTGGTGGTCTCGACCTCGCTGCAGCCGCGCTCCTCGAAGGCCAGCACGGCCGCCTTGAAGGCGCGCGTCAGGGCCGCGTCCGGGATCTCGAAGACATGGCGCACCGCRTTGGTGAGCAGCTGGGCCTCGGGCGCGGCGCTCACGCTTTGGCCGGTGAGCCCGTCGGCCATCGAATCGCGCCCGCGCAGGCGCTGCTCGAGATGCGGCATGGTCACCTCGATGCCGGCCTGCCGCAAAAGCGCGGCGACTGCTTGCGCGTTGGCGGTGATGGCGCCTTCTTCCGCCGCGGCGCGCTGGGCTGCGCTCCTGGCGCGCTCCAGGGCCTGCTCGCGGCTCAGCGTGATCGTGGCGGCGGGGTCGTCGGCGGCCGCGACGTCCAAGGGGCTGGGCAGGATGCCGTTCGCGGCGGCAAGCTTGATCGAGGCCTCCATGACCGAGGCCGCCAGCGTCGGATTGTCCTTCAGATCCGCCAGGCTGGCGTCGACGTCGAAGCGGCCCTGGTGCAGCGTTGCCGCCAGCGCCTTGACATAGGGCGCCGGCTTCAGGCCCGGGACCTGCTGCAGGAGCCGCTGCAGATCGGCGCTCTTCTTCATGAACAGCCGCGCCCCGGTGTCGGACTTGTAGGCGTCCGTGCCGACCTTGATGCCGACGCTCAACAGGTTGATGGCGCTTTCATGCAGATCGTGCGGGTTGTAGCCATCGGGCCGTGGATCGATGCGCGCCCGGCAGTGGTCGAGCAGGAGTTCGACGCGCTCCCTGGCGTCGGCGGCCGCCGGATAGGATTCGGCGAGCTCGGGAAACAGCGCGCCGGCGGCGGCGCTGACGCCAGCAGTTGCGCTGGTCGAGGCCGTGGCTCGCGCCAACGAGCCCTTGGGCTGCTGCTCCCCGTTGGGCTGCTCCTCATTGCCCTGGTGGGCCCAGGCCTCGAGCTCGCTGACCAGCAAGGCGGCCAGTTCTCGGGCCACCGGATGCCGGGCCGCCTCGCCGTCCTGCCTGGCCCTCTCGAGGAGCCCCTGCATGGCCTGGCCGTCCGGCCGCTCTGCCTGCAGCTGGACGCGGATGTCGGCCCTGAGCTCATGGTGAATGCCCTCGTAAGTGCCGAAGACGGCACGCTCGGCAAACCAGCGTTGCGCTTCAAGCGGCTGCGCCAGGACGTTGCGCTGCAGGCAGCTGTAGGTCTCCAGCACCTGCTGGGTGGCCGACAGGATCTGCCGGGAGCGGCTGAACTGGTAGCTGCCGTTCTCGATGGCCGGCGTGTGCGACTTCGGCGGCTTCAGCGAGGCCAGGCCGMGCGCCTGCTCCTTCTGGTCGAACTGGCGCACATGCTCGTAGAGCCTGGGCCGGTCGCCGACGATGACAACGGTRTCGCCGTCGAAATCGCCGTCGAGCTTCTTTTGTTCGGCGCTCGGCACCGCAACCAGCGAGCCGGGCGCGAACACCTCCGTCGCCTGCAGGATGCCGACGCAGTCGAGCCCGGTGTCGGCCTTGACCCGGTCCTTGCCCTCGAGCCAGTGCGAATGGCACTTGACGTCCTCGGCCGACATCACCACCGAACGCTCGGCGAAGGCGGCCGGYCACATCCGGTCGGGCACCACGATCAGGATGCCCTTGGCAAACAAGGTCGGATCGTCGGCGGCAAGCCTTTCCCCCGACTTGTGCGCGACGTTGAAGCTGTACTGGAAGGCCACGCACCGGTCCAGGAACGCCGCGGTCGCGTCGCCGTCGCGCGCCGACCTGACCTGGCCGGCGGCGAACGGGCGCAGGTTCGGCTTGTCGTAGGGCGAGCGCCCGACAAGCACGCCGCCGTCGGCGGTCAAGGTCTCGCTCTTGAGCGTCGGCACATAAAGGCGTCCGTCGCCGGACGGCACGGCGACGGCGCCCGGGCCGTCGATGTGGCCAGAGGTGACGGTCCGAAACAGCTCCTCGGCCGTCAGCCTCGGCTGCTCACGGCTGCCGAGCCAGGCCTCGGCCTTCTCGCGCGTCTCCTCGGCCACCGCTGCGTTGCGCGGATAATGCTGCAGGGCCGAGGCCGGCACCGAGGTTCGCTTGCCCTGGCCAAAGACACGCACCGGCGCGGCGCCGTCCGGGCGGACGGCCCGGGCGATGGCCGGCATGCGCTCGGCCAGCGAGGCCCTGATGAAGCCGCAGCCGTCATGCGGCCGCAAGGCGATCGGGCCGTCCGGCCCGGCGAGCCTGAAGGGATGCGCTGCCCCTGCCGGGCGGTCGGGCAGGAGCGACAGCCTGAAGGCGCCTTCCAGCGCATAGTCGTGCGGGCCAAGTCCGGCGATGTCCGGCGGCGCGGCAAAGCCGCGGCGTTGGGTGTAGTAATAGGCTTCCTTGAACGGCGCCCAGGCCCGCGCCAGCTGCTCGAAGGCCGTCCCCGGCGCCGTGTCGGCATAGGGGATCGCCAAAAGCTTGCCGCCGGTGGCCTCGTCGGCCGCGTCGGGCAGGCGGGCGGCAAGCTGGGCCAGCGTCTTTTGCGGCGCCTTCAGCTTGCTGCCGCCGAACAGGTCCATGCGGTAAGGCACACCCTCGACGCTGAGCGTGCGCGCCAGCATGAAGGCGCTCGGCTTGCCCGGCAGCTGCACCGCAACCACCTTGACAGCCCCCGAAGTCAGGCGGTGGAAGATGGAATAGCGCAGCTCCGCTTCGCCGGCCAGCGGCCGCCCCTGCATGTCGACCACCGGCAGCCGCATCAGTCCGGCATCGCCTTGCGGCGGCCGCGGCTCGTGGTCCATGGCCTCAAGCACGCCATGGACATCGAAGACGRCGGCGGCATGCTGGGCCTGGACGCTCGGCGCGTTCTGGGCCATGAAGGTGTCGAGCGCGTCGAGCGGCCCCTCCGCCTCGATCTCGGCGATCAGGTTCCAGCTCATGTTGGAAAGGTCGGCCTCGATGAGGGCGCGGGCGCTGTCCAGGATCTGGCTGGTCTTGGCGTGCAGCTCTTCCTGGCGGCGCCGCAAGGCGCGCTTGTCGCCCTCGACATAGGGCCGCCGGTAGAGCTTCTCCAGCACCGCGCGGGTCTTGAGCACCTGATAGATCGACAGCGCCGGGCAGCGGCTTGCATTGGCGCCGCTGTGGCGCTCGGCCTGGCCTGCCTCGAGATGCGCCTCGATCTTGCGCTCCACCACCGGCTGGATGGCRTTGAGCAGGTTCAGCGCCGGCCTGCGGTGCCAGCGCAACGCCGGCCGCGGGCTGCGCGCCAGCGGCAGCAGGGCGGCGCACAGATTGCCCATGGTCTCCAGGTTGTTGTCGCGCTCGAAGGCGGGCGTGGCGCGCAGCGCCTCCAGCCGGTCCAGCCCCGGCTTTGCCAGCACACCCAGATCGTCGGACAACTGCGCCTTGCTCAGGGCCTTGAAGATGTTGGCGATGG
>NZ_MDDU01000040.1:2500-5000 GCF_001854795.2 Mesorhizobium sp. LCM 4577 | reverse complement strand
CCGACCGTTCTGAGCCCACCATCGCGCGCCTCCGTTACTCTTTAGGAGGCGACCGCCCCAGTCAAACTACCCACCATACATTGTCCCGGACCCGGATAACGGGCCGCGGTTAGACATCCATAGTGATAAGGGTGGTATTTCAAGGGTGGCTCCACCTGAGCTGGCGCCCAGGCTTCAAAGCCTACCACCTATCCTACACATGCCACTACGAATGCCAATGTAAAGCTATAGTAAAGGTGCACGGGGTCTTTCCGTCTAACCGCAGGAACCCCGCATCTTCACGGGGAATTCAATTTCACTGAGTCTATGCTGGAGACAGCGGGGAAGTCGTTACGCCATTCGTGCAGGTCGGAACTTACCCGACAAGGAATTTCGCTACCTTAGGACCGTTATAGTTACGGCCGCCGTTTACTGGGGCTTCGATTCAGAGCTTGCACCCCTCCTCTTAACCTTCCAGCACCGGGCAGGCGTCAGACCCTATACGTCGCCTTGCGGCTTCGCAGAGCCCTGTGTTTTTGATAAACAGTCGCTACCCCCTGGTCTGTGCCACCCTCCTCCACTTGCGTAGAAAAGGGTCACGCTTCTTCCGAAGTTACGCGTGCAATTTGCCGAGTTCCTTCAGCATAGTTCTCTCAAGCGCCTTGGTATACTCTACCTGACCACCAGTGTCGGTTTCGGGTACGGTCTATAAGGAGGAGCTATTTCCTGGAACCACTCCGCTGCCCGTTCAATCCGATAAGATTGGACAACTTGTGTGATCCGTCACTACCTCCAGGCCCACGAATATTAACGTGGTTCCCATCGACTACGCGTTTCCGCCTCGTCTTAGGGGCCGGCTAACCCTGCTCAGATTAACTTTAAGCAGGAACCCTTGGTCTTTCGGCGGGGGAGTCTCTCACTCCCCTTACGTTACTCATGTCAGCATTCGCACTTCTGATACCTCCACCGCCCCTCACGGGTACGGCTTCATCAGCTTACAGAACGCTCCGCTACCGCTCGTGATTGCTCACGAACCCTAAGCTTCGGTGTATGGCTTTAGCCCCGTTACATTTTCGGCGCAAAGACCCTTATTTAGACCAGTGAGCTGTTACGCTTTCTTTAAATGATGGCTGCTTCTAAGCCAACATCCTGGTTGTTTTGGGATCCTCACATCCTTTCCCACTTAGCCATAACTTGGGGACCTTAGCTGTAGGTCAGGGTTGTTTCCCTTTTCACGACGGACGTTAGCACCCGCCGTGTGTCTGCCGACTAGTACTCCCAGGTATTCGGAGTTTGGTTAGGTTTGGTAATCCGGTGAGGACCCCTAGCCCATCCAGTGCTCTACCCCCTGGGGTATTCGGTCGACGCTCTACCTAAATAGATTTCGCGGAGAACCAGCTATTTCCGAGTTTGATTGGCCTTTCACCCCTAGCCACAAGTCATCCCGAACTATTGCAACAGTTATGGGTTCGGCCCTCCAGTAAGTGTTACCTTACCTTCAGCCTGCTCATGGCTAGATCACTCGGTTTCGGGTCTAATGCGACGAACTGAACGCCCTGTTCAGACTCGCTTTCGCTGCGCCTACACCTACCGGTTTAAGCTTGCTCGTCACACTAAGTCGCTGACCCATTATHCAAAAGGTACGTGGTCACCCTTGCGGGCTCCCACTGTTTGTAGGCAATCGGTTTCAGGTACTCTTTCACTCCCCTTGTCGGGGTGCTTTTCACCTTTCCCTCACGGTACTAGTTCGCTATCGGTCATGCACGAGTACTTAGGCTTGGAAGGTGGTCCTCCCAATTTCAGACAGGATTTCACGTGTCCCGCCTTACTCGAGGACGATTGATCGCATTACGCGTACGGGGCTGTCACCCGCTATGGCCCTACTTTCCAGAAGGTTCCGCTTGTCTCTCAATCGCCACTGGCCTGGTCCGGGTTCGCTCGCCACTACTTCCGGAGTCTCGGTTGATGTCCTTTCCTACGGGTACTTAGATGTTTCAGTTCCCCGCGTTCGCCACTTTATCCCTATGGATTCAGGATAAGTTACCTATTAGCGATACTTGGAAACCACAGATGCAGGTCGGCCTTGTCGACCAATCGGCATCTCTGATTTTCCAAGTACCTTAGGTGGGTTTCCCCATTCGGAGATCTACGGATCAAAGGGTATTCGCACCTCCCCGTAGCTTATCGCAGCGTATCACGTCCTTCATCGCCTGTGCATGCCAAGGCATCCACCAATTGCCCTTAAGACACTTGATCGTTCTCATTGCCAATACCCATCATCGCGCGATCCCGCAGGGATCGTCGCTTCAGCCTCGCCCTTGCAGGATTGGCTAAGCGCGATCTCGCAGAGATCGGCGCACAAGCGCGATCTCGCAGAGATCGTCGCCTTGAGCCAAACCTTGTGCGGGGCTTAGCTCGAATGGAATTGGCACAAAAAGACCAGCTTCTCGAGATCCGTTCGAGGGCGCGGTTAGGCAAACCCATCATATGCTGGAGATTGAGCGTCTCCAGCGACAAATCA
>NZ_MDDU01000039.1:0-6158 GCF_001854795.2 Mesorhizobium sp. LCM 4577 | reverse complement strand
GCGGCGTCTTCGTCCTCGACGCCACCCGGGCGCTGACCGCACGCCTGGCTGAAGCCGAACCGCCCACCGGCCGGCCGCTCCACCTCGACACCCTCCTCGCCGACCGCCAGGCCTTGCTGGGCCGCCTCAGGCCGCTTATCGGCTCCGGTCCATGATGCTTGCTGCAACRCCTCGCCGACACTCCGGCCTGGTTCACCAGCGGATGATGGCGATTTAAGCGGTGGCACGACCGTCACAGCGACGCCATAGGCAACCGACCGCGGATCGTTCAACGGGCGGTATACAGGGGCGGGGCATCAACCGGATCCGACAGCTTCACAACCGCAGCCGGACAGGCTTGTCAAATGGGAAGATGGGCGGGCTCGCCGTTGCGGGGCAACGCTGGCACTGCTGCGTCGCGTATTCAAGATCGGCGAAGTGTCGATCCCCGGACACAGCACCGGCGCCTACCAAATTCGTAGCGAATTGGTTGTAGCCAACGGCTTCGACATTTGGCGAGAGACAGAACACCCGGTCGTCCTTCGTCGGCCACGGATGCTAAACAGAAGCTTCCCGCAACACTTTAGAGTAGAGTTTTGCAATGGGCAGGACACCGAGCTGGGAAGCCGTTCCAAGGCTGGTTAGCCATCGATCGTTCGCCTCCTCTTCTCTGCACCGAAGCTGCCCGCGTCTGTAACTCGGCGTGAGAACGAGGGCCGCTTCGCCGGTTCCGTCCCCGGAGTCGCCTTCGTCTCCCGACGAATCCCCATCCCGTTCGCCGTCACCGACCCGACCTGTCATTTCGCCCTCCAGTTTCTGAAGGCCCGGATAGGCGAAAAGAGTGAGGCACGAGTTAAGCCTGTCTCCCGAATATCTGCGTGTTTGGCCGCCCAATTGTTTCGAATTGTCAGCTTTGACTGGGCAACACTCCGGATAAATCGCTTCTGCAGCCCCACGCTCGACCGACGGAAATCTCAGGTTGGGAATGTTTTTCCGGCCTGCTCACCGCGCCTGCGGCTGTGGCAGGACACGCTGAAAGGAGCGCGGTCGCCTTCCGAGTAGTGGGGCGAGGGTGCCCCGGCTTTCGAGCCGTCGAAGTAGATAAGTCTGCTTGCCACATCGCCTGCTGCGTTCCCGCGATCTTTACATTTAGGTGGCCGCCGTTTCTCGTCGCGATCGCCATGTTTTGATGTCATAATGGTGTACCACTAGCTTTACGACGGTGCCGTTGGGAAGCGCTACTACGGCTAGATTTTCTTGAAGTTAGGATCAAATTTATTATCGAGCGTGACGGCATGAGAGCGTCACGGGCATAGGAGGTCCGCTATGCCTGAAGAGAATGACCAGACGACTTTTTCCTTTACGAACTCCTCCCCGTAGCATCGCATGTTGCGCGAATGGCAATCGAAGAACGCAAATATCCCGGTGAGCTGGCATCTGCACAGCAGGTCCACGAGCTCGCGGAAGAATATCGCAAGGGGGCAAATCTCCTCCTACAGCTCGGCCGACCCRGCAAGCCGCTTACCAGGGCGCCGTTCAGATTGGCGGCGATCCATGCGATCGAACTCTACCTGACCGCGCTCTTGCTCCACCGTGGGCACAATCCCAATCAGATCCGGAAAATGCACCACGACCTGTCGGCGCGGACGGAGCACACTCCGGCAGCGGGCCTACGCCTTCGCGCGAAAACGGCCAAGCATCTCCAATCCCTAAGCCAGAACCGGGAATATCTCGTCACCCGCTATGGACCGGAACTGGCAGCAACCGCATCGCAGATAAACCGCCTCACCGCCACCCTTGAAGAGGTGGCGGCAAAGGTTACGGCATTGATCGGGCCGTCGGCCAGGTCGCTGCAGGCAGACGCATCTGCCGCCGGCGAGGGTCAAGGCATGGATTCGGCGGCTTCCTTGTCCGCGGCGACCGCCAGTTGAACGACATGATGCACCAGGAACACGTCAATGAGGTACGCGACCTCGTCCCGTGAAATCGGCAGCATGTCTGCAGTGATTTCATTGTCGACATAACGCTCGGCATCCCAAAGGGTGCGAGTCAGTTCCTCGTTGGCAGCCAATCCGCCCAATGACCCTTTCGAACGCGGCGTTGGCGGCCTCGATAAGCACGGCACGGTCGGCCCCGGCGACTGGCAGGGACGCAATAACGGCATGGGAATCCATGACGTACGTTTCCTTCTTGGATGGCGATCTCTTGCCTCAGCATTTTCGGTCGCCATGCCGACGCTGGTTCTTGAAGGGGTGGCTAGTCTAAGCGCCAGGCGCCACCCTGTGCTCACATGCGCAGGCCGCAGGATACGCAAGAATCCGACAGATGCAATCGAAGGATTCTGGCGAAGAATTTCGCTGCTGGATGCGGCTCGCAACCTTTGGAATCGCGCAGGTTGCGAGTGCACGCGGTGATTGCCATATTGCAGGAGAGACACGCGAGGAAAGACCTTCGAGATGGCAGGCGAACGACTCATGAAGGCAAGCGATATCCCTGCCTTCGTAGACAGGGTAATCAAGGCCGGCTGTGACATCTGTGCCGTCGGCCAGTTCAACTATTGCCTGGGAGACCTCGAGGAAATGGCGGCGGCGGAGGACGAACTTCAACGAATAGGCGAAGAATTTGGCGATCGCGACTTTCTGCTACCTGAGATCGCCGCCTACTTGCGAACCATCGGACGGTACATAGACCCCGACTCGTCGGTGTCGCATTGGTCGGAGAACGGGAAAGCACAATAGGTGCTTCTCGTCTTGATCTATCACAGCTCCCACTGACCAGCGATCCGGAAACCGCGAGCGCCGCGAACAGGGCGACGGCCAGCGGCCTGAGTGGTGGACGACCTGCGCAACGCCAGCCGAGGAAGAGATCCGTCTCGGCATTCCCGAAGGAATGGCGACACGATTCTATTGTCTATTCTGGCCACTTCAACCGAGGAGGAGCCACGGCTCCGGGTCAGTTCCACGGGGACCAAACTCGTTGCCGTGGCGGAGGTGTGGAATGCCATTGGAGCAATCGCCTCAGCCATGAAGGGGAACGTTTCGGGAAGCCAGGTCGCCCTGCTGGCCGCGCCCTATATTGGGGGAATGCAGTTGAGTAACATCGCGATGGGGGCACATTCGCGACGTCAATGAAGGGAGCGTCCGAACCGCACCCTTCTATTACTTGCTTAAACAGCAACGCTAGATTCGCGCATCTGCGGCATTCGATTCTTGCTTCCGGACAACGCAAGCTCATGTGGAAACTGGAGCTCGAAGATTGTCAGCAGAACCGTTCCCCATAAAGCAGGATCTTTTCCAGCGAGGGCGTAAAGGATTCGCTTTCCTCGAAAGCATGGTCTTCCCCTTGCCGCTCGACGGCAAAGGCGCCAAGTACCGAGCGGCTCGCCTCACGTCCGAACATGCGAAGCTTAGTACGCCGTCTTCGCTGCGAACATGAACCTGGAAGCCGCAAAGGAACTTGCCAGCCTGCTGCCGCTTCCTCCGCTCTGTACGTCGTCAGGTGGGCTGATTTGGATGGTGCCGTCTGATTTCGCGGGCCGCGGGATGAGCAATGGCAAATCACACCGTCATCGCGCAGGATGACAGGAGAACAGTCAGAGTTTAGGTCCGCCTGACATGGAACCTCCGCTACCATCACCGTCATCATCTTCTGGACGCGGTAGACGAAGCCTGATCGCTTCTCGGTCGCCGACTTCTGGGCGAACAAAAGCGTTTGTTTTTGTGAGAAAGGAGGTTGCCCTCTGGAGCGTTGACCAATTGATCGCGTGAACGTAACGCTGTGCGAATTCGAGCGTTCTGATGAGAGCGTTGGGGTCTCCTGCATTGGTTGTCATCCGAAGCCCCTCGAGGTAGTTCGAACGGTAGACGGTCGGAATGATAATCCGCGTTTCCTTTGATGTCGTCAGCTCTGCATTCATCATGATCCGGGCGGTTCTGCCATTTCCATCGTTGAATGGATGGACCTCGGCGACCAAGAACATCATGAAGATAGCCCTGTCCATCGCGCTATCGAGACGTTGATGGATTTTGAAACCCTCCTTCAGCGTGCCGATGACATCCTCTGGCTTCACAAAGGTAACCACCCCAAATCTGTTTTCTTTTGTCTTGAATTGGCCTGGTGATTTCTCCGGCCTCGCATTCATGATCCGCTTGTTGCGCTGCTTCAGAAGTTCGATGAAGTCATCAAAATTATGTGGAACGCGGCCATTGTCATTCGGATCTGAGACAGCTTCGAACGTGCCCACTATATCATGAGCATCGGCTGGCCGCTCCTTAGGGATAGCTCCATTGAAGACGATATCTTGGGCCTCATCTAGTTCGAATTCTGTGCCTTCGATGAAGTTGGAGAAGTATGCCTCGAAAAAGGCCTGATTGATCTTGCCTTCAGGGCTGAGAGTGGAAAGCAGTGGAGCTTGGGGCGCCCTGCCTCTGAGAAGGTCGTAAACCTTATTGAACAGATCGATGCGTTGTAGGTCGTAGGGTTCCCCGGAGACATGAGCAAGCACGGCTGGCGCCGACAGTTTGGCTTCTTGCGTAGCGATCAGGGCGCCGATCATAGAACCCAGCTGTCTGGCTTCATCGATCAACCCGAGTTCGCTCCCGACCTTCTTGATCTGATCGCGTAAGATATTGATGCCCGTCTCGCCACCAGTGCGGTAATGCTTGAGAAGATGGGTTTCGATCTCGCTACGCGATGCCGTTCTTGCGATCCCGCTTCTTGAGCGAGACGGTATCATGTTTTCCACAAACGTGCGGGCTAGTGACGTGCAATACAGATTCACGCGCATCGGGTAATCGCCCTCTATTCTGTCGTGCCCCTTGCGTGACCGGATAACGCACCCCGGCAATTCGACATCACGCTTGGTTTTGGCGATCAGGAACACAGAGCCGTCGCTGGCAGGCTTCTGTTCTAGGGCGGTTCGATCTGCTACGATCGCATCTGGGAAATAGAGAGGGACGATCTTCCAGATGTTGCGCCGGACGAGAGCCGTCCGGTCTTCGAACATGTGGGTCGTGTAGAGGCGGCTCCCGATCTCGCGCAGCTTCCCTGCCTCTGCAGCACGCGAGACTTTTAAGGAATTCTCCTTTGTCGACAGCACAAACTCAGGGAAGTCGCTCATTCCTGCTCCATTAAGGGTTCGAGACAGCGGCATTTTGAAAAGAATTCCGACTTAAGTGATCGTCTTTGAAAACTTTAAGCACTTAACGGTTTAGATATACGTTCGCTGGGCGAGCCCAACAAGGTCGGGAAGAGCCGAAAATGAAAATAATTGAGAGTTAATGGCTTAGATTCGAAAACTTTTCCGACATAAGAACAAGTCGGGCGGGCCCGAGCCATCGGTGAGCTGGATGTTGAGCCAGATTCAGTGACGCGTCAGGGGGAGGAGGAGGGACGACCGCGAGCCGAGTACCGCTCGGCGATCGTTGCACCACAGACGGTGCATTTCTCTCACAATCCGCTGCTTATCACTTCCGGTTCTCCGGAGCGGCCAGATGGYCGCTGCATTACAAAACATTGGCTTGTAGGTACAAACTTTGCGTGTCTGAGCGCCTGTCTGCTCCGGCGGCTCTCAGATTCTGCTCAGCTGTCATAGCGCGTCAGTTTGTTGTCAGGTCAGCCAGGCTACGTTCCGCCTCAAGCGAGCAATGGTTGTCAGGGATGTTGAAGGTGATTGCGACCTCCCGACTGCGAGCGAAAGGGATTCGAGCGTCGGCCCGGCCAAGGGCCTGCTCGATTTACCGATCCGACAAGGTGCTTCCTTCAGAGCTCCCGGGTTCGATGCCCTGGCGCGCTTTGGGGTTCCTGAGCGGCGACCATGTTGGTTCGCCTGTCGTTGCTCCACACACTTTAGGCGATGCGTTGTTGCCTGGATCGGAGATGAAACATGACCAACATCGGCCGAACGGGAAGATCGCGCAGCGGAGGCACTCAAGCCGGTGGCGCCCCGGACGGCAGGCCCCAAGCCGCATCAGGTCAMGCCGCGGCAGAAGGGGGAAACGCGTTCAGCTCGATTGTCGAGCGGATGCACCGCGAGCCGCAGGCTGGCGAAGCTTCCTCCAGCCGCGTCGCAGGCCGCGGTGATGGTACCCCGCAGGACCGGTCCGCGCGCGTCCCCATTGGTCAACCACGACTTTTCGCTTCCGCATTGCGCGGAATGGGCATGACGCGGCGCCGTTTTC
>NZ_MDDU01000038.1:0-7202 GCF_001854795.2 Mesorhizobium sp. LCM 4577 | reverse complement strand
ATTCGTTGTTCGTTCATTTGCTCTCTCCTCAGCTATCCACTGAGGGGGCAATTCCTCGTGGCGCCGAGGGGGCAATTTTCCATGACGCGCGACAGTCGTACCAAGGGCAACTCGACCAATACGTTGTCTGGATGCGCGACGAACGCGGTTTGACACCTTCGACGGTCGAGCAATGGGGGAGGATGGYCGGCAGGTTCTTGCTGTGGTGCGAGCGGTCGAACCGCCAGCTTGAGGATTTGAAGGCAGAAGACATTGACAATTATCGCGACCCAAGGAGCCGGAGATGGGGTCGCGTCTCTATTGCACACGTCACTTCAGCCTTGCGGGATTTTCTGCGATACGCAGCAAAAGAGGCGTGGTGCTCAGACCGCTTGGCGGCGTCAATATCGCGACCTCGGCTGTATCAGCATGAGTCTCTGCCATATGCCCCGGATTGGTCCGACGTCCAGAAGATGTTGGCCGACGTCGATACGGACCGGCTCCGCGACATCCGAGACAGCGCGATCCTACTGCTGCTGGCTGTATATGGCATGCGCCGCGGCGAAGTCGCCGCACTGCGACTCGACCAGATCGACTGGGCGGGGCGAACACTTCGGCTTTTCCGTTTGAAGCGACGACAAGCCCAGATCTATCCGCTGGTGCCTTCTGCTGCTGAAGCACTGGCGCGCTATGTTGATACTGTCCGGCCACCATCCTCTTGCCAAGAAGTCTTCCTCCGCATGAAGTCGCCTCGACGCCCCTTGAACGTGACTAGCATTTATAGCGTCGCCAATCGGCGATTTGTTGCGCTCGGGATTCAAGCTGCCCATCGCGGCGCGCATGCCTTGCGCCATGCCTGTGCAGTTCGCTTGCTCGCCGAGGGGCTGACCATCAAGGAGATAGGCGACCATCTTGGACATCGCAGCACCGCGGCAACAAATGTCTACGCCAAGGTTAACATGGCAGTTCTTCGCGAAGTCGGCGCCTTCGATTTGGGAGACGTCCTATGAAGCTGAGCGAGGTCATCGATATCTACGTGGCCCGGCAACGGTCACTGGGCATGCGCTTCGAGTCTGCCGAACGCTTGCTCCACTACTTTGAGCGAGCAGTCGGCGATCGACAGATCGGCGAGGTGACCCCGGAATCGGTCATTGATTTCCTTAATGGAGACAAGGCTCTGACAGCGACGTGGGCACGCAAGCACAGCGTGCTGAGCGGCCTATTTGGGTTCGCAATAAGTCGTGGATATGCTGATCGCTCGCCTCTGCCGACAGTTCTGCCGAACCTGCCGCCGGCGCAAATGCCATACGTATATTCGACCGACGAACTGCGCCGACTTTTGGAAGCACGTCGACCTTGCGAACAGGCTACAGTCAGCACGTACCAGCGATGTATCGTACTATGATCTTACTCCCCTACGGGACCGGCATCCGGATCGGYGAGGCCCTGCGCTTGACCTTTCAGGATGTCGATCTCGTCGAAAGGATCATTACCATCCGCTGCACCAAATTCTACAAGACTCGCCTGGTTCCAATTGGACCGAAGCTGTCTGGAGAGCTGGCCGCGCATCTCGAACGTCGTGGCTTGCTGCCAATGCCGCAGGGGAAAGCGGCGCCTCTGTTCGCGTCCCGCGGCATTCGAGGATGGACCTATCAGAGTGTCGTCACCATGTTCCAGCATGTCCGCCGCGCCGCCGCTATCGAACGCCCGATCGGCGAACCGCGTCCACCACGTCTCCATGATCTTCGTCACACAGCGGCCGTCCACCGTGTCGTTGCATGGTATCAATCCGGCCAGGACGTCCAACGATTGCTCCCCCAACTCGCAACCTTCCTTGGTCACATCGACATCCGATCTACACAACGCTATCTGCAAATGACGCCGGAACTTCTGGAGGCGGCCAGCCAACGCTTCGTCCAATATGCGATGGAGGGCAGCCATGAAGAATGAGATGCTCCTCGGACCATGGGTGCGGCGGTTCCTCCTCGAACATCTGGTGGCGGAGCGGAATCTGTCCCGAAACACTCAGGCCAGCTACCGCGACACCCTGATGCTCTTACTTCCGTTCGCCAGCAATCATGCGGCGCGCGCCATCGATCGAATGTCGTCGAGGATTTGACACCGTCGATCATCCGTTAGTTCCTTGATCACCTGGAACGCGATCGAAAGTGCAGCGGAGTCACGCGAAACCAGAGGCTGGCGACCATACGCTCATTGGCAAGGTTCATTGGCATGCACTCTCCGGTCCACATCGCGTGGTCCGGCGAAGTGCGAGCGATGCCGTTCAAGAAGACCGCCAAGGCCGTGATCGGATATCTCGAGAAGCCGGAGATGGACGCGCTCTTGGCACAACCAGACCGTCATACGCCTCTTGGCAATCGCGATTATGCTTTGCTTCTGTTCTTGTACAACAGCGGTGCCCGTGCAGATGAAGCGGCGAAGTTGATCGTCGACAATCTGCAGCTGGGCCGGCAATCGTCGGTGCGACTACACGGCAAGGGAAACAAGTTCCGATCATGTCCGTTGTGGCCAGCCACTGCAACGACACTGTCGAGGCTCGTCGAGGGGCGTGGCAAACGTGATCCGGTCTTTTTGAATCGGGTCAACTTGCCATTGACGCGCTTCGGGATCCACAGACTTGTGACCCACTACGCCGAACTGGCGAGCAAAACAGTGCCGTCTATCGAAGCGAAGCGTGTTAGTCCCCACACGATCCGGCATACAACGGCAGTCCACCTGCTGCGCGCTGGCGTCGATATCAACACTATCCGCGCCTGGCTTGGCCATGTGTCTCTCGACACGACGCATATTTACGCTGAAGTCGATATGGAAATGAAGGCGAAGGCGCTTGCTCGGGTCGACATCTCTGACCAACAAGCCACTGTCCCTCAGCGCTCGCTGCCATCCCTGCTGGCTTTCCTGAAGGCTCTGTAGCCGTCGCAGGGTTGAAAATTTATGTTGCGGTTCAGGCCGGGGAAACGAACCTTTCTCCGGCCGCCGTTACATATGGACGGCCGCAACATAGCCGGTGATATGTTCTCCAGAACATATCACCGGCTACAATCAGATCTATAGGGGCGGTGCCATTCGAGAAGCTGCCTGCCTGGCCCATCTGCGTCGCTAGATATTCGACGTTCACGACAGCCAGCCGACCGAGCTCAGCATGCGTGTTTCGGTAATTCCCGGACACCTTTTTCGCTAAATCCCGGACAGTGATGGAGTGCACCCCCAGACTGAGACAAGGAAAATCGCGGACATCGTCCCACGTTAAGCTATGCCGCCTTTTCCATCTGTCGTCCACCTGAATGCATCTGTTCGTATTCCTCCGGCGTGAGATAATCGAGCGCCGAATGCAGGCGCTGCGTGTTGTAAACGGTCTCAATGAAAGCGCCGATGCGCCTGCGGGCATCATCAGCGTCCTTATAGGCGAGACCTTGCACCTCTTCCTGCTTCAGCGTTTTCATGAAGCTTTCCGCCTTCGCGTTGTCGTAAGGATTTCCGACGCGGCTCATGCTCGCCTGGATGCCGTGAAGATGCAGAAGTTCAGAGTAGACCCCGCAGGCGTATTGAACTCCGCGATCGGAATGGTGCACGAGACCCCCGGGAGCAGGCCGGCGATCGGTGATGGCCATCTCGAGAGCCTCAATGGCAAGGCTTGCTCTGAGATGCGTATCCAACGCCCACCCGACCACCCTGYGGCTAAAGGCGTCAAGCACAACCGCAAGGAAAGCAAACTCCTCAGCCAGATGCAGGAAGGTGATATCGGCAACCCATAGCTGGTTGACCCCATCGAGGATCATGCCCCTGGCAAGGTTCGGCACGACTTGCCAACCGTGCCTTGAGTTCGTCGTTGCAGGAACAAAGGGTCGCGCGCGCAGACATAGCAGATTGTCTTCACGCATGATGCGTAGAACGCACTTGTGATTGACTTGCCACCCCTCCCGACGCAACAGGGCTCCAATCCGGCGGTAACCGTAGTGCGCGTTGCCGAGCGCCAACTTTTGAATGAGATCTCGCAAACCTGTCTCGGCGCGACGAGGGGCCGAGTCTAGCCAGTGACGGTAATAACTCGCGCGGCTGATGCCAGCGAGCCAGCACATTCGATCGATGTTAAATTCGCCTTGCGACAGGCCGGTCGTCATCTTTTCGATGACTTTGAAGATCCCGTTTCGCCAGGAGCGCTGCTCCGGCGCTGATCTTCCTCGAAGTGCCGCAAGGCTTCGCGAAAAAAATCGAGATCGAGTTGCTGTTGCCCGACTTTCTGCTCTAATTCCTTGATCCGGCGCCTGGCCTTGGTCAGTGCCTTTTCCTGAGGCGTCGGCAGATCGACTGAATTCTGCAGCTGCGCGGCCCCGTCTAGTCCTGCTGTCGATCTGGCCGGCCGGCCGCGCCGACGTGACTTCAGATCGCCATAAAGCCTCAGGTGATCACGCCACTCGTAAAGACGTTGGCGGCTGATGCCCACCTCATCTGCCAACTTGCTGACGTTTTCGCCCGCCTCCGTGCGCTGGAGCAGCTCCCGCTTTTGGTCTTCATCAATAAAACTTTGCCGTCCGGCCATGCCTCAGTTTCCTCTCCTGCGGGGAAACTGTCCGCGATTTTCCTTGTCTCAGTCTGGGGGTGCACTCCAGTGATTTCAGTAATTCGCGGACAGCGATTCCGCTAAATCCCGGACAGTTTTCGGGAGCGGATTTAGCGGTCGGTTCTCGGCTGCGCCGTTCTGGCAGTTTGGCCTCTCACGATGACGTTGAGAGGGGCCATGCCGAGACGGAAGCAAGCGAGACGAACGAGCGTGAGGGATATCCAAGCGATCTTGCGCCTGACCCATGAGCAGGGTCTTTCGGTGCGTGAGGTGTCGGAACGGCTGAAGATCAGCAAGACGACAGTATCGACCTATTTGCTGCGGGCGCGGGAGGCCGGGCTGTCATGCTGGCCGCTGCCGCCGGGCCACGACGACGCGACGCTTGACCGGCTGCTGTTTGGCCGTGCCGGTCGTCCGCCGCAAGACCTAAGCGAACCGGACTTTGCGCTGATCGCCCGGGAGTTGAAGCGCAAGGGGGTGACGCTGACGCTGTTGTGGCAGGAGTATCGCGCCGCCCATCCTGACGGCTACGGCTACACCTGGTTCTGCGAGCACTTCGCCGCTTTCGAGCGCCGGACGAGCGCGACATTCCGCAATCGGCATGCGGCGGGCGCGGTGATGCAGACCGACTATGCCGGGCAGACGGTGCCGGTGATCGATCCGGCGACCGGCGTCATTTGCCCGGCGCAGATTTTTGTCGCGGTGCTGGGCGCCTCCAATCTGACCTTCGCCTTTGCCAGCTCCAGCCAGAAGCTGCCGGACTGGATCGAGGGCCAGGTGCGAGCGYTCGCCTTCTTCGGCGGCGTCACCAGAGCGATCGTGTGCGACAACCTGAAGGCCGGTGTCGTCAAGGCGCTGTGGTTCGAGCCGACGCTGAACGCGACCTTTGCCGCCATGGCCGAGCATTACGACACCACGATCCTGCCGACCCGCAGCCGCAAGCCGCGCGACAAGGCCAAGGTCGAGGGCGCGGTGCTGATCGTCGAGCGCTGGATTCTGGCCCGGCTGAGGAATCGATCCTTCTTCTCGATCGCCGAGCTCAACGCGGCGATCGCCGAACTGCTCGAGGAGTTGAACAACCGGCCGATGCGCCATATCGGCCAAAGCCGCCGCGAACTGTTCGAGGAGATCGAGCGGGCTGCCTTGAAGCCGCTGCCGGCGGCACCGTTCGAATACGCCGAGTGGAAGTCGGCGAAGGTCCATCCTGACTACCATGTCGAGGTCGACAAGACTTTCTACTCGGTGCCGCACCGGCTGATCGGGCGCACCGTCGAGGTGCGGCTCACTCATCGAGTGGTCGAGATCTTCCACGATCACCAGCGTGTCGCCAGCCATGTGCGTCGCTCGCAGCGTTCCGGCCATGTCACCGTCAACGAACACATGCCCAAGGCGCACCAGCGCTACGCCAACACCACGCCGGCCAGCCTGATCAGCCGGGCGGCCAGGATCGGCCCCAGCGCCGCCATCCTGGTCGAGCGCATGATGCGCGACCGGCCACATCCGGAGCAGGGATACCGCTCGGCCATGGGCATTCTGTCGCTGGCGCCACGCTATGGGCCGGAGCGTCTCGATGCCGCCTGCGAGCGGGCGCTGCTGATCAACGCGATTGCCTACTCCTCCGTCACCGCCATCCTTAAAGCCGGCCTCGACCGAGCCAGTTCCGCAGAACCGGCAAAGCCGACACCCCAGCACGCCAACATCCGCGGCTCCACCTATTACCAGTGAAGGAAAGGAAGAAAGAATGCTGACGAACCCCACCCTCGACCAGATGCAGGCCCTCGGTCTGGCCGGCATGGCTGCCGCCTGGCGCGAACTGGCCGAACGGAACAACGCCAACGAGCTCAGCCGTGACGAGTGGCTCGGCCTGATGCTCGACCGCGAGGTCGCTATACGGGCCGACAAGCGCGTCCGGAACCGGCTCGCCTCAGCCAGGCTGCGCTTTCCCGAAGCCTGCATCGAGGACATCGACTTTGCCGCGCCACGCGGGCTCGACCGGCGCAGCACCATGGCGCTCGCCCAGGGTGAATGGCTGAAGGCGCATGAGAACCTGATCGTCACCGGCCAGACCGGAACCGGCAAGTCGTGGCTGGCCTGCGCCTTCGGTCGGCAAGCAGCACGGCTCGATCATTCCGTGCTCTATGTGCGCGTGCCGCGCCTGTTCGAGGATTTGGCGCTCGCCCGCCTCGATGGCCGCTTCCCATGCCTCATCGACAAACTCACCCGCGCACAACTGCTCATCCTCGATGACTTCGGAACCCACTCCCTCACCGACCAACAGCGCTTCCATCTGTTCGAAATCGTCGAGGAACGCTATCGCCGCAAATCCACCCTGATCACCGCTCAGGTCCCGGTGGCCAGATGGCATGACCTGATCGCAGACCCCACCGTCGCCGACGCCATTCTCGACAGGATCGTGCACAACGCCCACCGCATCGTGCTCCAGGGCGACAGCATGCGAAAGCAAAAGGCCGCGCCCCTCTTGACCGGCGCCGAAAACGGCGAAATCAATCATCCATGAACGCAACAAGGCACCCGAGGACCGACGCCGCCAAACTGTTGTCAAGCGAAGTGAGGATTTGACCCCTTTGGCGAAGTGAGGAACTGACCCCCTTCACTGGTTTGCAGTTTCGTTGGGTTCAAG
>NZ_MDDU01000037.1:0-8953 GCF_001854795.2 Mesorhizobium sp. LCM 4577 | reverse complement strand
TTCTTCATGGAAGGCTCGCAGCACGTCCCAGGCCGGGTCGCTCGGGGACATGGGGATGGGCGAGAAGGCGACGGGCGAGGTGCTCTGTACAGCTCCAGTGGGCGGGCCGCTTGGCTGCCCGCGCGGGGCCGCTTGCCCATGGGCTGCCAAGCCCAGCGCATTGTTGGCTGCGACCATTTGCCGATATCTCTGCAGAAAGCCCCAGGCTGTGCCGAAACSGGGGCCTGCGTTCTTCTTGTATTCGTCAACCGCCCGGCTCAGAACCGCGGGTTCAATCTGGGCAATGCCCTTGCCGAAGTTCTGACTAAGCCAGCTGTTGAAACGACACAAATGACTCCGATACTTACTTAGCGTGTCTTTTCCGTACCTGCCTGYAGCTGCCCGACATGCATCTTCGATCACCTGGTTCTCTTCGCTGACAGGACGCGATCTAGCTGTTGTGACAGTCTGTCCGGCATAGGCTTGCCGGAGCCTTCCCAATGCGGCGTTAAGTTCAGAAAGTAGTTTTGCATCGTTGCCCGCGAAGTCCTTCGCCAGACGGTCCAACTGCTCGTCCTCAATCCGACCGTGGATTTGGCTCTGGTGGTTCTCGTCAAGCCATGTGCTGAACTTGCGCAGAGCCGCTAGATCGTGCCACATGGTTCCTTCTTTGAGGCGGGCAGCTACGGCTCTTGTCTGGTATCTGGCCAGGAGTTCCTCATCGTCCTTCGTGCCGGGTCGAACAGTCGAAGCAGCCGTCACAGGCTGTCCGGCATAGGCTTGTCGGAGCCTTCCCAACGCCACGTTGATATCGCTCAGTAGTATGGTATCCTTGCCCGCAAAGTTTTTTGCCAGACCGTCCAGCTGCTCGTCATCAACCCGGCCGGCGATCTGGGTCCGATGGTTCTCGTCAAGCCATGTGCTGAACTTGCGCAGCGCCACTATACCGCGAGCAATCGAGCTTTCACTCACCTTGGCTGTTTTAGCCACCTTAGCGCGGTAGGCGGCAAAAAGCGCCTCGTCCGGATGCTCTCGGACGCGTTTGCGACTGCGCGTTTGCTGAACGAGGGAAGCCTGGTGCGGTGCCGCGGCCGACATTGTATGGCGCGCGCCGGTCAAACCGCCTCCCATGGTCCCTTCTTGGAGGCCGGCAGCCTGGGCCAAGAGGTTCTCATCATCCTTGGTGACAGGTCGAACATTCGAAGCAGCCGTCACTGGCTGTCTGACAGAAAGCTGCCGGAGCCTCTTCAGCGCCGGGCTGATACGGGCGCCCTCGCGCTCCGTGAAGTCCTTCGCCAGCGCGTCCAACCCGGGGTCCTCAATCCGGCCGGCGATCTGCGTCCGATGGTTCTCGTCAAGCCATCTGCTGAACTTGCGCAGCGCCGCTAGTTCGTCCCTCAAGGTTGGTCCTTTGACCACGACTTTTGCCCGGTATTGGGCGAAGAGTTCCTCATCGTCCTTCGTGCCGGGTCGAACAGTCGAAGCAGCCGTCACAGGCTGTCCGGCAGAATGCTGCCGCAGCCTTCCCAACGCCACTTTGGTGTCGCCCAGTAGTACGGCATCGTTGCCCGCAAAGTCCTTCACCAGACTGACGAGCTGCCCGTCGTCAATCCGGCTACGGATTTGGCTCTGATCGTTCTCGTCTAGCCATATGCTGAACTTGCGCAGCGCCGTTATATCGCCACGAATCGAGCTTTCACCCACCTTAGCTGTTTTAGCCGCCTGGGCACGGTAAGCGGCAAAAAGCGCCTCGTCCGGATGCTCGCGGCCGCGCTTGCGACTGCGCGTTTGCTGAACGACGGCAGCCTGGTGCGGCGCCGCGGTCGGCATTGTATGGCTTGCGCCGGTCAAATCGCCCTGTTGATTGGCCGCAGGCCGATATGCGTCCGCGATGACGTGAGGGAGGCTCACGCCATCGGGTGCGCTTCCAAAGCCCGTGGCGGGCGGGTTGACCCGCGGCGGCGGGATGGAACTCAAAGCTTCGTAACCGTCCCCAATCGCCGCGCGGCTCCGCGGCTGATCGCSACTTTGCGCCGGTGAGTGGGCCACCCGCTCCGCATCCTGCCAGAACTGCGAAGCGAAACTTGCAGCCGCAAACGGCCCGGCGCGATCGGCGGCGGCAAAGAGCTCGTCCTGGTCAAAACTCTGCGCAGGTGAGTGAGCTGGTGGAGCAAAGGGCAACTGCGAACCGCTTTCCGCGTCCTCCTCTTGCAGCATGCTCGGACCAACCGCATTTGCATGTGAGCCGGTTCGCCGCCTGGCGAGACGGCTGTTTGGGACAGCTGGCCGATGCTGGCCTGGCCGCAACGCGTTCAGATGCTCCTGAAAACGCACCTGGTCGGTCTGCTGCTGCGAGCCTGCATCGTCTGTGCGGGCGAGATCTGAGACGCGGGATGGATTGACGTTGCCAAAGGGATCCATGCTATCTCCTTTTTGCCTGTTCAGAGCAGCTCAAAGCCGGCCAGGCGGCTGGAAACTGTTCTATGGTGTAATGTCCGGAATTATGTGGCGTCGTGAGGGCCGAGCCCAGAATTATCTGTCGTCGGGTGGGAGTAACCATGGCAACACCATAGCGGAGCACCGGCACCCGATGGCCAGATCCTGCACCACGAAGCTCGTTCGCCCAGAAACCGCGACCCCGGTGGCGGCTCATAACAAAGACGGCGCTCTTCGGTGACGGTGGCCCGGCTCAAGCGACGCCGCTTCGGACCCGTTGCCGCAGGCGAGCTCCGCTTGGACGACGGCTCCATCCCGCCCGGCTTCAACGTCGGGCTCGGCGGTGGAACTTTCAGACGCCGTATWTCATCCTTCAGAGCCGCACTTTCGGCGCTAAGCCCGGTCACCTCCGCCCGCAAATGCACGATCATGTCGAGCAGGTCCGCAGGGGTCAGCGTTCGAGAATCGGGTGACTCCGACATGACCCGATGGAATCACGCCGCACGCCAAACCGCCACCCACTCCAACCCGATATATCCGAGTCATAACGCCGCGTCCGCCACCGCTGTGCGCATCAGTGTGCAGTCCCGAATTATCTGTCGCTGTCCAAAATTGAGTCAGGACGTTGAAGCCCTGCGCACGCGCCACGCTGAGATGCTGATGCCTTCTGTCACACAACGCGATTGTGGGGGGCAGCGCGGAACGGGACCTTGGTCGATGCGGGTTACCAAACCTGTCGCTGGGGGTTACCAATGCGCGTGTTTAGTGGCCTTAAGTTATCAATCCTGGCCGGAATAAGCTCAATCAAAACATCTCCTTAAGGCCAATCGGGAATTGATTGTCGTTGGGGCACATTGGTAACCTCTTGTCCGAAAGGCATTGGCAACCTCTTCGGGCGAAAGCAGCGCGATATCATCCACTTAGCAGTCCGGCCAACGACAGATAATTCTGGACTCTAGCCCCTGCCGACGACAGTACGCTTCGCGGTGTGCACCGCGTGACACCTGCCGTTGAGCACTGCATGCACGTGGTCAGCTTCGGACCTCATTTCGGTCATTCATAACTACAAAGCCGTTTCCAATAGCGGACATTAGCCACCTGCTGTTTGCCCGAGTTAATGCCAGCGTATTGCAGTGGCGGGTATCATAGGTGCAATCGGTCTGGCGGCCTAAACCTCACCATGGCATGTCTTCGCCCATTGTCCTTGGATGCCAGCCATTGTCGGCCGGCGTCACCCGATCGATCAAGTCTTTGACTGTTCGCGATACTTGTGCCGCCAACATGTCCGAGCAATGTGGGGGAATCGAAGGTTGGCCTATAGCCAATCGCGTGAACGTCGGGCAGAAGTGCTCTCATGCGCTCATCTTGGACACCACTGATGCCCACCATTTCGTCCTCTCAAGTTCCGCCACCAAAGTCCTGGGAGGAGTTCGAAGACATCTGCCTTTCGGCAGCGAAGCATCGATGGGATTCCTCGAAGTTTTTCGGCAACGGGCGCAAAGGCCAAGCGCAGGACGGGGTCGACATATGGGGGCATGATGGCGTGGGCGAGCATATCGGGGTGCAATGCAAGAACACGCTGGCTGGGATCTCATTGAAGGTGGTGGAAAACGAAATCGCCAATGCCGAGGGCTTCAGGCCCAAGCTCGACCACCTCTACATTTCCACCACTGCGCCACGTGACGCGACTCTGCAGAGAGATGTCCGTCTGATCTCGATTGCCCGCAAGGCTGCTGGGGATTTTCTGGTCGACATATTGTTCTGGGACGACGTCGTGGGAGACCTCGCCCTCGAGGACTCCGTCTTCTTTAAGCACTATCCGCAGTTCAAGCGCGGTGTCGATCCGAGCAAGGCACACGACCAGACACTGTACGAAGAGTATCTGCAACTAATGCGATCGGACGGAGTCATTGGGTTCATCGACGAATGGAACATGGCTGGGTTTTCGTTTCCCTCAGCGAGGTTAGATCCACTTCGGGAATTCGTCGCAAACTGGAACGCGCCGGAGCGCGAGTTCAGTTCGTCGCAGATTGACGCAGTGCGGTTGGAATTATGGACTAAGGCCCGGGACTACTTGGTCGAGATCAATCGGAGCACATTTCCTGCCAACGGACCAGGTTGGATCGCGGTGCCGTCGGAGTGGGAGGACAAGTTCCCGGATAGGTTCAAGCGCGTTGTCAAAGAGCTGCACGGCATGGCCGGCGAAATCGTCGAGATTCATGGTCGTTTGGTCCGAACCGCAAAGGCAGTTCTTTTGACGACGAACTGATGTCTATGCCGTTCCGAGCGCTGGCGTGGCGGCCCTAAACTTGCCATTGGTTCGGTTCTGCCAACCGCGAGAGGCTGGGCAGGACGGATACGCGTTGTCAGCGGCTGCGCTTTATCTCATTACCGACCTGATCGCTCCAGTAATGTCCGGAGGGAGCATCGTTTACAATACAACGCTTGAAGGTCACCCAGAAAGGCCCGTCAAGTAAGCGATATTAAGCGGGGGAAATAGATGCCATCGTTGAAGACAAATTTCGTCAAAAGGATTGATCGGCTTCCCAAGCCGACCAACGCAGCTGACGCTATGCAACCACTCTTCGAAGCGGTCAGCAACTCGATCCACAGCACCCAGGATCGATTCAAGGACAACGTCGCAACCCAAGGGAAAATCATTGTCACGCTCACCATGGCGAGCAGACAGGCTCCCTCAAAGATCGTGGTCGAAGACAATGGTGTGGGGCTCGACGGCAGGAACTATGACGCGTTCACCACCACCGACACCGACAACAAGATTGCGCGTCGTGCAATAGCGCGTATCGCGAGACCCGCCGCGATCCCGCGAGAGATCTCTTCGCGCTCCGCCAGCCCGAGCGCCGAGGCTGCTCTACGCCTTGCTGAGGGAGCAATGCCGCCGTGTAAGGATACGATCCGCTGAACGCCGGTCTTGTTCCGGCGGTCCAGTGCCCGCGAGATCGACGAAATGCTCTGACCTTGCTTCCATCGCTCCCGAAGCTCGGCCTTCTGCGCTGACGTAAACCAGATCCGTGACGTCACCATGCAACACCTCCTCATCCTCTCAGATTAAGAGTGTTGCAGTGACCGGTTGAACCCACCGGCGCAAAGCTGCCGCCGAGTCGGATCCGCGTGCGCCTCGATCCATTGTCTGGCGGGTTGTCCAGACTAGACATTGTGGCTGATCAAACGGGTCGACGATCGCAGCACGCTAGCATCCTCAGGGATGCTCACTCCGCTTCCGTAGCCCAAACGAGACGCAAAACACCTGTTGGCAGGCCATGGCGATCTTGAAGGCCTTCTCGATTCCTACGGGCTTCTCACTGTCAACGGAGGGCACACCCATGGCACATGAGTTCGAAATCTATAAGGACAAAGGTGGCGAGTTTCGCGTTCGCTTCAAGTACAACAGCGAGGTGATATTCTCGACCGAGGGCTACGCAAGCAAATCCAGCGCTCAGAACGCCATCGACTCGATCAAGAAAAATGGCCCCAGTGCGCCGGTCGAAGACAATAGCTGATCGCCTTCGAGGCCATACGACGCTGCGACAATTCCGAAGCTGAGCATATTGGCTTCGAAACGAGCTTCGGATCGGGACTAGCAGTTGTTGCGCTAGGGTAAGTGCGGCCTCAACTCCTAAGGGAATCCTCGGCAAAATAGACCTCACTAGACCTCTGCTACATTTAGGAGCATTCTCTCCGCTGGGGAGTGGGGTGTGGATAGGTCTCGTTACGACAATCGTTCTGATGGCTGGCGCAAGCGCACTGGCGCAAAACACTCCCGTGCACTGCGGTGGGCGAGTGTGCCCCGACGGTTGATCTTCGTGACCGCCGCTGCAGTAGGCGCCTTCGCCGCTGAGATGGTCATGGTGCATAGTGACCGGTTGCTCGACCTGACCCCTTCGAACTGGATCGAGCCAAGGCCCGCCCCCATGATCGGCGTGGCGTCCGTCATTGACGGTGACACAATCGAGATCCACGGCCAGCGCATTCGGTTCAACGGGATCGACGCGCCAGAGAGCAAGCAATATTGCGACGACGCCAAGGGCTTCGAGTACCCATGCGGTCAGCGATCCGCCGAAGCGCTGGATAGTTTCCTGGCCGCCTCGCGGCCGGTGCAGTGCACTTTCGTGACTTGGGATCGCTATCACCGCTTCGTCGGCGACTGCTGGCGCGCCGACGGCGCGAGCGTGGCTACGTGGATGGTAGAGCATGGCCAGGCGCTCGATTGGCCGCACTACAGCAACGGCGCCTACGCGCCGCAGCAGGCCAACGCCAAGGCGGCGAGGCTTGGTCTATGGGTTGGCAAGTTCGAAGCGCCTTGGGACTGGCGCGCATCGCATGGCGACGGGGCTGCGCCGTCGAGCCAGCCGTTCGGCATCATCAGTCGCAAGCTGGTCGCGCAAAGCGGCGGCCTTTCGTGCGAGCCCCGGCGGTACTGCTCGCAAATCAGTTCCTGCGCAGACGCCCAATGGTACCTGCACAACTGTGCGTGGGGCCGCAAGCTGGATAGGGATGGTGACGGGGTAGCGTGCGAGACGCTTTGCTAGGGAGGGGTTCATGGATGACAAGTTTTACAACCGCGTCGGCGGCGATCGTATTTCTTCGCGGCAGATCGATGAGTTGATTGGGTTAGCGCGCGGCCTCGCTGCAGACGGAAGTATCAACAAGGCGGAAGTCGAGTTCCTTCAAAAATGGCTGGCCGCGAACGTCGAGATTAGCGATCAGCCGATCGTCCGGACCTTGTACCGACGGGTCAATGAAATCCTTGCGGACGGCGTGCTCGATGCCGATGAGCACACCGAACTTCTCGATACGTTGAACAGCTTCTCGAACCGAGATTTCGAACTCGGGGAAGTGTTGAAGCCGACCACCCTGCCCCTTTGCTATCCGCCTCCGCATTTGACCTTTGAAGGTCGGTCGTACTGTTTCACCGGGACGTTCAATTATGGCCAGCGAAAATACTGCGAGCAGGCCATAGCGGATCGTGGCGGCCGCGCCGGCAGTTTGACGCAAAAGACCGACGTGCTCGTGATCGGTGCGTACGCCACGGAGTCTTGGAAGCACTCATCGTTTGGCGACAAGATTTTCAAAGCGACCGCCTGGCGCGACGAGGGGTTGCCAATCTCGATTGTCGCCGAGAGCCATTGGGTCGGTTTTCTCTGACTTCGTCCGTTCGTTTGGCAGCGTCTCATACCATCAGCACCCTGTTCGACCGAGGTGGAACGATGCGGCACAATGCGTTTAGCGATCAGATCCGCCTGTCTCGGCGATTTGCAGGTCGCTTCCTTACGAGCGTGATCGCGCTCGCAGTTGCAACGGCAGCAGGATGCAGCTCCATAGACTACCAGAAGCTTACCACCGGTGAGATATCCGGCAGCTTGTTCGTGATGTGGGTCGGTGAGGGCAACAATTCCGGTGACGGGAGTTTCCTGTTCGTGCCCGACCCTCATGATCCCTTGATCTTCCATCGGGCAGATCCGGCAGCACCAGGAAGCACGATCAAGCCAGGCCTCATGTACACGGACGGCGGCTCAATCCCGAAGATCGCGCAGGTCTTCAAAGGGCTGTCACCTTGGGGCTATGCCCCAGCCTACATGATCCACGACTGGATCTTCATTGCGCATCACTGCATCATTGACGGGAGCACGGAGAAGAGGTTCGATCAAGTTCGCGGGATTGGCTTCGACGACTCCGCTGCGATCCTCGGTGAGGCAATCAAGGCGTTGATCGCGACGCGTCAAGTCGCGCCGAACGATGTCGCACCCACTGCCATCACGGCGGCGGTGGGAAGCGCGGTTGCCAAGAATCTTTGGGACGAGAAGGGAGCCTGCAAGTCGCTGCAGGTGAGTGCAAAAGACATTGCTTCCGCAGAGGCAGCGATACCGGGCTCCACATCCAAAGCTCAGAACCTGAGGACCTTCCAAATACCAGAAGCCGTCACACCTTCGATCCGAGCAGTGAAGCCAGCGAAGATCATCGCTCGTCTGACCCTCTGACCTGAGCGTCGAGCCAACGCATGGCGGCCGGCGTGCGGCGACTGACCGCCAAAACAGCCGTCATGGGCGATCGTCGCGGACCTAGCGCGAATGGTGGCCCGTATCGGACGAATCCGATTTCAGCAGACGTCATAAACCAATTGAACGTCCCAAAGGAGGCGCGAAGCGGTTATTGGCGATGCCACTTGTTTCGAGCACACGCCGGCAACGACCCCGTTTGAATTACCCGAGCTCGTGGATGGCCACGTTGGGGACAACCGACTTCGCTATCTCGCAAAGGTGTTGATGATGCGTCAGGTAAATGACCTGACCCACCTTGGCCATCTCGCCGAACAATCGGAAAACTTCCTCCGACCGGAGATGGTCGAAGGTGCGGATTCCGACGCGAAGCCGGCCGCTATTCCGATCAAAGACCGGCCACCGTTCCGATTTGAAGCCGGCCAGCATTCCGATCAAAGACCGGCCAGTTTTCGGCACTGAAGATTACCTCCTGGGTCAGCAACTTTGGCATCAAGTGCCCCGCGGTAAACGGGGAGATT
>NZ_MDDU01000036.1:0-9609 GCF_001854795.2 Mesorhizobium sp. LCM 4577 | reverse complement strand
GCGCTATCCCCTTGAGCAGGGTTTCTGCACAAGATCGTCGGCGTCAGTCTTAAGCGCAACGTATTGATATACAATAATTTGGTGGGCCCGGAGGGACTCGAACCCCCAACCAAGCGGTTATGAGCCGCCGGCTCTAACCATTGAGCTACAGGCCCCACGCGGGCTGGCTTAGTGTTTTTCTTGTCGTCGCACAAGGCTTTCGAAAGCGCTGGCGCAAAACGCCAAAATCAGCCCATATTCGCGCCGTAGAGCGGCCTGCGCCCATAGGGCGCGAAACAGGTCCGGCCCTTGCGCCGCACTGCCGGGAATCGATGCCTTTGCGGGTCGAGGCAGATGCGGCTCGGGGCTGCGGACCGCAGACTTCGAGGAGTTTTCATGACCAGACATCTTTTGCCCATCGCGCTCGCTGCCGCGGTCGCGTTTCCGGCGCTGGCAAGCGCCGCCGACACCCAGCCTCCGCCCCGCATCATCGTGTCCGGCGAAGGCGAAGCGACGGTGGCGCCGGACATGGCGATCCTTTCACTCAGCGTCATGCGCGAGGCCAAGAGCGCGCGCGAAGCGCTCGATGCCAACAACGACGCCATGGCGGCGGTGATCGCGGCGATGAAATCCGCGGGCATTGCCGAACGCGACCTGCAGACTGCCGGCATACAGATCAACCCGCGCTACAACTACACCAACAAGGCCGACGGCAGCCAGGAGGCGCAGCTCGTTGCCTACCAGGTGACCAACACGCTGTCGGTGCGCGTGCGCGATGTCGACAAGACGGGCGAGATTCTCGACAAGGCGGTGTCGCTCGGCGTCAATCAGGGTGGCGGCATCGCCTTCACCAATGACGATCCGAAGGCGACGATCACCGAGGCGCGCAAGAAGGCCGTCGCCGACGCCATGGCCAAGGCAAAGACGCTTGCGGAAGCGGCGGGCGTCAGCCTGGGCAAGGTGCTCGAGATCACCGACCAGAATATCGCGCCGGCGCCGATGCCGATGGCGGCCAAGTCGTTCGATGCGGCGCGTTCGGCCGTCCCGGTGCAGGCCGGCGAGAATTCCTACAACGTCCAGGTCACGGTCACCTTTGAGTTGAAGTAACGACCGGCCGGCGCCGCAGGCGCGCCACCGACACGCAAAAAAGCCCCGGAGGGTCGACCCTCCGGGGCTTTTTCGAGCCGCGCCTCACCTCGAAGGGCTCCGCTAGTCGATTGATCTTCGCAGAAGATCATATCTCATAGGCGATCCCGCGGGGGATCGTCCGCACAGGCGATCCTCGCGAAGGGTCGCCCTTTCAGCCTCAGCGATAGATGATCGGGCAGCCGCGCTCGTTGGCGAACACCACCACCACGCGGTCGCCATACTGGCGGCCGGCGACCTTCACCGTGCGACGGCTGATGTCGACGATGCGGACGCGATGCAGACCCATGCGCTCGGCTTTGTCGAGGGCGCGGTCCGGCGAGCAGCCACGCCAGTCCCGATCGCGACGCCAGTCGCGGCGATAGCCGTCGTCGTCGCCGGTGTAGATGCCGAAACGCGGGTCGTGCCTGTCCCCGAAACCGAGATAGAGGCTGTCCGCATGCGCCGGAATGGCGGCCAAGGCGCCAAGTCCGACCAGGGCCGAAAGAGCTGCCGTCTTGATCGTGTTGAACATCGTCTTCTCTCCTTGTTGTGGGCTGTCGCCCTTAGAACCGATGATGGGAAAATGCCTTTTTGCGTCTGAATTTTCCGCGAACCGGCCATTCATGTCCGGTTCATGTAAGCGCGAACCCGTCAGGGTTCGTCGCCCTTGGTGCCAAATGCGGACCTGATAAGTCCGCCCTCAAACGCGAACCCGCCCAGGTTCGTTGCTCGTAGTGCTTAAACGCGAACCCCATACGATTCGTCCTTAAACGCGGACCCTTCAGCTTTCGTCATCAATATGCGTTGCGAGCCGGTTACGGTTCGTCATCAAGGCGCGAGCCCGTCAGGGCTCGTCGTCATAACGCAAACCCCTCAGGATTCATCATCAAGATGCGAACCGGCTACGGTTCGTCATCAAGATGCGAACCGGCTACGGTTCGTCATCAAGACGCGAACCGGCTACGGTTCGTCATCAAGACGCGAACCCGTCAAGGTTCGTCGTCCAGTATATAATCAAAGTAGTCGTCTGGCTCGGCCAGATCGGTTTCCTTGGCCTTCACGCGGCCCTGGATCGAAATGCCGGCTTCGTGTACGGTCGCAGCGCTTCCCGAAACGAGCCTGTGCCACCAGTAGAGATCATGGCCCTCGGCGATGAGCCGGTAGGCGCAGGTTTTTGGCAGCCAGGTGATGGTGCGCACATTCTGCGGCGTCAGGCCGACGCAATCAGGCACCCGCGCCAAGCGATTGGGATAGTCGGAGCAACGGCAGTTCTGCGCATCGAACAGCCTGCAGCCGACGCTTGTCCAGAAGATCTCGCCCGTATCCTCGTCCTCGAGCTTCGACAGGCAGCATTTGCCGCAGCCGTCGCATAGCGATTCCCATTCGGCCGGGGTCATCGCCTCAAGCGTCTTCGTTTTCCAGAATGGCGCGGTCATTTTGCTGGATTTGGCCATCCACGGCCTTTCGGTCAAGCGCTGCGGTGACGAACGACCCAGTATCAACATTAGAAAAACACGAAATTGCCTTCAAAAGGCCGGGCAGGCATCCTTGGCTGGCGCCAATGCCTGGCGGAACCAATTGCGGTTGACGAAAGTTTGGGCAGGGATGGGACCCCACTAGGAGAAAATTGATATGAAACGCCAACCACGGATTCTGGCGGGCACGGCAATCGGCCTGCTTATGGCGTCCGCGCCGTTGGGCGCGTACCCGCTGCAGGGGGGTGCCGCTTCCGGCAGCCTGCACGGCGCGCCGCTCGTGCTGGCCCAGGCCGCTTGCGCCGAAGGCCAGTCGGCCGAGGAATGCGCACAGGGCGGAGCCGAGCAGCCGCGCAAAAGGAAGCGCGAACAGCAGCAGCAAAGCGAGTCGGCGCCGGCTACCGAACAAGCGGCACCTGCCGAGCCCGAGCAGAAGCCGCGCCGGAAGCGGCAAGAGCAGCAGCAGATGGACAATGGCCAATCCGGGGAAGCTGCCCCGGCCGAGCAGCAATTCAAGCCGCGCAAGAAACGCGACCAGCAGCAGCAGACCGAGGCTGCGCCCGCCGATCAAGGCGGCCAGCCTGCAACCGACGAGCAGCAATTCAAGCCGCGCAAGAAGCGTGACCAGTTGCAGCAGACCGAGGCCGCGCCCGCCGACCAGGGTGGCCAGCCGGCGACCGACGAGCAGCAGCCGCGCAAGAAGAAGYGCAACCAGCAGAAGGAAGCCGCGCCGGCCGAACAGCCTGCTGAGCAGGCCGCGCCTGCCGCAACAGACCAGCTACAGGGCGACCAGCAAGGCAACCAGGGCCGCAAGAAGCGCAAACGCGATCAGCAGCAGGGCGAACCCGCCGGCCAGGCCGGCGAGCAGGTCGCCCCGGCTGAACAGACCGCTCCCGCCAATGACAACCAGCAAGGCGGCAATCAGCTCAGGAAGAGGCACAAGCAGAACCAGCAGGGCGAGACCGCCCCTGCCGAGCAGACGCAGACCAACGAGCCGGCCAAAAAGCCGGCGCCGGCAGGTGAACCTGTGCCGCAGGCCGAACCGCTGCAGAATGGCGAGCAGCCGGTCCAGGGCGAACAGGCCCAGGACAAGAAGAAGCACGGCAAGAAACCGGCTGCCGAACAGCCGGCAAACGGCGAACAGCCCGCGACCGGCGAGCAAACCAAGACTGGCCAGCCCGCCACCGGCCAGCAGCAGCCGGTCACCGGCAATCAGCCAGCGAACAACAACCAACCGGCCAACGGCGGCAATGCCGCACAGGGCGAAACCGCCAACCCGAACGAGGCGCCGGTTCTGGACAGCCAGAAGGATGCCTTCCGCAAGCGTCGCGGCGGCCAGAACGGCGGTGCCCAGACCGGCGGCGCTCAAACCGAAAATGGTCAGGCCGGCAATGGCCGCAACGCCAATCAGGCCGGACAGCAGGGTGGCCAACAGGCGCAGCAGCCTGCCCCGGTCGATCAGGGCCCGCCACCCACCGACGACAAGACGGCGCAGCAGGCGATCCAGCCTGAAAAGATCGCTCCCGTCACCGAGGAAAAGGGCAAGCGCGTCGACCTGACGCCGCAGGACGTTGTGCGCGAACGCCGGCGGCCGCAGGGTGCTGATGTGGTCAAGCAGCTCGGAGACCGCGTGATCCTCCAGTTCAACAACCAGACATTCGTGGAGAGCAACGAGGCACCTCGCATCACGCGCGGCGCCAGAGACGTCTACTACGAGGATCTTTCGGGCGGCCGAACCCGCGAGATCGTGGAGCGCGATAACGGCGTCAGGATCGTCACCATCCGCAACCGCAATGGCGATGTCGTCAGGCGTTCGCGCATTACGCCGGACGGGCGCGAATATGTGCTGAGCTATGTCGACGAGCGTTATTACAACGATGTCGACGAGTGGCGCGATCCCGGCGACGACCTGCCGCCGATGCGGCTCGACATGCCCCGCCGGGACTACATTCTCGATTCCGAGGATGTCGAAAGCGACRACGACTACTACACCTTCCTTGAGCAGCCGCCGGTGGAGAGGGTGCAGCGTCTCTACTCGATCGACGAGGTGAAGCGGTCGGCCCGCGTGCGCGATATCGCCCGGCGCATCGATCTTGACACGTTGAACTTTGACTTCGGCTCGGCCACGATCTCCGACACCGAGGTGCAGAAGCTCGATGGCGTCGCCAGCGCCATGGAAAAACTGCTCAAGAAGAACCCGGCCGAGACCTTCCTGATCGAAGGCCACACCGACGCCGTCGGCACGCCGGATGCGAACCTCGCCCTGTCGGACCGACGCGCCGAGGCGGTCGCCGAGGCGCTGACCAACGCCTTCGGCATCCCGGCCGAGAACCTCACCACGCAGGGCTATGGCGAGGAGTATCTCAAGGTGAACACGCCCGGGCCGAACCGCGAGAACCGGCGTGTCGCCATCCGCCGCATCACCTCGTTGGTGGCGCCGGTGGCGAGCAACAGTGACCAGCAATGAGCGTTGGATTTCAAGATCCTGATCGGATTTCTGGAATCAACGCTTAAGGTAAAGGCCCGTCCGCGCCGGACGGGCCTTTTCCTTTCCCGGCTCAAGAAGATTTGTCCTGTCGACTGGAGCTAACTCATTGAATTGCCGCATTGCGACACCCAAATTCCCTACAGGGCGTTCCCTGCCCTGTCCCGACTCCAGCGGGACACGACTGAGCCCCGCCGGGTCCCCTCCCCGGCGGGGTTTTTTGTCTTGAAAACCGGCCCTGTCTGGCCGAAATAGCCTCTATCGCAATTTGACCGGAAGCCTTCATGAAGCGTCTCGAACTCGCCATCGAATCCGTCATCCTCGCCTCGCGCTGGCTGCTGGTCGCCTTCTATCTCGGGCTTGGCGTGGCGCTCGCGACATATGCCTTGTCCTTCGGCAAGAAGCTTTACGAGTTTGTGATCAGCGCCTTCACGCTCGGCGACACCGACACCATCCTGAAGATGCTCGGCCTGATCGACGCGGCGCTGGTCGCCTCGCTGGTGGTGATGGTGATCATCTCGGGCTACGAGAACTTCGTCAGCCGCTTCGACGAGCAGGACGGCGAGGTGCATTGGCTGGGAACGATCGATGTCGGCTCGCTGAAGGTCAAGGTCGCCTCGACCATCGTCGCGATCTCCTCTATCCACCTGCTGCAGGTCTTCCTCAACCACGCTTCCTACACGACGGAGCAGCTGATGTGGCTGACCATCATGCATCTGGCCTTTGTCTTTTCGGCGCTGATGCTTGCCTATATCGACCGGGTGATGGCGCTGGCGAAAGGCAAGAAGGCCGAGGCGGCGGAATAGACCGCCGAGCCCGTCAGTAGATTCTTTTGACCTTGGTCTGCGAGTTCGCAAACACCTCGTCTGGAACGAAGAAGTCTCCCGCGAGCTGATCGGCTGCGCCCGGTGCGTAGATCGAGAAATCCGTGACGCCTTCGGCGCGCAGCACCTCTTCGTCAATGTAGAAGTTGCCGGTCGCCTCGCGCGACGGTCGCAGGAAGATCGCATGCGCGGCATCGGCCATGATGTCGGGCGAGCGGCTCATCGCCGCCACCGTCGCGCCGCCCAGAAGGTTGCGCACCGCCGCCGTGTCGATGGTCGAGATCGGCCATAGCGAATTCACCGCGATGCCCTCCTTGGCGAACTCGGCGCTCATGCCGAGCGTGCACATCGACATGCCGAACTTCGCCATCGTGTAGGCGACATGATTCTTGAACCACTTGGCCTTCATGTCGAGCGGCGGCGCCAGATTCAGGATGTGAGGATTCTTGGCCAACTTCAGGTGCGGAATGCACATTTTGGAAACCAGGAAGGTGCCGCGCGTGTTGATCTGGTGCATCAGATCGTAGCGCTTCATGTCGGTCTCCAGCGTGCCGGTGAGCTGGATGGCGCTGGCATTGTTGACGCAGATGTCGATGCCGCCGAACCGCTCGACGGTTTTCGCCACCGCATCGGCGACCTGCGCCTCGTCGCGGATGTCGCAAAGCACCGGCAGCGCCTTGCCGCCCGCCCGCTCGATTTCCTCGGCCGCCGTGTAGATCGTGCCCGGCAGCTTCGGATGCGGCTCGGCGGTTTTGGCCGCGATCGTCACATTGGCGCCGTCGCGCGCCGCCCTGAGCGCGATCGCCAGCCCGATGCCGCGCGATCCGCCCGAGATGAACAGCGTCTTTCCGTTGAGCGACATCCTTCGCCTCCCTCTTCGATGTGGAGGCAAATTGCGCGGCGGACAGTCGTGGCGCAAGACCCCAACGAACCAATCGGCGATTACGCTGCGTCGTGCAGGGGAAGCCTAGACCAGCACCAGCCCTTGCCGCATCGCGATCGCGATCGCGTCGGTCCGGTTGGCGGCGCCGAGCTTGATCAGGATGGCGGCGACGTGGAACTTCGCCGTGTGCACCGAAATGTTGAGCCGCCGGGCGATCACCTTGTTCGGCGCGCCTTCGGCCAGCAGAGCCAGCACTTCCGCCTCGCGCGGCGACAGGGCCGGGCGGGCCTGGTTGTCGTCAGGCGTCTCTTCCCTGGCAAGCTCGTCATCGTGGAAATCGCCATGCGCGATCTCCAACGGCGGTGCCTTGCCGACGCGGTAGCCTGACGCCGCCAGTCGCGCCGCAGCGGCGATCAGCAGGCCATCGGCGAAGGCAGGCAGCACGGCCAGCACATTGTCGGCCACCCGCTCGCTGGCCGCACGCCGCGAAAGCAGGACGATGGGCGTGCCCGAACTGACGACCCGGCTTTCCAGGCCGGCCTCATCGGCGATGGCGACATCCGCCATCTGGCCGACGCCGCTTCCAGCCAAGGCCGGCGCCAGATCGTCGCTCGCGGCCAGCGCATCGGCAAGCTGCTCGGCGCGCCCAGCGTCGCCGAGCGCGATCAACACCGTCAGCCGGTGAGTTGCCGGCTCTGGTCTCGCAATCGTCTGCGCCGCGCTGCTTACCATCGATCCTCTCAGCTCAGCGGCTTCTCGCCGATGGTGATCGAAACGTCGCGCTCGGCGCCGCCGCTCGAGACACCCAGCGTCACGGTCGTACCGGCGCTGTCCGGCCCGAGCTTGCGGATCAGTTCGCGCGGTCCGTGCACGGCCTCGCCGTTCCAGGCGACGACGATGTCGCCGACATGCAGGCCGGCCGCCTTGGCCGGACCGTTGTCGTCGAGGCTCATCACCATGGCGCCTTTGGTGTCGCCATTGCGGATCGGGTGCAGCCCGGCGCCGAGATAGCCGCGCGCGACATGACCCTTTTCGCGTAGCGTCGCCACCGCCCGCTCGATCGTCTCGTAAGGCATGACCAGCGCCCGCCGGCGCGGCCCGAACAACAGCATGCCGATCAGCCCGCCCTTGGCATCGAGCACCGGCCYGCCCTCGAAGCGGCCGCCGGTGTTGATGGCTAGATTGATACGCCGGTCGATCGTGCCGCCACGCATCGAGCGCCAGGCCGGCCCGACCTCGCCGACCGTGCCGAACACGGCGAGCGCGGCGCCGTCGCTATTGCCAACGGCGATCGCCAGATTGCCGGGCCGCACGGCGCCGGCCTGGGCGAGTTGCGGCAAACCGGCAGCGGCGGAAGCCGGCTTCAGCAGGGCAACGCCGGTCGACGGATCGCGGCCGACAAGCTCCGCCTTCATGCTTTCGCCGGAGGCCAGCGTCAGTTCGATCTCCTCGCCGGCTTCGACCGCTTCCTCGGCGGTGACGAAGTAGCCATCGCGCCAGTGGAAGGCGCTCGCGGTGCGGTGATGGTGCGTGACGAAGCTCGCCAGCGCGGGAGCGGCGGTGGCCGCGACATCGGCGATCGCGTCGGAAAAGGCACTGAGATTGAAGTCGCTCATAAGACTGTCTCCTGGGTTCTGTGACCCAGATATCGCTCCGGAACGCCGCCGGGGGTACTCGCCTGACGGCTAGTCGCCGGCCGGACTGGCCATGTGGTCAGGTCGCGGCAATCGCGACCGCTCCGCACATATAGTCATCATTGTACGAGGGAACACGCCCATGGCTTTCGCAGCCGAACAACTTCCATCCGATGACACTTTGCTCGACGCTTACTCGGCATCCGTTGCCGATGCTGTCGACCGTATCGGCCCGGCCGTGTGCCGCATCGAGCGCATCGGTGCCGGCGGCCATGGCTCGGGCTTCGTGATCGCGCAGGACGGGCTGGTCGTCACCAATTTCCATGTCGTCGGCGATGCCCGCGCCGTGCGCGTGACTATGCCGGACGGCGCCTCGCGCGAAGGTCACGTGCTTGGCCGCGATCCGGATACCGACATCGCCTTGGTGCGCGCCGACGGCAGTTTCGCCGATGTCGCGCCGCTCGGCGATTCCAAGCGCCTGCGCCGCGGCCAGATCGCGATCGCCATCGGCAATCCGCTCGGTTTCGAATGGACCGTCACCGCCGGCGTCGTCTCCGCTCTCGGCCGTTCGATGCGCGCCTCGACCGGCCGGCTGATCGACGACGTCATCCAGACCGATGCCGCGCTCAATCCCGGCAACTCAGGCGGACCGCTGGTGTCGTCGGCGGGCGAGGTGATCGGCGTCAACACCGCCATGATCCACGGTGCACAAGGCATCGCCTTCGCGGTCGCCTCCAACACCGCCAATTTCGTCATCTCCGAGATCATCCGCTTCGGCCGCGTGCGCCGCGCCTTCATCGGCGTCTCCGCCGACACGACCAACCTGCCGCGCCGTGCAGCACTCCTGTCGCAGGTGACCACGAACACGGCGGTGCGCCTGCGCAGCGTCGAAAAGGACGGCCCCGCCGCCAAGGCCGGACTGAAGGAGGGCGACATCATCGCGGCGATCGATGGCCGGCCGGTGACCGGCGTCGACGATCTGGTACGCATGCTCGACGCCGAACGCATCGGTCGCGAGACGCTCTGCACCGTGGTGCGCCGCACCGGCGTCAGCCAGGTGGTGGTGACGCCGGTGGCGCGGACGAACTAAAGCTCGGGGGGCCGGCCTAGAGCGGGATGGGATTACCATCGGTCATATCCAGAGTTTGCGAAGTAGTTTGAGCACTCGATCGGTGTGACACCGTTGAGGATCTGTCCGATC
>NZ_MDDU01000035.1:0-427344 GCF_001854795.2 Mesorhizobium sp. LCM 4577 | reverse complement strand
CCATGGTTCGCTGCCTAACCAAAAGGCCTCGGGCCCTGTGCAGCATCAGGAACGCCTGATCTTCACGCGATTTGATCGGAACAAAGCGCATGTTGGGTCGGGTCACTGCTTCACAAATTGCCGCCGCGTCAGTGGCGTCATTCTTCGCGCCGCGACGCACGAAAGGTTTGACGTAGCTTGGAGGAATCAGGCGCACGTCATGCCCGAGCCCTTGCAACTGACGGGCCCAGTTATGGGCAGTTGCRCAGGCCTCAATRCCGATCAGGCAAAGCGGCAACGCTTTGAAATAGGGCAGGAGATCACGACGAGTGAGCCTTTTGCTGTCAATCGTCTTGCCAGATGCATCGGCGACATGGACGTGAAAAACATTCTTGGCTAGGTCGAGGCCTACGGTGGCTGGGTTCATCAGAATGCTCCTTTTGCAGTGTAGGACCAGTATACGGTCCCTTCTCAGAAGCGGGGCCGTCTTCCCCATCAACGGGCGCCTCAGCCTCAGGGACGAGCGCCTCAACAACACGCTGTTCTCGACGCTGTCCGAGGGCCGCAACGCCGTCACTTCATGGAAGGAGGATCACAACCACCCCAGACCACACTAGGCCCTCGGCAACATGCCGCCGGCTGAGTTCGCAATGAGATCCACGCTGGAAAAACAGGCCTCATGAGGCCAGAAATGACCCCTGAAAACTGGACTGTTCGAAAGTTGAGTTTTCCGCGGTAACATCCCTTGACTGAGAGGAGCGGAAGATGATGAAGGCCCCGAAGTTTTCCGACGCGCAGAAGGCGTTTATTCTGAAGCAGGGAGCGGACGGGATTCCTGTTGCCGAGATCTGTCGACGGGCGGGAATCCGCCAGCGACCTATTTCAACTGGAAAAAGAAATACGGCGGACTGCTGCCGACCGCGATGAAGCGGCTGAAGCAGCTTGAGGACGAGAACGGCAAGCTCATGAAGCTGGTGGCCGATCTGTCCTTGGACAAGGAGATGCTGCAGGACGTCATTCGCCGAAAACTGTGAGGCCTGGTCGCAAACGCGAGCTGGTGGCGGAGACGTGTGAACGTGTCGATCCGAAGGGCATGCTGGGTTCTGGAGTTCGCCACCTCTCACTACAAGTCCCGCCGCCGCGATCAGGGCTGGCATCGAAGCTCGGATCAAGGACATCTGCGCCACGCGGGTCCGCTACGGATACCGCCGCGTGCACGTAATGCTCACGTGCGAGGGCTGGGACATCAACATGAAGCGATCCTATCGAATTTACAGGACTTGGGCCTGCAGCTCAGGAACAAGACGCCGAAGCGGCGTGTGAAGGCGAAGCTGCGGGAAGGCCGGGAGGAAGCCGTCGGCCCGAACGACGTCTGGGTGATGGACTTCGTCCACGATGAGCTCGCGACGGACAAGAAAGATCCGTGTGCTGACGGTCGTCGACACGTTCTGAGGCGGGGCGTTGAGTCTCAGTGGCTACCGTCAAGCAGGGAGATATAGCGGAGCACTTGTTGCGTTCGATACCTTTGATACCTAAGAAGCACGCGATGGTGATCGCGATAGGGCACCTGCTCGATGAAAACGTCAATCTGTTTGTTCACGAAAGCGGCCTGCAGTTCGAAGAACTCGGACGCGATGATGCCGCTACCTGGCCGCTGTCTCGAGATCGCCGTGAAAATGATAAGCTCGGTGAATTGTCAGTCTGTCTCGATGGGCCTGCCAGAGCACATGCGGGCTCTTCGGCTCAACAATGTGACACCACGCAGTGGTCGGCCATATCAGATCGCCCGAACCTCGCCCGATGCCCTCTTCGTGCGACCGTTTGTCCACCGGTGATCCGTAACTGATCTTTCAATCATCCTGCGGGCGTTCATCCCATTCGCTCTGAAGCATATGAACCTGGCGAAGGTGGAAACACGACCGTCTTGCTGCCGTTGAGGAATACTCGTCCGTGGATGTGCGCGTGTACCGCCCGCGCCAATGCTTGTGCCTCAACGTCGCGGCCGAGGCTGACGTAGTCATCATTCGACTGGGCATGTGTCACACGGATGATGTCCTGCTCGATGATCGGCCCTTCATCGAGATCTGCGGTCACGTAATGCGATGTGGCGCCGATCAATTTCACCCCGCGTTCGTAAGCTTGCTTGTACGGACTGGCGCCTTTAAAAGAAGGCAAAAACGAGTGATGGATGTTTATGATGCGCCCGGACATCTTCTGGCACATTTCATCCGAGAGAACCTGCATATAGCGGGCAAGCACGATCAGCTCGGCCCCAGTGCCGGCCAGGATCCGCATTTGCTGCGCTTCCGCTTCGGATTTGTTGTCTTTTGTGACCTTGATGCAGTGAAACGGAATGTCGTGATTCACCGCGAGCTTTTGATAATCCATGTGATTGGAGATCACTGCCACGATCTCGATCGGAAGAGCGCCGATGCGCCAACGATACAGGAGATCATTGAGGCAGTGGCCGAATCGCGAGACCATAATGATGACTTTTCGCTTCGTGGCCTCGTCGAAGAATTCTGCTTCCATCCCAAAGCGCGACGCGATCGGGGTGAAACCTGCGCGCAGCTCTTCGAGTTCAAGCCCACCCTCGGAACGGAAGCTCACCCTCATGAAGAAATTGCCGGTATCAGCGTCATCAAACTGCGCGCTGTCGGTGATGTTGCAGGCCTGATCGGCAAGAAATCCCGAGATCGCAGCTACGATCCCCCTGGTGGAGCGGCATTTCACCCGAAGCGCGAAGCTGAACATCGTTTCCTTCCTTCATAGTTTCACGCCAGCAAGTTGCGGCAAAACTTCGACTGACAGCCCGTTGGTGAACAGGCAGGTGCCCACGCTGCAAAAAGACCCGGAGCTCGGGATCCGGGAGTGAGCAATTGTTACCGCGCGGGTCTCAATGGAGATTGGAGCGGATGAAATCCATGCTCAGATTGAAAGCCTTCTCAGCATTGTTTAGCCGATGAATCTCGCGAGAGAACGGCTCGTAGGAGAAAGCGCCAGAATAACCTTTGTCAATCAAAGCACGGATCTGATCGATATTGCCGAGCCGGTCGCGTTCGTCGACGAGGATTCGATGGCCATCTTGCATCTCCTCGGGGCTAAGGGTCGGAACGACGACACCGGAGATGTGGACAATGCCCGTATGCTCAGGAAAGAACTCGCTCTCGCCTGCAAGGCAATGGTGAAAGGTGTCGTGCACGAGCTTATAGCGCCCGCTGCCGCCGACCGCCTCGATGGCCGCGACGGCATCGGCCTTGTACCGCAGCGACGAGGTGACGAAGCCCAACGGCTCGACAAGCGCCACCAGGTCGGCTGCGTCCAGCATCGGCAGGATCTCGCCCAGCGAGCGACGCAGCGCCTCCTTGCGGCCGCCCTCGCTGTATTGCGGTGCATCGTTGCGCGGAATTAGGCTGATCGACTCTGCACCGGCCTCCTTGGCTTGGTTGATGAGCAGCTGGACCTTCGCGCGCACATCGTCCGACCAGGCGTTGAATCCATAAACTTCCGAAAGCCCGAGAAGACGCAGGCCTTTGGAGCGCGCATAGTTGCCGATCGCCAACGGGGCTTCGCCGTCGAAGAAGGCCGCATCCGTCAGTTGCTTGTCCGCCAAGTCATTACGCAGTTCGACCCCCACGCAGCCGAGCGACGCCGCAAGATCGAGGAACGCGCGGCAATCGAGTTCCGGCGCTGCCATATGGTTCATGGCGAACTTCGGGTGACCTGTCATGTAAACTCCTCATGCGGTCGCGGTTTGGACCGATTTGGCCTTCACTGACGAAGCTCATTCCTGTGGTCAACCAGGCGAAAACGAAATCCCATCAGCGAAGAGGGATTGCGGCAAATCCATGCCACTATTCTCTCATTCTATCATAAAGGCGCTGGATTACACGCTTTCTGGGACGTGTAGTGTGAATGGGAGGAATAATTGTCCACTCGTCTCTAGCGGTCCTGCCTGGAGGGTCCTCACCATCAGGTCGATCAGCGCCCGACAGAGCTGCTCGAGCGGTGTCGCGATGACACCGACGACCAGATGCTCTTGCAAGGCGTCGGTGGTCTCGGGCACGAGTTCGTTGACAACGACGCTTGGCGGCCGCGCAAGATCCAGTTCGCGTAATGCCGCGATTRCACCTTCGAATCCACCGCCGGCGACATAAAAGCCGGCGAGATCGGGATACCGTTCAACCAGGGTAACCGTCGCCTCGTGGGTGACTTCCTTTGTGTCGAGGTTCACCAGCGTGTCCAGCACATGGAACTGCGGCGCATGTTCGCGGAAGTAGCTGCGAAAGCCCGTTTCGCGCAGTTCGTGGCCATGCCAACGGTGGCTACCCACAAAGACCGCCACCTTGCCGACCTGCGGCGCCGTCCGCGAGATTAGCCAGGCCGCGGTGCGGCCTGCCTTCATGTTGTTAACGCCGACATAGGTGTGGCGAACGCCCTGGGCGAAATCAGACAGGAGCGAAAACACGGCCTTTCCGGATGCCTTCAATGTCTCCACCGCGCGCGTCACCAGATGATGATCGAGGCTGGCCATCCCGATCACGTCCGCGCGCGTCGCCACCGTCTCCAGCGCCTTGACGAAGTCGGACGGGGTCTGGGACCGGACGAATTCGATATGCACGATGCCTCGAACACCCGGCGTTTCTTCCACCGCTCTGGTCAGTTGCAGAGCGAACGCCCTATAGAACGCCTGTTCCTCCTTCAGAAGGAGGAAGCCGAACCGGATAGGCCGAAGGTCTCGCTCGATACGCTGCCGGATGAGACCCGCGGCGTGATAGCCGATCTCTCGCGCGGCCTCGTAGACCCTGCGGGCGGTCTCCTCGCGCACCGGATGCCGGCCGTTCAGCACACGATCGATGGTCGAGACCGAAACCCCTGCACGCTCAGCGAGATCCGTGATTGTTGGTCGCCTGGCCATGGCCCGAGATGAGACTGAATGAAAGGCAGATAAACTGCCGATGAGAGGCTTTGAAACATTACACCATCATGGGGTAGAGCAAGGCAAGAGGCGCCGTTGCGCTTTAGGTGGAGACTGCCAATGCCGGCCGAGGACCGTTCATGCGAAACGCCGCGGCTCGAAACATCCCCCGAATCCTTGGTTTCATTACCTTGCAAGCTATTTGGTTGACATTGCTTTCATGTCGCAACTGTCGAACACCTGGAGTCGTGGCACGCGCTCGGCAGCGGATCAGCTGTTCTCCCTGAGATAGATCTCGAAGGGTGTGAACGGTTCCGACCGCAATTGCGGCAGCCGCCCGAAATGGGCAGCCAGGAAGGCGAGCACCGAACGCGCCGCGACCGTGTTGTTATGGTCGATCACCGCGTCAATCAGTCCGGCCTTGAGGAGCCCCTTGCGCGAGGCTGTCAGTTCGTGGGTGATGTAGGCCATGCGGTGCCCATCGCGGCATTGCCGGCGCACCGACGCCACCGACCGTGAGCCGGAGGACATGTTGTAGATGCCGCGGATCGAGGGGAAACGCCTCATCTCCTCCAGCAGGATCTCCCCCGGTCGTTCCGGAATGTCCTGGCTCTCCCGGGAGGCGACGACGCGGCACCGCGGGAAGCGCTCGGCTATCACCGCGCGGAAGCCTTGCTCGCGCATGGACTGATTAAGCATCGCGCGGAAGCCCTGGATAAGCAGAATGTCGCCTCCTTCCGACCCGAGGAAACGCCCCATCAGTTCGCCGACGACGCGCCCGGACCGTTCGTGGTCAGGACCGAAATAGGCAAGGCGGCCGCTTCCCGGCAAGTCGTTGATGAAGGCGAGCAACGGCACCCTGGTGGAAATCTGGCGAAGTGCCTCCTTGATGAGAGGAGTGGCGTAGCAGGTCACCACAACTGCATCATATTCCCTTTCCAGGCCGCGCAGCCGCGCCACGATTCCCTCCGGGGTCGTGCGCTCGAAATGGAGGATGAAACTGCGCATATTGAGGTGCGTCAGCGCGCCGGTTTCCTGCACCACCGCGTTTTGCAGCCCGACATAGAAGGGGTTTTCCGGCGAGGCCATTGCAAAGGCGATGCGGACGGTGCGCAACGGCGTGCGGAAGCTCAGGCGATCCAACCGCAGCCCGTGGGCCGCGGCCAGCACCCTCTGCTCCCGCTTTGGTGATACACCGCCACGATTGTTGATGACCCGGTCCACGGTCGACAGGCTGACGCCCGCCTCCCGAGCAATCTGTTCAAGGGTGGTTGTCTTGGCCATGGCTGCTTTTTTGATGGGTTCCCTTCAAAATCCAACTGTCAGGCCCGTCCGCTGTCAAGCTATTTTCCCCAACGACACCAACGCGGCGCCGTGGGTGGAGCGAGGGGAGCAGTCTTCCCGCTTCACGCGGAAGGAGATGCAGCGCAACCTCGACAAGTACTGGCCGAAATAGGCTGAATAGCAAAAGATTCCCACCATCAGGAGAAAGTCAGCAATGGTCAGCAAGAACAGCCGCCCGACGGTCGGCGACATCCGCGCGATGAAAGCGCGGGGCCAGAAAATATCAATGCTGTACGTGACGACGCTGGATGAAGCGGCGGCCGCAGCGGCTGCCGGTATAGACATTCTCTCTATCGAGGGTCGCTTCTTCAGCCCTGAAATGCGCCAGGCCGCCGGCAACTGCTTTGTGCAGGTCGGCCTTCCCTATGGCGCGGCGGGCAATCTCGTGACGGCCGAGGACTATCTGCGCGAGGCGTTCCGCTGCACGGGCATGGGCGGCGACTGTTTCTACTGCGCGGCCTCGCTCGATATCCAGAAGACACTTTGCGACAACGCCGTTCCGGTTGTAGCCCATGTCGGGCTCATTCCTTCGCAATGTACCTGGACCGGCGGCTTCAAGGCGGTTGGTAAAACAGCAGAGAGCGCCAGGGCCGTGTGGGACCACGTGAAGCGACTGGAAGCCATAGGCTGCTTCGGTGCAGAGTTGGAAGTTGTGCCTGACCGGGTGGCCGAGGCGATCTCCAGGAGCACGCCGCTGATCATGCTGGGCATGGGAGCCGGGCCGGGCGCGGATGCGCAGTACCTCTTCGCAGAGGATGTGCTGGGGCATACGGCCGGCCACAAGCCACGCCATGCCAAGACCTACCGCAACTTCGCGGCCGAGTTCGATCGCCTGCAGCACGAGCGCATCGCCGCCTTCCGCGAATTTTTTTCGGACGTCGCCACCGGCGTCTACCCGGCGCCCCAGCATGTCGTGCCGATGGATGACGCCGAGTACGAGCGGTTCCTGGCCGGCATACGGTCCTGACACACCCCGATCGGCGAGGAGAAAAGGACCGCCACGCAACCTCGCGGCGGCGGTTCCGCTCTCTGCATCGGAAACATGCGGCGGAGGCCTGGGACTGGACTTCGAGATGCCCGCTCTTTCACGGAAGTCCTGGAGCAGGATGCATTCGGGTGAATTTGGCACCCCGCTCTTCGTTTTAGCCGCACTTGTGGAAGCCCAGAAGCCGAGCGTTCCACTTGGATGCAAATGCTTCGCCAGGCCAACATAGCGCCGCCCTAACGGCGCGCCTCACAGACAAGCACGGTTGACGGTCAGCGTCGGATCTATGCGGTTGTCGAAGAAGTCGAGAACGTTCCTCGCCGAAGCACTGCCACGCTCCGCCTTCGGCAGGTTGCGACGATTTCAGACTCCATGGCGGACTCTGACCTGATTACTGGCTCCTCGCGAGCGACCGTGAGTAGCGAGATGAATATCGATGTTCATGCGCACGCCTGTGAGCTTCCATGTCGGGTTACAAATGGTCGGCAACGCTAGGAGCGGCCAGCACAAACTCTCTGCTCGAGACTTGATCGAACATAAACGTTGCCAGATGTCCTCTGGACAGTTTCATGCCGAGCTTCGTCCTTCCCGTGGGAACCAACCGCTAACCCGCGGCGGGACCGTCCTTGAGGAATGCACTTCGCACTCCAGTCGAGGTCGGAGTCTGCGACCAATTCGGCCGGTCGCCTTGATTTCGTCGTAGGAACTCCGTGCGATCACCTTGAACAGGGCCACCAAAGCCTTCGATTTCAAGCCGAAGCCATCTTCTGGATCGCGGTGGCTCGCGGTCGAAACCTGGATAAGTCGCCGGACATTCAGTTCGTTCATGACCGAAATCACGTTGCGAGGTCCATTCGTGACTACACAATGGAACGACCGACCGAAACGGTTGACGGCAATACATAGCGGGTCATCGCATCCAATCGTACATAAGGCGCATTCGTAATTGTGCCTGGCCGCGCGATGCTACGTGCGATACCAACGAGCCTAGCCAATGACGCCCACGAAGCTGTTAGTCGGGCAGATCGCCGTCGTGTTCGCGATCGTCATTCTTGGGGTGTGGACGTCGACGCAATGGTGCGCTCACATGCTCGGCTATCAGTCGCCGCTTGGCGTCCCATGGCTCGTCGTAGCCGGCTGGCCGATCTACAAGCCGTGGAAATTGTTTGAATGGTGGTTCCATTTCGACGCCTACGCGCCCGAAATATTTGATCAGGCCGGCGTGCTTGCCGGCGCCAGCGGGTTCTTGGGCTGCGCAGCCGCGATCGCTGGTTCACTCTGGCGCGCGCGGCAAAGAGGTCTGGTTTCCACCTACGGCTCCTCGCGATGGGCCACGACGCTAGAGATCGAGAAGGCAAGCCTGTTTCTGCCGGCCGGCGTTTTCCTGGGCAAATTGAAGGATCGGTATCTTCGCCATGATGGGCCGGAGCATGTGATGGCCTTTGCTCCGACACGTTCAGGCAAGGGAGTCGGATTGGTCGTTCCGACGCTCCTTTCCTGGACTGGCTCGGCCGTCATTCACGACATAAAGGGCGAGAACTGGCAGCTGACCTCAGGCTGGCGGTCGAAGTTCTCATACTGCCTTTTGTTCAATCCGACCGATCCTCGATCGGCGCGCTATAATCCGCTGCTGGAAGTGCGCAAAGGTCCAAACGAGGTCCGCGACGTTCAGAACATTGCCGACGTCTTGGTCGATCCGGAAGGTGCGCTCGAGCGGCGCAATCATTGGGAGAAGACCGGTCACTCGCTATTGGTCGGCGCCATCCTGCACGTGCTCTACGCCGAAGAGGAAAAGACACTCGCCCGCGTCGCCACCTTCCTGTCCGACCCGCAACGCTCGTTTACCGCGACACTGCAGCGAATGATGACGACCAACCACCTTGGCGCGGCGGACAGGCCTCAGGTGCATCCCGTAGTGGCTTCGGCGGCACGCGAGGTGCTTAACAAGTCAGAGAACGAACGTTCGGGCGTTCTCTCAACTGCGATGTCGTTTCTCGGTCTCTATCGCGATCCGACCGTAGCCGCGGCAACATCGGGCTGCGACTGGCGCATAGCCGATCTCATGGATGCCGAGCGCCCAATGTCGCTCTACCTAGTGGTGCCGCCATCTGACATCTCCCGCACCAAGCCACTGGTCCGACTGGTGCTCAATCAGATCGGCCGCCGGCTGACCGAGCGCCTGGAGGGAGATCCGAAGAAGAGCAGAAAGCACCAACTGCTCATGATGCTGGACGAATTCCCTGCACTCGGTCGCCTCGACTTCTTCGAGACCGCGCTTGCCTTCATGGCGGGATACGGCATTCGGGCCTATCTGATCGCGCAATCCTTGAACCAGATCTCCAAGGCGTATGGCGAGAACAACGCCATTCTCGATAATTGCCATGTGCGAATTGCCTTTTCCTCAAATGATGACCGCACGGCCAAACGGATTTCGGACGCACTCGGCACGGCGACGGAACTCAGATCCATGCGCAACTATGCCGGGCATCGGCTGGCGCCCTGGCTTTCGCACGTCATGGTCAGCCGACAGGAGACCGCACGTCCGCTGTTGACGCCCGGCGAAGTCATGCAGCTGCCGCCATCTGACGAACTGGTCCTGGTTTCAGGGTTGCCGCCAATTCGTGCGAAGAAGCTGCGCTACTATGAAGACCAGAATTTCACCGAGCGGGTGCTGCCTGCACCGGTATTGCGCGAGGGGCCCTACGCTGACGGTCCTGCATCACGTCCGGACGACTGGACTGGACAGGTGCGGAGCGTCGATCGCCGTCTTGCCGCCGACGACGAAAGCGCCGGCCCGACAATTGAAGACGAGGGAGGCGTCCAGCAGCAGCGCCATCCCGGTTTGCCTGAAGAACAACCCGTCGCCGCCAACCGGTCTGATCAGAGCGATCTTTTCGATCCCGCTGACGACGATAGCCAGGCGGTTGCTGACAAACGCGTCATGGATCGGGTTTCCACCGCTGCGCGTGCTTACGGCATCAATGAGGGCAGGGGCGACGACAAGGACATCGTGCCCGGCTTCTGAGCGCTGCTAAAAGCCAAAGCGTATCTCAGCGTAGATAACGGCCATAAGCGATTTCGAGCGCTTGGCCGATGCTTGTTCCCGTCGCCGGCGCAACGCCGGCCTGTCGAGAACAAGCCGCATGAAGTCCCACCGCATTCGTCATCAGTTCCTGCTCGAGCCCGAGCTCAGCGAGAAGCTGGACAATCTCAGCCGCGATCCATCGACCACCAAATCAGCCGTTGTGGCGAAGGCGGTCGAGGCCTTCATCGAGCGGCGTGGCGAGAATGAGCTCGACCGACGCTACGGCGTGAGGCTCGACCGTCTTTCCCGCGACCTCGCTCACGTCAGGCACGATACCGAGATGATCCTTGAGAGCCTGGCGCTCTTCATCCGCTTTTTGATCACGCTTCATGCCCACACGCCGGTCCCCGATCGGGCAACGCAAGCCATCGCCCAAGACCGTTTCGACAAATTCGTCGAACAGGTCGGCCGGCAGATCGCGTCCGGGAAAAGCTCTCTCGGCAACGAGAATGGCGGGGGAGGGGAAGGATGAGCTCTCATCCGGAAACCGACCATCGCCGCCGCGCCATGCTCCGCACCGCCCTAGGTCCGGCGGTCACCGAGGCGCTGACCGATCCGCTGGTCATCGAGGTGATGGTCAATCCCGACGGCGCGCTCCGGCTCGACCGACTGGGAGACGGTCGCGTCGAAACCGACGTGCATATGCACCCCTCCGAGGCCGAACGCATCATCCGCCTGGTTGCCTCCCACGTGCGCGCCGAGGCGCATGCGGACAATCCGATTGTCAGTGCTGAACTGCCCTCAGGCGAGCGCTTCGAGGGACTGCTGCCGCCTGTCGTGCTGGCGCCCTGCTTTGCCATCCGTAAGCCAGCGGCAAAGCTCTACACGCTGGCCAACTATGTCACCGATCGGATCATGCAGCCGCTGCAGGCTGATGCACTTAAGAAGGCGGTGCGCGAGCGGCGCAACATTCTGGTCGCAGGCGGGACGTCATCGGGCAAGACAACCCTTGCCAATGCGCTCTTGGCCGAAGTGGCCGAATGCGACGAGCGGGTGATCCTGATTGAGGACACGCGCGAACTGCAATGCGCGGCGAAGGACTGCGTTGCCTTGAGGACGAGGCGGGGTTCGGTGTCGCTTGCCGATCTCGTGCGCTCGACGCTGCGGCTCAGACCAGACCGCATCATCGTCGGCGAGGTGAGGGGCTCGGAAGCGCTCGACATGCTGAAGGCATGGAACACCGGGCATCCCGGCGGCATCGCCACCGTCCACGCTAACTCTGCACGCTCCGCACTCTACCGTGTTGAACAGCTCGCCCAGGAAGCCGTCGTCACTGTTCCGCGCCGCCTCATCGCCGAAGCCATCGATCTGATCGTTTTCATCGCCGGGCGCGGATCCTCGCGCCGCATCGACGCGATCGCCGAGGTCACCGGCATCGACGGCAGTGGCGACTACGCCGTCACCCAGCTCACGCTTCCGCAACTCCAGCAATTTTGAAAGGTCACCTATGCGCAAGAAGCTTCGCTTTCTTTCGTCCACCGCGCTCGCGTTTTGTTTCACGGCCCCGGCTTACGCAGCGGGCTCCGGTATGCCCTGGGAACAGCCACTGCAGCAGATCCTGGAGTCTGTGCAGGGACCGGTCGCCAAGATCGTTGCGGTGATCATCATCATCACCACAGGCCTAACCCTTGCCTTTGGCGACACGGCGGGCGGTTTTCGCAGGTTGATCCAGATCGTCTTCGGGCTGTCGATCGCCTTCGCTGCATCGAGCTTCTTCCTCTCCTTCTTCTCCTTCGGTGGCGGGGCGCTCGTCTAATGGCCACCGCAGAACAGCATATCGAAGGCTTCGAGGTGCCGGTTCACCGGGCATTGACCGAGCCGATCCTGCTCGGCGGAGCATCGCGAGCGGTGGCGATCCTGAATGGTACGGTGGCCGCCGCGATAGGCCTTGGCTTACAGCAGTGGATTGCCGGGCTGGTCCTCTGGCTTGCTGGTCACACGCTTGCAGTCTTCGCTGCCCGCCGCGATCCGGACTTCGCCAGCGTCGTTGTTCGCCACCTTCGGCTGAGGGGGTGGCTGGCATGCTGAATGTTTCAGAATATCGTAGCAGGGCCGACCGGCTTGCCGACCATCTGCCCTGGGCCGCACTCGTCGGCCCGGGTATCGTGCTCAACAAGGACGGCAGTTTTCAGCGGACGCTGCGGTTCCGTGGCCCCGATCTCGAAAGCGCGACGGAAGCCGAACTCATCGGCATCTGTGCGCGAGCCAACAATGCGCTCAGACGTCCAGGCTCCGGCTGGGCATTGTTCTTCGAGGCCGAACGCATCGAAGCCTTGGGCTATCCCGCCTCGCGCTTTCCCGACGCGGCCTCATGGCTGGTCGACGAAGAACGTCGCGCAGCCTTCGAGGGCAAAGTCGCACATTTCGAGAGCTGCTATCACCTGACCTTGCTCTTCATGCCGCCGCCGGACAGCCAGGCGAGGGCGGAAAGCGCGCTCGTCGACTCTTATCATCCAGAAGCCGAAAGAGATTGGCGCCAGGAGCTGGCGCGGTTCCGTGACGAGACCGACCGCGTGTTGGATCTCCTGTCGGGCTTCATGCCCGAAGTACGCGCGCTCGACGATGCCGAGACGCTGACTTATCTGCACGGCACGATCTCGGCTCGCCGGCATCCGGTCGCCGTGCCGGAAACACCGATCTATCTCGACGGCATTCTGGTCGATGCGCCGCTCACCGGCGGGTTGGAGCCGATGCTGGGCGATCAGCATCTGCGAACCCTCACCATCCTCGGTTTTCCCAACCTCACTCGGCCCGGGATCCTCGACGCGCTCAACCATCAGGATTTCGCTTATCGCTGGATGACGCGCTTCATCCCGCTCGACAAGACGGAAGCCACAAAGACGCTGATGCGGTTGCGCCGGCAGTGGTTTGCAAAGCGCAAGTCGATCGTCGCGATCCTGCGCGAGGTTGTCACCAACGAGCCGGTGCCGCTGGTCGATAGCGATGCCGACAACAAGGCGCTCGATGCCGACGAGGCACTTCAGGCATTGGGCGCTGATCATGTCGGCTTCGGCTATCTCACCACAACGGTGACGGTGTGGGACGAGGACCGCCAAGCCGCCGCCGAAAAACTTCGCGCCGTCGAGCGCATCGTCAACGGGCTCGGCTTCACCTCGATCCGTGAAAGCGTCAATGCGGTCGAGGCGTGGCTCGGCTCGTTGCCCGGTCATGTCTACGCCAATGTTCGCCAGCCGCTCGTTCACACGCTGAACCTTGCCCACCTCATGCCGCTATCGTCGGCGTGGGCCGGCCCATCGGCGAACGAGCATCTCGCGAAAGTCACCCAGATCGAAGCGCCCCCGCTTCTCTTCGCGGAAACCAGCGGATCGACACCGTTTCGATTATCCACTCATGTCGACGATGTCGGCCACATGCTGATCGTTGGTCCGACCGGCGCCGGCAAATCGGTGCTGCTTGCGCTGATCGCGCTGCAGTTCCGACGTTATGCCGGCGCGCAGATCTATGTTTTTGACAAAGGCAATTCCGCTCGTGCCGCAACGCTCGCCATAGGTGGAGAACACCACGCATTGGGGGCGGACGGCTCCCTTGCCTTCCAGCCGCTGCGCACAATCGACGATCAGGCCACGCGCAGTTGGGCCGCCGAATGGATCGCCGGCCTTATTGCTCATGAGAACGTCACCGTCACGCCGGAGGTGAAGGAGGCAATCTGGTCTGCGCTTGGCAGCCTTGCCACCGCGCCGGCGCAGGAACGCACGCTCACGGGTCTGTCGGTCCTGCTTCAGTCCAATGCGCTGAAGTCCGCCTTGATGCCCTACACGCTCGACGGCCCCTTCGGCCAGTTGCTCGATGCTRATGACGATCGGCTCGCTCTGTCGAATGTGCAGTGTTTTGAGACCGAGGAGCTGATGCACAGCCAAGGCGCTGTGCTGCCGGTGCTCACTTATCTGTTCCATCGTCTCGAAGAGCGGTTTGATGGGCGGCCGACGCTGCTCATGCTCGACGAGGCGTGGGTCTATCTCGACAACCCTCTCTTTGCAGCGCGCATCCGCGAATGGCTGAAGGTGCTGCGCAAGAAGAACGTGTCGGTGATCTTCGCCACGCAGTCGCTGGCCGACATCGCGAGCTCGGCGATCGCGCCGGCAATCATCGAGAGCTGCCCACAACGGATCTTTCTCCCCAACGATCGCGCCGTGGAACCGCAGGGACGAGCCGCCTACGAGCGCTTCGGTCTGAACGAGCGCCAGATCGAGCTGGTCGCCAGCGCTACGCCAAAGCGGCAATACTATCTGCAATCGCGCCGCGGCAACCGGCTCTTCGAGCTCGGCCTCGGCCCGATCGCGCTCGCGCTCTGCGGCGCCTCCGACCCAGCCACGCAGACGCTCATCGACAGCGTCCTGTCCGACGACGGTCAGGAGAGCTTTGCCTCCCGATTTCTCAGTGCGCGCGGCCTCGATTGGGCCGCCGAGCTTCTCCGGCAATTCCCTCAACCCGACAAGGAGCAATCATCATGATGCGGCGCCGTTTTCTCTCCAGCCTGATCACGCTTTCCCTGGTCGCCAAGCCGATGGCCGACTATGTGCAGCCAGCCTACGCCCTGATCGTGTTCGATCCGTCGAACTATGCGCAGAACGTACTCTCGGCGGCGCGCGCATTGGAGCAGATCAACAACCAGATCCAGTCGCTGCAAAACCAGGCGACCATGCTGCAGAACATGGCACGCAATCTTCAGAGTCTGGATTTTTCCTCGGTCGGCCAGCTTACCGGTTCGCTCCAACGAATCGATGGACTGATGGAGCAGGCGAGCGGCCTGAGCTTCGATCTCGACAAACTTCAAGACCAGTGGCGTCAGCAGTATCCGGAAAGCTACGACGCCACGATCAAGGTCAGCGATGTGGCGAGTGCCGCACGCGAGCGTTGGCAGAGCGCCATGCAGGCGTTCCGCCAGACCATGGGTGTGCAGTCGCAGATCGTGGAAAATGTCCGCGGCGACGGCGACCTGCTCGCCGATCTCGTCAATCGCAGCCAGGGAGCGGCCGGCGCGCTTGAGGCGACCCAGGCCACCAATCAGCTGATCGCACTTTCGACCAAGCAGCAGATGCAGATCCAGACGCTGCTCGCGACGCAGTTCCGCGCCGAGGCCGAGGATGCCGCCCGGAAGGCCCAGTCCGAAGAAGCCGCTCGCGAAACGACGAAGCGCTTCCTGGGCACCGGCACAGCCTATCCCGGCAACTGATCAACAGTTCATCAGACGAGGAAGGCGGCGGCATGAACGATCTGGGTGTCATCGATCGCTTCATGGAGACTTTTATCCGCTATATCGATAGCGGGTTCGGTCTGCTTTCGGGCGACGTCGCCTTCCTCACCACCACCCTGATTGGCATCGACATCACGCTGGCAGGCCTCGCCTGGGCTTTCGGCGGCGAGCCCAATGTTCTTGCCCGCCTCATCCGCAAGGTGCTCTATGTCGGCGTCTTCGCCTTCATCCTGAACAATTTCAAGAACCTCGCCGACATCATCTATCGGTCGTTCGCGGGGCTCGGCATCAACGCGTCCTCCGGCAATCTCTCCGCCGACAATCTCCTGCATCCGGGCCGCATCGCCGCCACCGGTTTCGAGGGCGCCTGGCCTCTGCTTGATCAGGCTAGTCAGCTTTTGGGTTTTCCGGAAATCTTCGGTAACGCGCTGACTATCTTCGTGCTGCTCGTAGCCTGGTTCCTGGTCATCATCGCCTTCTTCATTCTCTCGATCCAGCTCTTCATCACCATCCTGGAATTCAAGCTCACCACGCTGGCCGGATTTGTTCTGGTGCCCTTCGCGCTGTGGAACCGGTCGGCGTTTCTGGCCGAGCGCGTGCTCGGCAATGTCATCTCATCGGGCATCAAGGTGATGGTGCTCGCCGTCATTGTCGGTATCGGCTCCACGCTCTTCGGCGAATTCGCTTCAGCGCTCCAGGGCAAGGAGCCTGATCTGGCGGCGGCCATGTCACAGGTGCTGGGCGCGCTGGCGCTGCTTGGGTTGGGCATCTTCGGGCCGGGGATCGCTTCAGGGCTGGTCTCCGGTGCACCGCAGCTTGGCGCCGGTGCTGCGCTCGGGACCACGGCGGCCGCTGCCGGATCGGCGCTCGTTGCCGGGGGAACGGCGTTCGCCGGTGCACGCATGGGAACGGGCGGCGGTCTCGCTGCAATCCGAGCTGGCACGACCATGGGCTCGGCAACTTCCTCGGCTTGGCAGTTGGGACGTGCTACCTCGACTGACACCGGCCTGTCCGGTGTGGCTGCTGGAATGCAGGGCGTGGCCGCGGCCGCCGGCGGCGCCGTGATGCGAGCAGCAGGATCTGCCGCGGGAAGCTTCGGGCCCAGCGTCAATGCCGGGCGCGAAGCCGCATGGACCGCCACCGGCGGCTCGCCGACCCCATCCATGACTGCAAGTTCCGCCGGCACGACCGCGGATTCAGCGCCGACATGGGCAAGGCGCTTGCGTTCCGAACAGACTGCTCGTGCTCATCGCCACGCCGCCATTCAGGCTGTCCGCGAGGGTGACAGGCCAGGCGGCAGCGCCAATCCCTCTCTCAACGACAAGGACGACTAGATGTTCTTCAAGCGACCCGTTCAACGATACAGCAAGACACCCCAGCCCGTCACGCCGTATCAGAAGGCCGGCCAACTCTGGGATGAGCGCATCGGCTCGTCGCGGGTGCAGGCCCGCAATTGGCGGCTGATGGCGCTTGGCTGCCTCGCCTTGGCGACCGGGCTCTCCGTTGGTCTCGTTTGGCAGTCGATGCAAAGCCGTGTCGTGCCTTACGTCGTCGAGGTCGACCGCTTCGGCGAGGCGCGTGCTGTCGCGCCGGCGATCCAAGACTACCAACCTTCCGATGCCCAGATCGCCTGGCATCTCGGCCGCTTCATCCAAAATGTCCGTTCCATCTCAACCGACCCAGTGCTGGTACGGCAGAATTGGTTGGCAGCCTACGACTTTGCCACCGACCGTGCAGCACTCTTCCTCAACGAGTACGCCAAGGCGAACGACCCATTCGGGCAGATCGGCACGCGCAGCGTGTCGGTGCAGGTGACCAGCGTGGTTAGGGCTTCCGACAGCTCGTTCCAGGTCAAATGGACCGAGCAGATTTTTGAGCGCGGCAGCCTGGCCGGCACGACGCGCTGGACCGCGATCCTCACCATCGTGATCCGCCCGCCAAGCAATACCGAGCAACTGCGCAGCAACCCGCTCGGCGTCTTCATCAACGCCATCGACTGGTCGCGTGAACTCGACAGCGCCACGCCAACATCCATTTCCCCGAAGGAGCCCGACAATGACCAATAGAGCCCCATCGCTCCGTGCCGCGCTGATCCTGTCAGCGTCGGCAGCCGTCCTTTCGGCTTGCGCATCGAAGCCGGTGACGCCACCTGAGATTTCCTATGATGCTGCCGACTTCAAAGCAGCGGCAATCGAGAAGCCGCCGGAGAAGCCGGTCAGGATCGTCGAGGTGCCAAAGCCGCTGCCTTTGCCGGGCCAGCTGCAGCCCGACCCAGGCAAAGTCGTCGAGGACAAGCGCACCCCTCAAGAACGTGTCGCGGACGCCAACAAGGCGGCGACACAGCAGCCCACCAAATACGGCTATGTCAATGCGGTCCAGGTCTATCCCTTTGCCGATGGCGCGCTTTATCAGCTCTACGCAGCACCCGAGCGTGTGACCGATATCGCCCTACAACCCGGCGAGAAGCTGACGTCAGTTTCCGCCGGCGATACAGTGCGTTGGGTCATTGGCAATACTGTCAGCGGCACCGGAGACAATCAGCGCACCCATGTGCTGGTAAAGCCTTTCGCGCCGGGGCTTAGCACCAACCTGGTGATCACCACGGAACGGCGGACATATCACCTGCAGCTCCAAAGCACTGACAAGACCGCAATGGCGGCAATCTCATGGACGTATAGCGAGGACCAGATCATTGCGCTCCGGCAGGGCAACGCGCAAGCCGAGGCTGTCATGCCGGTCGCGTCGAATGTGGCGCTCGAGAACATTCGCTTCCGCTATGCCATCTCAGGCGACACACCGCCATGGAGACCGACGCGTGCCTTCGACGACGGCAGCAAGGTCTATATCGAATTCCCACGCCGCATTGACCAGGGCGAGGCGCCGCCGCTCTTCATCGTCGGTGCTGACGGCAGCAACCAGCTCGTCAACTACCGCATGCGCGGCAACTACTACGTTGTCGATCGCCTCTTTGCGGCGGCAGAACTGCGGCTTGGCACCAAGCAGCAGCAAGTGGTCCGCATCACCCGGACAGACGGACGGCAACCGGCGCGGCGAAACTCGCTGTTTTCTAGTCTCGGCAGATGAGGGGAACGCCCATGACTGACACGTCGCATTCCACCGCTCCGCCGAAGCTCGATCCCGAGCAGCTGCAGCTGCGAGCCTCGCCCCGCCGTGCTGTGCGGTTCAGGCGCGGCGTGATCATCGCGATCGCTGCAGTCGGATCCGGAGCAATATTCGGCGTCACCATGGTCGCGCTGAGGGCTCCAGCTCTGCGCATCCAGGACTTGACGGAAGACCGCTATAACACCGAGCGCAAGCCGACAGCCGAGGGTCTCGATAGCCTGCCCAAGGACTATTCCGCAATGAAGCCAAAGGCGCCCGTGCTTGGACCGCCGCTGCCGGGCGACCTCGGCCGCCCCATTCTTGAGCGGCAACGCCAGCTCGGCATCGCGCCGGGGCAGCAGGTTTCCGCGGAGGAGCAACGGCTCGCCCAGCAGGCAATTTCGGCGCGCGAGTCGCAAGTCATGTTCCGGATCGACAATCGACCGAAGCAGACCGATGGCCCGGACAACGGGCAAGCCCGCCAGCAGCCATTTGAGGTGCTTCCTCAAGCCGGTGCCGCCGCCACGTCAGCTTCCGTTGCACCAGCCGAAGGCGATCAGAACAACCAACAGCGGAAGCTCGATTTCATCAGCCAACGGAGTACGGGCGGGATCTACAATCCGCATGCGCTGCAGACGCCCGCATCACCCTATCAACTGATGGCCGGCAGCGTGATCGCTGCAAGTCTCATCACCGGCATCAACTCCGATTTGCCCGGTCTGGTCGTTGCGCAGGTCACTGAGAATGTGCACGACACTGTCACCGGCAGCACCTTGCTCATCCCGCAGGGATCGCGCCTGATCGGCACCTATGACAGCGTCGTCGCCTTTGGACAGAAGCGCGCGCTGCTGGTCTGGCAGCGAATAATCCTGCCCGATGGTTCCTCGATCGAAATCGACAATCTGCCGGCGACGGACACTGCCGGYTATGCGGGGCTCGAGGACAAGGTGGATTTCCATGTTTGGCAGTTGATCAAGGGCGTTGCGATGGCCACATTGCTAGGGGTCGGCACCGAGTTGAGCTTCGGGGAAAACGAAAGCGACCTCGTCAAGGCGATCCGAGAATCCACTCAACAGAACGTCAGCCAAGCCGGCCAACGCATCACCGAAAAGAACCTGAATATTCAGCCCACCATCACCGTCCGCCCGGGTTGGCCGCTACGGGTGATTTTGTACAAAGACGTCTTGCTCCGGCCGTACACGGGTTGAAGAGGAATAATCATGGCCAGCCTAAAACTAGGAAAGCTTCCCGACCGGACACCTGCGAAGATCACCATCACTGTCAGTGCGGCTTTGAGCCAAGCTCTCAACGACTATGCCGCACTATATCGTCAAACCTACGGCGAGTCTGAAACGGTGGCCGAGCTCATCCCGTTCATGTTGGCAGGGTTTCTGGAAGGTGACCGAGCATTTGCCAAAGCCAGAAAGGATGGCCTTCCCGTAGCGCGCATGTCGGAGAGATCGCGACGCCTGCCTGGGTCAGGTTCCGAGTAGCTTGGTCAAGCCGGACCCAGTGCGCGCCACCCAATCTGCCAGTTCTCCAGCCACCCCCAATCCATCGCTCGGTAGCTCGAACGTGGGCTGCCGGCGCCGAGCGATTCGTGCGTACCAAACCTTCCAACTGCACGAGCGTAAGAAATCAGTCGCACAAGATCTCGCCAGCCTCAAGCGCGGTGAATGCGGTCCTTTGAAGCACTCACGCTTCTGTGCCAAGATGTATTGGCATATTGCGATCGGATTCGTTAAATCAATGAAAAGGTGCAGTTGATCCGCTTGCAACCAGGCCTCTAGGGAGAGGGAAACACGTAGCCTGCAGATTGTCGAACGTTGACCGGAATCGTCCCAGAAACCAATTCGTTATTAGCCGAGCTCGAACATTATCTTGCCGTGGCGGCCTATTTGGTCATCCGGCATGGCGACACCTATGCGCCCGCCTAAGCGCCTTGAAAGCGAGATAGAGCAAACGAGGCGGCGGCTCGGAGATCGCGAACGCGCGCAGCGCGTACGTGCCGCGCTGACCCAAAGTGGCGTTATAAGCGTCGGACCTGCGTGACGCCGTTACTCGGAATGAGTGGTTGTGAAGAGTTGAGGACGAATTGAAAAGCGCGTCGCATGACCAGTAGAGAGAGCGGCCAAGAGCATCGACGAGCCAATGCGGAGCTTTGGTGATCGAGACGATCAACCGAGCGCTGCGCATGCTGCTAGCTTCCCGTCTGCCCATTTCCGATGCGACCTCTCGCCCGCTCTACCTCGTTTCCGAGCAAGAGCGGAGATCACTCTTGGCGATCGCGGGGGGCTCCACGTTGGAATTCGCCAGGCGGCCGCTCGTAAATGATGTGCCTAAAAGCGTGCATGCCGCGACTGCCACCACATTGTTGCAATCTTTTCAACAGTGTAAAAACTTGACGGTATTTTCGACGGTATTTTGTAATTGTTGAAGGAATTATATAAATATAACAGATACATATGAGTTCTATTGACGATCGAGTGGGAGTAGGGGAAAAACCTACAGAATTCGGCGAAACAGCTATTTTGGCGTAGATTGGCGTGGCAGCTAGTGGCCCGCGGTCTTCGGCCCGCGATAGCTCTCAAAATTGCCGCAGACGCTGATCGATTGTCCCGAAATATGCGGCGCGAGGTCGGATGCGAGGAAGACGGCGACGTCGGCGATCTCCTTCATGTCGATCATGGTGTGCATCGAGATGTTGTGAAGGAAGAAAGGCATCCATTCTTCCAGCGTCATACCACGCTTTTCCGCCTGCTCGCGCATCACCCGTTGCCCACGCGGCCCGTCGACCAGGCCGGGCAGGATGGCGTTGACGCGGACACCGATCTCGCCGAGTTCGACCGCCAGCACGTCGGTCAGCCCTCGCACGGCATATTTTGACGTGGAATAGGGTGCCCTGAGCGGCATGCCGAGTCGGCCCGCGACCGACGAGAGGTTGATCACGCAACCTCCGCCCGCCTGCCTGAACAGCGGCACAGCCTTACGCACCATGTAGAACTGACCGCTGACGTTGACCGCCATGGTCTCATTCCACTCCTCGTCGGTGATGTCCTCGACCCGCTTGGTCGGGCCGGAGATGCCGGCGTTGTTGACGAGGATGTCGAGCCGCGAATGGCGCGCCAGAAAGGCGTCGTAAAGCGCGGCGACGTCGGACGACTTCGACACGTCGGCCTTCAGAACGATCGCCGACGGCAGTTCCCTGGTCACGGCCGCCAAGGCATCGTCCGCGATGTCGCAAAGGCAGACCTGCGCGCCCTGCTCGACAAAGCGGTGCGCGATGACCCGGCCTATGCCCGATGCGCCCGCCGTGATGATGGCCGTCTTGCCACTGAGATTCATCGTTTCCTCCAGACTTATTCAGATGTCCCGACCGGAACCCGTCTTCGGGCTGAGGCCGTATAGAGCTTGCGTCGCATTGATGCGGCCATGCAGGCAATCGCCTGCCTTGCGATGGCCGGCATCTCTCGGCAGATTCGAACGACCGCGCGGCTTCGTCTTTGCGAGGGCCTTCGCAGAGGCGCAACGGGTTAGGCCGGGCAGAAGGCGACGGGCCGTATCGGCGATCCCGACCCCTCGTCGATGTTCAGGGGCATTGCAAGGAACAGCGATCGCGGTGTCAGTTCCTCGAGGTTGGTAAGCATCTCGACGATCAGTATGTCGTGCGGCAACCAGCTCTTCATATGGCCGGGGTTTGCCTGCGGCACCCCGTCCACGATCGCGGTCTCGCCTGCCACCGTATCGGTGGCCACTGCGAGGTCGGACAATGCCGCCGCGATGCCCTCGTCGACCGGCGAGAAATACTGATTGGCTTTGGTCGCGAGCACAAAGACGTCGCTGCCGTCCCGGAACCTGAGATCGCCGATATGATGCAGCTGGCGGCCCGAATTCTCGTCCACCATGATCACCCGCCCGTTGAGGCTGATGCGGATACTGGGGCTTGCTTCGACGGCGGGCCTTGCGCTGCCGACGGAATGGATGATGAGGCCTTTTGCCTGCGCTTCGGCTTTGGCGCCTTGCCTGCCGAATAGCTTCCGCCGCTGATATGGTCGGCGAGCCGCGTGATGGTTGCGCGGTTCTGCTCGATCAAGCGCTTCATCGCGACGTCCTCGCGTCGCGAGCCGTCGCGCTTCGATATGATCTCGACCATTGCTCCTCCCAGAGTCACTTGGTCAAAAAGCCGTATCGCAGAACCACCTTTCGTGCCAGTAAACTAACATACGACATCCGACACCGGTGCGGGTGATAGCCCCATGCCGCATCACGACCGGCAAAATCGCTGTTCCAGTCTTGGTCTTACGATCTCAAGCGCCAACGGATTGATCGCCCACGAAATCGTCCAGCTGAGATCTGGCCTGCGACGTCCGACTTCCCATCTGCCTGTGCGCGCACAACTCCAGCGTCGTCCGTCAAGAAGCCTGGTTGAGCGCCGAGCGGTCTGCGAACACTCTGAAGATCGCGGCCAACATGAGCCACAACAGATGCCTCAGCCACGCGATAGCCGAACATTAGCGCTCGGTGGCTCGCTCACCATCTAGGCCCGGAACGGAGCCAGTGTTGGAAACGAGGGCGACAAGTAGAACCGGTGCACAATTGCGATAAGATGTTTCACCGTTTCCGGTTTTCGAGGTCAAATGTCTGAAGTGGACTGGCTTAGCCATCTCTTGCAAATCATCACCGTCAGCGGCCAGCTCGAGGTTCGCTGCGCCTATGGTGCGCCGTGGCGTGTCGCCTGGGGCCGAGCGGCGGCGAACGAGATCCCCTATCACGTCATAGTCAAGGGCCGGGCCGTTCTCGAGGATCCGGAGTCGAAAACGGTGCGGGAGCTGGTGAGCGGAGATATCGTGCTGCTCCCCCACGGTGCGCCGCATGTGCTGCACGACGGCAGCGGGCAAACACCAATCCGGACGCACGAAAGCGTGGGCTCCGCCGGATGGATGCTGAGCGAGAACGACAGCCAGGGCGAGCAACTGGATCTGTTGTGCGGGCGATTTTTCGTCGCGCCGCCCCATGATCGGCTGATCCGCAGCTACCTGCCCACAAATCTGGTGGCGCGGGCAACGGACGGCCATGCGGAAGAAGGCATCGGGTCCGCTTCCAACCAACTTGCCGGTCTTGTCGGGCTGATGCGAATGGAGTCAGCCGGCGACCGAGCCGGAGGACGCGCCATTCTCAACGCGCTTTCGTCGGCCCTGTTCACATTGGTCCTGCGCGCGGCGAGCCAATCGGGGAAAGCCCCGGAGGGCTTGTTGGCCTTGGCCGGCCATCCGCGCCTTGCTCCGGCCATGGCCGCGATGTTCGCCAATCCGGCACGGCCTTGGAAGCTGCCCGAACTGGCCGATTTGTGCGGCATGTCACGCGCCACGTTCATGCGCCAGTTTCAGGACAAGTTGGGTCGCTCCGCCCTCGACTTCGTGACCGATCTGCGCATGAGCCTGGCCGCCAACGAGCTCAGGAAACCGGCGATCAGCACGGAAGCTGTGGCCGAGACCGTTGGGTATCAATCCGTTTCGGCCTTCCGGCATGTCTTCGCGGAAAGGATGGGAATGACGCCGGGTGAGTGGCGGCAACTGGCGCGCAAGGGCGAGTAAGCCGCGCGGTCCAAGATTCAGGACGACGTAGTTTGATCCTTTTGCGCATCATATTGAGTTAATTCAGTCTCGAAATTATCACTCCTGACCGTAAATTGGCTCCCGTAATCACTTGATAAGGGAGCCATCCAATGAACTGCATCAGCGCCGCCACCGCCGGAACCGCGACCCGCATCGCCGCCGAGATCTTCGGGGAGACCGGGAAGAGCGAAAACGCTTTCGCGACCAACGCCGTCATCGAAACCATCCTGAGCCGCAGTGCCGCCAAGTACTACGACGCTACCGCCACCCTGAACGACGACCAGATCCGCGACCTGGTGCGTATCGGCACGTCCGCGCCAACTTCCTTCCACCTGCAGAACTGGCGCTTCATCGCCGTACGCTCGCCTGAAGCCAAGGCAAGGCTGCGTCCGATCGCCTGGAATCAGCCCGCGATCACCGACGCCGCGGTGACCTTCATCATCATCGGCCAGCTTGCCGATGCCAGCACCGTTCCCGACCGTCTGGCGCCCGTGGTGGAAGCGGGCATCATGCCGGCGCGTCTGGTGCCGGACTGGGAAATCCCCGCTCGTGGTCTGTATGACAACCAGCCGCAGCGTCAGCGCGACGAAGCCGTGCGCTCCGCGACCTTCGGCGCCGCGGCGATCATCTACGCGGCCCGTTCGCTGGGCCTGGGTTCGACGCCGATGATCGGYTTCGACGCCGAGGCCGTGCACAGCGAGTTCGGCCTGGCCGAGGACGAAGTGCCGGTCATGCTGCTGACCGTCGGGCCGGAGCGGGCTGGCAACTGGCCGCAGAAGCCGCGCCTGCCTGTGGCCGATGTCCTGGACTTCGCATAATCCTCAATCATTTCAGAAGCTTATGGAGACTACGATGGCGAGAACCGCTGCTCTGAAACCGGAACAGGTGCCGGCCGAATCCAAACCGACGCTCGACGCTTTCACCAGGAATATCGGTTTCACACCCAATATGATGGCGGCCTTCGCGCAGAGCCCGATCGCGTTCAACGCCTGGGCCACTCTGCTCGGCTCGCTGAGCAAGGCCCTGGACGTGAAGACGCGTGACAGTATCGGCCTCGCGGTCTCCGAAGTGAACGGTTGCAACTATTGCCTCACGGTTCACAGCTTCACGGCCGAGCATATGGCCAAGTTGCCGGCGGATGACGTCATTCTCGCTCGCAAGGGTCGGGCCAGGGACCCGAAGCGGGACGCGGCTCTGCAGTTCGCGCGCAAGGTCATAGAGACCCGGGGGCACGTCAGTGATGCCGACCTGCAAGCGGTTCGCCGGGTTGGCTACACGGATGCGAACATCATCGAGATCGTCGCGTTGGTGGCGATGTACTCCCTGACCAACTTCTTCAACAACGTGTTCGATCACGAGAAGGACTTTCCAGCCGTGATGCCGGCCGGCTCGATCTGAGCCCGGTCCTGTCGCAACCTCGTGAAGCCATTGGAACAGTCACATGAACATTCTTCATATCGATGTCAGTCCGCGACAGGAATCGCATAGCCGCCAGCTTTCGGCGGCGATCGTCGAAAGGCTCCTTAGGGTTGCGCCCGGGGCGAGCATCAGTCGACGTGATTTGGGAGCGGATCCGTTGCCTCACACCGCGGCCGACTACGCATTTGCGCTGTCGACGCCGGCCACGTTGGCGGCGCCTCCAAAGGGCGCCGTGGATGTTTCCGAGGCGCTCATTCGGGAAGTCGAGACGGCCGATGTGATTGTCATCGGAACGCCGATGTACAACTTCACCATTCCCTCGATCCTCAAGGCCTGGATCGACCAGATCCTGCGCGTCGGTCGCACGATGAAGTCGACACCGGCCGGAAAGGTGGGAATGCTCCGGGATCGTCCGGTGTTTATCGGCGTCGCTTCCGGTGGCGTTTTCTCCGGCGAGCGAGCGAACCAACCCGATTTTCTCACGCCGTATCTCTCGCTGGCGCTGAACTCCATTGGGCTGAAGACCCTGCAATTCCTCTCGGTGCAGGCCACCGCGTTTCTTGACGGGGACAAGGCCGCATTGGCGAGGGAGAAGGCCTTGGCGGCGATCGATCTGACGGTCGTGCGAGAGCTTCGAGGCGTCGATGGTTGGCCTGCAGTGCTCGCAAGCGCCGGTAGACCGTATCGCGGTGTCCGCCCTGCCCTGGGGCGGGTCGCGCCGGCATTCTGAGGCGCGCCCCGCAAACTCTTGGCACGCCCGCATCTGAACCCTCCGGCGTCCGCCGGACCATGAACACGAGGTCCTTTGACGATGTCACCCACCCGCACCAGAGCAACAGCCGCTGATGGCGGTACGCCTCCCCAGATCGGCGACAGGATCACCGATAAATCAGCGCCACCCGACGACGGCGCCGTCCGCGAATGGATCGGAGCGGAGACGTTCGAGCGCTGGGCCGAGCTGCGAAGCTGGATAGACGAATCCTACCCTGGGGTTTTCACGCCGGACTGGCTCTACGGCGGCAAGAACCGCGGTTGGTCCTTGCGCTACAAGAAGACCAAGGCGCTCTGCACCTTAATGCCGGAATACCGGCGGTTTTCGGCTGTCGTGGTCATGGGTGGAGCAGAACGAGAGCAGTTCGAGCAGCGGCGTTATGTCTGGCGCCCGCGACTGGTCAAGCTCTACGATGAAGCCAAGACATACATCGACGGAAAATGGCTGACGATTGCCATCGCATCGGCAGATGATCTGCATGATGTGACGGAGCTTCTGACGATGAAGCGCCCGCCATCGTCGGCATCACGCAGCAATTCGACATCAAGTCCGTCGCGGAAGGCGTCGAACCGATAGCCAACCGCGTGAGAGATCGAAAAGACCTTCCACCCCTGCAATTTACCTCGAACGAACAAGGAGACAATTCCCATGAAAGCAATCGTTGTGACGGACCAGACTGCGGGGCCAGCCGGAATGAAGCTGGTGGAGCGGCCCGAGCCGCAAGCCGCGATAAACGACGTCGTCGTTCAGGTTCACGCGGCGGGATTCGTCAACACCGAACTGGAGTGGCCTTCGACCTGGGCGGATCGGGCCTTCCGTGACCGGACGCCGTCGATCCTCGGCCATGAATTGGCCGGTGTGGTCACCGCGCTCGGCTACGGCACCACGGGGCTGTCGATCGGCCAACGGGTGTTCGGCCTGTCGGACTGGCATCGCGACGGCACGCTCGCCGAGTATGTCGCCATGGAGGCGCGCAACCTCGCGCCGCTGCCCGGCGATGTCGACTTCACCGTGGGCGCGAGCTTGCCGATCTCGGGCCTCACCGCATGGCAGGGCCTGTTCCAGCATGGCCGCCTTCAGGCGGGACAGAGCGTGCTGGCGCATGGCGCGGCCGGCGCCGTCGGTTCGGTCGTGACGCAGCTTGCGCGGGAAGCCGGCGCCTATGTCATCGGCACCGGACGCGCCGCCGACCGCCAGAAGGCTCTCGACTTCGGTGCAAATGAATTCGTCGACCTCGGGAACGACACCCTGGAGGACATCGGCGGCGTCGACCTGGTGTTCGATGTCATCGGCGGCGACATCCAGAAGCGGTCCGCAGCGCTGGTCCGGGCCGGAGGAACGCTGGTGACCGTCGTCGCGCCGACGGATGTTCGACCCGCCGACGGCCTGACGGTCGACTTCGTCGTCGAGGCCGATCGCGCCCAGCTATCCGAGATAATCCAGCGGGTACGGGACGGAAGACTGCGGCCGAACATCGGCAAGGTGTCATCTCTCGACGATGCCGTCGCAACCTTCAATTCGACCGAGCGGCGCGCGGGGAAGACCGTCATCCGCGTCCGCCCGTAAAGGGCTCGGGGAGAGGGGCGGTTCCTCTCTCCCCGGTTATCGTCCGGCGTCCCACCGGGCCGCGCGGAGCGACATGACGACGCGATTACGACTGGCGCTTCGAAGATCGGCTGCGGCGTAACTTTTGACACGCTTCATGTCGGCATTCCTGCAGTGTCCCGGTTCGCGTCCCGCAGCGCTCTAAACGATCGAGTATGGCAGGACGGCTCGCGAGTCCGGGTCGATGCTCAGCCGCCGCTTGAGCGGCGGTACTGCACGCTGGCCGCAATTGATCAATGTCCTCCATGCAGCCCAGGCCGTGCTCGACCTCATGGAGGGCAGGAGGCGCAACGCGTAGGGCGTTCACCCTCTCTCGAAAAAACGCAGAACCGCTGTTTGTTTGACGGCTTCACCGCTCCAGGCAGATCGCCACGCCCTGACCGCCGCCGATGCAGAGCGAGGCGAGGCCCTTCTTCGCGCCGCGGCGGACCATTTCGTGCAACAGCGTCACCACGATGCGGCAGCCGGAGCCGGCCAGCGGATGGCCGAGCGCGATGGCGCCGCCGCTCATATTGATGATGTCCTCGTTCCAGCCCATCTCGCGGTTGACCGCGATGGCTTGCGCGGCGAAGGCTTCGTTGATCTCCATCACGTCGAGGTCGGACGCGCGCCAGCCGGCCTTATCCAGCGCGCGGCGCGAGGCTGCCACCGGTCCGAGGCCCATATCCATCGGCTCGACTCCGGCGGAAGCGTAGGACGCGATGCGGGCGAGGGGCGTCAGGCCGAGTTCCTTCATGCGCGCCTCCGACATCACCAGCACCGCCGCCGCGCCGTCGTTGAGACCGGAGGAGTTGCCGGCGGTGATTGTCCCCGCTGCATCGAAGACCGGTCTCAGCCGGCCGAGGCCTTCAATCGTGGTGGAAGGATTGGGATGCTCGTCACGCTCGATGACGACATCGCCTTGCCTCGTCTTGATCGAGACCGGGACGATCTCTTCGTCGAACCTGCCGGACTGGATGGCGGTGTCCGCCTTTTCCTGCGAGCGCAGCGCGAAACGGTCCTGTTCCTCGCGGGTGATCTGGTAGCGCTGCGCCAGCGTTTCGGCGGTCACGCCCATATGCACCTGATGGAAGGCATCCCACAGCCCGTCGGTGATCATGGAATCCTTGACGGTACGGTCGCCCATGCGGATGCCGGCGCGGGCGCCGTGAATGACATGCGGTGCCGAGGTCATCGAATCCTGCCCGCCGGCGATCACGCAGTCTGCGTCGCCGCAGCGGATGGCCTGGGCGGCGAGATGGATCGACTTCTGGCCGGCGCCGCACACCTTGTTGACGGTCATTGCGGGAACGCTGACCGGCAGGCCGGCCTTCAGTGAAGCTTGCCTGGCGGGGTTCTGCCCGGCGCCGCCGGTCAGCACCTGGCCCATGATCACCTCGCCGACGGCATCGGGCGCGAGCTGGGTATCGGCAAGCATTGCCTGGATAAGCTGCCCGCCGAGTTCCGCCGCCGACAGGCTGGCGAACGCGCCATTCAGCTTGCCGATGGGCGTCCGCTTGGCGGCAACGATATAAACCGCATCCATTTCCGATCCTCCGCACGCGCGATCCACACAGGCGGGATCACCGCTTGACATTCTGGTTATAACCAATAATCATGAAACGCATCGGCAAGCAAGGTCGCGGCATCGAGCCCGGCCTGCGTTGCGGGAGGAAATCCATGTCATCCGTGCTTTGGACGCCGGCGCCGGCCGCGTTCCAATCGTCCAACCTTGCGCGCTTTTCGACGGCCAACGGCTTCGACCCGCGCGACTACGAGACGCTGCATCGCTGGTCGACCGGCGATCCGGGCGCCTTCTGGCGGGCGGTGTGGGATTTCGCCGAGGTCATCGGCGATCCGGGCGCGACCTCCTTCCTGCGCGACGACAATGCGCCGATGACCGGGAGCCGCTTCCTGCCGGAAGCCTCGCTCAATCTCGCGGAAAACCTGCTGCGCGGCGACGAGGAGAGGGTTGCCCTCATCGAAGCCGACGAAAGCGGCCATTTCCGCACCGCCACGCTCGGCGAACTGCGCCGTCTCGTCGCCCGGACGGCCGACGGCCTGCGCGCGGCCGGTATCGGCAAGGGCGATTGCGTCGGCGGCATCCTGCCCAACCGTGTCGAAGGCCTCGTGGCGTTGCTGGCGACCCTGTCGATCGGCGCCGTCTGGTCGTCCTGCTCGCCGGATTTCGGCGCCGCCGCGATCGTCGACCGCCTCGGCCAGATCGGCGTCAAGGTRCTGTTCGCGGCACCCCGCTACCGCTATGCGGGCAAGGAGCACGACATCTCCGGCAGGCTGGCCGAAATCGTCGCCGCGATGCCGACGGTGACGACGCTGGTGCTGACCGGCGAAGCGGGCGCCGGGCCGGACTGCGCGGCGGATTGCATTTCATTCGACGATTTCGGCGGCGACGGCCGGCTCATTTTCGAGCGTGTGCCCTTCGACCATCCGGCCTATGTGCTCTACACCTCCGGCACGACAGGCGCGCCGAAGGCGATCGTTCATCGCGCCGGCGGCGTGCTGCTCCAGCACCTGAAGGAGCATCTGCTGCATGGCGATGTTCGCCCGGGCGACGTGATGAGCTGGTACACCAACACCGCCTGGATGATGTACCACTGGCTGATCTCGGGCCTCGCCTGCCACGCGACAGTGGTGCTCTATGACGGTGCGCCGATCCTGAAATCGGCCGACGGCCTCGATCCCGGCCCGCTCTGGAAGCTGGCCGAGCGCGCCCGCGTCACACATTTCGGCACCAGCCCGAAATATCTGGCCACACTCGCCGCCGAAAACTACGCGCCAGGGAGCCTGCACTATCTCTCATCGCTGCGCTCGCTGCTGTCGGCCGGCGCACCCGTCTCACCCGGGCAATTCGACTGGGTCTACGAACATGTGAAGCGCGACATGATCTTCGCCTCCATCTCCGGCGGCACCGAGATCATCGGCTGCTTCCTGCTGGGATCGCCGATCCATCCAGTGCGGCGTGGTGAATTGACGACGAAAGGCCTCGGCCTCGCCGTCGCCGTCATGGACGAGCGCAATGCGCCGATCATCGGCCGTCAGGGCGATCTCGTCTGCACCGAGCCGTTCCCGTCCATGCCGCTGACTTTCTGGGGCAAGGACGGCGATCAGCGCTATCACGCCACCTATTTCGCCGCGCGGCGCGAGATCTGGAYGCATGGCGACGTCGCCGAGATGACCGCTTACGGCTCCGGGATCATCCACGGCCGCTCGGACACGACGCTGAAACCCGGCGGCGTGCGCATCGGCACGGCCGAAATCTACGCGGCCTGCGAGAGCTTTGCCGAGATCGAGGATTGCCTCGTCTTTGGAGCGCCCATCGAGGGCGACGAGGAAATCGTGCTCTGCGTCAGGCTGAACGACCGTTTTGCGCTGACCCCCGAGCTTGCCGCGCGAATTCGCCAAGCGATTCGCGAAGGCGCCTCGCCGCGCCATGTGCCGCATCGCATCCACGCGGTGCAGGCCGTGCCCTACACGCTGAACGGCAAGCGCGTCGAGGGCGYGGCCCGCACGACGCTCGAGGGCAAGCCGGTCAAGAACATGGCTTCGCTCGCCAATCCGGCCTGCCTCGAGGAATACCGCGCGCTCGACCGGAGCAAGGCGGCATGAGCGGGTCGAAGGGAGCGATCGTCGGCATCGGCGAGCTGAAGCCGCAACGGCTGACCAGCGGCGTGACGACGCTGGAGATGATCGCCGAGGTCTCGCGCCTGGCCGTGCTCGATGCCGGGCTGGAGCCGGCGGCGATCGACGGGCTGCTGGTCGGGCCGCAGGTCGGCGAGACGCCGCAGCATGTGCCGGCGACCATCGCCGAATATCTGGGTCTCGCGCCGACCATGGCCAATGTCGTCGACCTCGGCGGCGCGTCCGGCGCCGGCATGGTCTGGCGCGCGGCGGCCGCGATCGAGGCCGGCATGTGCGAGACGGTGCTCTGCGTGCTCGCCAACAACCGCGAGGAGACGGCGCCGCGCTCGCCCAACCGCAATCCGATCCGCGAGTTCGACGTGCCCTTCGGCGCCTCGGGCGCCAACATCTCCTATGCGCTGCTGATGCAGGCGCATATGGCGCAATACGGTTCGACCGCGCGGGATTTCGCCATGATCGCCGCCGCGGCGCGCGCCAATGCGCAGCTCAATCCCGATGCGATCTTCTTCGGCAAGCCGGCCGATGTGGAAGCGGTGCTGGCCTCGCCGATGATCGCCTCGCCACTGCATCTTCTCGAGATCGTCATGCCGGTCGCCGGCGGTGAGGCTGTCGTCGTCACCTCCGCCGAACGCGCGCGCGCACTGCGCAAGCCGTCGGTCCATCTGCTCGGGGCCGGCGAGAAGGTCACGCACCGCGCGGTCAGCCAGGCGCCGAGCTTGACCTCCGGTCCACTGAAAAGCGCCATGGCGCGGGCCTTTGCGCAGTCCGGCACGCAGGCCGGCGCGATGGACCTTCTGTCGCTCTACGACTGCTACACGATCATGGTCGCCGCCACGATCGAGGATGCTGGCCTCTGCGGGCCGGGCGGGTTCGGCGCGTGGCTCAACGACCACGACCTTTCCCACAAGGGCGACAAGCCGCTCAACACGCATGGCGGCCAGCTCGGCTTCGGCCAGCCGGACCTTGCCGGCGGCATGACCCATGTCGTCGAAGCGGTGCGCCAGTTGCGCGGCGAGGCGAGCGAACGCCAGATCGCCAGGGCCGGCCTCGCGCTGGTCACCGGCAATGGCGCGACGATGAGCGAAGCGACCGCGCTCGTGCTGGGAGCAGCCTGATGGCGATCGATTTGAACACGCTGAAGACCCCAGGGCCGACGATCACCGCGCTGACCAAGCCGTTCTGGGATGCTACCACCGAAGGCCGGCTGACCATCCAGCACTGCGAGGACTGCGGCAAGGCTGTCTTCTATCCGCGCCCGATCTGTCCCCATTGCTGGAGCACGCGGCTGGTCTGGAAAGACGCATCGGGCAGGGGGCGGCTCAAATCCTTTTCGGAAGTGCACAAGCCCGGCCATCCGGGCTGGCTGCCCGCCGTGCCTTACCTGGTCGGCCTGGTCGAGCTGGCCGAAGGCCCGACGATACTGAGCTTTATCCTGGCCGGCACACGACCGCTACAGGTCGGGGACATGCTGCTTCTTGCGCCGACCGCCATCGGCGGTCGCGTCCTGCCGGCCTTCAAACCAGTCGAACAGAGCAGAGGAGAAGCCGCAATGAGCACCGGAACGAAAGACGGTTGGGTGGGCGTCGTGAAAGGCCGCCCGCAGGTCGGCGCCTTCGCCGAGCGCACGCGGCGCACGAAGATGAGCGACATCGAGGCCTTCACCGATATCACCGGCGATCGCAATCCGCTGCATTACGACCGCGCGCTGGCCGAGAAATCGGTGTTCGGCAAGCTGATCGTCCAGGGCGGCGTCACCTCCGGTATCCTCAACGCGCTGGTGGCGGAGGATCTGCCCGGGCCTGGAACCGTGTTCCTCGAAGTGGCCTGGAAGTTCGTCAAGGCCGTTGGCGTCGATGAGGAGATCACCGGCCGCGTGGAGGTCAAGGACGTGCGCCCCGACAAGCCGATCTGCAAGATCGAGACCAGCGTGCGCAACGGCCAGGGCGAGCTTTGCCTCACCGGCACGGCCACGGTCTTCACCGTTCCGCTGCAAAGCGCATGAGCACGGTCGGCGACGGCCGGCTCGACATGGCGGCCGACAGCGAGCGCTGGCGCGTGTTGTCGCTGCTTTGCCTGGCGGTCGTGCTGTCGCTGACCACTTGGTTTTCGGCGACCGCCATCCTCCCGGAACTCAAGCAGGAACTGGCGCTCGGCGCCAGCGCCGAAGCCTGGCTGACCAATGGCGTCCAGGTCGGCTTCGTGGTCGGCGCGCTGGCGGCGAGTCTCATCAATCTTCCCGACCTTGTGCGGCTGAGCCGCCTCATGGCGGCCGCGGCTCTTGTCGCCGCTTTGGCCAACGCGACGCTACTGCTTCATCCCGGGCCGGGCGGCGTGATCGCCGCACGCATCGTCACGGGCGCCGCGCTTGCCGGCGTCTATCCGCCGGCGCTGAAACTGGTCGCCACCTGGTTCACCCGCGACCGGGGGCTGGCGCTCGGCGCGGTCATCGGCGCGCTGACGGTCGGCTCGGCGCTGCCGCATCTCTTCCGCGCCGCCTCGACCGCGCTCGACTGGCGTCCCGTGGTCGCCGCCGCCAGCGTGGCCACGGCGGCGGGCGCGCTGCTCTTCCTGCTGTTCGCCAAGGAGGGACCCTATCCCTTCGGCAAGGCGGTGTTCGAGCCGTCCCGCATCGGCCAGGTGTTCCGCGAGAAGCCGTTGCTGTTAGCCAATCTCGGCTATCTCGGCCATATGTGGGAACTCTATGCCATGTGGGCCTGGCTGCTTGCCTATACGCGCGCCGCTTTCGAGGCGCAGGCGATCGGGACCGCCGCTCCCGCGTCGCTCTCGACTTTCCTTGTCGTCGCCTCTGGTATCCTTGGCTGCCTGCTCGGCGGCTATCTGTCGGACCGCGTCGGCCGCACCGCCACCACCGCCGGCATGATGCTCGTCTCGGGCAGCTGTGCGCTGCTGATGGGCTTTCTCTTCACCGGCCCGCTCTGGCTGTTCATGCTGGTGGCCATCGTCTGGGGCGTTTCGGTGATCGGCGATTCGGCTCAGTTCTCCGCCGCCGTCACCGAGCTTGCCGACCGCCGCTTCGTCGGCACCGCACTTTCGGTGCAACTGGGCGCCGGTTTCGCGCTGACGGTGCTCGCCATCTGGCTGACGCCGCGCTTCGCCGATTTCATCGGCGGCTGGCGCTGGGCCTTCCTGCTCTTGGTTCCCGGACCGCTTCTGGGGGCGGCCGCCATGCTATGGTTGCGAAACTTGCCGGAGAGCGTGAAAATGGCCGGTGGTCTCCGCTAGGGAGGCGCTGCCGCTTGCTGAGTCGCGGCAACTGAAATGCGGCAGGACCGGATGGAACAAGCAACCAGAATGCGCGGGCGTCCTCGTTACGACCAGGAAGATGCCGAGGCGGCCGAGGCTTTCCGCTCGATCGGCTCCAAGGTCCAGCTCAACCGCGATGAGGCCGCACCCCTCTGGGTGCAGTTGCGCAACCAGGTCGAGGAGGCCATCAACACCGGCCTGCTGGCCGCCAATTCGCGCATTCCGTCGGAACAGGCGCTCTGCGATTTCTTCGGCGTCTCGCGTCCCGTCGTGCGCGCCGCGATCGGCTCGCTCTCCAACGAGGGCCGCATCATCAAGATGCCGCGCAAGGGCATGTTCGTCGCAGCCCCCCGCGAGCATGTCGACTTCATGACCGCCAATCTCGGCGTGTTCGACGACCTGACCGCCAAGGGCCACAAGGTCTCGACCCGCACGCTGGAGGTCTACCGCTGCCCGCCGAGCGAGAAGGAGTCCAAGGTCTTCGGCATTCCCGCCAATGGCAGCGTGGTCCGCATCAGCCGCGTCTATATGACCGACGGCGCGCCGATCACCATGACGCGCATCAGCCTGCCGGGGCACAGGGTGCCGGGGCTGGAGAACATCCTGTCGGAAAACCAGTCGATCTTCGGCACCATCCGCGCCGTCTTCGGCCTCACCGTGAAGCGCGCCGACCGCTGGCTGCGCGCGGCCCTTCCCACCAAGGAAGAGGCTGATGAGATGGGCGTCGCCGCCAACACGCCGCTGATCGAGATCGAGTCGATCGCCTATGACGCCGACGGCGCCGCGCTCGAATATTACGAGGCCTTCTACAACTCCTCCGTCGCGCGCATCCACATGGCGGTCGAGCAGCCGTCGGCGACGGTGAACGGCGTCGATCGCACCTGACTTGCGTGCATCGAAAAAAGATTCTGTTTTCTGGTTATAACCAGATTGACGGCCCCGGGAAGCTTCTGTAACGTCCCTTTCATGGGGTCGGGAGGAGCCTGACCCGGAGGCATTATCAGGACCTGTCGGCTTGCGGCGCTGCCTCGGCGGCGAGGGCGGAGTTTTGTCCGCGCTCGAGCCTGTCCTGATGGAGGACGTGCATGGATTACCGGTCGCAATTCGACCTGACAGGCGAGGTCGCCGTCGTCACCGGCGGCGCCAGCGGGATCGGTCTCGAGGCCGCCAGGGCGCTCGGGACTTGCGGCGCGAATATCGTCCTGCTCGACATGAACACGGATGGGCTGAAGGCCGCTGCCGAAGCGCTCGAGGCCGCCGGCGTGGCGAGCGTCGAAGGCCGCGTGCTCGACGTCACCGATCCGCAAGCCGTCGAGGCAATGGCAACTGCAATCGTCGCCGATTTCGGCAAGGTCGATATCCTGGTCAACAGCGCCGGCATCGCGCGCCTCAACACCGCGCTCGACACGCCGGACGAGGAATGGCGCCTGGTGATGGATGTCAACGTCAACGGCGTCTACTGGGCCTCGCGCGCCTTCGGCCGCTCGATGGTCGCCCGCAAGAAGGGCTCGATCGTCAATCTCGGCTCGATGTCGGGCCTGATCATCAACCGTCCGCAGACGGCGCCGTCCTACATGGTGAGCAAGGGCGCCGTGCACATGATGACGAAGGCGCTCGCGGTCGAATGGGCGAAATCCGGCGTGCGCGTCAACGCGCTGGCGCCGGGCTATGTCGGCACCGAGATGACGCTGAAGATGCGCGAGCGTCCCGAACTCTTCAACACCTGGATCGACATGACCCCGATGGGCCGGCTGGGCACACCGCAGGAGATCGCCTCGGCGATCCTGTTCCTGGCCTCGCCGGCCTCGAGCTACGTCACCGGCGCGATCCTGTCGATCGATGGCGGCTACACGGCCTGGTAGCGGACCGAATAAGGATTGGAATATCGCATGACCGTTTCGGACCGAGATGTGCGCCAGGCCATCATCGACGCCTGCATCCAGATGAATGAGCTCGGCATCAACCAGGGCACATCAGGCAACATCAGCTGTCGCCACGGCGAGGGTATGCTGATCTCGCCGACCAGCACGCCCTATGACACGCTGCAGCCGGAGGACATCGTCTTCATGGGCTGGGATGGCGCGGTCGACGGGCGCCTGCCGCCATCCAGCGAATGGCGCTTCCATCTCGACATCATGAAGGCGCGGCCCGAGGTCAACGCCGTCGTCCACGCGCATCCGACCTACTGCACGACGATCGCCATCATGGGCAGGAAGATACCGGCGATCCACTACATGGTCGCGGTTGCCGGCGGCAGCGACATACGCTGCGCGCCCTACGCCACCTTCGGCACGTCGGAGCTTTCGGCGCATGCGGTGGAGGCGCTGCGCGACCGCAAGGCATGCCTGCTGGCCCAGCACGGCATGATCGCCGTCGGATCGAGCCTCGCCCAGGCGATGTGGCTGGCGGTCGAGGTGGAGACACTGGCGCGCCAGTATCACGGCGCCCTGCAGATCGGCGAGCCGCCGATCCTGTCCGACGAGGAGATCGAGAACGTCATCAAGCGCATGGCGAGCTACGGCCTGCGCGACAAGGAGGCCGCCGCCTAAGCGGAGGACCATGGTTTCGCATATCCTCCGGGAAGGCCCGGAGCGATCAACAAGGGAGGAAATGAAAAATGACCAGATCCATGAAAGGCCTCGTCAAGGCGCTCGCTTTGGGGTTGGCGGCGGCTTGCAGCCTTGCCGCCGTCTCGGGCGCGACCGCCGAGGAGCTGTCGCTCAAGGGCAAGCGCATCGGCGTCTCGGCCATCGGCACGGACCATTATTGGGACCTGATGGCGTTCAAAGGCATCCAGGACCGCGTCAAGGAACTCGGCGGCGAGGTCATCGCGCTCGACGCCGGCCGCAAGGATCAGCAGCAGATCGCGCAGCTGCAGACGCTGATCGCGCAGAAGCCCGACGCCATCATCGAGCAGCTCGGCAACCTCGAAGTGCTGAACCCGTGGCTGCAGAAGATCCGCGACGCCRGCATCCCGCTGTTCACTGTCGACACCGCGACGCCGCACGCCATCAACAACACCACCTCCAACAACTACAATATCGGCGCCGAGATCGCCTTGCAGATGGTCGCCGACATGGGCGGCAAGGGCAATGTGCTGGTGTTCAACGGCTTCTACAGCGTGCCGGTCTGCAAGATCCGCTACGACCAGCTGAAATATGTGCTGACCTCGTTCCCGGATGTGAAGATCGTCGAGCCGGAGCTGCGCGACGTTATCCCGAACACGGTGCAGAGCGCCTATTCCAACGTCACCGACATGCTGACCAAATCGCCCGAGAAGGGTTCGATCGGCGCGGTCTGGGCCTGCTGGGACGTGCCGCAGATCGGCGCCACGCAGGCGGTCGAGGCCGCCGGCCGCAACGAGGTCAAGACCTATGGCATCGACGGCAGCCCGGAAGTCATCAAGATGGTGATGGATCCGAAGTCGTCGGCCGGCGCGGTCGCCGCGCAGCAGCCCTATGAGATCGGCAAGACCTCGGTCGACAACGCCGCCAAGTACCTGGCCGGCCAGAAGGTGCCGCCCTTCACCTTCGTTCCGTCGGTGCTGATCAACAAGGAAAATGCCGCTGAAAAGGGTAAACCTTTCCTCGACGCCGCCGAGAAGGCCGGCGTTAAATAGAGCGGACGAAACGACGGGCAGCCATGGCTATGCGGCTGCCCGTCACATCCAATCAGGATTGACGGCCATGCAGACAGCAAAGCGTGACATTGCTGTATCGATGACAGGCATATCGAAGCGGTTCGGTCCGGTGCGCGCCTTGGAAAACGCGAACCTCGAGATCGCGCGCGGTTCGATCCTCGGCCTTGTCGGCCAGAACGGCGCCGGCAAGTCGACCATCATCAAGGTGCTGGCCGGCATCATCAAGCCGGACAGCGGCTCGATCGTCATCAACGGCGAGACCGTCAGCACGCTGACGCCGGCGTCGGTCGAAAAGCTCGGCGTCCATTTCATCCATCAGGACAGGCTTTTGGTGCCGACCGCGACCGTCGGCGAAGCCGTCTTCCTCGGCCACGAGATCGGCCTCGGCCCGTTCGTCAGCCGCCGCGCCATGGAGCGCCGCGCGGCCGATCTGCTGAAGCGGTTCTTCGGCATGGAGCTGCCGGCCGGGACGCTGGTGAAGGACCTGACCACCGCGCAGCAGAAGGTGGTGCAGATCACCCGCGCGCTGGCGCAGAAGGCGTCGGTGCTGGTGCTGGACGAGCCGACGGCGGCGCTGGTCAAGCGCGAGGTCGACAGCCTGTTCGACGTGCTGCGCCGGCTGCGCGACGACGGCATCGCCGTGGTCTTCATCTCGCATTACATGCAGGAGATCGAGAAGCTCTGCGACCGCGTCACCGTGATGCGCAACGGCACCGATGTCGGCACGGTCGATCCGCGCCAGACGCCGATCGACGAGATCATCGCGATGATGATCGCCCGCGATGTCGGCGAGATGTTTCCGAAGCGCTCGGTCGAGCTTGGCGCACCGGTGCTGGAGGTTTCCAACCTGCGGCTTGGCGGCAGCTTCGAGAACATCGGCTTCAATGTGCGCGCCGGCGAGATCGTCGGCCTCACTGGCCTGCTCGGCTCCGGCGCCAAGGAGATCGTCCAGTGCCTGTTCGGTCTCAAGACCGCCGATGGCGGCGAGGTCAAGGTCGAGGGCAGGGAGCTGTCGCTGTCGACGCCGGTCAAAGCGGTGCGTGACGGCATCGCCATGCTGCCGGAAGACCGCCGCGCGCATGGCGTGGCGCTTGGCCTGTCTGTGCGCGAGAACATCTCCCTGGCCAGCCTGCGCCGCTATTCGCGCAGCGGCATGGTCAGCCGTGGCGCTGAGAACCAGGCGGTGGACGGCCTGATCAAGGAACTGTCGATCAAGACGCCGCATCGCGACGCGCTGGTGCGCGAGCTCTCCGGCGGCAACCAGCAGAAGGTGGCGATCGCCAAATGGCTGAGCTGCCAGTCGCGGGTCTATGTGCTGGACGAGCCGACGGTAGCCGTCGATGTCGGCGCCAAGGTCGAGATCTACAATCTCCTCAATCGCCTGGCGGGCGAGGGCGCGGCGATCCTGCTTCTGTCCTCCGACCTGCTCGAGCTGGTCGGCGTCTGCGACCGCGTGCTGGTCGTCTATCGCGGCAGGCTTGCCGGCAGCTTCTCCGGTCCCGCGATGAACAGCGACGCGCTGCTCGCGGCTTCGTCCGGGGCCCGCTCGAACGCCGATGGAGTGGCCGCATGAGCGCGACAGTCCTCCACACCGAAGTCGGCGTGTCAGACGAAAAGCAAGCCGCCGCCAAGAGCGCCGGCCGTCGCTTTGGCGCGCTCGTCGTGCGGCTTGGCGCCATCGCCGCCTTTGCCGCGATCATGGCCTATTTCGTGATCTTCGCGCCGGGCTTCACCTCGACCTTCAACCTGATCAACGTCGTCGAGCAGTCGGCGATCCTGGGCGTGCTCGCCTATGGCATGACGGCCGTCATCATCGGCGGCGGCTCCGACGTCACCGAAGGCGGCATCGACCTTTCGATCGCCGCCAATATGGGGCTTTGCGCCGCCGTCTACGCCACGTTGCTGTCGATGGGCTATGGCGATTTTCTCTCGGTGATGGCGGCGATTGCCGTCGGCATGGCGGTCGGCGCGCTGAACGCGCTTGCCGTGGTCGGCCTCGGTATCCTGCCGCTCTTGGCAACGCTTGCCGTGCTCAACGTCGCGGCCGGTATGGAACTCACGCTCACCCAGAACACGGTCGTCGGCGCATCCTCCCCGCTGCTCGGCGTGCTGGTTTCGGGCAGCTTCCTCGGCATCTCCGCGCTTGCCTGGGCGCTGATCGTCTTCTCCGCTGTTATGATCGTGGTCGTTCACGGCACGTCGTTCGGGCTCAGGCTCTACGCGGTCGGCGGCCATCCCGAGGCGGCGCGCGCGGCGGGCATCAGCGTGCCCTTCTACGTCTCCTTCACCTATGTGCTGAGCGGCTTCTGCGCTGCGGTGGCGAGCATCCTCACCGTCTCGCGCCTGTCGGCCAGCACGCCCGGCTCCGGCGAGCTGCTCCTGTCGGTGCTGGCGGCCGCACTGCTCGGCACCGTCTTCTCCCGCCGCTTCGTGCCGACCATGGGCGGCACGCTGCTCAGCGTGCTGTTCATCGGCCTTCTGGCGAACGGCTTCCAGCTGCTCAACGTCTCCAGCTACTGGGTCAACGGCGTGCAGGGCGCGCTGATCCTGCTGGTGGTGGCCATCACATCCTTTGCCCGTGGTTCGGAGGGTTCGCGATGAGCGTCTCGGCCAACGACAACGCATCCAAGGCGAGTATGCGCGGCTTCCTCGCCAAATACAGCGTGCTCATCGCCTTCGCGGTAATCGTCATCTTCTTTTCGGTGGCGAGCCCGACTTTTCTCACGCCGGCAAACCTCTTCAACGTGCTGGTCAACAACGTCGTCATGCTGGCGATCGTGGCGCTCGGGTTGACCATCGTCATCTCGTCGGGCGGCATCGATCTCTCGGTCGGCGTCTCGGTCGACATGGCAAGCATGATCTTCGTCATGCTTCTGGCCGCCGGCTACAGCGGCGTGGTCGGCGTCGCCGGCGGGCTCGGCGCTGCGTTGATCGTCGGCATCCTCAACGCGATCCTCATCACAAGGCTCAACATCAGCCCCTTCCTGGCGACGCTCGGCGTGCTCTTCATCGGCCAGAGCACGCAGCAGCTCGCCACCAGCGGCGGCCAGCCGATCTATCTCACCAGCGGTTATGCCGCCGACCAGTTCAACGCCATTGCCCGCACCGCTTTGTTCGGAATACCGACGCCGGTGATTGTGCTGATCGTGCTCGCCGTCGCGGYCCATCTCCTGCTGCATCGTTCGGTGTTCGGCCGCTACGTGCAGGCGATGGGCGCCCAGCCGGGCGTGGCCTGGTATTCGGGCATCCGCGTGCCGCGCGAATTGTCGATGGTGCATGTGCTGTGCGCGCTGCTCGCCGGCGTCACCGGCATTCTGTTGTCGGCAACGGTGAAATCCTACGTGCCGCTGTCGGGCAACGCCTTCCTGCTCGACGCGATCGGCGCCACCTTCATCGGCACGACGCTCAGCCGCGAGCGCAAGCCTTCGGTCATCGGCACGCTGCTCGGCGTGCTCCTGCTCGCCATCGTCAAGAACGGGCTGCTGCTCGTCGGCTGGAATTTCTACTGGCAGCAGGTCGGTATCGGCGTGCTCGTCTTCCTGGTGCTGGCCGCGAGCTTCGGCCTGCGCCGCGCCGCCCATTGAGTTCGAAAGGTCAAGTCAGCCATGCCCCAGTTCGACGTCAGCTCGATCGGCTTCTACGTCCTCGACATCCTGGGACGGCCGGTCTCGCGCATTCCCGAAGGCGGCCGCGCCGACTATATCGAGGAGATCCGCATGACCGTCGCCGGCACGGCCGGCGCGACCGGTATGGATTGCGCCATCCTCGGCCTGAAGACGCGAGCCGTCACCACGCTCGGCACCGACGACATGGGTGACTGGTTCCTCGCCAAGCTGAAGAAATACGGCCTGGAGACGAGCCTCGTGCGCCGCGACGGCAGCGTCCAGACCTCGTCCACCATCCTGCCGGTGCGGCCGAACGGCGAGCGTCCCGCGCTGCATGTGCCGGGCACAGCCGCCTTGTTCGAGGTCGCCGATGCCGATCTCGATGCCGCGCTCGACGCGACCGTGGTCCATGTCGGCGGCACCGGCCTGTTGAAGCGCTTTGACGGCGAGCCGACGGTCAGACTGCTGAAGCGCGCCAAGGCGCTTGGCCGTATCACCACCTTCGACCTCATCCAGGCGACGCCGGAGACCTGGAAGCTGGTCGAACCATGCCTTCCCTATATCGACTATTTCGTGCCCAGCATCGACGAGGCCGGCGAGATGGCGCACGACCGCGATCCGGCCCGCGTCGCCGCCTTCTTCAAGGCGAGGGGCGTGAGGAACTGCATCCTCACCCTCGGCGCCGGCGGCGTCTATGTCTCGCCCGAGCATGGCGAGGATTTCCATCTGCCGGCCTTCGAGGTCGAGGTCTTCGACACCACGGGCTGCGGCGATTCCTTCACGGCCGGCATCATCGTCGGCATCGTCAAGGGCTGGGACCTGAAACAGTCCGCGCGCTTTGCCAGCGCGGTCGCCGCCAAGGTGGCGATGGGGCTGGGCTCCGACGGCAAACTCGTTTCATTCGACGACACGGTCGCGGCGATGAACTCGCTTCCGGTCAAGACATCAAAGGTGGAAGCAGCATGACAATTCTCCCTGAGGCCAAGGGCAAGACGGCTCTCGTCACCGGCGCCAGCCGCGGCATCGGCAGGGCGCTCGCCAAGGGGCTCGCCGAAGCGGGCTTCGACGTCGCCATCACCGATCTGCCGTCGCAGGCGGCGGAGCTTGACGTGACCAAAAGCGAGATCGAGGCGGCCGGCCGCAAGGCCTATGTCTACACGATGGATGTCAGCAAGAAGAAGGACATCGAAGCGACCGCGCAGGCGTTGCTTGAAGCGGCGGGCAGCATCGATGTGCTGGTCAACAATGCCGGCATCCTGAAACCCAGCCTGCTGCAGGATCTGGACGAGGCCAATTGGGACGCGCATTTCAACGTCAACGCCAAGGGCGTGCTGATGATGTGCCAGGCGGTGCTGCCGCATATGCGCGCCAGGAAGTCCGGCAGGGTGATCAACATCGCCTCGATCGCCGGTCGGCAGGGCGTGCCGACGCAGGGCCACTACGCCGCGACCAAGGCGGTGGTGATCACGCTGACGCGTGTCCTGGCGCAGGAGGTCGGCATGGACGGCGTCACCGTCAATGCGATCTGCCCAGGCATCATCCTGACCGAGATGGGCAAGAACAATCTGGGCAGCGAAGCGGCGATCCGCCATTGGGAGGATGTCGCGGCGCTGAAGCGCCTCGGCGCGCCGGAGGACATCATCGGTCCGGTGCTGTTCTTCGCCTCGGATCTCTCGGCCTTCGTCACCGGTCAAGCGCTCAACGTCGACGGCGGTATCTACTACCACTGAGGCTTGCAGCGGGCCTGCGCTACAGCCGCGGCCCCGCGACCATCCTGGCGACGCGCGCCATGTCGGCGCTCATTTCGCGATCGTCGTCGAGCGGGGCGACGAGCGCCCGCACGGCCTCATAGCTGCGCCGCGGGCCGTCGCCCATCGAGTCCAGCACGCCGCGCAACTCGACGCCGGTCGCGGCGAAGATCAGTTCCATCGCCACCAGGTAGCGCAGGCGTTCGATGATCGCGGCGGTCTTGGCCACGACACGCGGCGCCATCGACGACTGGTCCTCGACGCCGTCCGAGATGGCAAGAGGGCTGAGCGACATCGGATTGGCGAGGTGCCGGATCTCGGCTTCAAGCGCGGCGACCGGCTTCTGCAGTTCCGCATAGCCCTGGCGGCTGCCGCCCCTGGCCGACAGGAAGCGCGGCAGCTCCGCCACCGTCGGCGACATCAGCTTCATCGAGCGGTTGGCGGTGCCGACCGCGCAATGCGCCAGCGCCTGGCCGAGGCTTTCCCAGGTCAGCGTGAAAGCGGTCAGGTCGAAATTGCCGTTGGAGACGACCCGTTCGGCCTCGGGCAGGATGACCGGATTGTCGCCGGAATGGCCGAGCTCGATCTCGGTTGCCAGCTTGGCCTGCTCATAGGCATGGAGCAGCCCGCCCCACACTTGCGGCACGCAGCGGAAGCTGAGCGGATCCTGGAGCCGCCGCGCGGCGTTGTCTTGCCACAGCCCGCTTCCGGAAAGCTCTGCCCGCAGCCGCGCGCCGATCTCGCGCTGGCCGAAGGCCGGCCGCGCCGCCAGCGCATCCTCGTCGATCGCCTTGAGCGACGCGCGAAAGGCTTCGTAGTTCAGCGCCACCGCCGCCAGCGACCAATCGATCAGGCAGGCGACCTCCTCGAGGGCAAGGCACGCCGTTCCGGTCGAGAGACTGTTGGCGACGATGATGGCGTGGCCATCCTTCTCGCGCAGGTCGAGCGGTTCGAGCCCTGCAAGCTTGAGCGCCTCGGCTGACGGCATGATCCGGCCTTGATATTCCGTCTCGCCGTCGCCGCGCAGCGCCCGCGCCAGATGGCCGAGCGGCGCAAGGTCGGCGGCGCCCACCGATCCCCAGCTCGGAATGACCGGATGGACACCGGCATTGAGCGCGGCGAGCAGGCCGAGCACCACGCCTTCCGAGGTGCCGGTGCCGCCTGCCGCCATGCCGCAGATGCGCGCGACCATCAGCGCCCGCACCGCCTCGGTCGGCAGCGACGGACCGGCGCCCATCGAGTGACTGAGCGGCACGCTGTGCTGGAAGGCGATCAGGTCGGCCTCGGCAAGCGGCGTGTCGACGCAGGCGCCGAGCCCGGTGGTGACGCCATAGAGCGGCTTGCCGAGCTGGGTGAGACGCTCGATCAGGGCGCGGCTGGCGCGGATGCGGCGCATGGCTTCCTCGCCGAGCACGAGCCGGGCATTGCGCCGCGCGATCTCGGCGACATCTTCCGTGCCCAGCGGCTTGGCGTCGAGGACGATCACTCTGGCTGTCATCGGGCAATTCCTCAGGCCTCCGGACTGGTGGCCGAACGAATGCAGGATATCCGGCATCGGAGCCGGCCATTGTCGAAAATCCGCCGTCGCGGTTGCCGTTATTTTTCCGCGGTCCGGATAAGCGGCACGGCGGCGAAAATTTCCGGCGCCGATGTCACATCGGGCCAAGCCTCGCTCGTCTTGAGATCGGAAGCAACGAAAGGAATCGACCCATGACTGTCAGACTTGACCCCCTTGCCGCCGCTCCTTCGCTGATGAAGGAGTGGCAGCGCGCTTCGCTCGCCATTTCCGGCAGCCTCGATCCGGCGCTGGCCGAGCTCATCGAGATCCGTTCCTCGCAGATCAATGGCTGCGCCAATTGCATCAATATGCATTCGACCTATGCCCGCGAGCGCGGCGAGACCGAGCAGCGCATCTATTTGTTGTCGGCCTGGCGCGAGGCGCCGTGCTATACCGATCGCGAGCGCGCCGCGCTCGGCTGGACCGAAGCGCTGACCAGAATCTCAGAAGGCCATACGCATGAAGCGGCCTATGAAGCGCTGAAGCCGCATTTCTCCGAGGAGGAGCGCGTGAAGCTCACATTGATGATCAACATAATCAATGGCTGGAACCGCATCGCGGTCGGCTTCGGCGGCTTTGTCGATCCGGCCGCCATCAAGGCCGCCAACAAGGCGGCTGCCGCCCAGGCTGCCAACAAGGCGGCCGCGGCTTGACGACGGAGCCGGCATTGACGGGCGCGGCGGCGGAGTTCGAGCCGCTGCGCCCGAAGCTGATGCGGGTCGCCTACCGCATGCTGGGCTCGGTCGCCGATGCCGAGGATGTGGTGCAGGAGGCCTTCATCCGCTGGATGCGGACCGAGCGCGCCGAGGTGCGCCAGCCCGACGCGTTCCTGCGCCGCACGGTAACTAGGCTTTGCCTCGACCAGCTCAAATCCGCGCGGCATCAGCGCGAGACCTATGTCGGCCCGTGGCTGCCTGAGCCGCTGGTGGAGGAAGACGAGGCGGAGGACGTCACCTTGCCGCTGATGCTGGTGCTGGAGCGCCTGTCGCCGCTCGAGCGCGCAGCCTTCCTGCTGCATGACGTGTTCGGCCTGCAGTTCGAGGAGGTCGCGGCGGAGATCGAGCGCGATCCCGCCGCCTGCCGCCAGCTTGCGGCCAGAGCGCGTGAGCATGTCCGCGAGGCACGGCCGCGCTTCAAAGTCGAGAGAGAGCGCGGGCTGGAGATCGCCGAGGCCTTCTTCAACGCCTCGCGCAGCGGCGACATGAAAGCGCTCGGCGCGATGCTGAGCGCCGATGTCACCGCTCACGCCGACGGCGGCGGCAAGCGCCCGGCGGCGACCGAGCCGGCCCTCGGCTTCGAGGCGGTCATGACGCAATACGCGACCGTGGCGTCGTGGCTGAAGGACAATCCCTCGACGCTCATCCGCTACGGCTTCATCAACGGCCTGCCGGGCTTCGTCACGCTGGAGGTCGATGGCGAACTCCAGACCACGGCGCTCGATATCGAGAACGGCAACATCACGGCGATCTATGTCATGCGCAACCCCGACAAGTTGCGGCATCTGCACTAGCTGGGATGAAAGCAGCTGCGGGAACTTTTGCTCCGCTGGCGATTTTGGATATGCTGCAAGTCCAAATTGCTGGAAGGTCGCTGCCATGACGAAACATTTTGCAATCGCCGCGCTCATGCTTGCCGCGGCAGCCGCGATAGCGGGTCCCGCTGCCGCCGGCGAACATCGCTACCGCGTCGTCGAGCACGAGCGTTATGTTCCGGCCAGCGACGACATTATCGAGACGCTGTTCGGTGGTCCGCGCTACTACGACCAGCAGATGACCAACACGGCGGCGGGCGCCTGCGCGTATCACCGCGTCGGACCGGACGCGAATGCGGTGAACGACATCAACGACCACTATTGCGGGAAGTAGGGTCCCCCGGCGGCGTGCCGCGCGGGCCATTTCGATAAGCCTCGACCCCATTTGCGTTTATGATCCCTGCGAACTCATTGGAGTCGCTGGGGTGATTGTCGTTGGCCGGACCTAGCCTCCTTTGAATGTTGATCCTGTTATGGTTGGCGGGTCATCGCACACATTCGGCTCAAATATTGTATACAATACCAAAGAAAGATGTTGACAATCTGTCGCAGTCGGTTTCCCTTACGCCATACGCGCAGCCTACGAGCAAAACACAAAGCGCGATAACCAAGGGGAACTACCGATATGATCAACCGTCGCTCGACTTTGAAATCAATGGCGCTCGGCGCCGTCTCGACCCTGGCGCTTGCCGCTCTCGGCATTTCGTCCGCGCAGGCTGAAAACAAGGAACTGAAGATCGGCTTCGTCGGCGTCACCAGCGGCCCCGCGGCCGCCTGGGGCACGTCGAACGTGCGCTCGATGCAGACCCGCGCCGCCTGGATCAACGAGACCGGCGGCGTCAAGATCGGCAACGACACCTACAACATCAACATCGTCACCTTCGACGACCAGAAGGACCCCAAGCGCGCCATCGCCGGCATGGAGAAGATGGCGCAGGAAGGCGTCCACTATGTCGTCGGCCCGAATGTCGATGACGGCGCCGCGGCGGTGCGCCCCGTCGCCGAAGCCAACGGCATCATTTATTTCCCCTACGCCTTCCCCAAGGCGCTCTATCAGAAGCCGGCCTCCAATGCCGTGCTCGGTATGATCGCCAACTACCAGTCCGGTCCGGCGATCTACAAATATCTCAAGGAAAACAAAGGCGTGAAGAAGATCGCCTTCGTCGCGGCCAATGAATCCGATCCGCTCAGCCAGCGCGACAGCGGCGTCGAGGCGGCGAAAGCGCTCGGCCTGGAAATCGTCGCCCAGAACGACACCTACCAGAACGACACCCGCGACTTCACGCCGGTGCTGACGCCGATCGTCGCGCTGAAGCCCGACCTGCTCGTGCTGTCGGGCGTGGCGCCGGCCAACGCGCCGCTGCTCATCCGCGCCGCCCGCGAGCTCGGTTATGAAGGCCTGATCTCGACGGAAACCGCGCAGGACGCCAAGGTCCTGGAAGAGGGCGCCGGTGAATACGCCAACGGCTTCATCTCCGTCGGCGGCGCCTCCACGCCGGAAATCGCCTCGGACGCCATGAAGGAATTCGTCACCCGCTACACCAAGATGTTCGGCGAATACAACGACGAGTCCAACACCAAGGTCTATGCGCTCGAATACATCATCGAGACCTTGAAGGCGAACCCGGCAGCCATCAACGACGTAGCCGAATTCAAGAAGACCATGGACAGCTTCTCGGCGCCCAATCCCTTCCTCAAGGGCGACGCGAAGCTCAGCTATGTCGGCATGACGTCCTTCGGCCAGAAGCGTCAGCTTTCGGTGCCGATGGTGGTCAACGAATATAAGGACGGCGCCTTCCAGACCCTCTTCGTCGGCTCCGTCGACTAGCGTTACCTTCGAGCGCCGCTTCCTCCAGCTTGCCGCGAGGTCCGATAGGCCGGACCTCGCGGAAGATCGAAGGTATCCATGGAACAGGTCATCGCCAACGGATTGTATCTCGGTGCCCAATACGCGCTGATCGCGCTCGGGCTAACCCTGATCTTCGCCCTGATGAACGTGCTCAATTTCGCCCACGGCCAGATGTATGTGCTGGGCGGGTTCATCACCTACACCGTCTACGGCCAGCTCGGCCTGCCTTTCGTGGTGGCGCTGCTCGCCTCCGGCGTCACGCTCGCCGTCATTGGCGCGTTGATGGAGAAATTCCTCTTCCGCACCGTCATCCGGCGCAGCCACCGCGAGGAGAGCACGATGCTGCTCGCCGCCGCGACGGCCTTCTTCTTCGACGCCGTCATCCTGCTCCTGTTCGGCGAGAAGCAGCGCGGCGTTCCCAAGATCGTCAAGGGCGTCTTCAACGACGCGGGCATCATCATGCCCTACGACCGCATCGTCGTCGGCGCGCTGGCGATCGTCTTCATCGCCGCCTTCGTGCTCTACATGCAGTACAGCCGGGTCGGCCGCGCCATGCGGGCGCTCGCCCAGGACCGCGTCGCAGCCCAGCTGATGGGCGTCCGCGTCGACCGCTATTCGATGATCGGCTTTGCCATGGGCGCCATGCTCGCGGGCGTCGTCGGCGGGCTTCTGGTCACCATCACCGGCGTCAATTCCGGCATTGGCGGGCCGATCTCGATCAAGGCCTTCCTGATGGTGATGATCGGCGGCGCCGGCGTCGTCGGCGGCGCGATCGCTGGCGGTTTCATCCTCGGCATGATGGAGTCGGTCGGCCTCACCGTGCTGCGCGAATATGGCGACGTGACCTATCTCGTCATCTTCGCCGCCCTGATGGTGTTCCTGTCGGTCCGCCCCAACGGGCTGATGGGCAAGCCGTGGGGTTGATGGCGCCATGATCGTCAATCGCAACACCAGGATCGCCGCGGTCGTCGCCTTCCTAGCGATCGTCTTTGTCGCCGTGCCGGCTGCCATCTCGTCGAGCGGCCGCTTCGACCTCTATTATACGCTGACCTCGGTGGCGTTGCTCAGCATCGCCAGCGCCGGTGTCTGGCTCACTTTCTACATCGGCCGCATCAACATCGGCCAGGGTGCCTACGCGCTGATGGGCGGCTACGTCTCGGCCATACTGGTGATGAACCATGGCTGGTCGTTCTGRCTGACCTTGCCAGTGGCCGGGCTTTTCTGCGCCGCTGCAAGCGTGCTGATYGGCCTGCCGATCCTGCGGCTGCGCGGCGTCTATTTCGCCATGGTCACGCTGGTGCTGACCGAGGTGGCGCGGCTGCTTGCGCTGGCGCTGCCGATCACCAACGGCGCCAAGGGCATCGTCAGCATCCCGCTGCCCGGCGCCCTGTCGATCTTCGGCCTGACCATCATTCCGGATTTCGCCACGCTGCAGAATTCGCGGCTCGCCTTCTATCTGCTGGCGGTCACGCTGATGGTGGTCTGCTTCGCCATCATGTACCGGCTGGTTAATTCGCGCATCGGCAAGCTTTGCCAGTCGCTGCAGCAGAACGAGGAGCTCGCGTCCTCGATCGGCGTCAACATCGCCTGGCTGCGCGTCATCGCCTATGCCGTGTCGTCCTTCTTCGGCGGCGTTTCCGGCGCCATCTTCGCCGCCATCTCGCAATCGATCTACCCGTCGAGCTTCACGGTCACCGATTCCGTCAACTTCATGCTGAACTGCTTCCTCGGCGGTCTCGGCTATGTGTTCGGTCCGATGCTCGGCACGCTGGTGCTCTATTTCGGCTGGGACCTTCTGTTCCAGACCGGCCAGTTCCAGCTGCTCATCTATTCCGGCCTGATGATCGTGCTGATGCTGGTGCTGCCCAACGGTCTGCTCAGCCTTGCCGAAACGACCCGGAAGAAGGGTTGAGCGATGGCCGAAATGCTCGAGGTCTCCGGCATCACCAAGCGCTTCGGCGGTCTGGTTGCGGTCAACAACGTGTCCTTCTCGGTGCGCGAGAAGGAGATCCTGTCGGTGATCGGTCCGAACGGCGCCGGCAAGTCGACCTTGTTCAAGCTGATCTCGTCGTTCCTCAGGCCCACAACCGGTGAGGTGCGCCTGAAGGGCGAACGCATCTCCGGTCTCGCCCCGCATATCGCCGCCCGCAGGGGCGTGGTGCGCACCTTCCAGGAGACGACGATCTTCAAGAACATGAGCGTGCGCGACAACGTCATCATCGCGCATCATCTGCGCTCGAAGGCGAGCCTGTTCGGCTTCTTCCTCGGCACTGGCACCGCGAAGGCCGACGAAGCGGACTTCGGCCAATCGGCCGACGAGATCCTGGCGCTGCTCGGCCTCTCCTCGCTCGCCAATGAGACCGCCCGCAACCTGCCGCACGGCCATTTGCGCGCGCTGGRCATCGCCATTGGTCTCGCCACCAACCCTTCCATCCTGCTGCTCGACGAGCCTTTCGCCGGCATGAACCACGACGAGACCATGCGCATGGTGGAAATGGTGCGACGCCTGCGCGAGCGCGGCCTCACCATCCTTCTGGTCGAGCACGACATGCCGGCCGTGATGAAGATTTCGGACCGCCTCGTCGTGCTCAATTTCGGGCAGAAGATCGCCGAGGGAACGCCGTCGGAAATCCAGGCCAACGAGAAGGTGATCGAGGCCTATCTGGGCAGCGAAGACGAGGCGATCGGCCTATGAACCAGATCCTGAACTTCGCCAATGTCGAGCTCTACTACGACCACGTCTATGCGCTGAAAGGCGTTTCGCTCGAGGTCAATGAGGGCGAGACGGTCGCGCTGATCGGCGCCAACGGCGCCGGCAAATCGTCGATCCTTCGCGCCATCACCGGTCTGCGCAAGATCTGGTCCGGCGAAATCCAATACAACGGCAAGCGCATCGATGGTGCCGCCCCCGACGAGATCGTCAAGATGGGCATCGCCATGGTGCCCGAGGGACGCCGCGTCTTCCCCTTCATGTCGGTCAGAGACAACCTCCTGATGGGCGCCTTCACGCGCACCAGCAAAGCCGAGATCGCCGCGTCGATGGAGATGGTGCTGGGGCGCTTTCCGCGGCTGAAGGAGCGCTTCTCGCAGGCCGCCGGCACGATGAGCGGCGGCGAGCAGCAGATGCTGGTCATCGGCCGCGCCTTGATGGCGAAGCCGAAGCTCCTGCTGCTCGACGAGCCGTCGCTCGGCGTCGCGCCAAAGCTCGTTCAGGACATCGCCCGCTCGATCGTCGCCATCAACCGCGACGAGAAGGTCAGCGTGCTTCTGGTCGAGCAGAATTCGCGCATGGCGCTGCGCATCTCGCAGCGCGCCTATGCGCTGACCACCGGCAGTGTCGCGCTGAGCGGCAACTCCGCCGAATTGCTGACCGACGACCGGGTCAAGCGTCTTTACCTGGGCGGCGAGATCTGAGGCTGATTGGAATGCGCATTCTCGTCATCAATCCCAACACCACTCAATCGATGACCGCCAAGATCGGCGAGGCGGCGGCAAGCGTTGCGTCCCAGGCCACCCAGATCGTCGCCGTCAATCCGGCCGACGGTCCGCCCAGCATCGAGGGTTATTTCGACGAGGTCTTCGCCATTCCGGGCATCATCGCCGAAATGGGCAAGGCGCCTGCCGATGCTTATGTCATCGCCTGCTTCGACGACACAGGCCTCGATGCAGCCCGCTGCGCCACCGAGGCTCCGGTCATCGGCATCGGCGAGGCCGCGTTCCATATGGCGAGCCTTGTCGCAGGCAAATTCAGCGTGGTCACCACGCTTGCCCGCTCCGTTCCGGCGATCGAGCACAATCTGGCGAAATACGGCCTCGCCTCGCGCTGCGCCAAGGTGCGCTCGTCGGACGTCGCCGTGCTCGAGCTCGAACGTCCGGGCTCGAATGCCAGGCACCGGATATCGCGGGAGATCGCGCGCGCCATCAACGAGGACCATGCCGAGGCGATCGTGCTCGGTTGCGCCGGCATGGCCGACCTTGCGCACAGCCTGTCCGAGGAGCATGGCGTTCCCGTGCTGGACGGTGTCGTCTGCGCCGTCACGTTGGCCGAGAGCCTGTTCAAGGTCGGTTTGAAGACATCGAAGATCGGCGGCTATGCCGCGCCGCGCGGCAAGCGCTTTTCGGGCGCTTTCGCCTCGCTGTCGCCGACCGGCTGAGAGGAGGTTGCCGGGATTGACCGTCGCGCAAGCCATATTAGATTGAACTCACCTCTACCGGTGGAGGCAAATCAGGCGTGTTGCGCCTGCGCGTTGAAGAGCATGCTGACAGTCCTCAAGGAAGAAGATCGAGATGACAAGCCGGCGGCGCGCTGGTCGCCGATCTATTATGGGTTGAGGGATGCCATCGTCAGCCATCGCCTTGCGCCAGGCACCAAGCTGCCGGAGGACGAGCTGGCCTCGATCTATTCGGTGAGCCGCACCGTCGTCCGCGCCGCCCTGCAGGCTCTTGCCCATGACCGGCTGGCGCGGCTGGAGCCCAATCGCGGCGCCTTTGTCGCCCAGCCATCGAAAATCGAGGCGCGCGAGGTGTTCGAGGCACGAGCCCTGATCGAGCCAAAGGTCGCCGCGCTTGCCGCCAAGGTGGCGGTGCCGTCCGACATCGTGCAATTGCGCCAACATCTTGAGAAGGAGCACGAAGCATTGCATGACGGCCGCGACAGCGATGCCATCATGCTGTCGGCGCGCTTTCATGTCGGCATCGCCGAGATCGCCGCGCATTCGGTGTTCACCAATTTCGTCCGCGATCTCGTCTCGCACTCCTCGCTGATCATCGCGCTCTACTGGAAGCGCCGCGACGCGACCTGCGAGAAGCACGCCCACCACGCCCTGGTCGATGCGATCGAGGCCGGCGACAGCGCCGACGCGGCCGCGCTGATGAACAGCCATCTGGTCGATCTTTTGTCCGGGCTCGACCTCACCGACAAGGTCGAGAAGTCTGACAGCCTGGCGGATTTGCTGCGCGCATAGCGACTTGCAGGCGGTTCAGCTGGATTGCCGAACCGCCTGGGCAGCCTGTTAAGCCGCGGCGGCCTGCGAATAATCCATCCGCTCCAGATCGGCGATGAGGCCGGGTCCGGTCGGCTGCCAGCCGAGATGCTGACGCGTCCATTCGCTCGACGCCGGCATGTCGAGGCCCGCGAACATGGCGAGCCACCCGAAATGGTCGGCGGCCTCTTCCTGCGACAGCGAGACCACCGGCACGTTGAGGCCGGCGCCGATCACTTCAGCGATCCCTCGCATGGCGATGCCTTCCTCGGCGACGGYGTTGTAGCGCACGCCGGCTTCCTGCTTGTCCAGCGCCAGGCGGTAGAGCTTCGCGACATCCAGCACATGYGCCGCCGACCACCGGTTGCGACCCTCGCCGAGATAGGCCGACACGCCCTTGGCGCGCGTCTGCGCGATCAGCGGGGTGATGAGCCCTTGCTTCACCGTGTCATGCACCTGCGGCAGCCGCACCACCGACACCTTGACGCCCTTCTCGGCCATCGCCGCGCCGGTGAGCTCGGACAGGATGCGCGGATTGGGATGGTCGGTGTTGAAGACGTCTTCTCGCGCCGGCTGTCCGTGTTCGGCGGAGCCCATGCCCACACCCGACGTGATGATGAGCAGCCGGTCGGAGCCGGCGAGCGCGCCGCCCAGCGCTTCGATCACCCGCTTGTCCTTCTCRCAATTCGCGACGAAATTCGAGAAATTGTGATCGAAGGCGGTGTGGATCACCGCATCCGATTTCGCCGCGCCGTCGCGCAGGCTGTCGAGATCCTCGATGTCGCCGCGATGCGGCTCGGCGCCGGCGGCGGCAAGCGAGCGCGCACCAGCTTCGGAGCGGGTCAGGCCGAGCACCTGATGTCCGGCGGCAAGGAGTTCGGGCACGATCCTGGAACCGATGAAACCGGTCGCGCCGGTAAGGAATACACGCATGGGAAGGTCTCCTGTGGTTGTTCGGAGACCTTATTTGCGCTATAACTCATCCTGTTAAAGTAGTGACTTTATCATGGTATAATTGCCAACAGGGTGGCGATGGCCCAAGAGATTGCCAACAAACAGGCCGCAAACAAGCTCGGCACCTTTCTGCGCGATCGCCGCATGCGTCTCGATCCCGTAGCGTTCGGCTTCGCCACGGGGCGGCGGCGTACCCAAGGGCTGCGCCGCGAAGAAGTGGCGCAGCGCGCCAACATCAGCCCGACCTGGTACACCTGGCTGGAGCAGGGGCGGGGCGGCGCCCCGTCCGCCGATGTGCTGAACCGCATCGCGGCGGGACTGATGCTGACCGAGCCCGAACGCGAGCATCTGTTCATGCTGGGTCTCGGCCGGCCGCCAGAGGTCCGTTACAGGAACGTCGACAGCGTGACGCCGCGCCTGCAGCGCGTCCTCGACGCTTTGGACCCCAGCCCGGCGATCATCAAGACCGCAACCTGGGATGTGGTGGCCTGGAACCGTGCCGCCGCGGCGATGCTGACCGACTATTCCAAGCTGCCGCGCGAGCAGCGCAACATCCTGCGCCTGATGTTCGGCAATCCCCGCGTGCGCGACGCGCAGGAGGATTGGCGGAGCGTCGCCCGCTTCGTGGTTGGCTCCTTCAGGGCGGATGCCACGCGGGCAGGCGCGGGCGCGGAAATCACCCAGCTCGTCGAGGAGCTTTGCCGGATCAGTCCGGAATTCGAGGCGCTGTGGCGCGACAACGACGTCGTTCCGGCCCATGGCGAAGGCGTGAAGCGCCTGCGCCATCCCGAGATCGGACTGATCGAGCTGGAGTTCTCGGTCTTTGCCGTCGACGGGCGGCCCGAGCTCGGCATGATCGTCTACAACCCCGCGACGCAGGCGGATGCGGAACGCATCCGGTCACTGATTGAGTCCCGCGCTGGCTGATGGCGTGTTCCTCAGGCCCTCGTCGCCGCGCGCCTTAGCGCCTGCGGCGGTTGGCCAAAGCTCCTCATGAAAGCGCGGCGCATGCGTCCGGCGTCGCCGAAGCCGCTCTCCTCGGCGATGCGGTCGAGCGGCGTGTTGCTCGTCTCGACCGCCATCCGCGCGGCTTCGAGGCGCAGGCGTTCGACAGCCTTGGCCGGCGTGGTGCCGGTCTCAGTGGCGAAGGCGCGGGAAAAATTGCGCGGGCTCATGGCAGCGCGTTCGGCGAGGCGCTCTACGGTCAGCGGCTGGGCGAGTTTGGTCCGCATCCACTCGATTAGTTCGACGAACCGGCCCGAACGCCCGCCGAACTCCACAAGGCCGGAGAATTGCGACTGCCCGCCAGGCCGGCGCTGGTGGACCACGAGCTGCTGCGCGGTGCGGCGCGCGATCGCCGGCCCGAGATCGTCCTCGATCAGCGCCAGCGCGAGATCGATGCCGGCCGAGATGCCGGCCGACGTCCACACGCTGCCATCCTGGATGAAGATGCGCTCGGCATCGAGTTTCACCTTCGGATAGCGGCGGGCGAAATCGTCTGTGCTCCACCAATGTGTGGTGGCGCTCCGGCCGTCGAGCAGGCCTGCCTCCGCCAGCAGATAGGCACCGGTGCACACGCTTGCCGTCCGGCGCGGCTTTGCCTGTCGCAGCCAGGCGACGATTTCCTGGGCCGCGGCCATGGAGCGGATGATCTCGCCGCCTGAAACGACAGCCGTGTCGAGGGGCCTGGCATCGGACAGAGGCCATGCTGAAAGCCGCATGCCCGATGAACTCTCGACCTCGCCGCCGCTGGGCGCCAGCATTTCCAGCCTGTAGCTGCCGGGCTGATAGTGTTCGGCCAATTCGAAGGCTGCCGCGGGGCCAGCTACGTCCAGCAACTGGAAGCCCGGATGGATGATGATGCCTATCATGCGCATGGCAGTTTTTGCCCGATATATGTCATTTCGGCCAAAACCTATCGGAGCTAGCCTGCCGGTCAAGCGTTGAGATCGGAAGGATCAAGCCATGAGTCTGCGTATCGTGTTGTGGAGCGTTCTCGGCGTTCTGCTGATTTTCGTCGCAGCCGGCGCCGCATGGTTGCTGTCGCTGCCTTCCGCGTCGCTGGCCGCGGTGCAGCCGGCGATCGATGCCAAGGAGGCCGAAGCCACGCTCGCGGCGTTGAAGCCGAAGCGCCAGCGCCCGCTGATCGCGATCGTCGGCGTCAATGACGGCACCGAGACGACCGACTATCTGATGCCCTACGGCATCCTGCGCCGCGCCGACGTCGCCGACGTCGTCGCGCTGGCGACGCGGCCGGGACCGGTGCAATTGCACCCGGCTTTGCGCGTCGAGCCCGACGCGACGATAGCGGCGTTCGATGCCCAGCATCCGGAAGGCGCCGACTATGTCATCGTTCCCGCCATGATGCGCGACGACGATCCGGACGTGTTGAGATGGATCAGGGACCAGTCGGCCAAGGGCGCCATGGTGATCGGCGTCTGCGTCGGCGCCACGGTGGTCGGCGCCAGCGGATTGCTCGACGGCAAGCGCGCGACGACGCATTGGTATTCCCTGAACGAATTGCGCCAGAAACATCCGACGATCCGCTACGTTGCCGATCGCCGCTACGTCGTCGACCGGAATGTCGCGACCACGACCGGCATCACCGCGTCGATGCCGATGATGCTGACCCTGATCGAGGCGATAGCCGGCCGCGACAAGGCGGAAGCCGTCGCCCGCGATCTCGGCCTCGACCATTGGGATGCGCGCCACGACAGCGGCGCCTTCAAGTTCACGCGGCCTTTCGCGCTGACGGCGATCGGCAACACGCTGGCCTTTTTCAATCACGAGCAGCTCGGCATTCCGCTGACGCCAGGCATGGACGAGGTGTCGCTGGCGCTGGCTGCCGACGCCTGGTCGCGGACCTTTCGCTCCCGCGCGGTCACCTTCGCCCCAAAGGGCGGCGCCGTCGTCAGCCGCGCAGGTATCCGCATCCTGCCCGACCAGGTTGCAAGCGATTGGCCGGCGGATCGGAAGGTTCCGGCCATGGCGGATGTTCCGCCGGCAAAGGCGCTGGACCGGACGCTCAAGGACATCACGGCACGCTACGGCGAGCGCACCACCGATTTCGTCGCCATGCAACTCGAATATCCGCGGATACAGCCGACGCCGTGAAGCGTCAGTTTTGCTTCCGCCTGCCTGCCCGCTTCGGGGAAGTGCCGGTATCGCCCGAATGCCTGATATGGTCAATGAAGGCGCGCAGCTTGGGCAGAACCTGATGCCTTTCCGGATAATAGAGGAACACGCCGGGCGTGGTCACCGCGAAGCGGCCGAGCAGCGCCTGCAGACGCCCGTCGGCGATCGGCGCTTCGGCGATCGGGCCTGGCACCTGGGCCAGCCCGACACCCTGGATCGCCGCGCCGAGCAGCGACGGATAATCGTGCGCGATGAGCGGTCCCGACACGATTGCCTCGACGGCCTTGTTGCCGTCGACAAAGGACCAGGGCGCGACCGAGCCGTTCGAGCGGCGCAGGCGCAGGCAGGCATGGTCGCGCAGGTCCTCGATGCGCTCGGGCGTCGCGCGCCGGCGCAGATAATCCGGACTGCCGACGATCACCATCGGAAAGGAGGGCGTCAGGCGAACCGCGATCATGTCAGGCGCGATCAGATCGCCCATGCGGATGCCGGCGTCGAAACCTTCCGCGGCGAGATCGGCCAGCTCGCCGCTGGCGACGATCTCCAGCTCGATCTCGGGATAGGCCTGGCAGAAGGAGGCGATCATCGGCTCCAGCAGCATCGGCACCACGGCCGGCGGCACCGAGAGGCGCAACAGCCCGGCCGGCCGCTGGCCCATCCCGCGCGCGATCTCGCTTGCCGCGATCAGCTCCTCGAAGGCCGGCCGGGCGCGCGTGAAAAAGCGCTCGCCGGCTTCGGTGAGGCCGACGCTGCGCGTCGTGCGGATGAAGAGCGCAGCGCCTATGCGCGCCTCCAGCGTTCGTATCGCCTGGCTGATCGCTGACGGGGTGACGGCAAGCTCGGCTGCCGCCTTGCGGAAATTGCGGTGCCTGGCCACGCTCAAGAAGGCTTCGACGCCGTCGAGCGCGCCATGCCTGACTGTGAAGTTCTGCTTCATGACCCATCGACATTATCGCGGATAGTTGCCGGCAGAAAGCGGCCGTATTTCTGGCGTGACCTTGGAAGCCTGAAAGGAAGTGGCGATGACCGATGAACTGGACCGCGTGCGCGATCACTATCGCGCAACAGGATTGACCGATCGATTGAAGACTGCGCTGGCGGTGTTTGGGCCTCAGGAACAGCGGCTGAAGCCCGGGCAACTGGCGACCCTCGACCAGTTCCACACCCGCGGGCTGGCCGCGACAGCGGAGCTCGCCAATCTGGCCGTCATCACTGCCGGCATGTCGGTGCTCGACGTCGGATCGGGCGTCGGCGGGCCGGCTCGCTTCCTTGCGGAGACCTATGGCTGCCAGGTGACAGGCCTCGACCTCAGCGAACCTTTCGTCGAGGCCGCGCGCTACCTGACCGCGCGAACCGGGCAGGACGACAAGGTGTCGTTCGAAACCGGCAGCGCGCTTGCGCTTCCCTTCGAGGACGGCATGTTCGACGCCGCGCTGTTGCAGCATGTGGCGATGAACATCGCCGACCGGCCGCTGCTCTACCGCGAGATCAGGCGCGTGCTGAAGCCAGGCGGAAAATTCGCGACCTTCGACGTCGTGCTGAATAGCGGCGATCCGCTCTATCCGGTTCCGTGGGCGAGGACGCCGGGCGAAAGCTTCCTGCTGACGGCCGAGGCGACCTGCGAGGCGATCGAGGCGGCCGGCTTCGGCACGCTCGTGCGCCGCGACGACACCACCGTCGCCAAGGCCTGGTTCGCCGAGCTCCGCGCCTCCGGCCCGCCGCCTACACTCAATCTCGGCGTCGTCATGGGGCAGGGGTTCGCGGAACTCGCCACCAATCTCGGACGCAATCTTATGGAAGGTCGGCTGGGCATCCTCACGGCGGTGTTCGAAGCCGTTCCCGTCAACTGAGCAATTCCAGGAAAAGTGTTCAGCGGTTAGGCTCGGCGACTTCGCCGTAGCCTTTCGTCCGGAATTGCGAAAACTAAGATTTATAGGAGGCGAAGATGTCACCGGCAGTGATCTTCAACATCCACCTCGCGTTGGGCTATGTGCCCTGGCTGCTTTGCTTCACCGCCTATATCTGGCCGAAGCTCAAATCGATGGAGCCGATAGAGGCGCAGCGCGCGATCGCAGCGCTGCACAGCTTCCGCTTCTTCGGGCTTGTTTTTCTTATCCCGGGCGTCACCGGGCCGGACCTGTCAGCCGGCTTCGCAAGCTTCGCCGCCTATGGCGATTTCGCCACCGGCCTGCTCGCCATGCTGGCGCTGCTTGGCGTGAGGCGGCCCACGATCTTCTGGCCGCTCGCCGTCGCCTTCAATGTCGTGGGCGTTGTCGACCTTGTCGGCGATTACTACCACGGCGTCATGCTCGACCTACCGGGCCATGCCGGGCAGTTGGGCGCCACTTACGCGATCCCGACCCTCTACGTGCCGCTTTTGATGATCACGCATGTCGCGGCCTTCTATCTGCTGGCGCGTTCCAGGCGCCGTCAGCTGGCCGCGGCTTAATACACAGGCGTCGCCATGTGCTTGGGCGCCGGCCACTCGCTCGTGATCTCCGGCTGCACCCGACGCTCGAGATAGGTCGACAGCACGACATAACTGCGCGTCGAGGTCACGCCGGGCGTATCGTAGAGGCGGGCCAGCAGGCCTTCCAGCGCGCGCGTGTCCTCGGTGCGCACCTTGAGCAGCATGCAGGTGTCGCCGGCGACGGTGTGGATCTCCTCGACTTCCGGATATTTGGAGACCGCCATCAGCTCCGGCGTCTTGCCCCAGCCCCTGGTGTCGATATGCACGAAGGCAAGCAGCGGCTTCTTCACCGCCCTCGGATCGATGATCGCCGATGTGGCGCGGATGGCGCCGCCGCGCTTCAGCCGCTTGACCCGCTCGTGCGCCGCCGGCGGCGACAGGCCGACGCGCTCGCCGAGTTCGGCATAGCTGATGGTCGCGTCCTCGACCAGGACGCCTAATATCTTTCGGTCGATAGGGTCGACCTCGCGGGTCGGATGCCTGTTCCGCTGAATGTCATCTGTTTCTGAGTCCATATGGAAATTCTCCATTGATGCGGAATTTAATTCGGCCATTATGATGATATGTCGAACACCAATCAATCAGCAATCATAACCGAGGCCCCCCGCGCGCCGATCCCGGCCGCCGCCTACCTGCTGACCGGCTGCATCGCCGTCATCGGCTCCAATTCGCTGGTTCTGGGACCGATCGCGCCGGCAGTCGCGGCATCGTTCGGCGCCAGCGTGCCGGCAGTGATGACGGCTGCCGCGGCCTTCGGCCTCGGCACGTCGGCCAGCGCGCTTTTCCTGGCTCGCTACATCGACCGGATCGGCGCGCGCCGCATGCTGCAGGGAGCCTTGCTGTTGCTGGCGGCAGCATTGGTCGCCAGTGCCCTCGCGCCGACGGTAATGGCGCTAGTGGCATCTCAGCTCGTTGCCGGCGTCGCCGCCGGCATCGCCATGCCGGCGATCTATGCCAGCTCGGCGGCGATCGCGCCGCCCGGCCGCGAGAGCGGCACCATCGGTGTCGTGCTGACCGGCTGGACGCTTTCGATGGTCGCCGGCGTCTCGCTGTCGGCAGTGATCGCCGACCTCATCCACTGGCGCGCCGTCTTCGCGGCCGTAGCGCTGCTGGCGGGAGCGGCTGTTGCCGGCCTGGCGATGAGTTCGCTGCACGACACCAGGAAAAGCGGCCCCGCGCCGTCACCGCTCGGCGCGCTCGCCGTTGCCGGCATCGTCCCGCTGCTCATCGCCTGCGGCGCCTTCATGACCGCCTTCTACGGCGTCTACGGCTATCTCGGCGATCATCTCCATGAAGCTCTCGGCGAGCCGGTCAGCGCCAACGGCCTGGCGGCCATCGCGTATGGCCTCGGCTTCGGCGCGGCGGCTCTGCTCGACGGCGTCATCGACCGGCTCGGCGCTCGCCGTGTCATGCCCTTCGCCTATCTGCTGGTCGCCGCTGTCTATGTCGCGATTGCCCTGACGAGCACCGGCTTCGGCCTGCTGATCGCGACGATCGCCGTCTGGGGCCTAGCCAACCATTTCGGGCTGAACGTGCTGGTCATGCGCCTCACCGCTCTCGACCCGTCGCGGCGCGGCACCATCATGGGCCTGAACAGCGCGGTCACCTATCTCGCCGTCACCGTCGGCACCGCGGGCTTCGGCCCGATCTACACGAGCCTCGGCTTCGCCAATTGCGTGCTGATCGCGGCCGGGCTGATKCTGGTGGCAGCGGGCGCAGCGGCATGGCGTTCATCCGCCCGGCAATAGGCTTGCATCTGCGTTCGCACCTTCGCTAAGGCTGGCTTGCGAACCGGAGCGGAAGCGCGATGAAGACGAGCCTCGAGATCACCGCCGAGCCCTTGCCGCAGGACCTCGCTTTCCTGAGCGGGAGCCTCACCGCCTTCAACGATGCCGATGTCGGCGCGTCGGGCCGAAAACCGCTGGCGGTTTTCGTGCGCGACGAGCGTGGCGCCGTCGTTGCCGGCATTTCCGGCTATACCGCCTGGGGCTGGCTCTACGTGCAGTGGCTGTGGGTCGACGAAAGGCTGCGCGGCCGGCGCACAGCCGCCGGCATGCTCGACGCCGCCGAACGGGAGGCCATCGAACGCGGCTGCCATGGCGCCTGGATCGACACTTTCAGTCCGACCGCCGAGAAGGTTTACGAGCGCCAGGGCTACAGGCCGTTCGGCGAATTGCCGGATTTCCCGGTCGGCCGCAGCCGCATCTTCCTGCAGAAGAAATTGTAGCCCTGATCAGCCAGCCAGCTTTCCGCCGCGTAGCGGCTCAGGCGCGCCCGTGGTGCTCGGAAAGCTGATCGGCAGGCCGCGCAGCACGCGCACGGCGAGGAAAGCAAAACATTCCGCTTCCACCGCGTCGCCCTTCCATCCAAGCGTCTCGGCCTGCACCACCTCGACGCCGGCGCGGCTTTCGAGCATCGCCATCATCGTCGGATTGTGGCGGCCGCCGCCGCTGACCGCCAGCCGCTTCGGCCGGCGCGGCAACAGGTCGAGCGCCTTGCCGACGGCCGACACGGTGAAGGCTGTCAGCGTCGCCGCGCCGTCTTCGGGTCCGAGTCCTTCGGCCATCGCCGCGGTGAAGTCGAAGCGGTCGAGCGATTTCGGATAAGGCTTCGTCAGGTACGGATGCTGCAAGAGCCTGACGAGCCGTTCTTCGTCGACCTTGCCGGCGGCCGCCAGCCTGCCGTCGCGGTCCATCTCGCCGAGGCCCTTCGCCTTGATGAAATCATTGACCGGCGCATTGGCCGGCCCGGTGTCGAAGGCGACGATATCGCCCTTGCCGTCCCACCAGGTGATGTTGCCGACGCCGCCGAGATTGAGCACGGCGGTATCGCCGCTGACATCGGCCGCCTTGAGCAGCGCCGCATGATAGGCGGCCGCCAAAGGCGCGCCTTGCCCGCCAGCCGCGACATCGGCCGAGCGGAAATCATAGGCGACCTTGGTGCCGAGCAGCGAGGCCATCAGTTCGCCGTCACCAAGCTGGCGGGTGCGGCCGATGCGTCCCGGCTGCGGCGCGCGGTGGAGCACCGTCTGGCCGTGGAAGCCGACGATGCCGATATCGGCCATGCTCATGCCTTGGCTCTCGACCAGATCCTTGACCGCCGCCGATTGCGCCCGCGTCAGCGCCTCCTCCGCCTCGCGGAAGATCGCCGGCTCCGGTCCCTCGAAATTCCAGGCGCGCGCCTGGCGCAGCGTCTCTTCGAGCAGGGCGCGGATCGATCGCGGGTAGGGGGCCAGCGTATACGTGCCGGTGTCGGCGATGCGCTCGCCGTCCGTCTTGATCAGCGCCACGTCGATATTGCCGTCGAGCACCGTGCCGGTCATCAGGCCGACGGCCCAGATTGGTTCCATGATCTTGTCCCCGAATCGTCGTCCAACCACGTGTCGGACGGATCGGCGCGGCAGGCAAGTCTTTCACCGCGCCTAGAGCAATTCCAGGAAAAGTGTGAGCGGTTTTCCGTCCGGAATTGCGTGAAAACAAGAAGATAGAGCGGTTCGCCGCTTCCGTGAAACGGCGAACCGCTCTATGCCGGCCGCCTTTTGCGCCAAAGGACGAAAATCGAGCAACCACGTTCTTGCCTCTTGCCGCCGAAGGCGCGAGCCTGCGGATCCGATATCGAGCTATCCGGAGGAAAGGCCATGGCAGCCAATGTTGCAGTGATCGCGGGCGCCGGCTCAGGCTTAAGCGCCTCGCTGGCGCGGCTTCTCGCCAAGGAAGGTTTCCGCGTCGTTCTCGCCGCGCGCAATGTCGACAAGCTTGCCGCGCTGCTGAAGGAAACGGGCGCGGTGGCCGTGGAAACCGACGTGTCGGACCCGGCTTCCGTCGAGCGGCTGTTCGAGGCGGCCGATAAGGCTGGCCCCCTCGAAATCGCCGTCTTCAACGCCAGCGGCCGCACGCGCGGCCCGATCGCCGAGCTCGATCCGGAGGCGGTCAAGCAGGCRCTGCTTGTCGGTGCCTATGGCGGGTTCCTGGTCGGCCAGCTGGCGGCGCGCCGGCTTCTTGCGCGCGGCTCCGGCTCGATCCTGTTCACCGGCGCCACGGCAAGCCTCAAGGGCTTCCCCGGCTCGGCCGGTTTCGCTATGCCGAAATTCGGCCTGCGCGGGCTGGCGCAATCGATGGCGCGCGAGCTTAGCCCGAAGAACATTCATGTCGCGCATTTCATCATCGACGGCCAGATCGAGCCGACCGGACAGGCGCCCGAGCCCGACCGTCCGGATCGTCGCCTCTCGCCCGACGCGATCGCCGAGACCTATCTCGCCGTCCATCGCCAGCATCGCAGCGCCTGGAGCTTCGAGGTCGAGCTGAGGCCCTGGGTCGAGACGTTCTGACGATCCGTCGCACGAACTGCACAATAACGCACCCGGCCGCGGACTCTTTGTTTTAGAAGGTCTGCATATGCCGTGGTGCCATTTTAGCGATCTGCAATGTAAAAAAGCACAAAATAAAAGATACCTTTACTTAACTTCGGCGTGCATACTGCGAATTGGTCAGAATTGTTGTCCGGCTCTCCTGCACGAATTGAGAATGGGCATGCCGCTTACACGTCGCACGCTGTTTGCAGCCGGAGGCGGAGGGCTGCTGATCGCGCAGGCCCAAGCCGCGGCCACGCCGGCCCGGGCGCAGGACGCTCCAAGACCCATCGTCGGCGACAACAGGCTGCGCATCGCCATGCCGGCCTTCGCTTCGGATCCGTTCTTTCCGGCCGACGGCTCCGGAGCCGGTGGCATCGATATGGATCTTGCGCGCGGCTTAGCCACGGAGCTTGGCGTCGAACCGGTGTTCGACCGGTCTGCGGTGACCTTCGACGCCATGGTGCAAAGGCTGACCTCCGGTGAGGCGGACCTGGCGATCGGCAAGCTGAGCCGCACCCTCCAGCGCGGCCGTTCGATCCTCTATTCGCGGCCTTACGCCATGCTGCACCAGGGCCTGCTCGCCAATCGCGTGAACCTGGCGCGCATCACGCAAGGCAAGCCGCCTGAACAGATCATCCGCGACTTCTCCGGCGATCTCGGCGTGATCGAAGGCTCGTCCTTCGCCACCTATGCGGCGGTCACTTTCCCGCACGCCACGATCCAGCGGTTCGCGGGCTGGAACACGGTCATCGATGCGATCCGCAACGGCACGATCGACCTCGCCTATCGCGATGATTTCGAGATCAAGAAGCTGATGGTCGACGATCCGTCGATGACGGTGGTCGCGCGCTCGATCACGCTGACCGACAAGGTCGACACGATCGCGGTCGGCGTCAGTCCGGCCAATCCGCATCTGGCGGCCTTTGTCGATCTCTATCTCGATCTCGCGCGAGGCCAGCAGGTCCTCAACACCGACGAGATCATCGCCCGCTATCGCCAGGGGAGCAAAGCCTGACAATGGCCGTCTCGGATGCAGCCGCACCCATGCCCTTCGATTGGCGCTTGGCGGCAAAGCGCATCCTGCGCTCGCCATTGACGACGATCATCATGATCCTGGCCGGGATCCTGTGCGGACTCTACTACCCGGCATTCGCCCATGCGATCAGCCCTTTGGCGCAGGTCTACCTGAATTTCCTCAAGATGGTCGTCCTGCCCTATCTCGTCTCGTCCGTCATCTTCTCGATCACGGCTATGGTCCAGGACCCGAAATCGGTCCGCTACCTCGGCAAGGTCGGCATCGCCGTGCTGGTCGTGTCGTTCCTCGCCGTGCTGGTGAGCGGCACCTATTCGCTGATCCTCAAGCCTGGCCAGATCGAAAACCCGCAGTCGCGCATCGAGCTCGGCGAGTTCATCAACTCCCAGGGCAGCGTCTCCACCGATCTCGCATTTCCCTTCCAGCCGCCGCCGTCGACCGGGGATCCGAACGGCGGGCATTCGATCTTCATGGATCTGGTGCCCAACAACGTCTTCAACGCGCTGGCCTCGGGCCAGACCATCCAGGTGCTGTTGTTCTGCCTGCTTTTCGGGCTGGCGATGGGGAAAATCCCGCAGCCCTCGTCGCTCAGCCTGTCGCAGGCGCTCAACGCGGTGTACCGGGCCTGCACGGTGCTGACCAACTGGTTCGTCTGGGGACTGCCCTTCGCAACCTTCATCCTGATCGCCGACCAGACCGCGTCGACCGGCACCAAGCCGCTGATGCTGATGGGCGGTTACCTGCTGGTGATGGGCCTGTCCTGCCTGACATTCCTCGCCGGCGCCTTTGCCGTCATCGCCATACGCTCGCGGCGAAGCTACTGGGCCACGATCAAGACCCTTCAGCCGCTTCTGATGGTGGCCATCACGACGCGCTCCACAGTCGCCTCGCTCCCCTGGGTCATCAACCTTTTGAGCGAACGGCTACGCTTCAACCTTGTGGTGGTCGAGCTGCTCGTGCCGTTGCAGGCGGCGCTGCTGCGAACCGGTCCGGCGCTGGTCTACATCTCGGGCACGCTGTTCATCGCCCAGCTCTACGGCCATCAGTTGGCGATCCCGGACCTCTTGCTTGTCGGCGTCGCCTCCGCGCTTCTAGCGCTAACGACAGGCGGCATGGGCAGCCTGCTGATCCTGTCGCAGATGTCTATTGTTTGCGGTTATCTGAAGCTTCCCTTCGAGGCGGCGTTCGCCCTGTTTGTCGCGGTGGACGCGGCCGTGGACACGCTGATGACGCTGTCCAGCGTCTCCACCGTGGCCGCAAGCACGGCAATGATCGCGCCCAGCCATCGGGAGGCGGCGCAGGGCACTGAAACCATCGCGCAAGAGCTCGAAGCCGAGCCCGCTCGATGATCGACGAAGCCATCCGTCCCCAGCTCGGCATCATCGGTGGTCTCGGGCCGCTGGCATCGGCCGATTTCTACTTCAAGCTCACCCGGATGACCGAAGCGCTGCGCGACAACGAGCATGTGCCTTGCGTCATCCTCAGCGTGCCGCAACTGCCCGACAGGACCGAGGCGATCCTGGCCGGCCATGACGGGCCTCTGGCCCCGCTGACGGCCGCGGTTTCGACGCTCAATGCGCTCGGCGTTGCGTGCATCGCCATGCCCTGCAACACCGCCCATCATTGGTACGACAAGCTGGCGGCGAACTCGCGAGCCGAGATCATCCACATCGGCGACGCGGTGGTGGCGGAGATCCGCCGCGGCCTGGACCGGGGCCGGGTTGCGAACCTCGCAACCCGGGGCACGCTGGTTTCCGGCTTCTACCAGCACAGGATATCGGCGGCGGGGTTCGACCTCTGCCTCCCGCTGGATGCCGAGTTTCAGGAGCGCGTCGACAGCGCGATCATGCTCGTCAAGGCCGGGTCGATCGCGCAAGCCGCGGCCGAGACCGAACGCGCGCTTCATCTCGCGCAGCTGGCCGGCGCCGATGCAGCACTTCTCGGCTGCACCGAATTGTCGGTGGTGGCGGCCAGCCTCGGCGACACGAACGGATTGATCGTCATCGACAGCAATGCGGCACTGGCGCGAGCCAGCCTGACACGATTGGGCTTCGGCGTTCAGGAAGCGCGGGGCCTGCCGAAGGTGCCCCGCTTGCGCGCGAATGGCCGATCGAGCTGGCGCRCCACGCAGCGGGCCTCCTAGAGCAATCCAGGAAAAGTGCGTAGCGGTTTTCCGTCCGGAATTGCGTGAAAACAAGAAATTGGAGCGGTTTGGCGATTCCATGAAACGCTGAACCGCTCGTCACCGCTTCCAGATCAAAGCCGGCTTGCGAGCAGCCGGTGTTCTCCAAGTCACAAAATCTTTGAGAGAATATTTTCCGCCTCCCGTCTGAGAGGAAAAGCGCTTCTTTGCCCAGCCGGGCAGCATTGGCGATGCTGATATCAAGGCTTCGCATCCCGCCAGGCCAAAAAGATTTCAGGATCGCAAGGAACGCATCATGTCCGAAAGTGGCAACGCTTCAAAATCTCTCGTTACGTCAATCACCAGACGCGCCGGATTGGCGGCGCTTCTCGCCACGACATTGGCCGTCATCGGCCTTGCTGCGCCGTCGCCGTCCTTCGCCGAGGACAAGAAGTCGATCAAGGTCGGCATCATCAGCGGCGAGGATGAGGATGTCTGGCGCGTCGTCACCGCCGAGGCGGCCAAGAAAGGACTGACGATTGAGACCGTCGTCTTCAACGACTACACCCAGCCCAACGAGGCGCTGGAGCGCGGTGAGATCGACGCCAACGCTTTCCAGCATAAGCCCTATCTCGACAACCAGATCAAAACGCAAGGCTACCACATCGTGCCGGTCGGCTACACGGCCGTCTGGCCGATCGGCCTCTATTCGAAGAAGCACGCCAAGGTCGCCGAATTGCCGGAAGGAGCCGTCATCGGTGTGCCGAACGATCCGTCCAACGAGGGCCGCGCGCTGCATGTCCTGGACCATGAAGGCCTGATCAAGCTCAAGGACGGCACCGGTATCCTGGCGACGACCGCCGACATTGCGGAGAACCCCAAGAAGCTCGAGATCAAGGAGCTCGACGCCGGCATCGTCGGTCGCTCGGTCGACGATCTCGACGCCGCCGTCGTCAACACCGACTGGGCGCTGAAGAGCGGCCTCGGCCCCGAAAACCGCATCGCGCAGGAACCGGTGGCGGATAATCCCTACCGCAACTTCATCGCGGTCAAGGCCGGAGCCGAGAACGAGCCGTGGGTGAAGACGCTGGTCGCCTCCTATCAGAATGAGGCGGTCAAGGCCGAGTTCGACAAGGTCTACAAAGGCACCGGGATCAGCGCCTATTGATCGGCGCCTGGCTGGCAGCAACAGGCGGTCCGCCTCTGAGCGGGCCGCCATCGTATTTTCGGACTGAGACGGAAACAGAGATGAACCAGCATGTCTCGGCCGGTGTCGCCGATCCCGTCCGCGTCCAGCCGGCCGGGCTTGAAGACGTTGTCCGCCTCGTCGGCCTGAAGCGCCGCTTCGGCGCGACGGCTGCCCTCGACGGTGTCTCGCTCACGGTGAAGAAGGGCGAGATCCTCGGCATCATCGGACGCAGCGGCGCCGGCAAGTCGACGCTGATCCGCTGCCTGAACGGGCTGGAGCGCCCCGATTCCGGCGAGGTCTTCATCGAGGGCCGCGAGATCAGCCGTCTGGGCGAGCGCGAGCTGCAGCCGCTGCGCCGTCGCATCGGCATGGTGTTCCAGCATTTCAATCTTCTGTCGGCGAAGACGGTCGAGGAGAATGTCGCGCTGCCGCTCAAGATCGAAGGGCGGCCGCGCGCCGAGCGCATGGCGCGAGCGGCCGAGCTTCTGCAACTCGTCGGCCTGTCCGAGAAGGCCAGGGCCTATCCGGCCTCGCTGTCGGGCGGGCAGAAGCAGCGCGTCGGCATCGCCAGGGCGCTTGCCGCCCGACCGGCGCTGCTCTTGTCGGACGAGGCCACCTCGGCGCTCGATCCGGAGACGACGCGCTCGATCCTGGCGCTGCTCAAGGATATCAATTCCAGGCTCGGGCTCACCATCCTGCTGATCACGCATGAGATGGAGGTGATCCGTTCGATCGCGGATCGCGTGGCGGTGATCGACGCCGGCCGGATCGTCGAGGAAGGCGCCGTGTGGCAGGTCTTCGCTGATCCGAAATCGGAGATCACCCGCAGCCTGCTCGGCGGCATCCGGCCGCAATTGCCGCCAGAGATCGCCAGCCGGCTGGTTCCGGGCGAAGGCGCGGAAACGATCCTTAGGATCGATGTCGCCGGCGAGGCCGCGCGCGGGGCTTTGCTTTCTGATCTTGCCGCGGCGGTGCCGGGCCAATTCCGCCTGGTGCATGGCGGCGTCGACCATGTCCAGGGCCAGCCCGTCGGCACGCTGTTCCTGGCCGTTGCCGGCGCTGAAGCCGCGCATCTTGCGCAAGTGACGACATTCCTCAAGGAGCGCGACGCGCGGGTAAAGGTGCTTGGCCATGTCGCCGGTCCTGTTTGAACTCCTCATCCGCTCGATCTGGGAAACGGTGCTGATGACCGGGGCGTCCGGTCTGATCTCGCTGGTCTTCGGCCTGCCGCTCGGCCTTGCCCTGGTCGCCACCGATCGCGGCGGCATCGCGGAGAGCCTTTGGGTCAACCGCATTCTCGGCGCCATCATCAACGGCTTCCGTTCGGTTCCTTTCATCATTTTGCTGGTGGCGCTGATCCCGGTGACGCGGCTGATCGTCGGCACCTCGATCGGCACCTGGGCGGCGATCGTGCCGCTGTCGATCGCCGCCACGCCCTACTACGCCCGCATCGCCGAAGTGTCGCTGCGCGAGGTCGACCACGGGCTGATCGAGGCGGCGCGCGCCATGGGCGGCAACCGCTGGACGATCATTCGCGAGGTGCTGGTGCCGGAAGCGCTGCCGGGCATCGTCGCCGGCTTCACGGTGACGCTGGTGACGCTGGTCGGCGCTTCGGCCATGGCCGGCGCCATCGGCGCCGGCGGGCTCGGCGACCTCGCCATCCGCTATGGCTATCAGCGTTTCGAGACCAGCGTGATGGTTGCCGTCGTCGTCGTGCTCATTGTGCTCGTCTGCGGCATCCAGTGGATCGGCGACAAGCTGGTGGCGCGGCTGGATCACCGCGGATGAGGACGCGGGCGGGAGGAACGAACGCAATTTTGCCGCGACCGATGGGAATTGAGCGCGAGCTTCCTCCGTTTGCAATGAGATTGGTTGGTACGTTTCTTCATCCGCAATGACGCCCATGTCATCGTGAGGTGGGGCCGCGAGTCTCGCCAAGAGGAGCCTGTCAATGCCTAGAATAATTCCCGTTCTCGATCTCGACCGCCTGGAGCAGGGCGCATCGGAACTGCGGACATTCTTGTTCGATCTGCGCACCGCCGCCCGCGATGTCGGTTTCTTCTATCTGAGCGGTCACGGCATCACCCAGCCAGAGATCGACGCGGTGCTGGGCGCGGCGCGCCGCTTCTTCGCTTTGCCGGAAGCCGACAAGCTCGGCATCGAGATGGTGAAGTCGCCGCAATTCCGTGGCTATACGCGCGCCGGCGGCGAGCTGACCAGGGGCAAGGCAGACTGGCGAGAGCAGCTCGACATCGGCGTCGAACGCGCGACCATTGCGCAAAGGCCGGGGGTGCCGGCCTGGACGCGGCTGCAGGGCCCGAACCAGTGGCCTGCCGCGCTCCCTGATCTGAAGCCGGCGCTGCTTGCCTGGCAGGCCAAGGCGACCGATGTGGCGATCCGGCTGCTTAAGGCCTTCGCGCTGTCGCTCGACCAGCCGGAGGACGCCTTCGATCCGATCTATCACGGCGAACCGAACCACCGCATGAAGATCGTGCGCTATCCCGGCCGCGACGCCACCGGCGACGACCAGGGCGTGGGCGCGCACAAGGATGGCGGCTTCCTCACGCTCCTGCTCCAGGACGAGAACAAGGGCCTGCAGGTCGAATATGACGGCAGCTGGGTCGACGTCGATCCGATCCCGCAAACGCTGGTCGTCAACATCGGCGAGCTGCTCGAGCTCGCCTCGAACGGCTACCTCAGAGCTACAGTGCACCGCGTTGTCACGCCGCCGGCCGGCGTCGAACGGATTTCGGTGCCGTTCTTCTTCAGCGCCCGGCTCGATGCCACCATCCCGCTGCTCGATCTGCCCGAGGAACTGGCGACCGAGGCGCGCGGCCCGGCCAGCGACCCCGACAATCCGCTCTTCCGCAATGTCGGGACCAATGTGCTGAAAGGCCGGCTGAGGTCGCATCCCGACGTGGCGCGGCGTCACTATGCCGACCTGCTGGAAAAAGTATCGGCCGCAGGCTGACGGTTTCCGATGAGTGAGCGAGATTTTTTCGCGATTTCGATTTTTTTTGGAATTCTGTTCGTGGAAAATACACCGTTCAGGCCCCAAATAGATGGCATCGCTCGGTGTTTTCCTCCCATTGCGCCGGGCGATGTTCCCCTCTGAAGGTTATGACCTTCATTCTTGGCCGGGCCGCTTTCGCGCCCGGCCTTTTTCTTATCCGTGCTGGAATGAAGCATGTCTCCCGAAAGTGGGAACCGGTTTCGGGATAAAGATATGCGCAAAATCAAAAGCCTGAAGCGCATGGAGCGAATCTGAACGATCGCGACGCGCTTTAGGCCGATCAGGCGAAGCTTATGCGGATGGTTCCGTAGCGGCCGAAATCCGAGACGATCTCGTCGCCGTGCCGGCATTCGACAGGCCGGATGAATGAGCCCGACAGCACGACCTGCCCGGCCTCGATCCGCATGCCGTATTGATGCAGCCGGGTGGCGAGCCAGACGATGCCCTTGGCGGGATGATCGAGCACGCCGGCGCCCAGGCCCGTTTCCTCGACCTCGCCGTTGCGCGAGACGATCGCGCCGATCCAGCGCAGATCCGCCTCGCGCGGGCCGGTCACGCGGCCGCCGACGACGATGCCGGCATTGGCCGCATTGTCCGAGATCGTATCGAAGAAGGTGCGGATCTTGCCGGTCTCCTTGTTCATCCGCTCGATGCGGGTGTCGAGGATTTCGAGCGCCGGGGTGATGTGGTCGGTGGCGTCGARCACATCGTCGATCGAAATGTCCGGGCCGGCCAAAGGCGCCTTCATGACGAAGGCGATCTCGGCCTCGATGCGCGGCTGGATGAAACGATCGGCCGGCACCGTGCCGCCGTCCGCGAAGAACATATCGTCGAACAGGATGCCGGAATCCGGAATGTCGATGCTGAGCGCCGACTGCATCGCCTTCGAGGTCAGGCCGATCTTCCAGCCCTTGATCGTCAATCCCGAAGCGGCCTTCCTTTTCACCAACGCCGCCTGCACGCGGTAGGCATCGTCCATCGTCGCTTGCGGAAATTCGAGGCTGAGCAGCCCGATCTGACGACGGTCGCGCTCGGCTTCGAACAGCCGGCGGGCGGCGTCCTCGACTTGGCTTTCGGTCATCATCGGCCGGCCTCTTCGTCGACGACGCCGTTGCGCAGGAGTCCAATGCCTTCGGCCTCGACCTCGATCACGTCGCCCGGCCTCAGCCAGACCGGCGGGTCGAAGCGGGCGCCGGCGCCCGTCGGCGTGCCGGTGACGAAGACGTCGCCTGGCGCCAGTGTCGTGAAGGTCGAGATGTAGGTGATGATCTTGCGGAAGGAAAAGATCATGCGGCCCGTGCGATCCTGCTGGCGGATTTCACCGTTGACGCGCGTGGTGAGCGCAATGTCCGCGATCTGCGCCTCGTCGGTGAACGGCACGAGCCATGGCCCGATCGAGCCTGTGCGGTCGAAATTCTTGCCTTGGGTGACGTTGAACTTGGCGTGGCGCACCCAGTCGCGGATCGTGCCTTCATTGCAGAGCGAAAGCGCCGCGATATGGCCGAGCGCATCGGTCTCGGCGATCCGTCGTCCGCCCTTGCCGATGACGATGACGATCTCGCCCTCATAGTCGAGCTGAGACGATTCCGGCGGCCGCACCAGCGGCGCATCATGGCCGACGAAGGAGCGCGGAAAGCGGATGAACAGCGACGGGTTGGAAGGCGCCGCCTGGCCATCCTTGTATTCCTCGTTGCGGTCCGGATAGTTGACGCCGACGCAGATGATCTTTTCGGGGGAGGGGACCGGAATCTCGTAGGCTATGTCCTCGACCCGGAAATCGGCCGCGAGGCCGTCGGCCTCCTCGGCGAGTCTCACGAGCGCACCGGCCTCGATCACCTCGCGCAGCGTCGGCCATTCGGGATGGCGCGTCGAGAGATCGACGACGCCCTTGTCGGTGATCGCGCCGTAGCGCGTCTTGCCGCCGACGGTGAAGGTGGCGAGGCGCGCCATGCTCATGCCGATGCCCCCTTACGGCGCCACGATCGGCGAGGCCGCCAGGTCGGCCTTGCGCGGTTCCACACCCGCGAACACGCTGCCTTCCTCGAACCAGCTTCGCGGCGCCGGCGCGCCCCACAGCGTCTGGCGCTGCGGATCCTTGAGATCCCACTTGATCGGCTCCAGGTCCGGGTCGACCGTCTGGTAGTCCGAGCAATAGATCTCGATGCGGTGGTTGTCGGGATCGCGGATGTAGAGGAAGAAGGCGTTGGAGATGCCGTGCCGTCCAGGGCCGCGCTCGATATTGCCGACGTAGCCGGTGGTCGCCATCAGGTCGAGCAGGTCGATGATGTTGAGCGGCGTCGGCACCCAGAAGGCGACATGGTGCAGCCGCGGGCCGAAGCCGTTGGTGAAGGCGATGTCGTGCACGCCACCCTTGCGGTGCGTCCAGGCCGCCCACAGCTTCCCGGTCTCTTCGTCCTGCGTGTACTCGGTCACGCGGAAGCCGAGCTCATTGTAGAAGGCCACTGATTCATCGACATTCGGCGAGAAGCAGTTGAAGTGGTCGATGCGCAGCGGTTTCACGCCACGATAGAGCACGTATTTTTGATGGATCGGCGGCAGCCGCTCCATCTTCGAATAGAATTCGAGCGGGATGCCGTGCGGATCGCGGGTGCGGAAGGTGCGCGACTGGTAGGGCCGCTCCACCCACTCCACCGGTAAACCTTTGCCCTTGAAGAAGTGCTCGGCCTTGTCGAGGTCCTCGTCGGAGAAAACCTTGAAGCCGAGTTCGCGCGCTTCCGGCGTCGCCGCCTTGCGCAGCACGATGCAGTGATGGCCGCGTTCCTCCATGGCGCGCAGATAGATGGCGCCGCTCGTCTCGTCGGTCACCTGCAGGCCGAGCGTGTCGACATAGAAGGCGCGTGACTTGGCAAGGTCGGTGACGGCAAGCTCGACATGGCTGAGCCGCACGATGTTGAAGGCAGGGTAGAGGTTGGGTTGGGGCAGGGCCATTGGTGTCTCCGCTCAGCCGCCGAGCTTCTGGATCGAATGCGGCGCCGTGGCGAACGCGATGTTCTTGGTTTCCATGTAGAAGTCGAACGACCAGTCGCCGCCGTCGCGGCCTATGCCCGAGCTCTTCACCCCGCCGAACGGCGTTGGCAGGTGCCGCACATTCTCCGAATTCACCCAGATCATGCCGGCGTCGAGCGCATCGGTGAAGCGCAGCGCGCGGGTGACATCGGAGGTCCACAGATAGCCGGTGAGGCCGTATTGCGTGTCGTTGGCGAGAGCCAGCGCCTCGGCTTCGTCCTTGAACGGGATCGCCGTCAGCACCGGCCCGAAGATTTCTTCCTGGGCGACGCGCATCTTGTTGGTGGCGCCGACGAACAGCGTCGGGCTGACATAGCAGCCGCCGCCCGGTCCGGCGAACTTGCCGCCGCCGGCGGCGACCACCGCGCCTTCCGATCTGCCGATCTCGATATAGGAGAGCACCTTCTCCTCATGCACCGGATGGATGAGCGGACCGACCACGGTTTCAGGATCGAGCGGATGGCCGATCTTGATGCGCTTCGCCTTCTCCGCCACCAGGTCGGTGAACTTGTCATGCACGGATGCCTCGACCAGCAGGCGCGACGATGAGGTGCAGCGCTCGCCGTTCAGCGAATAGATCATGAAGACGGCGGCGTCCGCCGCGCGCTCCAGGTCGGCATCGGCGAAGACGATGACCGGGTTCTTGCCGCCGAGCTCGAAATGCACGCGCTTCAGTGTTTCAGCGCCCTGTTTCATGATCATCGATCCGGTGCGGCTTTCGCCGACGAAGCCGATCGCCTTGATGTCGGGATGTTCGGTCAACGCCCGGCCGGCATCCTCGCCGAAACCGTTGACGAGATTCCAGACGCCCTTGGGCAGGCCGGCTTCCTCGGCGATCTCGACCAGCAGCCGGGCGGTCAGCGGCGACAACTCCGCCGGCTTGTGCACCACCGTGCAGCCGGCGGCCAAGGCCGGCGCGATCTTCCAGGTCGACAGCATGAAGGGCGTGTTCCACGGCGTGATCACGCCGACCGGGCCGATCGGCACGCGCGTCGTCATGTTGAGCTGGCCCGGCGCCCGGAGCGAGCGGCCGTCACGCGCCTCCGGGGCGCGGTCGGCATAGAAGCGGAAGTTCTCGGCGCCGCGCAGTGCCGCCTTGGCCATGAACTTCAGCGACTGGCCGGTATCCATGCATTCGACGAAGGCGATTTCTTCCGCCCGCGCGACGATGGCGTCGGCTATTTTATGCAGCAGCTTCTTGCGCGCGTCGCCAGAGACCGCCGCCCAATCCTTGAAGGCGGCCTTGGCCGCTTTGGCCGCGCGGTCGATATCGGCCGCCTTGCCGCGTGCCACCGTCGCGATCGGCTTGAGGTCGACCGGCGAAAGCGTCTCGAAGGTCGAGCCGTCGGCCGAGGGCACCGCTTCGCCGCCGATCTGGTTGAGCACGCCGTCCTTGCGGAAGCGTTCGAGATAGGCCTCGGCCTTCCTCAGATTATCGTCCAGTGCCGCCATGGGTTCTTCCTGTTGCTTGCTTGCCGCCGCTCATTTGCCGCGCAGTCGCGGATGGATGGCGTTCTTCTTCCAGCTGAGCTCGGCGTCTATCTCGCGGATCTCCAGCGACAGCGCGAAATGCGGCGTGGAAAACAGCGAGGAAAGATGGTCGGTGACCGCCGCGAAGATCGCCTCGCCGGCGCTCTTCTTTTCCGCCGCGCTACGGCCCTTGCCGATGCGGAAATTCATGTCGATGAAGCSGTTCTCGGGAAGCCGGTCGGCGATCGCATAGGCTTCGGCCCGGAAGGCCCGTACCCGCACGGCGCCGGACTCGAACAAGCCTGTTTCGAGGATGGTGCGCGAGACCAGCGCACAGAGCTCACCCATATCGACCTTCGCATCGAGATTCGCCGAATATTCGATCGCCATATGGGGCAAGGATTCCTCCGCCGGCAGCGCCGGTTCTTGTAATTAACATGTGAATTACATCTTGACGGCGGAATGTCAAGCGTCGTTGTCGATGCGCCGTGGCGGCTTGGGACGCAGGATTGCCGGTCTCGGCAAAATCGCGGATATAACTCGATAGCCGTCGAATTTCGCTCCGAGTCGCCAGCGGAAATTGAATTGGAGACCTGACCTTGCTACCGCCCAGCACTCGCCGCTCCTTGCCCATGGCACTGCTTCGCGCCCGCGAAGTGATCATGGCGCACTTCCGGCCGATGCTTGCCCGCCACGACATCACTGAGCAGCAGTGGCGTGTGCTGCGCGTTCTTGCCGAAACCGGCCCCCTGGAGGCAACCGAGCTCGCCAACCGCGCCTCGATCCTGCCGCCCAGTCTCACCCGGATCATCAAGGCGCTGGAGGAGCGTGGCTTCATCACCCGCAACAAGGTCAAGGACGACGGCCGCCGCGCCTTGCTCGCCATCAGCCCGGCCGGCGTAGCGCTGATCGAGGAACTGGCGCCCGAACGTATCGCCATCTACGACGCCATCGAAAAGCGCTATGGCGCCGAAGAGCATGAGCGCCTGCTCGACATGCTGGAAAGCCTGATCCAGTCGGAGACGGTGGAGGGCTGAGAAGCCTATCCGCCAAAACTCCCCAGCGCGCTTGGCTGCATGTAGTTGCGTCCGACATAGAGCAGCGCCGCCTCGTCGCTGCCGTGGCGGATGTCGACGACGCGGCCGAACATCACATTATGCGTGCCGACCTTGTTGACCGCGCCGATCTCGCAATCGAAGCTGACGATGGCGTCAAGCAGCGCCGGCATGCCGGACGGCATGGTCTGCCAGCGCGCGGCTTGGTAGCGTTCGGTCATGTCGCGGATTGCGCCCGCGAATTTCGCCGCCAGATGCATATGCGACTGGGTCAGCACATTGACGCAGAAGCGTTGGTTGGCGAGGAACATGCCGGTCTGCGCCGAACGCTCGTTCATGCACACCAGCAGCGTCGGCGGGTCGTCGGAGACGCTGCACATGGCGGTGGCGGTAAAGCCGCCGCGCCCCGCCGGGCCGTCGGTGGTGACGATGTTGACCGGCGCGCAGACCCGCGCCATGGCCTCGCGGAATTCCAGCCTCGCGACTTGTGTTGTCATGGCCGCTTCCATGGCGGGCTTCGCTCAGTTGGCCTGCGCGGCAAGCGGCGGCAGCCAGGTGTCGCCGGTCCAGCCTTTTTCGTCATAGTCGGCCATGCATTGGTCGACCAGTTCCTCCATCTGCTTCAGCCGGCCGCCGCGCTCGGCGCCCTTCAGCACCTGCAGCCGCACCTCTTCCGGCGCGCCGGCATAGTTGAGCTCGTAGAGCGCGTGGCGGCCGCCGAATTCGGTGCCGGTCGCGTCCCAAAGCAATTTCATGATCTTGATGCGCTCGACATGGCCCATGTCGTTGGAACCGCGCACATATTGAGCGAGATAGCGGTCGATCTCCGGATTGTCGAAATCGCGCGCCGAGGACGGCAGATAGATGAGGCCGGAGGCGATTACCCGGCGCACCGTGTCGATGACGCGCGGATAGGCTTCCGACATGAAGGTGCGGTAGGCAAGCGCGGCCTCGAGATTTGGCARCACCGCGCCATTCGCCCACGGTATCGGATTGTGCRCCATCGCATTGGAAAAGCTCCAGAACATGTGGCGCAGCGCGATCACTTCGCCGAGCGCCGCCTGGTTCCCGCGGAAGGCGTCGCCGCCCGTGGCCCGCAGCGCCTTGGCAAGCAGTCCGGCGAGGAAGTCGAGCTTCACGGCAAAACGCGTGCAGCCCTGGAAGCAATAGCCATGCATGAAGCCCGACGCCGGGTGGAACGACAGGATCTTCTGCGCATCGCGCAGCACCAGCACGTCCTCCCAGGGAATGAACACGTTGTCGAGCACCAGGATCGCGTCGTTCTCGTCGAAGCGCGACGACAGCGGATAGTCGAAGGGGTGGCCGACGCTGTTGGCCGTCTGCTCGTAGGAGACGCGGCAGAACATCTTTATGCCCGGCGCGTTCATCGGCACGATGAACATCACCGACAGCGACGGATCCTCCGTCACCGTCGCCGAGCTCTGCGCCAGGAAATTATAGTGGGTGAGCGCCGAAGACGTCGCCACAACTTTGGCGCCCGACACCCAGATGCCGGCATCGTTTTCCTTGGTGATGTGCACGAACACGTCCTTCACCTGCTCGGCCGGCTTATGGCGGTCGATCGGCGGATTGACGATGGCGTGGTTCATGAACAGGACCGCTTCCTGGGCGCGTTTATGCCAGGCGCGCGCATTGTCCTTGAACGGGCCGTACCATTCGGCATTAGCGCCGAGCGTGTTCATCAGCGCCGCCTTGTAGTCGGCGGTGCGGCCCATCCAACCATAGGTCATGCGCGCCCAATGTGCGATCGCGCCCTGCTGCGCGGCGAGCTCGGCGGGAGAATGGGCGACACGGAAATATTTGTGGGTGTAGCCGCCCGAGCCGGTGTCGGTGGGCGAGGTCAGCACAGGCTGCTGGTTGGGATCATGCAGCGCGTCGTAGAGGCGCGCCAGCGACCGCGCCGAATTGCGCATCGCCGGATGGGTGGTGACGTCGGCCACCCGCTCGCCATTGATATAGACCTCGCGCCCGTCGCGCAGGCTGGCCAGATATTCGGCGCCCGTAAACGGCCGCGATTTGTCGGCCCGGAAATCTTCCGATCGCATCATGATCCTCCCTTGATCTCTTGAGAGTAGCCGCGGACAGCGCAATGGTTTATGGACGAAAGCGCAAAACCGCTTGGACTTTTTCGGGCGTCTCATGAGCCAGACCGCTATCCCGGAATTCTTCGTCTACGGCGAGCCGGCGCGGGTGCTCGACGTCGGCTTCCTGCATGTCGAGACCGTGCAGGCCCGCGCTTCGGTGCATCGCGGCCAGGTCCTGGCGCACAAACACCCGCAAATGGCGCAGATCACCTTCTGGACGAGTGGCCAGGGCATCTACCGGATCGAGGACAGGACCTGGAGTTTTTCGGCACCGACAGTAAGCTTCATGCCGAGCGGCGTCGTGCATGGGTTCGACATCGAGCCGGGCACCGACGCGACCGTCGTCTCGATCGCCGATGAGGCCCTCGCGGCGATCGCCGAGCATTCGGCGTTGGCGCTCGACCAGCCGGTCTTTGTCACCGGTCAGGGAGAGGCGGTGCTCTGGCAAAGGCTCAGCGAGACAATCGGCATGATCCAGGCCGAATATGTCGAGGCGCAAGCCGGCGCGGAAAAGATCCTGCCGCCGCTGGTCGCGGTGGCACTGTCGCACATCGCCCGCCTCTATGCGCAATCACATGCGGTCACCGTGCCTGCGGCGGTTGCTCTGGGCGGCCGGCTCAGACGGCTGATCGACCGCCATTTTCGCGACGACTGGCCGGTCGAGCGCTATGTCGAGGAACTCGGCACCACACGCCATCTGCTCGACAAGGCTTCGCATCATGTACTGGGATCCGGCGTGCGTCAGGCGATCGGCGAAAGGCGCCTGGTCGAAGCCAAGCGCCTTCTGCTCTTCACCATCCGCACGGTCGAGGACATCGCCTACGAGACCGGCTTCAACGATCCGACCTATTTTTCGCGCTTCTTTCGCCAGGCGGTTGGGGTGGCGCCGGYGATGTGGCGAAAAGAGCGGTTAGGCAGTAGGGTAAGGGCCGGTGTCATCGTCAACGCCAATCGCATTCAGCTCCTCGAATAGAGGCTGCGCGCGCGATCGGTACTGGCAGCGGTCGATTTAGCCTTCGGTCCCTGCGCCGGCTCCAAAGACACCCGCAATAAAAAGCTGCTCAAGGCGGCTGTGGATTAGTGTTCTCGTCACTTCCGACCTTGTCGTGCCGTGCAATCCAACGGCAATCAATTGGTCAATCATCGCCGCCGCTTGCCTCGATATCGTTACCGAGAACTGCACAGAATCGGAACTAGTCTCACGCTTGACGGGCATGTCCAGGCACAATGTTCTTGCAATGTAAGAGCATTGTTACTAGCATTGTGACCAAAAGGCGAATCGACTCTGATACGCACTTTTGCTTCAATAAAAAAAGGGACGGCAGAAGCCGTCCCAGTTACCAAGCGAAGAGGTGAAGGGCTCTGACTATCTCTCGTAAACGGGAGCGTCCTTGGAGCCCTTCACCAACGCGATTGCGTTCAGGCAATCGGCTTTGTTCCAGTAGGATTCACCGCTGGCGATGATTTCATGGTTGTTTGACTTGAAACGCCAACGCCACTCATACCCAGATTTGTAGATTTCGTAGTAACCGGTGCTGGTCGCCATAACTTGGATCTCCTTTCGTATGGCTACAGTTGAAAAATACGCAACTCACCTGTTCAGCTATCGCTTTCAGGATAAGACCTACACGGTTGACATCGTCGCGAAGGATGCCGCCGAAGCCAAGGAAAGGCTCAAGGCCTTGGCTTGGGCTCAATATGACGGCGAACTTGTCGCTAGAATGCCTGCTGGGTCTGGTCCCCTCGTTCGAATCGCTGTACTGTTACGCAACGTCACGCATACCATAGTCAGTCGATTCGCATAAGCTGCGAACCACTATTTATGGTAGCGTCAATGTGCCAAAACACAAGATGTTGCGGCTGCGGTTGAGTTACCCACAACCTTATCCCCAGTCTTCACAACCGTTATGGTTGAAACCAGCGTGTTTGCGCCCTCAGCCGCCATCATCCAGCTCTTGCTGCGAAACCCTAGGCCGCGGCAGCTGCTAACCCCGCATCCAGCCCCTCGGCAATCTTCGCCACATCGGCGGCCGTGATGACCAGCGGCGGCGACAGGATGATGTTGTTGCCGGAGACACGCAGCATGACGCCCGCGCCATAGGCGCCGTCCGCGACGGCGGCCATCGTCTTCTTGTCGGCCGGCTTCTTGGCTGCGCGGTCCGAGACCAGCTCGAGCGCGGCCATCAGGCCCTGGTAGCGGACATCGCCGACAAGCTGGTGCTTGGCCTTCAACGCTTCCAGCGCCTTGCCAAGCTCAACGCCGCGCGCGACGGCATTTTCGTTGACGGCCAACCGCTTCGTCTCGGCGAGCGCCGCCAGACCGGCCGCGCAGCCGACGGGGTGGCCGGAATAGGTGTAGCCGTGGCCGATCGCGCCGAAGCTCGTCTTGTCGGCCTCGAACACATCGGCGACCCTGGCGCCGATCATTGTCGCCCCGAGAGGGAAATAACCCGATGTGATCGCCTTGGCGATGGTCATGAAATCGGGCTTCACGCCGGAGAGCCGCGAGCCGGCCCAGGCGCCGGTCCGGCCGAAGCCGGTCACCACCTCGTCGGCGATCAAAAGGATGTCGTGACGGTCGCAGATCGCCCGCACCATCGGCATGAAGCTCTCATGCGGGACAATGACGCCGCCGGCGCCGAGCACCGGCTCCATGATGAAGGCGGCGATCGTGTCGGCGCCCTGGAAAGCGATTTCTTCCTCGATCGCCCGCGCGCAGAGCTTCGCTAGCTTCGCCGGGTCGGTCTCGTCGAACGGATTGCGATAGGTCATAGGTGCCGGCGTGTGGAAGACGCCGGGCAAAAGCGGCTCGTAGTTGCGGCGGAAATTGGCATTGCCGTTGACCGAGGCGCCACCGAAATGCGTGCCGTGATACCCCTTCTTCAGCGCCAGGAACTTCGTTCGATCGCCCTGGCCGCGGATCTTCCAATATTGCCTGGCGAGCCTGAGCGCTGTCTCGACCGAATCCGACCCCCCCGAGGTGAAGAAGGTGCGCACCATGCCCTCCGGCGCAAACCATTGCGTCAGCTCGTAAGCGAGCTCGATGGACGGTCCGGTGGAGGTGCCGCGAAAGCCGGAATAATAGGGGAGCGCATCGAGCTGCGCGGTCATCGCCTTCTTGATCGGATCGCAGCTGTAGCCGAGGTTGACGTTCCACAAGCCGCCGACGGCGTCGAGCACGGTGCGGCCCTCGGCGTCGGTGACCGAAACGCCTTCACCCTTCATGATGATCTTCGGCGGGCTCGCCCGCATTTCGGCCGGATGCGCCATCGGATGCCAGATCGGCTTGGCGTTGTTCTCGGTGAGGAAGTTGATGTCACGCATCGGGAGGAACTCCGGTTTTCCAATCAGGAGAGCGTAAGGCCGAAATGGCTGAGCGCCTCGGCATAGCTTCGCGCCGGCTCTGCGACGTCGAAGTGAACGGTGAGCATGCCGGCGGCAACCGCGCCGTCGACATTGCGCTTCTGGTCGTCGACGAAGACGCAGGCCGAAAGCGGCAGCTCGAGCGCCTCGCCGACCATCGCATAGGCTCGGCCGTCCGGCTTGAGGATTTTGCTATAGGTCGCATCGACGATCGTCTCGAACAGCGAAAGCAATGGCAGCCGCTCGCGGAAGGATGCGCCATAGAACAGGTCGAGTTCATTCGACAGGATGGCGAGGCGGACACCGGCTTCATGTGCGATGCGGATCGCACGCTCGGCCTCGGGCCGCACCACCGCCTGCGGATCGGCGCCGCGCGCCCGCTGCACGAAGGTCGACATGTCCTGCCAGTCCTCGCCCACCAATTGGCCGACTTCGCGCGTGCGCGTTTTCCAATAGTCGCGCTCGCTGATCTCGTCGGCCTGCATCGAGCGCCACAGCGCATCGGAGGCTGGGTCGAACGGCCCGCGCCAATCGAGCGTGCCGGGCGCGAGGCCAAGCGCCTGCTCGGTCAGTGCATGCGTCTCGAACAGCGTGCGGGTGACGACGCCGCCGAAATCGAGCACCAGCGCCTGCGGCCTCACCCCGCTCATGCCGGCTGCCTACCGGTGACGCCGGGAGGCACGATGCCTTCGGCCACCCAGCGGTCGAAGATCTCCAGCGCCTTGGCGCTGAAGGCGGCGTCATTGATGTGGCCGGCGATCTCATGCAACTCGGCATTCTCCGGCACGTTCGCCCGCATCTCTTCGATAAAGGCCGAGAGCGCGTCGGGTTCGTAGAGCGGTTCGCCCTTCTGATCCCATTGCTGGATGCCGCCGGCGGGTAGGATGAAGGCGGTCGGGCCGGTCGCCGCGGCAAGCTTCTCGCCGATGGCGCGCGCGATCTCCTGGCGCGTCGCGCCATCGGAGGTGACCGAGGCAAGCAGCCGGTTATGCGCGTGATAGGGCCGCTCGGTGAAGCGCGACGGCACGGCCTGCCAGGTCGGGAAATCCACCATGTCGATGGCGCCGGGCGCGACGATCTGCGGGATGCCTTGCCGCCCGGCATTCTCCAGCCGGTCGGCGCCCGAATTCACCACCGAGYCGGTGAGCTGGTTGGCGAGCTCCTGCAGGCTGAAGTCGAGCACGGCGACAAAACCTTTCTGCGCCGCGATCGCCTCCAGCGCCCGTCCGCCCATGCCGGTGGTGTGGAAGACGATGACCTCATAGCCGCGCTTTTCCAGCTCCGGCTTCAAGGTCACCATGTATTGCAGGCAGCTTTTGCCCAGCGAGCTCATGCCGATGCATGGCCTGGATTCGTCGGGTTTGACGACAGCCCGCGCGGCGCCGACCACGGCGCCGCAAGCCTGCGACAGCACCGCCTTGCAGGCGCTGTTGAGCCCATAGAGGCCGCCTGCCCACAGGATCATCATCAGGTCGGTGGCGATGCGCTCCGGCGGCACGAGGTGCGAATATGCGATCGTCGAGACGACGAATTTCGGCACGCCGAGCGGCAGCGCCAGCGCCACATCGAGCGCAAGGTCGGTGCCCATCGAGCCGCCCAAGGCGATGAAGCCCTCGATCTCGCCCTTGTCGTGCAGCGAGCGGGCGAGCCGCGAGGCACCAAGCGCCATCAAGGTCATCGCCGAATTCTCGTCGCCGCTGGCGATGATCGCCTCGATCGTCGTATCGGCGGCCTTGGCCACGGCATGCCGGTCGTGCTCTGGCCTGTAGGGCGGATCGCCAAGCACGCTGACATCCATCATCACGGCAACGCCGCCGACGGCCTCGATGCGCTCGCGCATGAACAGAAGCTCGTCGGCCTTGGTGTCGCCGGTGCCGATAACCAGGATTCGGCGTTTCTCCTCCACATCAATCTCCCTGCAGTCTCTTGTTGGCTGTTACGCCCGCTTCTGGCCAGGCAGGCGGCCGAACAGCCGCTCGCCGATCTCGCGCGCCGCCGCGGCGACGCTCGCGCCGTGGCGCTCGATGTCGCCTTTGTGGATGCGCACCCTGGGGGCGGCGATGGCGATGGTGCCGATGGCGAAACCATCGGCGCCGAGGATTGCGGAGGCCACGCTGAGCACGCCTTCCTCATAGCCTTGCGAGCCGGTCGAATGGCCGCGGGCGCGGGCTGCGGCGACATGCTCGACGAGCGTCTCCACATTGTCGATCGTATGGGGCGTGAACGCCGACAGCGGCCCTGCGAGAATGCCTTCGCGGATGCGCTCCTCGGTAAAGGCCAGGAAGGCGATGCCGGAGGCCGTCGCATGCATCGGCAGCACATCGCCGGGYTGCACGCTGACGCGGTTGGCCTTGGTTGATTCGATGACTTGAAGGGTGATCAGACCACGCTTTGAGTACTCGGAAAGATGCACGGTTTCGCCGGTTTCCGCCGCCAGCGCCTCGACCACCGGCGCCGCCATGCGCAGGAACGGAAACTGCGCCTCGCGCATCAGCGCCAACCGCGTCAGGCCGGCGCCGAGCCGGTAGAAGCGCGTCGTCTCGTCCTGGTCGATCAGACCTTGCGCGATGAGCGAAACCAGCAACCGGCGCGTCGTCGCCTTGTCGAAGCCCGCAACCTTGGCAATGTCGGCAAGCGCCGCCTCGGGCGCGCCGCTGCCCAGCACCTCCAGCAGCGAAATGGCTTTGGCAACCGTGCTCATCGCGTCTCCCTCAGATACTTAACGTGCGAATTAACTTGACAGCAAGTCGATTCCTTTGCAAGTCTAATATCGAAATGCCGTTGCAGATAATGAAATGCATATCGGCCCTCTCAGAAGGCCCTCGGCATCTCAGGGACACTTGGTTTCCGCAGCGCGGAATGGAGGGAAAAATGACCACACTTGAAGCCGGTGAACTGAACCGGCTGAGGAAGAACAGCCTTGGCGTCGGCGCCATCACCTTCATGGTGATCTCGGCCGCTGCGCCGCTCACGGCCGTCGCCGGCGGCACGCCGCTCGGCATGCTGATGGGTAACGGCGCCGGCTTTGCCGGCACCTATCTGATCGTGACGCTTTTGCTGCTCCTGTTCGCGGTCGGCTATGTCGCCATGTCGCGCCACATCGGCAATGCCGGCGCCTTCTACGCCTATGCCGCGCGCGGCCTTGGCGGCCTCGCCGGCGGCGCCGTCGCGCTGATCGCCATCCTCTCCTACAACGCCATGCAGATCGGCGTCATGGGCCTGCTGGGCGCCGCCACCGCCGGCCTTTTCGCCGGCTGGGGCATCAATCTGCCCTGGTGGGTGTGGAGCTTCATCGCCATCGCCATCGTCGCCGTGCTCGGTTACCGCCAGGTCGACCTCTCGGCCAAGATCCTGACGGTGCTGGTGCTTGCCGAATATGTCGTCGTGCTGATCCTCGACCTCACCATCCTCAAGACCGGCGGCGACAGCGGCCTGTCGGCCGCGCCCTTCAGCTGGAGCCAGATCACCAGCGGCGCGCCGGCGATCGCCATCCTGTTCTGCTTCGCCGCCTTCATCGGCTTCGAGGCGACGACGATCTATGCCGAGGAGGCGCGCGACCCCAAGGTGACCATTCCGCGCGCCACCTATTTCTCCGTCATCCTGATCGGCCTGTTCTACATGGTCACCGCCTGGCTGATGGCGGTCGGCGCCGGCGTTGACAAGCTGGTGCCGTCGCTGCAGGCGCTGCAGGATCCGACCACTTTCCTGTTCGGCCTCTCCGACCGTTACGCCGGAACGCTGCTCACCCACGCCATGAGCATCCTGTTCGTCTCGAGCCTGTTCGCAGGCGTGCTGGCGTTCCACAACGCGGTCGCCCGTTACATCTATGTCGCCGGCCGCGAGAAGCTTCTGCCGCAGACGATCGGGGTCACGCATTCGGCRCATCAGAGCCCGCATGTCGCTTCGGTCATCCAGAGCGTGCTCGCGGCGGTCGTCGTGGGGCTTTTCGCCGTGCTCGGCCTTGATCCGGTGCTGGCGCTGTTTTCGTGGCTCACCAACGTCGCCACGCTTGGCGTCATCGTGATGATGGCGGTGGCCTCGCTGGCCGTGGTGATGTACTTCCGCGCCAATCCGTCCAATCAGGAGAATGGGCTGAAGACCACGATCCTGCCGGCGCTGACCTTCATCGCTTTCGCCGTCATCATCTACCTCATCGTCATCAACTTCGGCAGCCTGTCGGGCGCGGGCGGCTTCCTCGGCGTGTTCCTGCCGGCGTTGGTATTGATCGCCGCCGTGGTCGGCGTGCTGCTGGCAGGCGCCTTGCGGGGCAGGGATCCGGCGGCCTTCGAACGGCTCGGCCAGCCGCTGAAGGATTGAGGAACAATAAACAAGGGGCGGCGCTCGTGCCGCCCCTTCAAATTGCCTTAGGAGCAAACTCGTAATGATCAACCAGGACACCATCGACACGCTGCGCAAAACGGAGGTCGGCGCGCGGCGTCTGTTCATCGATGGAGCCCCGGTGGATGCGCAGAGCGGCGCCAGCCTTGAGGTGATCTCGCCGATCGACGGCCGCCCCTTCGCCCGCATCGCCGATGGCGGCGTCGCCGACGTCGACCGCGCCGTAGCCTCGGCGCGCAAGGCCTTCGCCAAGGGCTCCTGGTCGCGTGCGGCGCCCGCCTTGCGCAAGAAGGTGCTTACGAAATTTGCCGAGTTGGTCGAAAAGCACGCGCTGGAACTGGCCGTGCTCGGCGTGCGCGACAACGGCACCGAAATCGGCATGGCCTACAAGGCCGAGCCGCTGTCTGCCGCCGGCACCATCCGCTACTATGCCGAGGCGATCGACAAGGTATATGGCGAGATCGCGCCGACGGCCGACAACGTGCTCGGCCTCATCCACAAGGAACCGCTCGGCGTCGTCGGCGTCATCGTGCCGTGGAACTTCCCGCTGATGATCGGCGCCTGGAAGATCGCGCCGGCCTTGGCCGCCGGCAATTCCATCGTCGTCAAGCCGCCGGAGATCGCCTCGCTCACTTTGCTGCGGCTGGCGGAACTGGCCGTCGAGGCCGGCTTGCCGGAAGGCGTCTTCAATGTCGTCACCGGGCGCGGCTCGGTCGCCGGCGAGGCGCTCGGCCTGCATATGGATGTCGACGCGATCGCCTTCACCGGCTCCGGCCCGGTCGGTCGCCGCCTGCTCGAATATGCCGCGCGCTCCAACCTCAAACGCGTGTTCCTCGAGCTTGGCGGCAAGTCGCCCAACATCGTCTTTGCCGATGCGCCTGATTTGAAGCAGGCGGCGGTCGTTTCGGCCAACGGCATCTTCCGCAATTCCGGACAGGTCTGCGTCGCCGGCTCGCGGCTGCTGGTCCAGGCCTCGGTCTATGACCGCTTCATGGACGAGCTCCTCAAGGCAACCACCAAGCTGAAGGTCGGCGACCCGCTCGACCTTGGCAGCGATATCGGCGCGGTGTCGAGCGCCGAGCAGCTGACCAAGAATCTCGGCTTCGTCGCCAAGGCCGTGGAGGAGGGCGCCCGTCTCGTCACCGGCGGCGAACGCATCCTGGCCGGGACCGGCGGCAGCTACATGGCGCCGACGATCTTCGAGAACGTGACTGAGACGATGCAGCTCGCCCGCGAGGAGGTGTTCGGGCCGGTGCTCGGTGTCATGCGCTTCGAGACGGAGGAGGAGGCGGTGCGGCTCGCCAACGCGACCGTCTATGGGCTCGCCTCGGCCGTATGGACCTCGAACCTGTCGACCGCCCACCGTATGGTGCGCGCCATCAATGCCGGCGTCGTCCACGTCAACACCTACGGCGGCGCCGACGTCACCGTGCCGCTCGGCGGCTTCAAGCAGTCCGGCTTCGGCCGCGACAAGTCCCTCCACGCCATCGAGAAATACACCGACCTCAAGACGGCGTGGATTTCGCTGGGGTGAAGCGCCAGCGCCTGACTTTGCACGTCCACACGACTTAAACAGGCGGCCGCTTGCGCGGCTCGCTTCGAGGCACTCCTGTCGTTGGCGGAAACGCTCCGGCTGCCTTGTTGGTCCCGGCCGCCGCAACCCGATTTGCCTGCCCGTTTTACGGATTCTTGAGCGGGGGCCGAAAAAAGACTCGACTCAAATGTCATGACGTTCGTACGATGTGTCCATGACGTGGGACATGAACGATCTCGACCAGGGGCCTTTGCCGCTCTGGTTCCAAATCGCGGACCGGCTGCGCGCGGCGATCGAGCGCGGCGAGTTCAGGCCCGGCGATGCCTTGCCGTCGGAAGCGCGGTTGAACGAGCGCTTCGGCGTGAGCCGGACGACGGCGCGCGCCTCGCTCGACCGTCTCGAGCAGGAGGGGTTGATCAGCCGCCGCTCCGGCAAGGGATCGATCGTGCTGACGTCGCGGGTCGAGCAGCCGCTTAATCTGCTGTCGAGCTTCTCCGAAGACATGCTTCGCCGGGGCTTGCAGCCATCCTATGTGACGCGAAGCGCCGACTATGCCCTGCCCACGGCGGAAGTGGCCGAGGCGCTCGGCATAGACCGCAAGACCCGCGCCTTCCGCATCGATCGTCTRCTCAAGGCCGACGGTTGGCCGATAGGGATGTCGGAATCCTGGATATCGCCGGCGGTGCTCAATTCGCATACGCCGAGCAGCAGGGACCTCGACGTCGGATCGCTCTACACCTGGCTCGAGCGCAACCACGGCGCCAGGATCGCCGGCGGGCAGGAGCTGATCGAGGCGGCGACAGCGACGAGGAAACTCGCCGAGAGCCTGGACATTGCCGTCGGCGCGCCGCTGCTGGTTGCCCGGAGGCGGTCGCATGCAGCCGACGGCGCGCCCATCGAATACGCGGTCATGCACTATCGCGCCGACCGCTACCGTTTCCGCGTCGATCTGGTGCGGCAATGACGGGTCGAGCCGCGCTGTTCGTCGGCGATGTCAGTTTCGACCTGACGATGACCGTGTCGCACATACCGGAGCCCGATGAGAAAGTGCACGCGGCCACGGCGATCGAATCGCCCGGCGGCGTGGCCGCCAATGCGGCGGTGGCTTGCGCCCTGGCTGGGACTCCGGTTCGGCTTGCCGTCGGCGTCGGCGACGATGTCGTCGGGCGGGCGCTGGTCGATCAGTTGGAGACGACCGGCGCCGAAATCGCATGGCATGTCTATCCCGGCATGACTTGCCGGGTTGTCGTCCTGCTGGAGCCTCATGGCGAGAAACGCCTGCTGCTTTATCCCGGCGTCTCGATGTACCCGCAACGGCTGCAGATCGAGGCGCTTTCGCTTGACGACACCGGTTGGATCCATACCGCCGTCTACGACCGCTCCGCCGCCGCCGCGCTGATCGACCGCTGCCGGGCGCGGGCGCTGCCCTGGTCGCTCGACCTGGAGCCTTCCACCTTTCCCGACGGGATAGATCTCATGCGCGATTTCATCGCCGGTGCCGCGGTTGTCTTTTGCAATGGCCGTTCCATGGCCGCCATCGGCGGCAATTCGATCGAGCGCTTGCTGGCGATGGGCGCCAAGACGGTCGTTCAGACACGAGGCGCCGACGGCGCGACGCTGCATCGGGCGGAAGGGCATCTGGATATCGCGGCGCCGCGAGGCCCTGTCGTCGACACCACCGGCGCCGGCGACTGCCTGGCCGGCTGGTTCATCGCCGAACGATTGCGCGGCACGGCGCCCGAAGCAGCGCTTGAGACTGCCGTCGCCGCGGCCACGCTGAGCTGCGCCCGGCTCGGATCGCAATCATCCTATCCCAGACGGCAGGATCTGCCCGGCCTGATAATCCAGGCCTGACGACCGCCGGACGACGCAACAGAGAGCCAGCAATGAAAGCGACGCAAGTCCTCCCCCCCAAGATCAATGCCCTGGAAGAATTGTTCCAGGTCAGGAAGCCGATCATCGGCGTCATCCATCTGCAGGCCCTGCCGGGCGCGCCCCGTTATCAGGGTCAGCCGATGCGCGACATCTATGCCGCCGCTGTCGCCGACGCGCGCACCCTGTCGGCGGGCGGGATCGACGGCATCATCATCGAGAATGCCAGCGACATGCCGTTTCGCAGGCCCGAAAACATCGGTCCCGAGACCGTGGCCGCCCTGACGGCCGCGTGCCTGGAGGTAAGAGGCGCCGTCGACACGCCGATCGGCATCACCTGCGTCGCCAACGGCGTGGTTCCGGCGCTCGCGGTCGCCAAGGCGGTCGGCGCCCGCTGGGTCAGGGCAAACCAGTGGGTCAACGCCTATGTCGCCAATGAGGGTTTCCTGAACGGCCCGGCGCCGGAGGCGATGCGCTACCGCTCGGCAATCGGCGCGACCGATGTCCGCATCTTCGCGGATGTCCATGTCAAATTCGGCGCGCACGCGATCACGGCCGATCGCAGCATTCCTGAACAAGCGACCGACGCCGAATGGTTCGACGCCGACGTTCTCATCGCCACCGGCACGCGCACCGGGTCTCCGACCGAGCCGCGCGAGGTCCAGGAGGTGAGGAGCGGCACGACGCTGCCCGTCATTGTCGGATCCGGTCTCAACCCGGATCAGGTTCCGAGCCTCTTCGAGGTTGCCGACGGCGCCATCATTGGCCAGTGGCTGAAGCGCGACGGGGTCTGGTGGAACCCTGTCGATCCGGCCCGCGTCGAGCGACTGGTCGCCGCCGTCTCGCGGCTGAGGAGCGGCGGATGACCCTGCTTACCAAAGCGACCGACGTCTTTTCGGCGGCGGCCAGCGAGCGCTGCGTCGTGCTGTTCATCGCCAAATCCCAGCCAAGGCTGCCTGGCGTTTTCGATGCAGGGCACCTTGCCGCCATAGGCGCGGTGCTTGGCGAATTGGAGGCCGAGGGATGGCTCCTCTCGCTGCGGGCCATGGTCGACCCGTCCGAGAAGACCGCGCCTACCGCGTTCGAGACCGGTTTCGCCCATGACGCCGATGTCGTCGGCGTGTTCGAGGCGCCGACGATCTCTGCGGCGCTGCGGGGCACGGTGCGGCTGGAGAGCGCCGGATGGTCTCGGCGCTTTGCCACGCAATGGCTGGTCGGCCCGCGGGAGTTCGCCGCCGTGAACGGGATCGGACCGGCGATCGACCGCAAATGGGGTTTCTTCGCGCTCTGGGAATGGAACGACGCCTGGGCGGCGGCATCCGCCGAAACCCGCCGCGACTATGACGCCGAATGCGATGTCGCGTTCCAGGGCGATCTCTCCTTCAACGTCAACATCGCCGGGCGCCACCGCCTGGACTGGGCCAGTTCCTGGCATCATCTCGGCGTCTGGGAATCCGATCGCCCCGAAACCGTCGACGCCGCGATCCGCGGTCATGAGCGCGCGGCCGATTTCAAGTTCACGACGTCCAGGCATTTGCTCGGGCGGCGGCGTCCGCTCACCGAGCTGCTTGCCGGCGCCCCAGGAGGAATATCATGACGGAAAGCATCTGGATCCACTATGCGCGGCCTCGCCCGCATTGGTACGGGCTGAGCGAAGCCGAGCAGGCGGCGCGAAGGAAGGCCTGGGCGGAGGTGTCAGCCGCCTCGGGCAAGGCCGGCGCCGCATTTGTCGGCAATTATCATGTGCGCGGACAGCACGATTTCGAGACGGTCGAGATCTGGCGCTTTCCCGACGCCGAGGCCGCCTTCGATCATTGGTCGCGGCTGACGGCGGCGGCCTACAACGAGTGGTTCGCCTTCTCCAACAATATCGGCCTGGCCGCGGAATCGGCGCCGTGAGCACGATCCCGCTCCTCGAGGCGCAAAACATCCGACGTCGGTTCGGGCACGTTCATGCGCTCGACGGAGCGAACTTCGCCGTCTATCCGGGTGAGATCTGCGCCCTCATCGGCGACAACGGCGCCGGCAAGTCGACCCTGGTCAAGATATTGTCGGGCGCCGATCGTCCGGACGAAGGCCGCATCCTCATCGACGGACGCGAGGTTTCCTTCGACAGTCCGTCGACCGCGCAGCAACTGGGCATTGCGACCGTCTATCAGGATCTGGCGCTCGCGCCCGAACTCGCCGCTTCCGACAATCTCTTCCTCGGCCGCGAGATCATGCGGGCCGGACTGCTCGGACAACTCGGTTTTCTCAACCGGCGCGAAATGCGGCGACGCGCGGCCGATCAATTCGCAAGGCTCAGCGTGCATCTCAGATCGCCGGGCGTGCCGGTTTCGGCACTTTCGGGCGGCCAACGTCAGTCCGTCGCGATCGCACGTGCGGCGTTGTGGGCAGACAAGATCATCTTCATGGACGAGCCGACCGCAGCACTTGGCGTGCAGCAGACGGCCCGTGTCCTCGACCTCATCCGGCAGGTGCGCGACCAGGGCATCGCCGTGGTCCTGATCAGCCACAACATGCCGCAGGTTCTCGAGATCGCGGACAGGGTCGAGGTGCTGCGGCTTGGCAAGCGGGTCGCCCGCTTCGAAACCAGGGCGGCGACCGTCGAAAGCCTGGTGACCGCCATGACCAGCGGCACCGATGCAGGGGACGTGGTTCAATGATCCGGCTCAACGCTAAAGCCGCGGGCGGCGATGGCACCGAACGCGAAACAGGCGCGGAGCGGTTGAGCAGGCTGATCGGCGGAGGCTGGATATTTCTCCTGCTGTTTGGCCTGATCGTCATCTTCTCGGTCATGCGGCCCGAGCAGTTCGGCTCTTCCTACAATCTCACCATGCTGGCCGTGAACGCGGCCATCCTGCTCGTGCTCTCGATAGGCCAGACCTTTGTCATCGCTTCGGCAGGCATCGATCTGTCGGTGGGGGCGGTCCTGGTCTTCTCCTCGGTGACCTCCGCGCAGGTGATGCTCTGGCTGTCGGGCACGCCCGGCGGCACCTATGGCACGACCGACGGTGGCTGGGGTGTCATTGGCGCCGGCCTCGTCGTCGCTCTCGTCAGCGGCGCCGGCTGGGGGGCGCTGAACGGGTTCCTCGTCGCCTTCGCCCGCATCCCGGCGCTCATCGTGACGCTCGGCTCGCTCGGCATGGCGCTGGGCTTTGCCCAGATCCTGACCGGCGGCRTCGATGTGCGCGCCGTCCCGGAACTGCTGGTGAGCGAGATCGGCGCGGGAACGATCGCCGGCGTGCCGGTCCTGGTGATCATCGCTGTCATCGTCACCATTGTCGCGGCAATCGTCCTGCATCTCACACGCTTTGGCCTGCACGTGTTCGCCGTCGGCTCGAATGCGGAAGCCTCCCGCCGATCCGGCATCAAGCTCAGGTCCCGCATCGTCCAGATCTACGTCTTGTCCGGAGCGCTCGCGGGGCTCGCCGCGATGATGTCGATTGCCCGTTTCTCCACGACCACGATCGGCGGCCACGCGATGGACAATCTTTCCACGATCTCGGCCGTCGTCCTTGGCGGCACCAGCCTCTTTGGCGGCATTGGCAGCATCGCCGGGACAGTGATCGGCGTGTTCATCCCGATCGTATTGCTCAACGGCTTCGTGATCCTCGGCATCCCCCCGTTCTGGCAGACGGTGGCGATGGGCGCCGTGCTCATCYTCGCCGTCTGGATCGACCAGCTCAAACGCCGCGCGCGAGAACGCGGTTGAGAAAAAAGTGCCTTCCAACAACCAGAGGAGAATAAAAATGACGAAGAAGAAATATCTGCTTTTTGCAACCGCCGCCCTGGCCGCATCGGTCTGCGCGAGCCCTGGAAATACCGCCGAAAAATCGGTGGCGTTGGTGCTGGGTGTCAAGGGCAGCCCCTTCTACCAGGCGCTCGCCTGCGGGGCGAAGGCCAAGGCCAAGGAGCTCGGGCTGGACCTGACGGTCTCGGCGCCCGATCAGTTCGCGGCGGATTCGCAGGTGCCGGTCGTGAACGCCGTCACGGCGACCGGGCCGGCCGTCGCGGCAATCGTCCCAACCGATATGCAGGCGCTGATCGCGCCGATGAAGCAGTTGAGCGATCGCGGCACCAAGGTGATCACCGTCGACCAGACGATCGGCGACAGCTCGTTCGTCCAGACCCAGATCCTCACCGACAATGAGGCGGGCGGCAAGCTTGGCGCCGACGCGATGAACACGTTGCTCGGCGGCAAGGGCAAGGTCCTCGTCATCACGCAGCCACCCGGTTCCGCCGCCCAGGATGCGCGTACCACCGGCTTCGAGGAAGGGCTCAAGAAATATCCCGGCATCGAATATCTCGGGCCGCAATATCAGAGCGACGATCCGCAGAAGGCGGCCGAGATCATCACCTCGACGCTCTCGGCCCACCCCGATCTCGCGGGCGTCTTCTCGACCAACGACCAGGGTGCCATCGGCGCCATCACCGGGCTGAAGCAGGCGGGTGCGGCGGGCAAGGTGAAGGTCGTGGCCTATGACGCCGCCACGGCCGAGGTCAACGCGTTCAAGAACGGGACCATACACGCCCTTATCGCCCAGAACCCCAAGCAGGAAGGCGAGGTGGCGATGGAGGCCGCGGCCAAGCTGATCGGCGGCGGATCGCTCGACAAGACGACGCTGACCGAGATCGTCACGATCAAGGCCGGCGACACGGCCGCCGCCGAGAAATACGAATACAAGGGCGATTGCGAATGATCTGAAACGGCCGCTCCGCCCGGTTCGGACGGCGACCTCCGCGATGATCGCGAGGGCTCGCCTCCGCGGCTGGGCGGGACCGGAAGCCGGTGGTGAAGCTCATCGGATCGCCTGGCTTTCCTCGACGGCCTCCCGGCAGATGCGATCTGACCTCGACTATCCGCTTGGCAAGCGGTGCTGTGTCGGGCCAAACTGGCCAATCTGCATGCCTGCCTCAAGGAGACTTCGAAAATGACCGCCAGTGTTTTTTCCGGCTGCATGCCGGCGCTGATGACGCCCTGCACCGATGACCGCCTTCCCGACTTCGACGCTCTGGTGCGCAAGGGACGCGAGCTGATCGCCGCCGGCATGTCGGCCGTCGTCTATTGCGGCTCCATGGGCGACTGGCCGCTCTTGACCGACGCGCTGCGCATGGAAGGCGTCGAGCGCCTGGTGAAGGCCGGCGTCCCGGTGATCGTCGGCACGGGCGCCGTCAACACCGCCAGCGCCGTGGCGCATGCCGCGCATGCGCAAAAGGTCGGCGCGCGCGGCCTGATGGTGATCCCGCGCGTTCTGTCGCGCGGGCCGTCGGTGACGGCGCAGCGCCATCATTTCAAGGCGATCCTTGCCGCCGCGCCCGACCTGCCGGCCGTCATCTACAACAGTCCCTATTACGGCTTTGCCACGCGCGCCGACCTCTTCTTCGCGCTGCGCGCCGAACATCCGAACCTTGTCGGCTTCAAGGAGTTTGGCGGCCCGGCAGATCTGCGCTACGCGGCGGAAAACATCACCAGCCGCGACGACGACGTTGCGCTGATGATCGGCGTCGACACCGCCGTCTTCCATGGCTTCGTCAATTGCGGCGCATCCGGCGCCATCACCGGCATCGGCAATGTGCTGCCCAAGGAAGTGCTGCATCTGGTGGGCCTCAGCCAGGCCGCGGCGAAGGGCGACGCCGAAGCGCGCCGGCTGGCGCAGGAACTGGACGCGGCTTTGGCCGTTCTGTCCTCTTTCGACGAGGGTCCGGACCTCGTGCTCTATTTCAAGCACATGATGGTGCTGAAGGGTGCCCCCGAATACAGGCTGCACTTCAACGAGACGGACGCCTTGAGCGACAGCCAGCGCGGCTATGCCGAGCAGCAGCTCAAGCTGTTCGACAGCTGGTATGCGCAATGGTCGAGGCAGCCCGCAATGGCACGATACGCGGCCTGAGCTGATATCTCGGCCGGACCCGCCGGCTGAGGCGAACAGGCCCGCGCTTGCCGCGGGCCTGTTCATACATTCAGGTCAGGCGGCCTTGACCTTCAGTTCTTCCTCGCCGCGCACCATCCTGGTCACGCCGGCGAAGTCGAGCTTGCCGGAACCGAGCACCGGCACTTTCGGCACGATGCGCACTTCGGCCGGCACCATCAGGTCCATGGCGCCGTTCGCTTTGGCGAAGGCCAGGAAGTCGGCGCGGGTGGCGCCGGACGCCTCCGTGATCAGGATCAGCTTCTCGCCCTTGCGCGCGTCGGGCATCGTGGCGACGGCCGACAGCGAGCCTTTCCACAGTTCGCCCGCCAGCGCCTCGACCGCGGCAAGAGAAACCATCTCGCCGCCGATCTTGGCGAAGCGCTTGGCGCGGCCGCGGATCGAGATGAAGCCGGCGTCGTCGACCGTGACGACGTCGCCGGTGTCGTGCCAGCCGTTTTCCAGCGGCTCGATGACGCCCGGATTCTCGGCGCGCAGATAGCCGGCCATGACGTTCGGTCCGCGCACGAAGAGCCGGCCGCCTTCGTCGACGCCGGGGACCGGCTCGAGGCGATATTCCATGCCGGGCATGATTTTGCCGACGCTGCCCGATTTGTTGTACATCGGCGTGTTGATGGCGATCACCGGCGCGGTCTCGGTCACGCCATAGCCTTCCAGGATGCGCAGACCGAACTTCTCCATATAGGTCGTGCGCGTGGCGGCCTTGACCGGTTCCGCGCCGGCGAAGCAGTAGCGCACCGAGCGGAAGTCGTACGGATGCGCCGTGCGGGCGTAACCGGAGAGGAACGTATCGGTACCGAAGATGATCGTCGCGTTCGACCCGTAGATCAGTTCCGGCACGATGCGGTAGTGCAGCGGCGAGGGGTAGAAATAGACCGGCACGCCGGAGATCAGCGGCAGCACCGTGCCCGCCGTCATRCCGAAGGAGTGGAAGATCGGCAGCACGTTGAACACCTTGTCGCCCGAATGGAAGTCGATGCGCGAGGCGGCCTGCGCGGCATTGGCCAGGATGTTGCGGTGGGTGAGCACCACGCCCTTGGGCGTGCCTTCCGAGCCGGAGGTGAACAGGATCGCTGCCGGATCGTCCGCCTTGCGCGCCACTCGCGGCGTCGTCTTGCGCAACAGGCCGAGCAGCTTGTCCTTGAGGCCGATCGTGGCCCGCAGGTCGTCGAGCCAGACGATGTCGACCGAGCGGCCGATCTCCTCCACCACCGGCCCGAGCTTTGCTTGTTCGACGAAGGCCCGGGAGGTGAGCACGGTGCGCACCTCGGCGGCCCTGCAGGCCGACAGGATGTTGGCGGCACCGGCGGTGAAGTTGATCATCGCCGGCACCTTGCCGGCCGACATGACGCCGAGCAGCGTCGCGCAGGAGCCGTTGGCGTTGGGCAGCATGATCCCCAGCGTCTCTTGTCCCGCATAGAGATGCTCGAACTTCTCGCCGAGCACTGCGGCGGCGGTCAGCAACTTGCCGTAGCTCAGCGAACCCGTGACAGGATCCTGCACGGCAAGCTCCTTCAAGCCGCGCTCATTGGCCGTCTCGATGATCTTCTCAAGCACCGTCTTGCCGATGTCCTGGGTGCGGAAGACGAGGTCCGACATCACCTGATAGAGCGCGGAACCCGCCGCGGCGCGCCGCTGGCGCCCCTTCAATTCCTGCGCGACTTCGAGCTTCACCGGTTCCAGGATGGTCACCTTGACCTTCGGGAACAAGCGGCGGCGCACATGCTGCGAGGAGAGCCGCGAGAAGTAGCTCTTCTCCAGCCCTTCGATGCGCACCGGCACCACCATCGAGCCGGTCTTGTCGGCGACCATGGCGGCGCCGTCATAGACCTTCATGAGGCCGCCGGTGACGGTGATGCGGCCTTCCGGGAAGATGACCAGCGGATCGCCGCCCTGCACGATCTTGATCAGCGTGCGGGTCGACATCGGCTTCGCCGGATTGAGCGGCAGCGCACGCGCAAGCTTCATGAACGGCTTCATCCACCAGGCCTGCGCGATCGTGTAGTCGATGGCGAAGACCGGCTCCTCGTCGGTGAGCGTCAGCGCCAGCGGGCCGTCGAGGAAGCTGACATGGTTGAGCGCCAGGATCGGCGCCTTGCCGGCCGCCTTGAGATTGTCGAGCCCTTCGACCTCCAGCCGCAGGAAGGCGCGGAACAGGATCGAGACGAAGTCGCGGAACGGGTTTGTCGGCAGGAATTTCAGCATCAGCCAGGCGGCAATCGCGTTGGCGACGACGAGGCCGAACAGGATGCCCGCGATCGAGACGCCCGCCGCCTGGATGGCCGCGACAAGGATGCCGCCGACAGTCATGAAGCCGGCATTGACGATGCTGACCGCCGCGACGACGCGGGCGCGGCGCGCTTCCGGCGACCAGGCCTGCACGGCGGCGAAGGTCGGCACCACCAGGAATGCGGCGGCAATGGCCATGCCGGCGAGGTCGATGGCCACACGGATGGTGTTCGGTCCGGCGAAGAAGGACGAAAGGCTGGCGGCTGTCGGCGAAGGCTGCATGCTGCCGATGGTCCATGCGAGATGCAGGCCGAACAGCGCCATCAGCGCGGTACCGACCGGCGCGGGCAGCAGCACCATGCGGCCCTGCGACATCCAGGCGGCGATGGCCGAGCCGATGGCGATGGAGACGGCGAAGACCGCAAGATAGGCGGTGACCGCGATCTCGTTGCCGCCAAGCGAATCCTTGATCATCGCTGGCAAGATCGAAAGCACGATGGCGCCGACCAGCCAGAACCAGGAGGTCATCAGGCCGGCGCGCCAGATGCGCATGTCGGTGCGCAAGTCGGCGACCTGCCGCCAGGTCGAGCGGAAGATGTTCTTGTCGATGGTGAGGTTGGGAGCGGCCGAGCCGGTGGCAGGAATGTAGCGGCTAACGAACCAGCAACCGACGGCCAGCGCCATCATGATCGGCCCGAACACGGCAACCCCGATGCCGTCGGCGGAAACGACGCCCCCGGCGATGGTGCCGCCGAGGATCGCCGCGAAGGTGGCTGACTCGATCCAGGCATTGGCCTTGGGCAGTTCCTTGCGCTCGAGATGATCGGGCAGGATGCCGTATTTGATCGGTCCGAACAGCGCCGAGATGATGCCGAACATCAAGAGCGCCGTCATCAGCACCGGGATCGAGGACAGCGCGATGCCGGCGACGGCGACGGCAGCCGCGGCGATCTCGATGAATTTCAGCCGACGTGCGATGAGCGCCTTGTCGAAGCGGTCGGCGATCTCGCCGCCCAGCGCCGAAAGCAGCAGGAAGGGGGCCATGAAGATGGCGCCGGCCAGCGTCACCAGCGACGCGGCCTGATCCTTCGCCAGCGTGAAGAGAATGAGGAACACCAGCGTGTTCTTCAGGAAATTGTCGTTGAAGGCCGAGAGGAATTGCGTCCAGAAGAGAGGCGCGAAGCGCCGCGACATCATCAGATGGGTGTTCATGGCAATTTCCATTGGGCAAGTCCGGCCGGCAATCCGATTGGACTGAGCGGACACTTGCGCGGTTTGAGCCTTGTTTATCGGGAAGCGGTTAAGCTTCGTTACTGCGATCGAACCCAGTCCATTTGTTTCTTGTTCTTGGTGCATGGAATCGGTCGTCCGCGACCGGTCTCCAGGCCTTCCAGGCACTAGACTGTTTGCGGGCTTGGCTGTCGGCGGGCATCGATATGATCCTTTCGTTTCAGCGTTAAGCCGGATCGGCGCCGGTCTGTTTCAGGCCGGATACATTACTTTGAACGGCGTTCACGATCGCACCATAGCACATCGTGAACGACGTTCAAGAGAAAAATGAACGACGTTCACACCGCTCGAGGCATGGTCAACAAAGCGAGCAGGCTGGTATGGAAGTGCTGGGCTTGTTCTCCGGCGGCGGTCCACACCAGCGCGGAAGGAGGCAGGTGAACCCTGCTCACATGGGCTTTTCGCCGATCACCTCGAACCGCTCAACCGTGCAATGCTCGGCGACCACGCCCAGCACGTCGGTTGAAGGCTGGTCCGCATCCGGCTGCTTCCAACGGATTTGGAAGCAAAACACGAAACGGTTGCCGATGGCGTCATGCTCGATGYCGACGAGGCGGGCATCGTAGCCGAGTGTCCGTATCATTCCATGGAGGTCGGGCGGCGAGCTGTTCGGCCATGAGACCGAAAGCATCGCCTTGTGCTCGCGCGAAATCTTGAGGTCGACCCATTTCAACCCCTGCAGCGTGACCAGAGTCAGTACCGTCGCAATCGCGCCGAGGCCGTACTGGCCGCCGCCGAAGGCAAGGCCGATCATCGTCATGATCCACATCGTGGCGGCGGTGGTGACGCCGGTGACGAGATCGCCCCGCCGCAGGATCGCGCCGCCGCCGATGAAGCCGACGCCGGTGAGCACGCCGAGCGCGAAACGCATGACGTCCATGCGTACGAAGGAATCCGGCCCTTTGCCGGAGACATCGAGAAGCATGTTGGCCTGGACCATGGCAACGCAGGCCGCCAGGCCGACCAGTATGGTCGTGCGCAGCCCGGCGGAGTGGCCGCGCGCCTCGCGATTCAAACCGATGAGAAACCCTGCCAGCAGTGTGACCAGCAGCCGCCCGACAAGGTCCGGCCAGGTCGGGTGAARCGGCATGTCGCAGCAAAGCGTCTCGAACATGGTCCCGATGGGGCGCTGAAAGGTCGCCGCGCCTCAGTTTCGTCTGCGACGTTCAACTGGCGGAGCCGGTGATGGTTCCTTGGCCCAAGCTCGGGTTTCCGCGGTCGACAACCACCTTCAATGGGCGGCGAGGCTGACCACCAGCGCCAGAACCACGATGCCCACCAGCCCCGCGATGAAGATGATGCGCTGAGCGCGCGTGCGCAGGATGATCTCGCCCTGCCGGGCATTCTGGCCGGAGAAGACCGGCCCTTCGTCGTCGCGCTCCTTGCTCATGACCTGCTCCTTCCTTTCGATGGGTGTGGAAGGTGTCTGAGCAGGAACCGATTTGTCGGCGTGAAGTTCCGCCGCGTTTCGGCAAGGCGGATATCCGCGACCGGGGGATCGAACCGGTCGCGGGGAGTGATCGGCTCAGCCGAATTTCGGGTCGAGGCTGCCCGACTTGTAGCGCTTGGCCATGTCGGCCAGCGGGATCGGCTTGATCTTCGGCGCATTGCCGGCGGTGCCGAACTGCTCGAAGCGCTCCTTGCAGAGCTTCTTCATCGCAGCCATGGCCGGCGTCAGATATTTGCGCGGATCGAACTCCGACGGGTTCTCCGTTAGCACCTTGCGGATCGCGCCGGTCAGCGCCATGCGGTTGTCGGTGTCGATGTTGATCTTGCGCACGCCATGCTTGATGCCGCGCTGGATCTCTTCCACCGGCACGCCCCAGGTCGGCTTCATCTGGCCGCCATATTTGTTGATGATCTCCTGCAGCTCCTCCGGCACCGAGGACGAGCCGTGCATGACGAGATGCATGTTGGGCAGGCGGCGGTGGATCTCCTCGATCACGTTCATCGCCAGCACCGCGCCGTCCGGCTTGCGCGAGAATTTGTAGGCGCCGTGGCTGGTGCCCATGGCGACCGCCAGCGCGTCGACATGCGTGTCGCGCACGAACTGCTCGGCCTGTACCGGATCGGTCAGCAACTGATCGTGGCTGATCGCGCCCTCGACGCCGTGACCGTCCTCCTGCTCGCCGCCGCCGCTCTCCAGCGAGCCGAGCACGCCGATCTCGCCTTCCACCGAAACACCGCCCCAATGCGCCATGTCGACGACGCGCCGCGTGATTCCGGAATTATAGGCATAGTCGGCCGGCGACTTTCCGTCCTCCTTCAGCGAGCCGTCCATCATCACCGAGGTGAAGCCGTACTGGATCGCGGTGACGCAGGTCGCTTCGTTGTTGCCGTGGTCGAGATGCATGCAGACCGGAATGTCGGGATGGATCTCGACCAGAGCGTCGATCAGCTTGGCCAGCACCACGTCATTGGCGTAGGCGCGCGCACCGCGGCTGGCCTGCAGGATGACCGGCGACTTGGTCTCCTCGGCCGCCTCCATGATGGCGAGCCCCTGTTCCATATTGTTCATGTTGAAAGCAGGCACGCCGTAGCCGTGTTCGGCGGCATGGTCGAGCAATTGTCTCAGTGTGATGCGAGCCAACGAATAGTCTCCGTATCTGGTTGCAGGCACAATTCACTACGGCCGGGTGTGACCGACCGACTTGCTTCTGGCCGGATTTCCGACGGACCGCAACCACTCTCGTTGCGACCCTGGAATCCAAATCGGTTTAGTATCGGATACGGCCGCGCGCGAAGCGGTTCAAGCCGCGATGCGTGCGCGCGCGGCGAGGATTTCGACGCAGGCCTTCGCCGCTTCCTTGCCCTTCACGGTGAAATGCTCGTGGAAGAAGCGGTGATGCTCGGCGCTGTCATGGTAGTTGTGCGGCGTCAGCACCGCCGACAGCACCGGCACGCCGGTCACGAGCTGCACGTCCATCATGCCGTCGATGACGGCGCCCGCCACGAAGTCGTGCCGGTAGATGCCGCCATTGACGACGAAGGCGGTGCCGAGGATCGCGGCATAGCGACCCGTCTCGGCAAGCGTCTTGGCGTGCAGCGGGATCTCGTAGGCGCCCGGCACGTCGAAGATCTCGACGGCAAAGCCGCCAAGCGCGGCGAGCTCCGCCTCGAACGCCGTCACGCATTGGTCGACGATGTCGGCATGCCAACGCGCCCGGATGACGGCGACACGACGAGCAGTATGGTCTTTGAGAAAATGCTGATTCATGGGTCCTTCCTTCCGTTTCGAACCAGAATCAGGACGCACGACGCAAAAACGCGGCCCGCGCGAGCGGACCGTCTTTTAGCGATCGTTCTCTTCCATCCGGACTGTAACCGTCGGCCCCGGAATCGCACCGGATCTGCTGACCCTCCTGTTACCGGGAGGCGCTCGCGGGCTTGAGCCGAGGCTCTTACCGCCGGTGGGGACTTTCACCCCGCCCTGAGAACATTAACGCGGGTTTTATGGAAGGGCAGAATGGCGCTGTCAATTGGCGATTGGCCAATCCTTCCCTTGTAGGGATGCCCGGCAGGGGCGGCGCTGTCCCGCCAACGTATCTATGCTTGGGTTCCTCGCCCCGCCGAAGGCGGGGAGAGGTGTCCGCGAAGCGGACGGAGAGGGGCCTTCGTAGGGTGCTCCCCTCTCCGTCTCGGCTTCGCCGAGCCACCTCTCCCCACTTTCGTGGGGCGAGGAACCTTGATCCTGCGACGCCGCGATACTTCGCGCCCCCTCTGTCCTGCCGGACTTCTCAGCCGTCACCCGCGCTCCGGAAACATCGCCTTCAGCCCCTCGCGCGAGGCCTTGGCAACGCCGCGCTCGGTGATCAGCCCGGTCACCAACCGCGCCGGCGTCACGTCGAAGGCGGGGTTCGCCGCCGGCGTCGCATCGGGCGAGACGCGCACCTGCGCGACCTTGCCGTCCGCCGTCTTGCCCCACACCAGCGAAACCTCGTCGCCGGAGCGCTCCTCGATCGGGATTTCCTTCAGCCCGTCGGCCACGGTCCAGTCGATGGTGGGCGAGGGCAGCGCGACGTAGAAGGGCACGTCGTTGTCGGCGGCGGCCAGCGCCTTCAGATAGGTGCCGATCTTGTTGCAGACGTCGCCATTGGCGGTGGTGCGGTCGGTGCCGACGATCACCATGTCGATGTCGCCATGCTGCATCAGGTGGCCACCGGCATTGTCGACGATCAGCGTGTGCGGCACGCCGTGGCCGGCCATCTCCCAGGCGGTTAGCTGGGCGCCCTGGTTGCGCGGCCTGGTCTCGTCGACATAGACATGCACCGGAATGCCGGCCTCGGTCGCCAGATAGATCGGCGCGGTGGCGGTGCCGTAGTCGACGGTCGCCAGCCAGCCGGCATTGCAATGGGTGAGGATGTTGACCGTTTCGCCCGGCTGCTTGCGCGCCGCGATCTCCTTGATGATGGCAAGACCGTTCTCGCCGATGGCGCGGTTCAGATCGACATCCTCGTCGGCGATCTCGGCGGCGCGCCGGTAGGCAGCCTCCGCGCGCTCTGCCGGTGCCAAGGGCTTCAGGAAGCGCCGCATCTCGTCCAGCGCCCAGCGCAGGTTGATCGCCGTCGGCCGAGTCTTGTGAAGCTTCTCCCACACCGCGTCGAGCGCTTCGTCCGACGGGTCGTCCTGCATCTGGATGGCGACGCCATAGGCAGCGGTGACGCCGATCAGCGGCGCGCCGCGCACCCACATGTCGCGGATCGCGGTGGCGATGCCGGCGACCGTTTCGATCCTCTCGATGCGGAACTCATGCGGCAGCCAGCGCTGGTCGATGATCTCGACCGACCGCTTGTCGTCGCTGAGCCAGATGGTGCGGTAGTGGCGTTCGCCGACGTTCAAAGGCTCTTCTCCTGTTCGATCAGCGCGGCGAGATTGTTGACCTCGTCGATGCTGTGGATCTGGCGCCGGTTGACGGCGATATGGCGGCCGAAGCGCAAAGCCTTGGCCTCACATCTGGCGCGCAGGTCTTGATCGGCAATGGTCTCGAAATCGGCATTGTGGGCGAGGCCCAGGATGCGCCGGTGCACCTCGATGCCGGCAAAGCCGAGCAGGTCGGTCCAGATGGAATGCAGCATGTGGTCGAGCGCCTGTTCTGAGCCGAGCATGTCGCCCTGATCCTCGAACAGGCTTCTCTGGTAGAGGATGCCGCTGCGCTCGGTCCGCCACAGATGGGCGAACTCGGCGCGGAAGGTGGCCCAGGTCTCAGCTGTGACGCCGAGCAGATAGGCACGCATCGAGTCCCGGCTGCCCTTCTCCTCATGCCCGCGCTGCGAGAAGAAGGCCATCCAGAAATTGGCGAGCAACATGCCGACGTCGAAGGCGATCGGGCCATAGAAGGCGAACTCCGGATCGATCATCCGGGTCTCTGTGTCCGTCACCATGATCGAGCCCGAATGCAAATCGCCATGCAGCAGCGTCTCGGCATTGGCGGCGAACAGATGCTTCAGCCGCTGCGCCTCGACCTTGAGGTCGCGGTCGGCGCGCAGCTCCGCCACCAGGCCGTCGAGCTGCGGGCTGGTGTGGCGGTTCATCTTGGCGTCGAAATAGGGATCGGAGAACACCAGGTTCTCGGTGATGTCGCAAAGCTCGACATTGTCGGCGAACAGCGCGAGGWCGGCCTTGCGCTCTTTCGTCACCATCGAGAGATCCGAGCCACGGAACAGCGTGCGGGCCATGAACAGGCCGATGTCGCGCGCGATGTTAGGCAGTTCGCGACCGTCGATCAGCGCGCGCCGCAGGATGACGTGCGGCGGCGCCAGATATTCCATGACGATCAGCGCCTGGGTCTCGTCGAAATGGTAGATCGCCGGCACCGAGCCGGGCGCACGGCGCTCTTGCCGCGTCAGCGCATGGTATTCGAAGAAGGAGCGTTTGAGCGGCAGCGGCCAGCTGTCGCCGACCAGCCGCACATAGGGCAGCGCCTGCTTGACCACTGCCGCGCCCTGGTCGCCCTCGACGATGAAGACGAGGTTGAGATTGCCGTCTCCGACCTCCTGAACCTTCCAGCGGCTGGCGTCCCTGCCGATGCGCCCGGTCAGCGCCGCGGTCCCGCCAAGGCGCTTCGGCAGCGTTTCCACCGACAATGCTTCGAACTTCCCGGTCATGCTCTCCCCTCCTGCGCGTGGTTTCCGACGATAGCGGAGCCACGGCGGCGGGGCCAAGCTAGGAAGCTCACTGGCAAATGTCAATCGTGTTGACAATTGCCGAATGAGCCCATAGCGTCACGATCCGGGAGGAATGGATGGGCGCAGATGCCGTGTTCCATGTGGAGGGCCTGAGGAAATCCTTCGGCCAGAACGAGGTGCTTGGCGGCATCTCGCTCGACCTCTTTGCGGGCGAGGTGACGGTGCTGATGGGCGCCAACGGCGCCGGCAAGTCCACCCTGGTCAAGATCGTCAGCGGCGTCTACGAACGTGGCGCCGGCTCGATGAAACTCGCCGGCCAGGCCTTCGATCCGCAGACCCCTGCCGAAGCCATCCGCGCCGGCGTCGTCACCGTGCACCAGAACATCAATGACGGCGTGGTCGCCGACCTCGATGTCGCCACCAATCTGACGCTCGACCGGCTGAGCGGCAAAGGTGCGTCGTTGCTGTTCAAACCTGCCAATGTCCGGGCTGAGGCGAGGGCGGTTGCCGACCGCATGGGGCTCGCCCTCGACCTCAGGGCGCGCGTCAGCGACTTGTCGTTGGCCGATCGGCAGATGGTCGCCATCGCGCGGGCCATGGCGCATCAGCCCAAGGTTCTGATCCTCGACGAGCCGACCTCCTCGCTGTCGAGCGCCGAAGCCGATCGGCTGTTTTCGCTGATCGACCGGCTGCGCGGGCAGGGCGTCGCCATCCTCTATATTTCGCATCGCATGTCCGACATCAGGCGTCTCGCCGACCGCATCGTGTCGATGCGCGACGGCGTCGTCTCCGGCGTCTTCGACAAGCAGCCGCTCGACTATGAGGGTGCGGTCAATGCCATGCTCGGCCGCAAGATCCACCTCGACAGGGTCGTCGCCCGGAGCTCGGCGCGCGCGGTTTTCACCGCCGAAGGCCTGCAGCTCGCGCATGGAGCAAAGCCGATCTCGATGACGCTCGGCGCCGGCGAGGTGGTGGCGATCACCGGCCTTGTCGGCGTCGGCAAGACGGCTTTGGCGGAAACGCTGTTCGGCGTGCGCCGGCCGCTCGCCGGCACCATGCATATGGATGGCAAGCCATACGCGCCGGGCTCGGCGCGCGAGGCGATCGCGGCCGGAGCTTTCCTCGTCGCTAAGGACCGCGCAGCGAGCGRCATCGTCGGCGGCTTCAACATCGAGCGCAACATCAGCCTGCCGTTCCTCAAGCGCATGTCGGGCTTCGGCGTCATGAAGAAGCGCGCCGAGCGCGTCGCCGCCCGCCGCCAGATCGACGAGCTCGGCATCGTCTGCCGCTCGGAGAAGGACGAGCTGTCGGCGCTGTCCGGCGGCAACCAGCAGAAGGTGATGGTGGCGCGCTGGATGTCGCAGGCCTCGCGGCTCTTCATCCTCGACGAGCCGTTCCAGGGCGTCGACATTTCGGCGCGCCGCGACATCGCCGCCAAGCTCAGGGCAAGCGCCGACAGCCGCGCCACGCTCATCTTCGTCACCGAGATCGACGAGGCGCTGGAGACCGCCGACCGCATCCTGGTGATGTCGGAACACACGGTCGTCGGCGAGCACCGCAACGGCGACATCGACCTCGACCGGCTGCTGGCGGAAGTGGCCGGCGGGCCGCTGAATAGTGCTGCGTGAGATCGTGCGAATGACGAGACTTGGAGTGCGGGCATGAGTTCCAGTTTGGCGGAGAGGGCAACAGCGCGGGAGCGTTCGATGACATTGCGTGACTATGCCATCCGCTACGGCTTCATCGTCCTGCTGGTCGGGTTGATCGCCTATTTCGCGATCGCCGCCGATGGCTTCGCCTCGCCGCAGAGCGCCGTCTTCATCTTCCAGTCGGTGGCCATCACCGGCGTGCTGGCGCTCGGCGTCACCGCGACGCTGGTCGTCGGCGGTTTCGACCTGTCGATCGGCTCGGTCGCGACCAGCGCCATGATGGCGGCTTCCTATGCCATGGTCGTACTGGAGCAGAACGCCATCGTCGCCGTCATCGCCTGCCTGGTCATCGGCGTCATTGTCGGCCTGATCAATGGCTGGCTGATCGTCTATATGCGTGTGCCCGATCTTCTGGCGACGCTCGGCATGATGTTCCTGCTGCTTGGCCTGCAGCGCATTCCGACCGAAGGCCGCTCGATCGCCACCGGCATGACCATGCCCGACGGTTCGGTCGCCAACGGCAAGTTTTCGGAAGCTTTCCTGGCGCTCGGCCGCCACCGCATCGACTTCTTCATCCCGAACTTGATCCCGGTCTCGGTGGTCGTGCTCGTCGTGCTCGCGCTGCTGATCTGGTTCTTCCTCGAATACACCCGCTTTGGCCGCATGATGTATGCGGTCGGCTCCAACGAGAGGGCGGCCGAGCTCGCCGGCGCGCCTGTCAAGGCATACAAAATCTGGGCCTACGTCATTTCGGGAGTTTTTGCCTCGATCGGCGGGATTTTGCTCGCCGCCCGGCTTGGACGCGGCGATATCGCCTCGGGTAATAATCTGCTGCTCGACGCTGTCGCCGCGGCGCTCATCGGCTACGCGGTGCTCGGCGCCGCCAAGCCCAACGCCTTCGGCACCGCCGTCGGCGCGGTGTTCGTCGGCGTCCTGCTGCAAGGCCTGACGATGATGAACGCCCCCTATTACACGCAGGATTTCGTCAAGGGCGCGGTGCTCGTCGTCGCCCTTGTCTTCACCTTCGCCCTTTCCGGCAGGGGCAAGAGATAGTTTCGACCGGGGCATTGAGACAAAACGGAGGAAAAGGAAGTGAGCATCACAAGAAGACTTTTGGGGAAGGCGGCGCTCGGCCTCGCCGGCGCGGCGCTGCTGATGCAGGGCACGGCGTTGGCGGCGGACAAGCCGGCGCCGTTCGACAAGCCGGGCGTCAAGATCGCGCTGGTGCGGTATCTGTCGACCGGTGACTTCTTCCAGGCCTATCTCTCGGGCGTCGAGGCGCAGGCCAAGGCGCTCGGCGTCGACCTGCGCGTGCTGGACAGCCGCCAGGATGCAGCGCTCCAGGCCGACATGGTCGACCAGGCGATCGCGCTCGGCGTGCAGGGCATCATCATCCAGCACGGCCTGACGGAATCGATGAAGGACGCCGCCCAGCGCGCGGTCGACGCAGGCATCAAGGTCGTCGCCTTCGACGTCAATGTCGAGAACCCGAAGATCCCGCAGATCGAGCAGTCGGACAAGGACCTCGCCAGGCTCGCGCTCGAGCAGGCGGTCAAGGACAACGGCGAAAGCTGGAAGGCAGGCTATGTCTATGTCGCCGGCATCGCCCCGCTCGACCGCCGTAACGAGACCTGGGTGGACGTGAAGAAGAAGTATTCGGGCATCAACGAGGTCGCCATGTTCGGCACGCTCGACAATCCGATCGCCAACTCGGTCGCCAACCAGGCGCGCTCGGTTCTGCAGGCGCATCCCGACATCAACGTGATGTTCGCGCCCTATGACGAGTTCGCCAAGGGCGTGAAGATCGCCGTCGACGAAGCCGGCCTGAACAAGAAGATCAAGATCTATTCAGCCGATATCTCGACCTCGGATATCGCCGCGATGCGTGAGCCGGACAGCGCCTGGGCCGCCACCGCAGCCACCAACCCGGCTGTCGTCGGCCAGGTCTCGGTGCGCGCCCTGGCACAACTGCTCGCCGGCGAGGATCCCGGYCACAACGTGATCGTGCCGCCGACGCTGATCACCCAGAAGGAGCTGATCGACAAGGACATCAAGAACATGGAAGACCTGTCGGCCAAGCTGCCGCAGTTCGCCCATGCCGATGTCGCGATGCCGGCCTGGATGCCGAACCCGAACGCCAAGTAAGGTTCAGCTCATCACAAATGAAGAGAGCGGTCCTGTGGGCCGCTCTCTGTCGTTCTATCTGAGCCGCCCCGGGCCTCATCGCTGCCAGAACGGCAGTTTGGCGATCTCCGCCTCGACCTCTTTCCTCGTCAGCCCGATGTCGTCGATCAGATGCGGATTGTCCGTCGCGATCCGCTTGAGCTCGAAACGGAAATAGGCCTGTTCGCGGCGCAGCGCGATGAGGCTGCGCAAGGCCGCCAGGCTGTAGCGCCGGCGGCTCTTGATCTCGGCTGGGCGCGCCGCCAGGGGTGCGCAAGTCGCAAGAATATCGTTCATGGCAACCTCCATGCAGTAGAGGGTTTGGAAACCCGTGGTCTGATTGAGATAGCAGTGTGCCGCAGCCAGCCGGCGGCGTAATTAAGCCCTCCCAAATAGTTCTCAAAACTTCCAAATCGATCTGAGCGTTTCACCGTTTCACGGAAACGGCGAAACGCTCTATCCCTTTGTTTTTACGCAATTCCAGGCGGAAAAGCGCTCACACTTTTCCTGGAATTGCTCTATAGATCGCCGCATGCAGCGATCGCGCTTTGCCTTTGGACCGTTCGTGCTTGACCCGGGCGCGGGAACGCTGCTTCGGGGCGATGTTCCCGTTGCCGCAGGTCACCGTGGGCTGAAGCTGCTCGAAGCGCTCGTCGCGCGCCCGGGCGAGATCCTGGGCAAGGCCGAGCTGATGGACGCGGCTTGGCCTGGCACGGCCGTCGAGGAAGGCAATCTCACCGTCCAGATCGCGCAACTCAGGAAACTGCTCGGTCCGGCGACCGGTGGCGGCGAGTGGATCGCGACGGTGCCGCGCGTCGGCTATCGCTTCACCGGTACCGTCGAACAGTCCGGCGCCACGCGCAAAACCTTGCCGTTGCCCGACAAACCGTCGATCGCCGTGCTGCCCTTCGTCAATCTGAGCAACGATCCCGAGCAGGACTCTTTCGCCGACGGCCTGACCGAGGACCTGATCACCGATCTTTCGCGGATTCCGGGCCTGTTCGTCATCGCCCGCAACTCGGTGTTTGCCTATAAGGGCAAGGCCATGGACGTGCGCGCTATCGCCGGCGAGCTCGGCGTGCGCTATCTGCTGGAAGGCAGCGCCAGGCGCGCCGCCGGGCGTGTGCGGATCAACGCGCAGCTGATCGATGCGCTGAGCGGCGAGCATCTCTGGGCGGAGCGGTTCGATCGCGGCCTGGAAGACATTTTCGCCGTTCAGGATGAGGCGACCGCCAAGATCGTCGAGGCGCTGCTCGGGCGGCTGCGCGCGCCGCCGGTGCGCAACCGGCCGAAGAACCTCGAAGCCTATGATCTCGTCGTGCGGGCGCGAAAGATGTTCGACGAGTCGCCGCAGATGGCGCGCGAGGCGCATCTGATGCTGACGCGCGCGATCGCACTCGATCCCGACTACGCCGAGGCCTATCGCTGGCTCGCCATGAATTACTGGATGAGCTGGGTGCATTGGGGCGAGCCGTTTGAGCCTGCTCGCAGCACAGCCCTGGAGTTGGCGCGCAAGGCCGTGGCGATCGACCCCAACGATGCCGGTTGCCGCTGGGTTCTAGCGAACCTTTTTGCCTATGAACGCGACTTCGAGCAGTCCGAGGCGGAATTCGCCAAGGCGATCGAGCTCGACCCGAACGAGGCCGATATCTGGGCGACATTATCCGATATCGACGTGCTGGGCGGGCGGATAGACGAGGGCCTGGAGCACATCCGCAAGGCGTTCCGGCTGAACCCATTTCCGCCGAGCTGGTACTATCTCACACTCGGCCAAGCGCAGTATGCGGCCCGCGATTACGAGGCCGCGGTTGAGACGCTGCGCCGCGACGAGACCTATCGCACCAGCTCACGCCGTTTCCTGGCGGCAGCTCTGGCGCAGCTCGGCCGCCTGGACGAGGCGCGCACCGAGGTTACCCTGTTCCTTGTCGGCAATCCGCATTTCTCCACGCAGCGCTGGGTCGACACGGAGCCGTTCCGTGACGACGCGACGCTTGAGCATTTCGTCGACGGCTTCCGCAAGGCCGGCCTGCCGGAGTGAAGCCGGCATAACCTCAACGGCCGGCGCGCGCCAACCCGTGCGCCACTAGGCGGTCGATGACCTCCGGGTAGCTGACGCCGCTGGCCGCCATCGCCTTGGCGTACATGCTGATGTTGGTGAAGCCGGGAATGGTGTTGAGCTCGTTGATCAGGAAATTCATGTCCGGCATCAGGAAGAAATCGACACGGGCCATGCCGTCGCAGCCGAGTGCCCGGAATGCCCTGGCGGCCATATCGCGCATGGCGCTCTCGACCTCCAACGGCAGCTCGGCCGGYACGATCAGGGCCGCGCCGTTCTCGTCGATGTATTTGGCATTGTAGTTGTAGAAGCCGTGGCTTTCCGCGGGCACGATCTCKCCTGGACGCGAGACGAAGAGCTCGCCCGTGGGGCTCTCCAGCACGCTGAACTCGATCTCGCGTCCACGAACGAATTCCTCCGCCAGCAGCTTGCTGTCGTGCTGGAACGCCTCTGACAGCGCGCGATCGAATTCCTGGCTGCCATTGACCTTTGCCACACCAACCGACGAGCCCTGCCGCGCCGGCTTGATGAACAGCGGCAGGCCGATTTGCTCCTCCAGTTCGGCGAGTGAAGGCGCGGCACCTTCACCGATGGTCACCGAGCGGGCGACAGGCACGCCCGCCGCCTTCAGCAGCCGCTTGGCGACGTCCTTGTCGAGCGCCGTCGCCGAGCCGAGGATGCCGCAGCCGGCGAGCGGCACGCGCGCCACCTCGGCCGCTCCCTGCACCGCGCCGTCCTCGCCATGCAGGCCGTGCAGCACCGGAAACAGGATGTCGAGGGCGGGCAGGTCGTGGGGTGCGCCGCCGGCAGGGATCGCCAGCATCCGCCCATGCCCGCCCGGCACCAGGCAGAGCTGTGTGCCAGCCGACGGCGTCGCCAGCGCGCCGTCTTCGAAGCGGCTCAGCAGCCACTGCCCTTCGCGGGTGACGAAGATCGGGACCGCATCGTATTTCGCCAGGTCCAGCGCGGCCATCACGTTGGCCGCCGAAAGCAGCGACACCTCATGCTCCGCGGAACGCCCGCCGAACAGCACAGCGATACGAAGTCTTTTTGCGGGCATCGACAACTCCACCAATGATCAGGGTTGGAGCTCGCATGCGAAACACCAGACATCCCCTTCAACCGTAGTAAGCGGAGGATTGGAGTGGGACTTTGACCGGTTGCAGCAGTTTTTCAGCAGAAGCGCGAAAGGCGCTCCGCTCTGAGAGGCGATAATACGAGGAGGGCGGTTCGTCGTTTTCGTGAAACGACGAACCGCTGCAACGGTACTCGTCAGCGCAGCGCCGCCGCGATGTTGCCGCCGTCCACCGTCGTCACGTCGGCGGTGGTGCGTTCGGCCAGCGCCTGATGCAGGAAGGCCTGCGCCACGTCGTCGGCCGTCACTTCCTGTCCGAGCAGATTGCCGGACATGTATTCCTTTTCCGATACGCCGCGCGCGCCGGAACGGCTGGCGATCATGGCGTCGGTCAGAAGACCTGAGCGGATGCGGTCGGCATTCACCGCATTGGAGCGGATGCCATAGGCGCCGTAGTCCAGGGCGTATTGCCTGGACAGGAACAGCGTCGCCGCCTTCGGAATGCCGTAGGCGCCGAATTTCGGGCCGGGATTGATCGCCTGCTTGGAGGTGTTGAAGAGCAGCACGCCGCCGGTGCCCTGTTCCAGCATGATGCGCACCGCGTTCTGCGCCGCCGACTGGTGGGCGAAGAAGTTGAGCTCGAAACTCTTGCGCAAAGTGGCGTCATCCAGTTCGCCGATACGGCCTTCCCAGGCGGCGCCCGCATTGGAGACCAGGATATCGACGCCGCCATAGACGGCGACCGCCTTGTCGAAGGCGGCGCGCATCTCCGCAGGCTTGGTGATGTCGGCGCCGACGCCGATCGAGCTGTTGCCGGCCGCCTTGGCCGCTTCCGCGGCCTTGGCGGCGTCGAGATCGACGATGACGGCATGCGCGCCGTTGGCGGCGAACAGCTTTGCCGTCGCGGCGCCGATGGCGCCGGCGCCGCCGGTGATCAGCACCACCTGGCCGGTCAGCGGCTTCGGCTTGTTGGAGGCGAGCTTGGCTTGCTCGAGAGACCAGTATTCAAGCGGGAAGAGATCCGCCTTGGAGAGCGGATGGAAATTGCCGATGGCTTCCGCACCGCGCACCGCTTCGATCYACATCTCGCCGACATCCGACGCGATCTTCGCATCCTTCAGCGTGCGGCCATGGCCGAACATGCCCAGCCCCGGCACCAGCGTCAGGCGCGGCATCGGGTCGAGCATGGTGCGCTTGACGTCGTCCAGCGCGTCATTGGTCTCGAAATAGGCGGTGTAGTCCTTGACGAAGGCCTCGACATGGCTGCGCACCACGGCCTTGTAGTGGCCGAGCTTGTCGGCGTCGGGCGCCGGCACGGCCATCGGCCCGGTCTTGATGCGGATCGACAGATCCGGCGTCGAGACGCCGCGGCCGGCATAGTCGGCGATCTTCGCCGAATTGATGAAATCGACGATCGAGTCCGATGTGCGGAAGTCGCTGATCATGCGGTCGAAGCGGCCTTCGCCGCGCGCCACGGCCACGGCGCCGCGCAGCGTTGGCGCGATGTCGCTCGGCTTGGCGAGCTTTGCCGGCAGCGCGGCCTTGGGCGCCTGCGGCTTGCCGTTTTTGGCGACATAGTCCTCGGCCATCGTCACATAGTGGATCATGCGGTCATAGGCCTGCCTGGCGTCGTCGCCGAAGGTGAAGATGCCGTGCTTGTCGAGGATAAGGCCTTCGACGCTGGGGTCGGCGTCGAAGACTTCCGCCGCGACCTTGGCGAGGTCGAAGCCCGGCTTGATGTAAGGCACATAACCCATCTTGTCGCCGAACACGGCCTTGATCAGCGGTTTGCTGTCTTCCTGGTCGACAATGGCGAGGATCGCCGTCGAATGCGTGTGGTCGACAAACTTGTGCGGCAGGAAGGCATGCAGCAGCGTTTCGACCGACGGGTTGGGCGAGGATGGGTCGATGAGGTTGGAACGCTGCAGCGCCACCATATCCTCGTCGGCGAGCGTTTCCAGAGAGCGCGCCTTGAGCAGCGCGCCCATCTTCACCGCCGGCAGGCCTTGCGGCTCGATGACCGCCATGTCCCAGCCGCTGCCCTTGACGCACAGCACGTCCCATTCGTCGCCGACGAGATCGGTGGCCTTGGTCTTGCAGGATGTGTTGCCGCCGCCGTGCAGCACCRGCCGCGGCTCGCCGCCGAGCAGGCGGGTCGTATAGACGCGCAGAGCAAGATCGCGGCCGACCCCCTTCTTGGCATAATCGGCAACCATCTTTTCCGCGTCGGCGTCATTCCAAAGATTCTTCATGTCGATYCGTCCGATACTCGTCTTTTTTGCTCATGAACAGAAAGCCGCGACGCCTGTATGACAGAAGCGGCGAGGGGATTTCTAAGAGGCCTTCTTGGTTGCCTCGCCGGCGTGCTGCAGCAGGCGCTCGGCCATATGCGCGCCGATCACCAGATGCGTGCACAGTCCGCCGGCGATGGCCGAAAGCAGCGGTTCGAACTTGGTGTCTTCCTGCACCACCATCAGCCGCTTCTCGATGGCGCGGAGCGAGGCGAGCTCGGCGGAGATGACGCGCCGGTTGTAGCTGCAGTCGAGCACCTCGCCCGTGGCGTCGATGATCTGCCCGGCGATGACGCCTGCCGCCCCCTGGCTGCGCAGCGCTTCCATCTCGGCCGGCGACAGCGCGCCGCATTTCACCAGATGACTGTCGKCATCGACCGCGCCGAYGGAATAGAGCGCCAGATYGCATTCGGCGATGCCGGCCAGTTGATCGCGGATCACCGGCTCGGCGCGCAGGCTCTTCGCCAGCTCTTCCGTCGACAGCACCAGCGGCGCATAGAAGTTCAGGCCCTTGGCGTTGAGCCGCCGCGCGATCTCCATCGTGCACTGGTCGGGCCGGTAGGAATAGGGCGCGCCGAGATTGCCGCAAAGCTGCACCACGGTGACGTCCTGCAGGTCGGCAAAGGACATGATGTCGGCGATGGTGTAGACGGTGCGGCCCCAGGCGACGCCGATGCGGTCGCCCTTCTTCACCAGCTCGAGGAAGACGCTTGCCGCCAGCACCGCGATATCGGTCGAGGGATCGGCCAGATAGGCGTTTTCCGGCGCGATCCATACGGCGTCGAGCCCGAAGGCGTCTTCAACCTTGCGCGCCATGACGTCGTCGGTGAAGAGCTGCGTCGAGGTCGAGATGTTGACGATGCCGGTCTCGCGCGCCTTGCGCAGATACATGGCGACCGAGGCGCGTGAAATGTTGAGCTGGCTCGCCACTTCGTCCTGGCGAAGGCCATGCGCATAGTAAAGCCAGGCGGCCTTGTGGATGAGCTGTTCTGCCGGTCTGATCGCCATGCCGCCTCCTCGGCTGACATTAGTCACGGCTCTCGACAAAAGTCAAATTTGGGTGAGCGGAGGCGCTTTCCTGTCAGCACGGCTCAACGTGGATCGCCGTTCTGTCAAGGGGTCAGATCATAGCATTTTCAGCCATTCGAAGGGATAGCGTGACAGCGGACCTGAGGTTAGAAGGTTCGAAAAGAACTTTGGGGAGAACGGGATGGCCAATCCCTACGAACAGGATCTCGACAGGAACGCCGCCAACCACCAGCCGCTGACGCCGCTCACTTATCTTCAGCGCGCGGCCAAGACCTATCCCGACCACATAGCCATCATTCATGGCAGCCAGCGCATCACCTATCGCGATTTCTGGCGCCGCTCGCTGAAGCTCGCCTCGGCGCTTGCCAAGCATGGCATCGGCAAGGGCGACACGGTGACCGTGATGCTCTCCAACACGCCGCCGATGCTGGAAGCGCATTTTGGCGTGCCGATGGTGAAGGCGGTGCTGCATTCGCTGAATACCCGTCTCGACGCCGCCGTCATCGCTTTCCAGCTCGACCATGCCGACTCGAAGGTGCTGATCGTCGACCGCGAGTTCTCGGGGGTCGTCAGGGAGGCTCTGGCGCTGGCCAAGGCCAAGCCCTTGGTCATCGACTATGATGACCCCGATTATGCCACCGACGCTCCCTATCCGAAGGGTGACCGGATCGGCGTGCTCGATTATGAGGACTTCGTCACCGCAGGCGACGAGACTTACGCCTGGTCGATGCCGGATGACGAGTGGGACGCCATCTCGCTCAACTACACGTCCGGCACGACCGGCAATCCGAAAGGCGTCGTCTATCATCATCGTGGTGCCGCGCTGATGGCCTACACCAACACCATCCATGCCGGCATGGCCAAGCACGCGGTCTATCTCTGGACGCTGCCGATGTTCCATTGCAACGGCTGGTGCTTCCCCTGGACCTTGGCCGTGCAGGCCGGCACCCATGTCTGCCTGCGCTGGGTGCGGGCGAAGCCGATATATGACGCCATCGCCGACCATGGCGTCACCCATCTCTGCGGCGCGCCCATCGTCATGTCGGTGCTGATCAACGCGAAAGACGAGGACAAGCGCCAGTTCCCGCAGACCGTTACCTTCAACACCGCCGCGGCGCCGCCGCCTGAGGCCGTGCTGTCCGGCATGGCCGATGCCGGCTTCGCAGTCACCCATCTCTACGGCCTGACCGAGACCTACGGCCCGGCCGTCGTCAACGAATGGCACAATGAGTGGGACGCGCTGGAGAAGGGGCCCAGGACGGCGAAGAAGGCGCGCCAGGGCGTGCGCTATGCCGCGCTCGAAGGGCTGACGGTGATGAACCCGGAGACCATGGTGGAGACGCCGGCCGATGGCGTGACCATCGGCGAGGTCATGTTCCGCGGCAACATCGTCATGAAGGGGTACCTCAAGAACAGGAAGGCGACCGACGAGGCCTTCGCCGGCGGCTGGTTCCATTCCGGCGATCTCGGCGTCATGCACCCGGACGGCTACATCCAGCTCAAGGACCGCTCGAAGGACATCATCATTTCCGGCGGCGAGAACATCTCCTCCATCGAGGTCGAGGACGCGCTCTACAAGCATCCCTCGGTCGCGTCCTGCGGTGTGGTTGCCCGCGCGGACGACAAATGGGGCGAGGTGCCGGTCGCCTATGTCGAACTGAAGCCCGGCAAGACCGCGACAGAGGYGGAGATCATCGAGCATTGCCGCGGTCTGCTGGCGCGCTTCAAGGTGCCGAAGGCGGTGGTGTTCGCGGAGATCCCGAAGACCTCGACGGGGAAGATCCAGAAGTTTCGGCTGAGGGAGATGGCGAAGGGGGCGTAGTTCTCGCCCCAACATGGCCGTGACGTCGACAGTTTGCGCCAGCGCCCGCGACGTCGTCATCCTAGGGTGGAGCAGTCGCGCAGCGACGTCGCGGAAACCCTAGGATCCATGCCGTTACCTTGCGGCCGCGCTCCGGCGGTTGAAAATGGCTTGCGGCGAATGGGCAGCCCAATCGTCGTAACTTCTTGATCTGCCTTCGTTCTTYGGTCTACGTCACGGCATGGATCCTAGGGCCTGCGCGCGTCGCTTCGCTCCTTGCTCCGCCCTAGGATGACGACCTCATCGGTGTCGGCTGCCAGTCGGAAGCGCCGATTGAAGGCCTAGCAACTGTCACCATCTGTCACCAAATTATACGCGTACGTCGATTTCGCGTTGACTCCCCGCCGCTTTCGTTTTACGACTGACGAAAATTAAAATTCGTCACTCATCAAACGAAAGCGCCATGTCCGAAGCCGCCAACATCGTGGCAGATCCCGCCAGACAGGAGAATGTGACCCGCATTCTCGACTGCGCCGAGCGCTTGTTCCGCCACTACGGCTACGGCAAGACCAACGTCGCCGACATTGCCCGCGAGCTCGGCATGTCGCCGGCCAACATCTACCGCTTCTTCGCCTCCAAGGTGGAAATCCACCAGGCCGTCTGCGGCCGCATGCTCGGCGCCAGCTACAAGATGGCCTACGAGATTATGCACCTGCCGGTCAGCGCCGAGGAGCGGCTGCGCCGCTACATCCATGCCCAGTACAAGATGACGCTGGAGGTCATGCTCGACCAGGAGAAGGTGCATGAGATGGTCATCGTCGCGCTGGAGCGCGACTGGGGCGTCATCGATGCGCATGTGAACAGAATCCACGACCTCTATGCCGAGGTGATCCGCGAGGGCATCGAGGCCGGCGAGTTCAGGGAGCAGGATCCGGAGACGGCCTCGCGCTGCTTCGGCGCCGCGACGGTCATTCTGTGCCATCCGCAGATGGTGGCGCAGTGCCTTGCCAAGACCAACCGGGCGATGCCCGACGAACTAATCGACTACGCCATCAGAGCTTTGAAATAGCCGTCGCCCGCCGGGCGCGGTTTCGACAAATCATCTCCAGTTCGGGAGTGCTAAGGTGTCTTTGTCCAGTTCCATCTTCCGCAGGCTGCCGGCCGTCGGCCTCCCAACCGCCGCCGTCATCGCGGCAGCGCTCGGCCTTGCCGGCTGCAGCCAGGAGAAGGCCGAGGTCGTCCAGGAGATCGTCCGGCCGGTGAAGGTGGTCGAGATCGGCGAGGCGCAGACCACCCGCCAGCTCGACTATTCCGGTTCGGTGCGCGCCCGCACCGAGATGAATCTCGGCTTCCGCATCGCCGGCAAGGTCACCGAGCGTCTGGTCGATATCGGCCAGCATGTGAATGAAGGCGACGTGCTCGCCCGTATCGATCCTGCCGACTACGAATTGTCGGTGAAGAGCGCCGCGGCCAGCCTCGACGCCGCCGAGCGCCAGGTCGAGACCGTCGACCTCGCCAGGAAGCGCGCCGAACAGCTCTACGCCAAGAACTTCGCGCCGAAGTCGCAGCTCGACCAGGCGCGGCTGACCTATGACCAGGCTGTGGCGACCCGCGATGCCGCGCGCTCGACGCTGGCCCAGGCGCAGAACCAGGTCCAATACGCCGATCTGAAGGCCAGCAAGAACGGCATCGTCACCGCCATCTCCGCCGATGTCGGCCAGGTGGTCGCCGCCGGCACACCGGTCATGACCGTCGCGGTCGACGGCGAGAAGGAAGTGTCGATCGCGGTGCCGGAGATGGACATTGCCGGCTTCAAGCCCGGCAAGGAGGTCAAGGCGAGCTTCTGGTCGGACGACGGGCTTACTCTCGACGGCAAGGTCCGCGAGGTCGCCGGTAGCGCCGATCCGCAGTCGCGCACCTTCGCTGTCCGCGTCTCGCTGCCCAACGATCCGCGCGTGCTGCTCGGCATGACCGCCAACGTCCAGGCGATCGTTGGCAGTAAGACCCAACTTGTGTCGATCCCGCTGACGGCGATGACCGAGAAGGACGGCAAGCAGATCGTCTGGACGGTCGACCGCGCCTCCGACACGGTGCATCCGCGCCCGATCAAGGTCGCCAACTTCACCGCCGACGGTGTCGCCGTGGCCGATGGCCTGAAACAGGGCGACGTCGTGGTCGCGGCCGGCACCCAGTTCATGACCGAGAACCTGAAGGTCAAGCTTTCCGGCGACGCCCAGCAATCCGCCTCGGCGGAGGGTGACGTCGCGACGACGAGTAGCCTGCACTGATGCTTGTCGCCCAAAAGTGCGAAGCGGTTTTGGGACAACGACATGCATCGAACTAAGACCTGAAGTCAGGCGCAACAGACGCCTTTCCCGCTCTCGCTGCGTCGAGCCGCGAGCCGGGTGGGGCATGGGTTCCGGGCGGCGGACGCCCGATCGTGAGATGCCGGCATGTTGGCTTCCCCCGCAGCAGTGCCGCGTCCAGCGCGATTTGCGAATCTCTCCGCTTGAGGGTCTCGCCGCCCGGAAACCCGACCGAGAATTCACGGGCAATGCCAGGCGTGCATTGCCGGCCAATTGGACTGGACTTGTGCCATGACCACGACGGACAGCAGCACTGAAAAGCGGCCCTTCAACCTCTCGCGCTGGGCGATCGGACATCCGAGCATCGCCCGCTTCCTGTTCGGGCTGATCATCCTGGCCGGCGCGCTCGGCCTGATGCGCATGGGCCAGAAGGAAGACCCGGACTTCACCTTCCGTGTCATGGTGGTGCAGGCGGTCTGGCCCGGCGCCTCGATCCAGGACATGGAAGACCAGGTCGTCAACAAGATCGAGCGCAAACTGCAGGAGACGCCGCATCTCGATTTCGTGCGCTCCTACACGCGCGCCGGCAGCGCCATCATCACGCTCCAGGTCAAGGGCGACACCAATGCCGAGGAGGTGAAGGACGCCTTCTATCAGGTGCGCAAGAAGGTCGGCGACATTTCCAACGAATTGCCGCAAGGCCTGCTCGGTCCCTACTTCAACGACGAGTTCGGCGACACTTTCATCACGCTGCATTCGATCAGCGGCGACGGCTTCACCTATCCGGAGCTGAAGAAGTTCGCCATCCAGGCGCGCGACATGCTGTTGACGACGCCTGGCGTCGAGAAGGCAGTCATCATCGGCGACCAGCCGGAGAAGATCTATATCGACGTCTCGTCCAAGGCGTTGGCCGAGCGTGGCCTGACCATCCTCGACCTGCAGAACGCCGTGAAAGGGCAGAACGCCGTCGATCCGGCGGGCTCCGTTGACACCGGCCTGCGCTCGGTGCGCATCTCGGTCGAGGGCGACGTCACCAGGGCCGCCGACATCCGCGAACTGAGGCTTCGCTCCGGCAACCAGGTGACGCGCCTCGGCGATATCGCCACCGTCACCTCCGGTCTCCAGGATCCTTACGACAACAAATACCTCTTCAACGGCCATGAGAGCGTCCAGCTCGGCGTCGTCATGGCCAAGGGCTTCAACGTCAGGGATGTCGGCAAGGATGTCGAGGCGACCTACCAGCGCTTCGAGGCGGGGCTGCCCTATGGCGTTTCGGTCGACCAGATCTCCGACCAGCCTCAGGTCGTCAAGGATGCCGTCAACGAATTCATGGAGGCGCTCGGCGAAGCGCTGCTCATCGTGCTCGTCGTCTCCTTCCTGTCGATCGGCTGGCGCTCCGGCCTGGTGATCGCCATCGCCATCCCGCTGGTGCTCGCCGCCACCTTCGCCATCATGTACGAGATCGGCATCGACCTGCAGCGCATCTCGCTCGGCGCCTTGATCATTGCGCTCGGCCTGTTGGTCGACGACGCCATGATCGTCGTCGAGATGATGGAGCGAAAGCTCGAGGAGGGGCTGGTCAAGATCGAGGCGGCGAGCTTCGCCTACACCTCGACCGCCTTCCCGATGCTGACCGGCACGCTGATCACCACGGCGGGCTTCATCCCCGTCGGCTTCGCCGCATCGACAGCAGGCGAATATGTGCGCACGCTGTTTTATGTCGTCGGCATCGCGTTGGTTGTGTCGTGGTTCGTGGCGGTCTATTTCACGCCGTGGCTCGGCTACATGATCCTCAAGCAGCGCAAACATGCCGGCACCCATCATGATGTCTTTGACACCAGCTTCTACCGGCGGCTGCGCGCGACGGTCACCTGGGCCGWGCGCCACCGCATCATTGTGCTGGTGATGACGCTGGTCACCTTCGCCACCAGCCTGTGGGCCTTCCAGTTCATCCCGCAGAACTTCTTCCCGCAATCCTCGCGTCCGGAAATCCTGGTCGATCTCTGGCTGCCGGAAGGCACCTCGATCAAGGAGGTCGAGAAGCAGGCCAAGGCGTTCGAAGGCAGGATGGCGGACGATCCCGACAAGCGCTTCATCGCCACCTATATCGGCGAAGGCGCGCCGCGCTTCTTCCTGCCGCTCGACCAGCAGCTCCGCAATCCCAACTTCGCCCAGCTCCTGGTCATGGCCAAGGACGAGCCGGCGCGCGAGCGGCTGATCGTCAAGATGCGCAGGATCCTGGCGCAGGACTTCCCCTCGATCCGCGGCAAGGTCGACCGCCTCTTCCTGGGTCCGCCGACCGGCTGGCCGGTGCAGATGCGCATCATGGGCCCGGACCGCCAGGAGGTGCGCCGCATCGCCGACGAGGTGAAGGCGAGGTTCCAGGCCAATCCGCTGCTCGGCGCCATCCATGACGACTGGCTGGAGCCGGTGCCGGCGATGAAGCTGGTGATCGACCAGGATCGTGCTCGCGCCCTTGGCGTCACCTCGCAGCGCATCCGCCAGATGCTGCAGGCCACCATGTCCGGCGCGCCGCTCGACGACTTCCGCGACGGCGAGGAGACGGTCTCGATCGTCGCCCGCGAGCCGGAGGCGACGCGTCATCTCTTGTCCTCGGTCGACTCCGTCTATATCCCGACCGATTTCGGCGGCTCGGTGCCGCTCTCGCAGGTGGCCAAGGTCGTGCCTGTCATGGAGCAGGGCATCGAATGGCGGCGCGACCGCCTGCCGACCATCAGCGTGCGTGCCACGCTGCCGGACGGCGTGCAGTCGAACGACGTCGTCACCAAGATGTACAACGACATGAAGGACCTGCGCGCCGGCCTTGCGCCCGGCTACAAGATCGAGATCCAGGGCGGTGCCGAGGACTCGGCCGAGAGCCAGGCTTCGATCGCGGCCAAGGCGCCGATCATGCTCGCCATCATCGTCGTGCTGCTGATGGTCCAACTGCAGCATTTCGGCAAGTCGATGCTGGTGCTGGCTACGGGTCCGCTCGGCATCATCGGCGCCGCCGCGGCGCTCTTGATCAGCGGCGCGCCGTTCGGCTTCGTCGCCATCCTCGGCGTCATCGCGCTGCTCGGCATCATCATGCGCAACTCGATCATCCTGGTCGACCAGATAGACCAGGATATCGCTGCCGGCATGGAGCGATCGGAGGCGATCGTCGGTGCCGCCGTGCGCCGCTTCCGGCCGATCATGCTGACCGCGCTCACCGCCGTGCTGGCGCTGATCCCGATCTCGCGCGCCGTCTTCTGGGGACCGCTCGCCTACGCCATGATGGGTGGCATCCTGGTCGCCACGGTGCTCACCATCCTGGTGCTGCCGGCCGGCTACGCCCTGTTCTTCGGCCGCGCACCGAAGAAGGCCAAGACCGACGAGGAGGCGCCCGAGCCGGCCAAAGGCATCGAACGGCCGCAACTGGCACTGGCTGCTGAATAGAAATAGACGTGGCAACCTGGACCATCCGCCGCCGGCGAAAGCCGGCGGCGGATGATCTGCATCAAGGATCCGCCCGGGCGAAAATGCTCGGCGGCAACGCTTCGGTAAAACAGAATTCCTTTTCAGCGGCGCGATGCGGGCCGATCCTGCGCCGATACCGGAGCGGCAACGCTCGTCATCGCTGGATCATTCCCCATGTCAGAAAAACGGCAATTGCGACTCGGTGCCTTCATGCGCCCCGTCAGTCTTCACACCGGCGCCTGGCGCTATCCGGGCGCTTATCCCGACGCCAATTTCAACTTCGCGCATCTGAAGCGTTTTGCGCAAACGCTCGAGGCCGCGAAGTTCGACGCCTTCTTCATGGCCGACCACCTGGCCGTGCTCAACATGCCGATCGAGGCGCTGCGGCGCAGCCACACGGTGACATCCTTCGAGCCGTTCACGCTGCTGTCGGCGCTCGCCGCCGTCACCGATCATATCGGCCTTGTCGCGACCGCATCGACCACCTTCGACGCGCCCTATCACATTGCCCGCCGCTTCGCCTCGCTCGACCATATCAGCGGCGGCCGCGCCGGCTGGAACATCGTGACGACCTCCAACCCGGACGCGGCGCTTAACTTCGGTCTCGATGATCATGTCGAGCATGACCAGCGCTACCACCGGGCGCGCGAATTCTACGATGTCGTTACCGGGCTGTGGGACAGTTTTGCCGACGACGCCTTCATCCGCGATGCGGACAGCGGGCTCTACTTCGATACATCGAAACTGCATGTGCTCGACCACAAGGGCGAGCATCTGTCGGTACGCGGTCCGCTCAACATCGCGCGGCCGGTGCAGGGCTGGCCGGTCATCGTCCAAGCCGGCGCGTCCGAGGCCGGACGGCAGCTGGCCGCCGAGACGGCCGAGGTGATCTTCGCAGCGCCACCCGACCTGGCGTCTGGCCAGCGCTTCCTTGCCGACGTGAAGGGCCGTGCGGAAAAGCTCGGCCGTTCGCGCGACGATATCAAGATCCTGCCTGGAGCCTTTGTGGTCGTCGGCGATAGCGTCGAGGAGGCTCGAGCCAAACGCGCCAAGCTCGACAGCCTCGTCTACTACGAGAGCGGCATCGCCTCGCTGTCGATCGCGCTCGGCCACGATGCCTCCGGCTTCGATCCCGACGGTCCGCTGCCGGACGTGCCGGACACCAATGCCTCGAAAAGCAGCCGCGAGCGCGTCATCGAGTTGGCGAGAAAAGAGAGCCTCACTGTTCGCCAGCTCGCCCAGCGGCTCGGCGGCTATTCGGGCCTGGCCTTCGTCGGCAGCGCCAAGTCCATTGCCGACGAGATGGAGGAATGGCTGCTCACCGAAGGCTCAGATGGCTTCAATGTCATGTTTCCCTATCTGCCCGCCGGGCTCGATGATTTCGCCGAAAAGGTGGTGCCCGAGCTGCAGCGGCGCGGGATATTCAGACGTGAGTATGAAGGATCGACGCTGCGCGAGAATCTCGGCCTGAAGCGGCCGCCGAACCGGTTCTTCGAAGAAGCGGCGGTCCGCAAGGCGGGCTGATCCAAATGAAACGGGCGCGCCGGAGCGCGCCCGTTTCCTTTCAGGTTGCCGTGTCAGATGACGAACACCCAGTTGGCGATCAGCATCACCACCACGCCTGCAATCAGCGTCAGGTAAGGCAGCATGCCCGCCTTCTTGACCGAGAGGTCGGCTCCCGCCATGCCGAGGTCGGCCAGCATGTGCTCTGGGAATTTGCCGCCGTCCTGGATGTAGTGACGGAAGCAGAACACCGGAATGATCAAGGCGGCCGTGATCAGGCCGGCCCACAGCGCCATCGGGTTCCACACCTTGGCGCCGGCGCCCATGAAGATCGCGTTGACATAGGCGAAGATGGCGCCGATGCCGAGCAGCCAGGTCGGCGCCTTCCAAGGACGGTTGATGTGGCCGTTGTCGATGCGATGGATCCAGCCGGCGTTGAGGTTGAGGAAATTGAAGATGATGTAGCCGCAGTTCGACACGGCGAGGATGAAGAAGAAGCTCGTCGCGTCGGCCGAGGCTATCGCCAGCACGATCAGGTTGAAGCAGAGGTCGGTCCACATCGCCCGCGTCGGCGCGCCGTGCTCGTTGACATGGCTGAGATAGCGCGGCAGCCAGCCGTCGACCGAACCCTGGTAGAGCGTGCGTGACGAGCCGGCCATCGCCGTCATGATGCAGAGCACCAGCGCCAGGATCATCAGCATGACCAGCAGGCTGTGGATCAGCTTGCCGCCGCCGACCATGCCGGCCAGCGCGTCGGCGACGCCCGAGCCGTCGACGATCGGCGTCGCCAGCATGCCGTTGAGCCCCAGCACGCCCTGGAAGGTGAAGGGCACCAGGATGAAGAGCAGCATGCAGAGCAGGCCGGAGTAGAAGATCGCCTTGAAGGTGTCGGTGCCGGGGTTCTTGAATTCCGACGTGTAGCAGACGGCGGTCTCGAAACCGTAGGTCGACCATGCGGCGATGAACATGCCGCCGAGCGCCAGCGTCCAGCCGGCAATGTTCCAGGAGCCTGGGTCGGGTGCGTAGGCGGCCGCCAGCGGCACCAGCGGCGAGAAATTCGCCCAGTCGATCTGGCCGGTGAAGATCGGCACGACGCCGACGATCAGCATCGGGACGATAACCAAGAGGCCGATATATTTCTGCACATTGGCCGTGCCGAGGATGCCGCGATGCTGGATCGAGAAGATGACCAGCATCAGCACGGCGCCGATGAAGAAGGTCGCGTTGAAGGTGAAGGACACCGGACCGAGCGTGTGACCCCACAGCGACCATGTGCGGATCGCCGGCGTCGCGGCGGCGGTCACCGCGGCGATCGCGTCGGCGGGCGCCGTCCCGGCATGCGCGGCGATATAGGCGACCACTTCCGGCGAGGTCTCGGTGAAGATCGGCACCGGCGCCAGCGCGTTGAGGATATAAGCGGCGGCGATCGAGCAGCCGAGCGACAGCACCGGCGTCCAGGCGAACCAGTTGCACCAGACCGACAGCGGCGCGATGAATTTCGAGTAGCGCAGCCAGGCCGTGGCGCCGTAGATCGAGGCGCCGCCCGACTTGTTCGGGAACAGGCCGGCGATCTCCGCATAGGTGAAGGACTGCAGGAAGCCCATGATCATGGACACCGTCCAGATCAGGAAGGCGAGCTTTCCGGTCGTGCCGGCAATGCCGCCGATCGAGAACAGGACCAGTGCCGGAACGCCGCTTGCCACCCAGAAGGCGCCACGCCAGTCGATATGCCTGAGCAGCTTGCTTTCGGCAGGCTGCTCGAGGGCCGTGCTTATCGTGCTCATATGGTTGTCTTCCCCTTTTTTCTGTTCCCCGCCGGCGACGCTTCGGCTGTTGCGAAGCTTGCTCCCCGGCCACTATGGTTCGACTGTCGTGTTTCCACTCAGTCGTATTTTTTTCTTAAGAGTGAAGATTGATCCGACGCGCTTTCGCGTCAAGCGTTTTGTGGATGTCATGCACATCACGCTTGCGAAACATTGGCTCTTGCCTTCTCCCGCGAGGGGAGAAGGCAAGGGTTGCGGCTATCAGGAACGTGGCTTGGTCTTCTGCGGATCGTAATGCGCGAAGGCCACGACGCGCGCGGGCAGCCGCTTGGCGTGGCCATCCAACTTGCCGATCTCGACCTCCGTGCCGATCTCGGCATGGGTGACGTCGAGCCTTGCCAGCGCGATGGTCTTGCCGAGCAGCGGCGAGCGCATGCCCGACGTGACGACGCCGATCTGGGCGCGGCCGACATGGACGCAGTCGCCATGGCCGACCGGGATGTTGGCGTCGATGTCGAGGCCGACAAGCTTGTGCTGCGGGTGTTCCTTGCGCCGGATCAGCGCGTCGCGGCCGATGAAGTCGTCGGCCTTGGTCTTGAGCGGCACGGTGAAGCCGATGCCGGCCTCGAACGGATCGGTCTGGTCGGAGAACTCGTAACCGGCGAAGATCAGTCCCGCCTCGATGCGCACCATGTCGAGCGCCTGCAGGCCCATGGGCTTCAGCCCGTGCGGCTGGCCGGCCTCCCAGATGGCGTCGAACACTTTTTCGGCGTCGCGCGGGTGGCACCAGATCTCGTAGCCAAGCTCGCCCGTATAGCCGGTGCGCGAGACCACGACCGGGACGCCGTTGCCGCCGCCGATGCGCGCGACCGCGAAGCGGAACCATTCGAGCTCGCCGATCGAAGGCTGCGCCGGCGAGGTCCACACGACTTCCTTCAAGATATCGCGGCTCTTCGGCCCCTGCACGGCGATGTTGTGCATCTGGTCGGTGGAGGAGCGCACCAGCACGTTGAGACCAAGCTTTTTCGCCGTCTCGCGCAGCCATTCGCCGGAAAGATCGTCGCCGCCGACCCAGCGAAAATTGTCCTTGCCGAGCCTGAGCAGCGTGCCGTCGTCGATCATGCCGCCATGCTCGTAGCACATCGCCGTATAGACGACCTGGCCGACGCCGAGCTTCTTGACGTCGCGGGTCAGCGTGTATTGCAGCAGCGCTTCGGCATCCGGCCCGGTGACCTCGAACTTGCGCAGCGGCGACAGGTCCATGACCACGGCGTCCTGCCGGCAGGCCCAGTATTCGGCGATCGGTCCTTCCTTGGCGAAGGAATTGGCGAGCCAATAGCCCCTGTATTCGACGAAGTCGCGCGTGTGCTTGGCAAAGCTCGAATGAAAGGCTGTCTCGCGGGTCATCTTCGGTTCCGAGTCGGGCTTCATGCGTCTGGCGATCGCTCGCGAGAATTTGTGCTGGCCGGAATAGGTTCGCACGTGGATATCGGTGAGGTCCCAGCCATTGGCGGGCGTGGTGTCGTCCGGGCAGGCGGAGGACACGCAGACGATGTCGGTCAGCGCGCGCAAGAGCACATAGTCGCCCGGCCGCGACCAGGGCTCGTCCGATACCATCACGCCGTGCGCGTCGATCGCCGTGTTGAAGAAGAAGTTGATCGCCATCCAGCCGGCGCGGGACGTCACGCCCTTGTCGGAAAGCGCCTTGTTGAAATTCTCCGAGCAGTTGGTGTGGCCGGGATAACCGATGTCGTCGTAATATTTGGCGGCGCAGGCGAGCGCGAAGGCGTCATGCCGGCCGCACGTGTCCTGCACAACCTCGACCAGCGGCTCCATGTCCTGGTCGTAATATTTCGAATGCAGGCCGGGCATCGGATAGGCCGAGCCCATCAGCGTGCGGGTCGTCGTCACGTCCAGCGGCAGGTCGCGTCCCTTGTCCAGCTTGCGCGCCGAAAAGCACTGGAAGTCGGTGCACTGCCGCCCGTCGACGTCGATGATCTGCAGATAGTCGCCGGCCTTGACGAAATAGGATTCGGCGGTCGCGGATTTCACCCGAAGATCGACCACCGGATCGGCGAGCGGATCGGGAAGCTGCCCTCTTGTCTTCAGCCGGATCGTGGCGCGGCGCACCAGGACGGTCAGTGGCGTCGCCGTATTGTGGCCGTCCACTAGCATCGGTCCGCCCGGTGCCGCGATCAGCAGCGCGCTGTCGCGCTGCACGGAAAAGCTCTGCTCGGTGCCGGCCGGCGTGGCGCCGCCGAACACGCGCACGGCCTTCGGCTGGTCGAGCTGAACCTTGCGGCGCTCGAGGCTGAGACGCAGCGCCGCGAGGCTGTCGTCGCCTTCGGCGAGCAGCGTCTTGATGCCGGCGGCATTGCTGTTCGACCGCTCGCCGAAAATGCCGGGATCGGTCGCGCCGGATGTGTCCCAGGCCAGCAGCTCGCAAGGTTGCCCGCCCTCGACATTGGCGACGCTGACGCTGTCGCCGGCCTCGACATCGATGAGCACCGCGCCATTGCCCTGCACGGTATAGCGTTCCACGCCCGGTGGCAGGCTGATCTCGCCGGGGCGCAGGATCAGGCTGGGACGCGGCGGCCCGGACAGGACGGCGGGGTAGGGCGACTGGCTCATCTCAAACCCTCCTCCGAGCGAGAAACAAGTTTGCCTGTGTGTAAAATTATTTTCGCTGAGAGAATAGCAGGGGGAATGCGTTTGGCAAGCTCTGGCTCCCCCTTCTCCCCTTGTGGGAGAAGGTGTCGCCGAAGGCGACGGATGAGGTGTGCTCCAGCTTGGCGGCGCCGCTTATCCAGTTCGCCAGCGTCTCACTCCGCTGGAACACCCCTCATCCGTCTCGGCGCTATCGCGCCGATCCACCTTCTCCCACAAGGGGAGAAGGAGAGGGCGCAGCGGCTACGCCAGTTCCTCGGAATGGCCGATCGTCACGCCATACTCAGCGGCCGAATACAGAATCGTGTGCCACAGGCTCTCGGCGAAGGTCGCGAACACCAGCAGGTTGAACACCGCCTGTCCGTTGCGATCCACGCCGCGCCACAGCGTGACACTCGTGTGATCCATCGACGTCGCCGCCGCCGCGCCGACCGCGGACGCATCGGCATGCAGATCGATCGACGACAGCTTGGCGAGCATGGCGCGGGCCTTATCGCCGGAGATGCTGATCAACGCCCGCGCGTGCGATTGGTCGGAAAGCGAAGCCGAACCGGCAAAGCCAGGGGCAAGCGCCTCGATTGAATGCTTGCCGCCCTTGGACAGCACAAGGAACTGGTCCGGTCCCGACCAGATCAGCGACGCGTCCGACGTGCCGGTCGCCTTGGGCGTCTCCGGCGCGGCAACACCGAAGCGCGCCTTCGCGGCCGCTATCATCTCGCCGGCCTTGCCGCGCCGCGCCATGACCTGCACGAGATCGAAATTGCGGATCTCGGTCAGCGCCACACCGGCGTCGCCGGGCGCCCCATAGGCGCCGGCGACCAGCGCGCGGTCGAGCGGGCTGCGGATGTCCCAGGAAAAATCAGCCACGCTGGCGCCCTCCATCCGGATCGTAGAAGACGGAATTGCAGAGCTCGACATCGTAGTCCTCGCCGCGCAGCGGATCATGCGCGCGCACGATCTCGCCGATGCGCTCGCGGCCGCGCTCGACGAGGCCGAGCCCGATCCACTGGTCGAGCACCGGCGAGAAGCAGACCGAGGTGACATAGCCCTGGTCGTTGTCGGGGCCGGGGGTCTCGCCCTTCGGGATGATATGCGCGCCGGAGCGCAGGCGCCGCGCCTTGTCGGTCGGCTTGATGCCGACGACCACCTGCCGGTTCGGCGCCACCAGCGCCTCGCGGCCGGCCATGACGCGGCCGATGAAATCCTTCTTGGTCGACATCATCTTGCCGAGGCCGAGATCGGCCGCCGTCGTCGTGCCGTTGAGCTCCGGCCCGGCGACATGGCCCTTTTCGATGCGCATCACGCCGAGCGCTTCGGTGCCGTAAGGCGTGACGCCGAACGGTTTTCCCGCAATCATCAGATTGCGCGCCATCGCCTCGCCGTAGCGCGCCGGCACCGAAATCTCGAACGCCATCTCGCCGGAAAAGGAGATGCGGAACAGCCTTGCCTTTAGGCCGCCGCGCAGCTTGACCTCRCGCGCGCCCATGAACGGGAAGCCTTCGTTCGATAAGTCCTCGGCCGGATCGACGATCTCCTTCAAGAGATCGCGGGTCTTCGGCCCGGCGATCGAGAACTGTGCCCATTGGTCCGAAACCGAGGTCAACTGCACGTCGAGCTCGGGGAACAGCACCTGACGGCAGAATTCCAAATGTTGCATCACCAGCCCGGCCTTGGCCGTCGTGGTGGTGAGGAAATAGTGGTCTTCGGCCAGACGCGAGGTCGTGCCATCGTCATAGACGATGCCGTCCTCGCGCAGCATCAGCCCGTAGCGCGCCTTGCCGACGGCGAGGCTGGAGAAAGCATTGATGTAGACGCGGTCGAGGAAGGCGCCGGCATCGGGCCCATGCACGTCGATCTTGCCAAGTGTCGAGACATCGCAGAAACCGACGCCGCTCCGCACCGCCTTGACCTCGCGGGTTACCGATTCCAGCCAGTCCTTCTCGCCGGCGCGCGGATACCATTGCGCGCGTTTCCAGAGACCCGTGTCGACGAAGATCGCGCCCTGTTCGGCGGCCCAGTGATGCGACGGCGTCAGCCGGGTCGCATGGAAATTTTCGTCGCGGTGGTGGCCGGCGAAGGCGCCGATGGCGACCGGCACGTAAGGCGGCCGGTAGATCGTCGTGCCCGTCTCCGGAATCGACTTGCCGCTGACGGCGGCCATGATGGCGAGACCGGTGACATTCGAGGTCTTGCCTTGGTCGGTCGCCATGCCGAGCGTCGTGTAGCGTTTCAGATGCTCGACCGATTGAAAGCCCTCGCGCTGCGCCAATTCGACATCGGAGGCGGTGACGTCGTGTTGCTGGTCGACAAAGGCCTTGCCCTTGCCTGCGACATGCCAGAGCGGCGCAAGCGAGAAAGCCGCGTCATCTGCGGCCGGCATCGAGCCCGTACTGCCGCTGCGTCCGGCATCGCGCGCAGCAGTGGCGCCGGCCTCAAACCCTTCGCGTAGGCACGCCCCAAGCCCGAAGGCGCCGTTGGCAGCGCCCGCCGCCACCATGCCGGGCGGCGCGCCGTCCGGCACGAAGGCAGCGATGTCGTCACGCCATTTCGGCCGGCCGCGATGGTAGGAGGTGAGGCCGACCGCCGGGTTCCAGCCGCCCGAGACGGCAAGGCCGTCGGCCTCGACCTCGGCGCGGGCGCCACCGGTCAGCGAGACGGAAATCTTGCGCACCCCGCCCTTGCCGCCATCGACGCCGCTGACGGAGCCGTGCAGCACGGGGAAGCCGCCCTTGCTGGCGAGCGAGCGATGAGCCGGCGAAACGTCCGGCCGCGCGTCGATCACGGCGGCGATCTGAAGGCCAGCGGCGATCGCCGTTTCCGCTGTCCGCCAGCCATCCTCGTTGTTGGTGAAGAGCGCGATGCGTCTCGCCGGCGTGGCGGCGTAGCGGTTGATGTAGCTGCGCATGGCCGAAGCCATCATAACGCCGGGCGTGTCGTTGCCGGCAAAGACGATCGGACGTTCGATCGCGCCGGCCGCGACGACACAGCGCTTGGCGACGATCCGCCATAGGCGCTGGCGCACCTGATGCTCAGGCGGCGCCGGCAGATGGTCGTTGACGCGCTCGATCGCACCAAAGGTGCCGCCGTCATAGACACCGAATAAAGTCGTGCGCGTCATGATGCGCACATCGGGCAATGCCTCAAGTTCCGCGACCGTGCGCGCAACCCATTCGGCGGCCGACAATCCGTCGATCGTGCCGCCATCCGCGAGCAGGCGCCCGCCGAGGACAAAATCCTCCTCGCAAAGGATGACGCGCGCGCCGCTGCGTCCCGCGGCAAGGGCAGCCGCCAGGCCAGCCGGGCCGGAACCCGCGATCACCACGTCGCAATGCGCCCAGGCCTTGTCATAGTGGTCCGGATCGGGAACGCCGGCCGCGCGGCCGAGGCCCGCGGCGCGGCGGATCGCCGGCTCGTAGATCGCTTCCCAGAACTTCGCCGGCCACATGAAGGTCTTGTAGTAGAAGCCGGCGACGAAGATCGGCGCGAACAGCTGGTTGACCGACATGACGTCGAAATTGAGCGACGGCCAGCGGTTCTGGCTGGCGGCTTCGAGGCCCTCATAGAGCTCGGCCGTCGTCGCCTTGGTGTTCGGCTCGCGCCTGGCGCCGCTGCGCAGTTCGACCAGCGCGTTGGGCTCTTCGGAGCCGGCGGTCAGGATGCCGCGCGGACGGTGATATTTGAACGAGCGGCCGACGAGCTTGACGCCGTTGGCGACCAGCGCGGAGGCAAGCGTGTCGCCCTCGAAGCCCGAGAAAGCCTTGCCGTCGAAGCGGAAGTTGAGCGGTGCCGAGCGGTCGATGAGACCGCCATCGTTCAGCCGGTTTGCCTGATTGCCGCGCATCACGCACCAACCTTGGCGGCGCCGGCGCCAGCCGCCGGCTCGACGGCCGAAATCTCATGCGTCAGCGTGTTGCGCGTGACCTTCAGCCAGGCCCGGCAGCCGCCGCCATGGTACCAGTGCTCGCTCATCGGGCCGGCGACGTTGTCGCGCAAATAGACGTAGTCGTAGACCGCGTCCTCGCCGGCATCGGCCGCGGGACGTTGCGGCTTGGCGTCGCCGAGATAGGTGAACTCGCCGAGTTCGCGTTCGCCGCAGAAGGGACAGACTATGCGCATGGCTGGGTCTTCAGAGCATGATGCCAAAAAGTGTGAAGCGGTTCTTGGAGAACGTCATGCTTTATCCCTAATGGAGGTTCGGTTGGGCGCCCTGGCCCTTCTCGTCGATCATGGCGCCGCGCTGGAAGCGGTCGAGGCGGAAGCGGGCTGCCTCCTTGTGCGATTGATCGCGGGCGATGAGATGGGCAAAGACGAAACCCGAGCCGGGCGTCGCCTTGAAGCCGCCATAGCACCAGCCGGCATTGATGTAGAGGCCATCGACCGGGCTCTTGTCGATGATCGGCGTGCCGTCCATCGACATGTCCATGATGCCGCCCCACTGGCGCAACAGCCGCACGCGGCCGATCATCGGGATCAGCGCCATGCCGCCTTCGCAGACATCTTCCATCACTGGCAGATTGCCACGCTGGGCATAGGAATTGTAGCCGTCGATGTCGCCGCCGAAGACCAGCCCGCCCTTGTCGGACTGGCTGACATAGAAATGCCCGGCGCCGAACGTCATGACACCGGGGATCAGCGGCTTGATGGCTTCGGAGACGAAGGCCTGCAGCACATGGCTTTCGATCGGTAGCCGCAGCCCGGCCATCGCCGCGACACGCGAGGAAGAACCCGCCACCGCCATGCCGACCTTGCCGGCGCCGATCTTGCCGCGCGAGGTCTCGACGCCGGTCACCTTGCCGTTGGCGTCGCGCGTGAAGCCGGTGACCTCGCAATTTTGGATGATGTCGACGCCGAGCGCGCTCGCCGCATGCGCGTAGCCCCAGACCACGGCGTCATGCCGAGCCGTGCCGCCGCGCCGCTGCAGCAGCCCGCCCTGCACGGGGAAGCGTGCGTTGTCGAAGTTCAGGAACGGCAGCATCTTCCTGAGCGCTGCCTGGTCGAGCAACTCGGCGTCGATGCCGTTGATGCGCATGGTGTTGCCGCGCCGGGCGAAGGCGTCGCGCTGCGCGTCGGAATGGTAGAGGTTGATGACGCCGCGCTGGCTGACCATCGCGTTGTAATTGAGGTCCTGCTCCATCCGCTCCCACAGCTTCATCGACAATTCGTAGAAGCCGGTGTTGCCGGGCAGGCCGTAATTGGAGCGGATGATGGTGGTGTTGCGACCGGCATTGCCGGAGCCGATCCAGCCTTTTTCCAACACAGCGACGTTGCGGATGCCGAACTCGCTGGCCAGGAACCAGGCGGTGGCGAGGCCGTGCCCGCCGCCGCCGATGATGACCACGTCGTAGCGGTCCTTGGGCGCCGCGTCGCGCCAGGTGGGCTGCCAGTTCTTGTGGCCGGAAAGAGCGGCGCGGGCGAGCGAGAAGATCGAATATTTCATTGCGTCATTCCGAGGCCGCTCACCCGCAACGCTGGATTTCAGATATCCAGCGTGTGGTCGCGCTCCCACTGCGTGAAGTGCGAAGCATAGGAATTCCATTCCTGCTGCTTCAGCTTTAGGTATGCCGACGAAAATTCCTCACCCAGCGCCGCCTTGAGCGATTTGTCGTTGTCGAACTCGCGCAGCGCGTCGAGCAGGTTGAGCGGCAGTTTCGGCGCATCCGTCACCGTATGCCCGAACTGATACATGTCGATGTCGTAGCGCTTGCCGGGGTCGGCCTTGGAGCGGATGCCGTCGAGGCCGGCGGCGATGATCACCGCCTGCAGGAGGTAGGGATTGGCGGCGCCGTCGGGCAGACGCAATTCGAAACGGCCGGGTCCGGGCACGCGCACCATATGGGTGCGGTTGTTGCCGGTCCAGGTCACCGTGTTCGGCGCCCAGGTCGCGCCCGAAATGGTGCGCGGCGCGTTGATGCGCTTGTAGGAATTCACCGTCGGGTTGGTGATCGCGGCAAGCGCGGAGGCATGCTTCATGATGCCGCCGAGGAAGTTCCTGCCCTTGGCGGACAGGCCGAGCTCTTCCGAATTGTCGGCAAAGACATTGGTCCTGCCGGTCTCGTCCCACACCGAGATATGCGCATGGCAGCCATTGCCGGTAAGGCCCTGGAAGGGCTTGGGCATGAACGTCGCGCGCAGACCGTGCTTTTCCGCGATCGACTTGACCATGAACTTGAAGAAGGAATGCTTGTCCGCGGTCGCCAGCGCGTGATCGAAGGTCCAGTTCATCTCGAACTGGCCGTTGGCGTCCTCATGATCGTTCTGGTACGGGCCCCAACCAAGCGCCAGCATGTGGTCGCAAATCTCGGCGATCACGTCATAGCGGCGCATCACCGCCTGCTGGTCATAGCAGGGCTTCGAGGCCGTGTCGTACTGGTCGGAAATGGCGCTGCCGTCGGGCGAGATCAGGAAGAACTCGGCCTCGACGCCGGTCTTGACATGCATGCCGTCGCGGGCGGCTTCGTCGATCACCCGCTTCAGCGTGTTGCGCGGCGCCTGGTCGACGAGCTTGTCGTCCATCACGCAGGTGGCGGCCACCCAGGCGACGTCTTTCTTCCACGGCAATTGGATGACCGAATCCGGGTCCGGCACCGCCAGCATGTCCGGATGCGCCGGCGTCAGGTCGAGCCAGGTCGCGAAACCGGCGAAGCCCGCACCGTCCTTCTGCATGTCGGCGATCGCCTGCGCCGGCACCAGCTTGGCGCGCTGCCCGCTGAACAGGTCGGTGTAGGAGATCATGAAGTATTTGACGCCGTTCTCCTTGGCGAATGCGGCGAGATCGTTCCCCATTATAGTTCCTCGCTTATGTGGTCTTGGAAGTCTGTCTTAGAAGCCGTTCTTCCCCGGTATCCAGTTGGTGCCGGCCAAAGGCACGCCGGCCATGGCGGCGGCTTCGATCGAGAGCGCGACGAGATCCTCGGGCTCGAGATTGTGAAGGCTGTTCTTGCCGCAGGCGCGGGCAATCGTTTGCGCTTCCAGCGTCATCACCTTGAGGTAGTTCGCCAGCCGCCGTCCGGCCGCGATCGGGTCGACCCGCTTCATCAATTCGGGGTCCTGGGTGGTGATGCCGGCCGGGTCCTTGCCTTCGTGCCAGTCGTCATAGGCGCCAGCGGTGGTGCCGAGTGCGTTGTAGTCCGCCTCCCAGCGCGGATCGTTGTCGCCCAGCGCGACGAGGGCCGCCGTGCCGATCGACACCGCGTCGACGCCGAGCGCCAGCGCCTTGGCGACATCGGCGCCGTTGCGGATGCCGCCGGAGACGATCAGCTGCACCTTGCGGTGCATGCCGAGGTCCTGCAGCGCCTGCACCGCCGGCCTGATGCAGGCAAGCGTCGGCTGGCCGACATTCTCGATGAACACTTCCTGGGTCGCGGCCGTGCCGCCCTGCATGCCGTCGACCACGACGACGTCGGCGCCGGCCTTCACCGCGAGCGCGGTGTCGTAATAGGGGCGGGCGCCGCCGACCTTGACATAGATCGGCTTTTCCCAGTCGGTGATCTCGCGCAGTTCGAGGATCTTGATCTCGAGATCGTCCGGCCCGGTCCAGTCGGGATGGCGCGAGGCCGAGCGCTGGTCGATTCCCTTGGGCAGCGTGCGCATCTCGGCGACGCGATCGGAAATCTTTTGTCCGAGCAGCATGCCGCCGCCGCCGGGCTTGGCGCCCTGGCCGACGACCACCTCGATGGCGTCGGCGCGGCGCAGGTCGCGCGGGTTCATGCCGTAGCGCGAGGGCAGGTACTGATAGACCAGCGTCTTGGAATGACCGCGCTCCTCCTCGGTCATGCCGCCGTCGCCCGTCGTGGTCGAGGTGCCGGAAAGCGTGGCGCCGCGCCCGAGCGCCTCCTTGGCGGGGCCGGAGAGCGAGCCGAAGCTCATGCCGGCAATGGTGATCGGGATCTTCAGCTCGATCGGCTTCTTGGCGTGGCGCGACCCCAGCACCACGTTCGTGTCGCAGCGCTCGCGATAACCTTCGAGCGGATAACGCGAGATCGAGGCGCCGAGGAACAGGAGGTCGTCGAAATGCGGAACCTTGCGCTTCGCGCCGGCGCCGCGGATGTCATAGATGCCGGTCGCGGCCGCGCGGCGGATTTCGGAAAGCGTGTAGTCGTCGAAGGTCGCGGATTTGCGCGGCGTCGTCGGAGGATTGTGATAGGCCATTTCTGTCCTCAATACGCGTCGGCGTTGTCGATGTTGAAATTGTAGAGCTTGCGCGCCGAGCCGTAGCGCTTGAATTCCGATGGCTTCACGTCGCTGATGCCGGCGCGGTCGAGCAGGCCCTGCAAGAGTTCGATATGCTCGGGCCGCATCTCCTTGGCGATGCAGTCGGCGCCGAGGCTCTCGACCTTGCCGCGCACGAAGAGCCGCGCCTCGTAGATGGAGTCGCCCAAGGCATCGCCAGCATCGCCCAGCACCACCAGATTGCCGGACTGCGCCATGAAGGCTGACATGTGGCCGATATTGCCGCGCACGACGATGTCGATGCCCTTCATCGAGATGCCGCAGCGCGACGAGGCGTTGCCCTCGATGACCAGCAGGCCGCCGCGGCCGGTGGCGCCGGCATACTGGCTGGCATCGCCCTTGATGACGATCGAGCCCGACATCATGTTCTCGCCGACGCCGGGACCGGCCGAGCCGTGCACGGTGATCGTCGCGCCGTCATTCATGCCGGCGCAGTAATAGCCGACGCTGCCGCGCACATCGATGCTGACCGGCTGGTCGACGCCGACGGCGACGGAATGGCTGCCCTTCGGATTGAGCACTTCCCAGGCCGTCTCGTTCGAGCCGGGGGCGAGATTGTGCAGAGCCTGGTTCAGCTCGCGCAAAGACTGTTGGCCGAGGTCGAAGACCCTCGCATGGCCTTGCTCGCGCTGCGCCTTCGGCATGGGTGTTGCAGGCATGAATTCAATGCTCCCAGAAATAGACGGTTGCGGGCTCCGGTTCCCAGACCCTCGCATTGTCTATGCCGGGCAGCTTGGTGAGCGCACGATATTCAGAGCCGAAGGCGACATACTGGTCGGTCTCGGCCATGACGGCCGGCTTGCAGGCGATCGGGTCGCGCACCACGCCGAAGCCGTTCTTGGTGCCGACGACGAAGGTGAAGAAGCCGTCGAGGTCGGAGAGCGTGCCTTCCAGCGCCTCGCCGAGATTCTTGCCATGCGCCATCCGGTTGGAGAGATAGGCGGCCGCCACTTCCGTGTCGTTCTCGGTCTCGAAGGTCATGYCGTCGCGGATCAGCTCGCGGCGCACATTGTTGTGGTTGGRGAGCGAGCCATTGTGCACCAGGCACTGATCGGCGCCGGTCGAGAAGGGATGCGCTCCCATCGTCGTCACCGCCGATTCCGTCGCCATGCGGGTGTGGCCGATGCCATGCGTGCCGGTCATCGCGCGCACGCCGAAGCGTTCGACGACGGCCTCGGGCAGGCCGACTTCCTTGTAGATCTCCACCGCCTCGCCAGCGCCCATGACGCGGATGTCGGGCCGGAGCGTCTGCAGCGTCTCGCGCGCGGCGTCGACCTTGTCCGGCGTGGTCCGGATCACCGCATGCGTGGACTTGACCGCGACGCTCACCGGTGCGCCGATCGCCTTGGCGAGCTCGGCGTCGAGGCCGCGGAAATCGCGATCGGGCTTCGGCGACTGCACGGTGATCTTGGCTTCATTGCCGGTGGCCGCGCCGTAGATGGCGATGCCGGCGCTGTCGGGCCCGCGGTCGCTGAGCGACACCAGCATCTCCGACAGCATGGCGCCGAGCTTCGGCTCCAGCGCCTTGTCCTTCAAGAAAAGTCCGACGATCCCGCACATGCCAGCCTCCAGCGTTTTTTGCTCTCTGATGATGTACCCAATGAGTTTGCCAAATTCAATGGTATGAAAGAAATTTTCCTGTCGTTATATATTGGGCGACGCATTGCCGTCGGCACTATCGCTGTCCGGACGCGCCTTGTGAACCCAGATCGCATGGCGGATGCGCGCAAGCCGATAGGCGTCGAGGATCGAGAAGGCATAGATCAGGAAGCCGCCGGCATGGCGGCCGATGAAGCTGGCGTCGGCCGGCGCCATCTTGGTCGTTATCCAGCCGAGGATCACCATGAAGAAAAGGAACTGCAGGCCGCGCGCCGGCACGCCGAGCATGACGTGGCCGCTTGCCGGCAAAACGATCGCGGCGCCGAGCACGAAATAGGGATTTATCGGGGCAGGGGTGGCGGTTCCGTCGCTCATGCCGCCCGCCTTTCGCGCCGGTTGATGGCTTGGCGAAGCGTCGAGGCCGCCTCGAGCAACCGTTTGATCAAGGCCGGATCGATCCCGGCATCGCCGAAGGCGGCCTGCCGGAACACGCCGTAGCGCGCGCGCTCGGCCTCGGCCAGCCGCCACACGATGCGCACGCCCTTTGGCGTGATCAGCAATTCCTTGGCGCGGCTTTCGGCAAAGATGTCGGTGTGCGTGGCGATCAGATCCTGCGGGAACGCGACGCCTTTGCGGTCCGTCTTGAGCACCGCATCGGCGGGAAAGCCCAGCACTTTCGGCAGCGTGTGCGCAAGATGATCGAAATTGGAAAATGTCGTCGCCGAATTCGGCCGCATCATCATGTCGAAGACACCCGGCACCGCGACCGGCTCGGTGATCGAAACGCTGAGCCAGCGCGTCGGCAGCTTTCGCGTCGCCAGCGTGTCGACGATGGTGCGCAGCTGAACGCGCTGACCGTTCCAGGAGCCGGCCCAGGTGACGACGCCGGCCGTGCCGTCGGAAATGTCGGCGGCATCGGGAACGACGCTGCGGACGCTCGCCATATCGGCGGCCAAGGCCGCCTTCGCCCTGTTGCGGCCGGCGCGCGCCAGCCAGGCAATATGGCCGGCGACCCCCAATGCGATCGCCCCGGCAAGCAATACTGATGTCAGTTCCGACATTTCGACACGCCATGGCCCGCCGTCGACAGGCGGGCCTTCACTCCACTCAATAACCCTGCGGCTTCGGCCACGGCATGGAGAACTGGTCGCCGCGCCGCACGAACTTGTAGCGGTAGAAGTGGAACCACAGCGAGATCAGGAAGTAGAACACCGTCATCGCGATCAGCTGCGAGCCGAAGCCGAGGAAGATGGCGAAGAACGTCACCATGCACAGGCAGAACAGCACGATCGCCGGCAGCGGATGGAAGGGATGCGTGTAGCCGCGACGGATCGTGCCCAATGGCCACTTCCTGCGGAACATCATGATGTTGATGCTCATGAAAGTGTATTGCAGCACGCCCGACAGGATCGAGAAGGTGATCGCCTGGTTGAGGTCGGCGATGAAGGCGAAGGCCAGCGCGATCGGCAGCAGGAACAGGATCGAGCGATAGGGCGTGCGATACCTCGGATGCACCGCCGAGAACCAGCTCGGCAGGTAGCGGTCGCGGCCGAGCGAGAACCAGGCGCGCGCCGCGTCGTTGATGCAGCCATTGGCCGAGGCGAGTGCTGCCAGCAGTGTGGCGACGAACAGAAGTTCTTCGAGCAGCGGGCTGCCGGTCAGCTTGCCGGCGTCCCACAGCGGATAATAGGTGATGCCGAGATATTCCCAGGGCATCAGCGAGGCGCAGACATACCAGGTCATCGCCGCGGCGATCAGAAGCGTGATCATGCCGGCCATGGTGCCGTAGGGCAGGGAGCGCGCCGGCGAGCGCACTTCCTCGGCCGCCTGGGTGGTGCCCTCGATGCCAAGATAATACCAGATGCCGAACTGGAAGGCGGCGATGACGCCGATCCAGCCATAGGGCAGCGCGTTGCCGGGCGTGACCAGCTCGTTGAGCTTCAGCACCGCGCCTTGCGTCCATGGGCTGACGGAGAAGAACAGGATGACGATCGAGATATAGGCGATCGCGGTGATGACGAAATTGACGTTGAGTGTCATCAGCACGCCGCGATAATTGAGCCAGGCGAGCACCACGATGGTGGCGGCGATGAAGGAATTATGCGTCAGTCCTTCGGCGCCTGCCTTGGCGACGATGGTATCGCCAAGCAGGATCGCATCCGACACTTCGAGCATGGTGTAGGCAAAGACCAGGAACAGCGCGACGTTGAAGGCCATCAGCGGCCCGACGATGTGTTTGGCCTGCGCGTACTGGCCGCCGGCGGCGGCGACGGTGGATGTCACCTCCGAGTCGATCATGGCGACCGATGTGTAGAGCAGTCCGACGATCCAGCAGACGATCAGCGCTGCGAGCGCGCCGCCCTTGTCGGCGGAGAAATTCCAGCCGGTGAACTCGCCGACCAGCACGATGCCGACGCCCAGCGCCCAGACATGCGCCGGGCCCAGCACCCGAAGCAGCGAGACCCTGTCGCCATGGATCGTCGTCGTCTGTCCCGTATCAACAGCAGCCGTCATTGCTCAGTCCCCACTCAGATCCGGTGCYTTTCGGAAACGGCTTCAAGCTCGCCTTCGCGCGAGGATGTCAGCACGGCCTCGGAATAGGTCGTGTCGACCTTGAACCAGTCGTAGAGCATCCACGCCRCAAGCACGGCCGAGATGCCCCAGCAAACGTAAGACAGTCCCATCCACATGATGTTTTCCCCGGACTATTGGTCGTCGTCGAAGGTCTATTTGTCGTCGAACTTCTCGTTGATGACCTCGCGATATTCCTTATCGGAGGCGCGGAACAGGAAGACGAAATAGGCGATCAGCACGATCGCCATGATGATCAGCGTCGGCCAGTCGATGATGTAGTGGAAGCGATTCTGGATGATGTCGTGCGCCGTCTCCGGCGTGTAGCCGAGCTTCTCCCAGATCGATGCCATGGTGGCGTTCTGGCCGAGCGCGTCCCAGGTCTTGGCATCAAGCGGGTCGATCGACTTGGCCGCTCCGGCGAGGCCGAGCTTCAGCGGCAGCCACAGCGCCACGAAGATAGCGACCACCACGACGGCGATGTCGAGGATCTGTCCGGCCTTGCTCTGCTCCGGCGGGGTATAGCGGGCCATGGTTTCTCCCTCAGGATTGACGGTTGCGGGCCGCGTCGGCGTTCTTGATGTCGAGCCCGTAGATGAAGTCCTTGTCTTCCTTGTAGTGGTTGAGCATGGCGAGGATCGCCGCGGTGTTGAAGATCAGCACCGCTGCGGCCGCGATCGCCACCACGAGCTTGATCCCGCCGTCGGGGATGTAGGTCCAGGTCATCAGGAGGACGAAGAGGATCGTCGCCCACAGGCAAACGATCAGGAGCACGGATCCGCGCACGTCGGAACGGTACAGCGCTTCAATGCGCTGCTGCAGGTCGGACATCGGTTTTCCCCTTCTGGCGACGTCCGGCCCCGAAATCGACCGGGCGTCCACTCTTTCAACAGAGTGAAATTTTTTTCATAAGTTCTGCCCGATTCCCGAAATTGTCAAGCCGGATTTACGCATCGTAAACCGTTTGTTCCCAGTCAAGAAACTTGCCTGACAATGAAATTATTTGCTTCAAGGGGATTGCAGGGCTTCGCCGTTTGCGGTCAATATTCGAGCAAGCTCCGCCGCCAAGCAGGAGCAGGGAACAGCAACCGCTTAAAGCGACCTAGATTGCACGGAGGACGATCGGATGACGGCATCCTGGAGATTCTCGACCCTGGCGGATCGCCATCGCGCGCTCGGCTCGAAGCTCGAGGACTGGAGCGGCATGGGCACCGCCTGGACCTATGACAAGGACGCCGACGAGGAATATATCGCGATCCGCACCAAGGCCGGGCTGATGGATGTCTCCGGCCTGAAGAAGGTCCATATCACCGGGCCGCACGCCTCGCATCTCATCGACCTCGCCACGACGCGCGACGTGGAGAAGATCTATCCCGGCAAGTCGGCCTATGCCTGCATGCTGAACGAGGCGGGAAAATTCACCGACGACTGCATTCTCTACCGCATCAGCCCGAACTCGTGGATGGTCGTGCACGGCTCCGGCACCGGTCATGAGGAGCTGCAGCGCRCTGCCATGGGTCGCGATGTCTCGCTGCGCTTCGACGACAATCTGCATGACCTCTCGCTGCAAGGCCCGACCGCGGTCGACTATCTCGCCAAGCATGTGCCCGGCATCCGCGACCTTAACTACTTCCATCACATGCAGACGCAGCTCTTCGGCTTGCCCGTCATGATCTCGCGCACCGGCTACACCGGCGAGCGCGGCTACGAGATCTTCTGCCGCGGCCAGGACGCCGGAACGATCTGGGACAGGATCCTCGAGGAGGGCAAGAGCGCCGGCATCATTCCTTGCCGCTTCACCACGCTCGACATGCTGCGCGTCGAGAGCTACCTGCTCTTCTACCCCTACGACAATTCGCAGAAATATCCGTTCGAGAACGAAGGCCCTGGCGACACGCTGTGGGAGCTTGGCCTCGACTTCACCGTCAGCCCCGGCAAGACCGGCTTCCGCGGCGCTGAAGAACACTACCGGCTGAAGGGCAAGGAACGCTTCAAGATCTATGGCGTGCTGCTCGACGGCAAGGAGCCGGCCGACGAGGGCGCGCCCGTCTACCGCGACGGCAAAAAGGTCGGCGTGGTAACCTGCGCCATGTATTCGCCGCTGGTCGAGAAATCGATGGGCATCGCCCGCCTCGATGTCGATTGCGCCGTCAAGGACACCAAGCTCGAGATCCGCAACAGGAGTGGCTCGATCAAGGCGACGGCGCAACCGCTGCCGTTCGACGATCCGAAAAAGACCAAGCGCACGGCAAAGGGCTGAGGCATCATCACGGGGAGGGGATCTAGGATACGAAGGACGAATGGCAGCCAAGACGATCATCAGCCGGCCCCTCTACGGAACGCTCTCTCCGCAGCCGGGTAAGCACCATCTCTTCATCGCCGACGCTGAAGGCGCGCTGGCGATCACTGACATGGCCGGCAAGGCGCTGCCCGGCTTTTTCGACGGCGCCGAGATCGTCTTCATTCCGGGGCCTGAGGGCAAGCACGTCGCCGCCCTCGAAGCGCTGAAGCCGGCGCAGCTCCATATCGCGCCGTCCTTCGCCAGCCTCTTGCCGCGGCTGAGGCAAACTCTGACCAACGCCCATATGGGGTTGCGCCTCTATCTTGCCGGCACCGAGGGCCTGATCGGCCAGGCCATGCAGGCGGCGCTCGAAGCCGGCATCGACCACACCTCGATGCAAACCGAGCATCGCGGCTCGCTGGCGCGCCGCGTGCAATGCGTGCACTGCAAGGGCATCACCGAGAATGTGACCACGCAGCCGGCGCTCTGCTCGCATTGCGGCCTGCTGCTTCTGGTGCGCGATCACTATTCGCGCCGGCTCGCCGCCTTCCAGGGCGTCTGTATAAACGCCGAGGATCGCTCCGAGATTCCTCCGATGGAGGAGGCCTTCCCATGAGCACCGGTACCACCAAGCTCGACGTCGTCGTCAGCGACGTCGTCCCTGTCAATGAGCTCGTCACGCGCTTCCATTTCCGCCGCCGCGACGGCGGACTGCTGCCGACCTTTTCCGGCGGCGCCCATGTCGTGGTCGAAATGCGCGACGGCGACCGCACCCGGCTCAATCCCTATTCGCTGATGGGCTCGCCGCTCGACACGCGCGAATACACGATCTCGGTGCGGCGCGACGATGTCGGCCGCGGCGGCTCGCTGTTCATGCACCGGCAGGTCAAGCCCGGCCTGGAGATGGTGATCAGCTATCCGGTCAATTTGTTCTCGCTGGATCTGAGAGCCAAGAAACACCTGATGCTGGCCGGCGGCATCGGCATCACGCCGTTCATGGCGCAGACATCGCAGCTCGCCGGCGCCGGCGGCAATTTCGAATTGCATTACACCTGCCGCACGGCTTCGCTCGGCACCTATGCCGATGTCTTGCAGCAGCGCTACGGCAACCGGGTCAGGCTCTATCACGACGACCGCGAGGAGCGCATCGATCTCGATAAGCTTTTGTCCTCGCAACCGCTCGGCACGCATCTCTATGTCTGCGGTCCGGCCGGCATGATCAACTGGGTGCGCGATCGCGCCGCTAGCCTCGGCTGGCCGCCRGAGACCGTGCATTTCGAGCATTTCGCGGCGCCCCAGYCCGGCGCGCCTTTCGACGTGACCTTGGCCGTCAGCGGCAAGACGATCCGCGTCGGCGAGCAGCAGAGCCTGCTCGAGGCGATCGAGGCCGCCGGCGTCGACCCGCCTTATCTGTGCCGCGGCGGCGTCTGCGGCCAATGCGAGACCAATGTCATTTCCTCCGATGGCAAGTTCATCCACAACGATCACTGGCTGAGCGAGGAAGACCACCGTTCCGGCTGCAAGATCATGCCTTGCGTCTCGCGCTTCGAGGGCAAGTCGCTGGTCCTGGAAAGATAGGAGGCGTCAATGGGCATCACCTTTCGCAAGGAAACTTTCCGCGACGACTACACCTTCAGGAACAGYCCGGAGCACATCAGGCGCTTTCCCTTCCCGTTCAACGAAGACGCCTACATGTACGCGGTCAACATCGAGCCGCATGTCGTCGGCCCGAAGGGCAGCGTTCTCGAAAACCTGATCGACGTCGACGAGCACTATGTCGCCGAGATGCAGGACCGCGCGCTGGTGCTGGCCGAGGATCCGCTGCGCTGCCAGTCGCTGCCGCACATGACCTTGGCCGGATGGGACCTGCTCGAGCTTCTGATGGAGCAGCAGGCGCTTGGCTATCCCGAGCATTTCACGCTGGAGCGGAACGGCGACCGCTGGCGCTGGATAAACCGGCCGCTCGGCATAGACGACACCTTCACCTTCGGCGACACCTCGACGCTGCCCTATGGCCCGATGGAATACATCACCCGCCAGAGCCAGGGCGATTTCTGCATCCTCGACCAGCGCGACGGCAATCTGTGGATGGATGCCGGCATGGTCACCACCCAGGCCGACTGGTCGCTCGATTTCGACATCGGCATGAATTTCTTCGAATGGCACGCGCCGGTGCCGCTGGCGCATGAGAAGGGCATCTTCACCCGCGCGTTGAAATTCCTCACCAACATCCAGCAGGGCAAGCCGGCCCGGCGTCTCAACTGGACGATGACGATCAATCCGCGCCTCGACACCAGCCCCGAGAATTATCACAAATGGGGTCCGGACCGCGCCACCGTCACGCCGGAGAATGTCGGCCAGAAGGTGCATCTGCGCGTCGAACTGCAAAGCTTCTGGCGACTGCCGCGCTCCAACGCCATCGTCTTCCCGATCCGCTGCTACCTGATCAAGATGGACGAATTGGTCACGCAGCCGAAATGGGCGCGCCGCCTGCACCGCGTCATCCGCGACCTGCCGGAAGAACTCGCCACCTACAAGGGCCTGACGCGGTATCGGCCGACGCTGGTGGAGTGGCTGTCGAAGCTCGATGACGGGAGTGCGACGAGTCCAGGGTTTGGGCCGGATTAGGGGGGACTCCCCCTCATCCGGCCGCTTCGCGGCCACCTTCTCCCCGAGGGGAGAAGAAGTAGGCGCCGGCGCCGACGATCTCCTCTCCCCTGGGGGAGAGGTCGGATTGCCCCGAATTGCTCTTGCAATTCGGCCTTGGCAATCCGGGTGAGGGGCTGCGGCGGTCCAATCACCCTGCGCTGTTCTGCGGATAGCAGATGATCGACAGATACCGCATCGGCAGCTGCGTCAGCTCTTCCGGTCCGTGCGGCGCGTCGGCGTCGAAGAACAGGCTGTCGCCCGGCTTCATCGGATAGAGATTGTTGCCGTGCCGGTAAACGACCTCGCCCTCGAGCATGTAGAGGAACTCCATGCCGGCGTGCTGGAAGGTCGGGAACACGTCCGAATTCTCGGTCAGCGTGATGAGATAGGGCTCGACGACGACGCCGCTGGTGTTGGCGCCGATATGGCCGAGCAGATTGTACTGATGGCCGGCGCGGGTTCCGCGCCGCTCGACATCGACGCCTTCACCCGCCTTGACGAAGACGGCGCTGTGCTCTTCCTCGAAACGCCGGAAGAAGGCGGTCACCGGAACGCCCAGCGCCCGCGACAGCGCCTGCAGCGTCGTCAACGACGGCGAGGTGATGCCGTTCTCGATCTTCGACAGCATGCCGAGCGAAATGTCTGTCGCCGCGGCGAGATCGGCGACGGTGATGCCGAGCTTCTTGCGGAAGGCCCGCACCTCATGGCCGATCGCCACTTCGAGCACCTTTTCGCGCGTGTCGCGAATGGCGTGCGGGTCCTGTGTCAGCGGCGTGCGGATCGTCCGCCCGTCGGCCGAAACGCGTTTCGGCGGCGCCTTGGCCTTGGCGGCCGCAGCGGCGGGCTTTGTGTCAGAAGTCTTGTTCGCCATGTCGCCCCCGAATCCGCGGATTTATTTCACTCAAGGTGAACATATTCGGTGGCGATACGGAAGCGCAACCACCACGGCAAGCCGCTGGATGTCGCGGGCGCGCCGGCCTGAACGTGATGGCCGCCGCCTTTGCTCAGAAAAACCGTTTCACGCAAACGCCGTTGCCGCAGATGTTTGTTGACAGCACCGAAGACCTAATTACTGTCACTGTCAGTGAAATTTGTTTCGCTGGGGAAATCAAAAAAGAGGAGGCMTGCAATGAAATCTCGTGTTGCCGTCATCGGCGCCGGACCGTCCGGTCTGGCGCAGCTTCGGGCCTTCAAGTCGGCCGCCGACAAGGGCGCCGAGATCCCGGAAATCGTCTGCTTCGAGAAGCAGTCCGACTGGGGCGGCCTGTGGAACTACACCTGGCGCACCGGCCTCGACGAGCATGGCGACCCGGTGCACGGCTCGATGTACCGCTATCTGTGGTCGAACGGCCCAAAGGAATGCCTCGAATTCGCCGACTACACCTTCGAGGAGCATTTCGGCCGGCCGATCGCCTCCTATCCGCCGCGCGCCGTGCTCTGGGATTACATCAAAGGCCGGGTCGAGAAATCCGGCGTGCGCGAATGGGTGCGCTTCAACAGCCCGGTGCGCATGGTGACCTATTCGGACGAGACCGGGAAGTTCACCGTCACCGCGCATGACCGCACCAACGACGTCACCTACTCGGAAGAGTTCGACAACGTCGTCGTCGCTTCCGGCCATTTCTCGGTGCCCAACGTGCCGTATTTCGAGGGCTTTGCCACCTTCAACGGCCGCATCCTGCACAGCCACGATTTCYGCGATGCGATGGAGTTCAAGGGCAAGGACATTCTGATCATCGGCCGCYCCTATTCGGCCGAGGATATCGGTTCGCAGTGCTACAAATACGGGGCGAAATCGATCACCTCCAGCTACCGCTCAAAGCCGATGGGCTTCAAATGGCCGGAGAACTGGAAGGAAGTGCCGCTGCTGCAGAAGGTCGTCGGCAAGACGGCGCATTTCAAGGACGGCACCACCAAGGATGTCGACGCCATCATCCTGTGCACCGGCTACCTGCACGCCTTCCCCTTCCTGACCGACGACCTCAAGCTCAAGACCGCCAACCGCATGTGGCCGCTCGATCTCTACGAAGGCGTCGTCTGGGAGAAGAATCCGAAGCTGTTCTACATCGGCATGCAGGACCAGTTCTACACCTTCAACATGTTCGACGCGCAGGCCTGGTACGCGCGCGACGTCATCATGGGTCGCATCAAGCTGCCGTCGGCCGAGGCGATGGCCGAGCACAGCGCCAAGTGGCGCGCCCGCGAAGAGACGCTGGAGGATGCCGAGCAGATGATCTGGTTCCAGGGCGATTACACCAAGGAGCTGATGGACCAGACCGACTATCCGGGCTTCGACGTCGAGGCGGTCAACCGCACCTTCATGGAGTGGGAGCACCACAAGATGGAAAACATCATGACCTTCCGCGACAACGCCTACCGCTCGCTGATGACCGGCACCATGGCGCCGGTCCACCATACGCCGTGGCTGCAGGCGCTGGACGATTCGATGGAGAGCTATCTCGAGGTGAAGGGCGTGGCGGCCGAGTAGTTCTCGCCATTCCAGCATAGCCACAAACAGAAAGGGCAGCTCGGCGATATGCCGGACTGCCCCTTGATCGTTTTGAGCTTGCGCTCAGAAATACCCGTCCGACGCTGCCGTCGCTTCCTTCGGGATCTCCACCCCGTCGACCAGGATCTTGTCGACCAGCTCGTGGTGGAAGCACACGAGGCCCTTGATGCGCTCGGCCTCGTGCACCGGCTCTGGATAGTACCAGACGAGGTTCTCGTGACGCTTCTTGGGCGTCGTCACATGGTAGTAGTTGGAGATGCCCTTGTAGGGGCAGCGCGAGATGTAGCGGCTGGGCGAAAACATATCGAGCCTGGTATCCGATATCGGCAGATAGTGGCGCACCGGATGTCCAGTCTCGAACAGGAACACGCCGCGCCGTGAATCGGCCACCTGCTCGCCGTCGAGGATGACCTGTACGCGCCGCGAGGAGGGCAGGCAGTCGACACGGCGGAACGGGTCGCGGGCATGGACGAAGATCTCTTCGTCCTCTTCATACCAATGGGTCATCTTCGGCCAGTAGAAGGAGATGTAGTCCTGGATCGGCGGGCAGCCCTTGACGGGGTTGAGGTATCGCCAGGCGCCGTCCTCGACCAGCGTGATGCCGGTGTTCAAGGAATAATGCGTGGCGACGCCCTTGAACGGGTCTTCCGTCGTTGTCTTGCTCGGCAGCAGGAACTCCTCGCGCATGTCGCTCATCGGGAAATAGTAGACCGGCAGGTGATCGCTTTCCTGGAACACCAGCGCCTTCGTGGTGTCGGCGACGATCATCGGCCCGACCTGCACCCTGATCCGCTTGGGCGAGGGCATGGTGAAGGCGACGTAGCCCGGTTCGAACTCGTACTGCACGATATTGTCGAGGATCGGGAAATGCGGCCCGCGGCCGCGCAGATGGGGTTTGCGAATGGTCGTCGTCCTCTTCTCGTCGTTTGCCACTAGAGCATGATGCCGAAAAGTGTGAAGCGGTTTTCGGACGGCATCATGCTCCATCTCTTTGATTGGAGAGCCAGACGATTTCTGGTCGGTCCGACCCGAAATCGTCCGGCTCGGGTTCTTTCGCGCAACCGTAGTCATGACGTCACCGATACACGATCGAGCAGCAGGCCGGCGGCGATCGGCGGCAGGCCGCTGACATTCTTGCGCACCGGCACCAGGAGGTCGGGGAAATAGCTGAAGATCACGGGCGTCTCGTCCAGCAGCAGTTTCTGGATGTCGGAAGCGGCCTTGCGCTGGGAGTCGAGGTCGAGCGCCTTGAGATAGCTGTTGACCATCCCGTCATAGGTCGCGTTCTTGAAATGCGCCGCGTTCCACGGACCGTCGCTGACCAGCGGGCTTTTCAGGAACACGTTCGGCACGCTGCGATGCGCGTAGTCGGTGATGCCGAGCGGGCTGTCCAGCCAGTCCGACTGGCCGAACACCGCCTTGCCGTAATATTTGTCCTGGTCTTCGATGTTGAGCGAGATGCGCGCGCCGATTTCCTTGGCGAAGTTCTGGAAGAGCTGCGCGTATCCGGGGATGTCGGAATAGCGCAGCGTCGTCAGCGTCATGTCGAAGCCGTTGGCCAGGCCCGCCGCCTCCATCAGCTGCTTGGCCTTGGTGAGGTCCTTGGTGCGCTGCGGCACCGACTTGTCGGTGACCGGGAAGGCGGGAGCGAACGGGCTGTCATTGCCGGTGGCCGCCATGCCGCGACAGAGACGTCGACCAGTTGCGAGCGGTCGATGCACAAGGCCAGCGCCTGGCGCACGCGCTTGTCGGTGAAGGGCGCCATGTCGCAGCGCATATGGAGCTGGCGATGCGCGGTCGAGGCGACGCGCAGCACGGTGATGTCCGGATTGCCGAGCACTACCTGGCTGACGTCGAGCGGGATCGCGTCGAGGACGTCGACCTCGCCCGCCTGCAGTGCCAGAATCCGCGGCTGCACGTCGGCATAGAATTTGAACTCGAGCCGGTCGGGCAGCGCCTTCTCGCCCCAATAGTCGGGATTGCGCACGAAGTTCGCGCCGACCTTCGGCGTGTAGCTTTCGAGCCGGAACGGCCCGGTGCCTTCGAATGTCTTCTCGTAGTCGCCCTTGTAGCTCGCCGGCAGGATGACGGCGTTGTAATTGTCGATCGACACCGAATAGGGGAAGCTGCCGTTCGGCGCGTCGAGATGGAATTCGACCGTGTGGTCGTCGACCTTGCGCGTGCTGCCTTTCGACAGCAGGCCCTTGAACACCGACAGCGCGTTGGACGGGCCGTTCGGATCGGCGAGGCGGTCGAAGGTCGCCACGACGTCGTCGGCCTTGAAGTCCTCGCCATTGTGGAATTTCACGCCCTTGCGCAGCTTGAAGGTCCACACGCTGCCGTCGGCATTGGGCGACCAGCTTTCGGCGAGCACCGGCTTCAGCGTCAGGTCGGGCTGCGTCACGCACAGGAACTCGGACGTCTGGAAGGCGAGCTGGTAGCTGCCGCTATCATAGAAGGTGACCGGATCGATGGCGCCGCCAGGCACGGCGACACCGGCACGCACCGTGCCGCCGGGCTTGCCTTCGGCGCGCGCTTGCGGAACACCAAGGCCGACGGCCGAGGCTATGCCGCCAAGGAAGGGCAGCGACAGGCCGAGCACGCTGCCATGGCGCAGGAATTCGCGGCGGCCGATCCTGCCGGCGAGCAATTCGTCGATAGCGGAATTTTCGATTGCGCCGAGGGTCTTGCGGGCGGTGTCGATCGTCCTGAAATGCTTCGGCATGGCGGCATTCCCTGTTTGTCGCGGGGGCTTTGCATTCTGGTCACTGTTGACCGCGACCGCAAAGCGATATTTTTTGATTGCGGCCATCGGAAATTTCGATGGCGGTGGTTTTGAGGGCAGGGGTGATGGATACCGAGAATCTGCGCAGTTTCCTGGAGGTCGCGGCGCATGRCAGCTTCACCGTCGCGGCGAGCCGCCTGAACCTTGCCCAGTCGACCGTCAGCGCGCGCATCCGCGGCCTGGAGGAGCAGTTGGGGCGCAAGCTTTTCGTCCGTGACAGCGATGGCGTCACGTTGACGCCGGCCGGCCGGCAGTTCCTGCCGCATGCCTCGACGATCACCCGCACCTGGGAGCAATCGCGCCAGGACATCGCCGTTCCCGATGGCTACGAAACGCTGCTCAGGCTCACCGCGCCCGCCTATCTCTGGGACAGCATCACCTCGCCCTGGATCGACTGGATGCGCGCGAAGCGGCCGAACGTGGCGCTCAGGCTGGAGGGCAGCTTCCCCGATCTGGCGGTCGACCAGATCGCCGAGGGCCTGCTCGACATCTGCATCCTCTATCTGCCCAAGCCGCATCCCGGCATCGTCTATGAAACGCTGGCCGTCGATCAGGTGGTTCTCGTCCAGCACACGGCGCAGTCCGGGCCGTGGACGCAAAACTATATCCTGATGGACTGGGGTCTGGAGTTCCGCATCGAGCACGATCGCGCCTTTGCCGGCATGGTGAAGCCGGCGATCTCGGCCGGGCTCGTGTTCATCGGCCTGCAGCACGTCCTGTCGCAGAAGGCGGCCGCCTATCTGCCGTTGAGCGCGGTCAGCACCCATATCGAGCGCGGCGAACTGAAGCGCGTCGAGGACACGCCGGTGTTCCAGCGCCCGATCTATCTTGCCTATCCGGAGAACCCCGCATCTTCCGATGCGCTGGACGTTGCGCTCACGGGGCTGCGTACGCTCGCCAGGCACCTGTCGAGCGATCAGGCTTTTGCGGAAAGCGACCGCGCCTTTAGTATGGCAAGCATGTCTCCTGAAAGTGGGCACCGGTTTCAGGATAAAGACATGCGTAATCAAAAAATCTAAAGCGCGTCGCGATCTGACAAATCGCGACGCGCTTTAGCGTGGCAGCGTTCTGATCGCGATCACGCCGGCTCCACGGCCTTCGGCTTTTGCAGCCGCGCCAGTTCGTCGTAGGGGATATGGCAGCGGATGGTGTGCCCCGGCTGGGCCTCGGCGAGCTCCGGCTCCTTTGTCTCGCAGATCGCGCCGATCTTGCGGGGGCAGCGCGTGTGGAAGACGCAGCCCGTCGGCGGGTTGGCCGCGCTCKGGATCTCGCCGTCAAGACGGATGCGCGCGCTCTCGCTGCGGTCGAGCTTCGGCACGGCCGACAGCAGCGCTTCGGTGTAGGGATGGTGCGGCCCGGAGAAGACCGCTTCCGACGGCCCGAACTCCATGATGCGGCCGAGATAGAGCACGGCGATCTTGTCGGAGAGATAGCGCACCACGCCGAGGTCGTGCGAGATGAAGATGTAGGAGACATCCTGTCTCGACTGCAGGTCGGCCAGAAGGTTGAGGATCGCCGCCTGCACCGAGACGTCGAGCGCCGAGGTCGGCTCGTCGCAGACCACGATGCGCGGATCGCCGGCGAAGGCGCGCGCGATCGCCACGCGCTGCTTCAGCCCGCCCGAAAGCTGGCGTGGCTTGACCGCCAGGTGCCGGTCGGTGAGCCGCACCGAGCGGACCAGCTCTTCCAGGCGGTTGTCCAGCGTCTTGCCGGTGAGCCCGCCCAGCCGCTTCAGGGCGCGGGAGAGGATATGCCGGATCGAATGCGAGCGGTTGAGCGCGGAGTCCGGGTTCTGGAAGACGATCTGCACCGCCTTGACCTGATCCTCCGAGCGGCTGGCAAGCCGTGGCGCGAGCTTCTTGCCTTCGAGCTCGATCGAGCCGCCGTCGTCCGGCGGGACAAGGCCGAGCAGGAGCCTGGCGAAGGTCGTCTTGCCGCTGCCGGATTCTCCGACCAGCCCGAGCGTCTCGCCGGGCCTGAGGCTCACCGAGACGTCCTTCACCGCCCTGAGCGGACGGCCGTGGCTGGCATAGGTCTTGTTCAGCCCCTCGACCTGCAGCACCGGCGGCGCCTGCTTCGGCTGGGCGGCGGCGATCTCGGCGGGCGTTGCGCGCGGCAGCGACTGCGCGTGATCGTGATAGTGGCAGCGCGACAGGCGGCCGTCRCCGAGCTCATAGAGCGGCGGCGGCTCGGCGCGACAGCGTTCGGTGRCCAGAGCGCAGCGGTCGGCGAAGGCGCAACCGACGATGTTGGCGCCGATGCCGGGCAGGAAGCCCGGGATGGTGTCGAGCCGGCCCTGGTCCTTGCGCTGGCCGCCGCGCGGCAGGCAGCGCAGCAGGGCCACCGTGTAAGGATGGCGCGGATCGTTGAAGACGTCTCTGGTCGAGCCTTCCTCGACCAGCATGCCGGCATAAAGCACGCCGACGCGGTCGCACATGTTGGAGACGACGGCGAGGTTGTGGCTGATGAACAAGATTGAAGCCGACAGCTCGCGCCGTAATTGGCCGATCAGGTCGAGCACCTCCGCCTCGACCGTGGCGTCGAGGCCGGTCGTCGGCTCGTCGAGGATCAGCATCGAGGGATCGTTGGCCAGCGCCATGGCGATCGCCACGCGCTGCTGCATGCCGCCGGAGAGCTGATGCGGATAGCGCTGCATGACGCCTGCCGGATCCGAGATACGCACCCGGTTCAGCATGGCGAGCGCCTTGTCCTCGGCCGCCTGTCCGGTGACGCCGGCAAGCTCGAAGATTTCGGTCAGCTGGCGGCCAATGCGCAGCGACGGGTTTAGCGCCTTGCCGGGGTCCTGGTAGACCATCGACACGCTGTCGGCGCGGGCGCGCCTGAGCGCCTCCGCATCGAGCTTCATGACGTCCTTGCCGTCGAGCGCGATCGAGCCGCCGGTGATGGAGCCGTTGCGCGGCAGGTAGCGCACCACTGAAAGCGCGACGGTGGATTTGCCGCAGCCGGATTCGCCGACCAGCCCATAGGCCTCGCCGGCCTTGATGGTCAGGTTGACGTTGCGCAGCACCGCGCGGTTGCGGCGGCCGACGCGATAGGCGACCGAAAGGTCCTTCAGCTCGAGCGCGTTGGCGGCTTGCCTGGGGTCAGTCATTGAACGCTCCATGCACGCCGTCGGCCACGAGGTTGACGCCGATCACCAGCGAGGCGATGGCGAGCGCATCGAACAGCACCGTCCACCAGAAGCCGCCGCCGATCATGCCGTAATTGGAGGAGATCGACAGGCCCCAGTCTGGCGACGGCGGCTGGATGCCGAAGCCCATGAAGGAGAGGGTCGCGACCGCGAAGATGGCATAGCCAAGCCGCACCGTCGTCTCGACCAGGATCGGCGGGATGACGTTGGGCAGGATCTCGACGAACATCGTGTGCAGCGCGCCCTCGTGGCGCAGCTTTGCCGCGGCCACATAGTCGAGCTCGCGTTCGGCCAGCACCGCCGAACGCACCGTCCTGGCGATGATCGGCGCGAAGCTCAGGCCGATGACGACGATGACGGTGATCTTGGAGGTGCCGAGCGCGACGATGGCGAGCAGCGCGATGATCACCACCGGGATCGCCATGAAGGCTTCGAGCACGCGGCTGACGATGTCGTCGACGATGCCGCGGAAATAGCCGATGACGAGGCCGAGCGCGGTGCCGGCTATGGTCGCCAGGATAGTCGCCAGCGGCGCCACGGTGAGGATGTCGCGTGAGCCGACAATGACGCGCGAGAACACGTCGCGGCCGAGCTGGTYGGTGCCGAACCAGTGATTGGCCGCCGGCGGCGTCAGCGCATCGATGATGTCGCTGGCCAGCGGATCGTAGGGGACGAAGTGCTGGCCGAACAGCGCGCAGACGATCCAGAAGACGACGATGCCGAGCCCGGTCAGGAAGGTACCGGACCGTAGCAGCGAATGCAGCACCTCGCCCCAGGGACTGCGCTGTGCGGTGTCGGGCGTCGGCAGGCTGACAGGCGTGTCGGTGGCGCTCATTGCTCTGCTCCCAGCCGGATGCGCGGATTGAGCACCGAATAGAGGAAGTCGGCGACCAACGTGGCCACCGCATAGACGATGCCGATGGTCAGGATGCCGGCCTCGAGCATCGGGAAATCCTTGCCGCGCGCAGCGGTGAAGATCAGCGAGCCGATGCCCTGGTAACGGAACAAAGTCTCGATCACCACCAGGCCGCCGATGAGATAGCCGGTCTGGGTGGCGATCACGGTGATGGTCGGCAGCAGCGCGTTGCGCAGCACATGGCGCCAGATCACCGTGCGCCACGGCAGGCCTTTGAGCACGGCCGTCCTCGTATAGTCGGAATCGAGCGCCTCGATCATGCCGGAGCGCGCCATGCGCGCGATGTAGCCGAACAGCACCAGGAACAGCGGCAGCGAGGGCAGGATGAGGTAGTAGAGCTGGGTGAAGAAGCCGGCGCCTTTCGGCCAGGCGGCGGCGATCGGCAGCCAGCGCAGCCACACCCCGAAGATCAGGATCAGGATGATGCCGGTGACGAACTCGGGCAGCACCGTGACCGACAAACCGCCAAGGCTGATGATGCGGTCGAGCGGCCTGTTGAAATTGAGCGCGGCGATGACGCCGCCGAGGATGCCGATCGGCACCACCAGCACGAAGGCGACCAGCGCCAGCTTCATCGAATTGCCAAGCGCATCGATGACGAAGGGCGCCACCGGCGCGCGGAATACATAGGACGTGCCCATGTCGCCATGCAGGAAGTTCCAGATCCAGCTTCCGTATTGGACAAGCAGCGGCCGGTCGACGCCGAGCGAATGGTTCAGCGCATCCACCGCGCGCTGGTCGGCGAACGGCCCCAGGATGGCACGCCCGACATTGCCCGGCAGCACCTGGCCGCCGAGGAACACCATGACGCTGAGCAGGAACAGCGTGACGAGCGACAATGCCAGGCGCCGGACGAGGAAAGCTGGAATGGCGTCGTCTCCTTATGAAAGACCTTTGCGCCCGGACATGCCGGGCAAATCGGATAAATCAATAGTGGCAGGCGGATCGAAGGCTGTCACGGGCGGAACGGTTCCCGTAAACCGCGACACCTGAACCAGCGTCGAATTGCAGGTCGGCGACTGCGCAAGCCGCGACGTGCCGCGATCGGGCGTCAGCACATTCGGATTGCCGTGCTTTTCGAGGCCTTCCGGCTCGCCTGGCCGTGCCGGGTCGAACCAGGCTCCGGTCGGCAGTTGCACGACGCCGGGGGTCAGGCTGTCGGTGAGCACGGCGCCGGCGAGGCACGATCCGCGCTCGTTGAAAATCTTGACCACCGCGCCGCCCACGATGCCGCGTGCCGCCGCGTCCTCGCGATTGATCAGCAGCGGCGCGCGGCCCGCGACCTTGCCCGCCCGGCTGACCGACCCGTGGTCGTACTGGCTGTGCAGCTTGTCGGCCGGCTGCGGCGACAACAGATGCAGGGGAAACCGTTCGGCAAGGTTCTCATTGCCGAGCCATTCGCGCGGCTCGCGCCAGACGGCGTGGCCGGGACAGTCGTCATAGCCGAAGGACTCGATCGTCGCCGAGAACAGCTCGATGCGCCCGGACGGCGTCGCCAACGGATGCTGCTCCGGATCGGCGCGGAACGCGCCAAGAAAGGTCTGCGACGTCACCGAGCGCGCAAGGTCGGCATGGCCGTCGTGCCAGAAGCGCTCGAAGGGCGGCATCTCCACGCCGGCAGCATTGGCATTCTCTACCGCCTGGCCATAGAGGTGCCGGATCCATTCGTCGGCGCCGCGTCCTTCGGTGAAGGCTTCGCTTGTATCTAGGCGCGCGGCGAGGTCGGCGAAGATGGCAAAATCGTCGCGCGCCTGCTGGAACGGCTCGATCGCCTGCTTCATGGCGACGATGAGGTTTTCCCGGTTCGAGAAGGCGAGGTCGTTGCGCTCCAGCGGCGTCGTCACCGGCAACACGATGTCGGCGTGACGCGACGTCGCCGTCCAGAATTGCTCGTTGACGATCACAGTCTCGGGCCGCTGCCAGGCCTCGACCAGACGGTTTAGGTCCTGGTGGTGATGGAACGGATTGCCACCGGCCCAGTACACGAGCCTGATGTCGGGATAGGTCARCCTGGCGCCGTTGAAGTCGAACGATCCACCGGGGTTGAGCAGCAGGTCGGCCATGCGCGCGACCGGGATGAAATGCGCCACGGCATTCCTGCCCTGCGGCACCGAGGGCCAGCGGAACCCCATCTCCGGCCTGCCGGCGCCGTTGGTCGAGGAATAGCCGAAGCCGATGCCGCCGCCCGGCAGTCCGATCTGCCCGAGCAGAGCGGCGAGCGTGATCGCCGCCCAGTAGGGCTGCTCGCCATGATCGGCGCGCTGCAGCGACCAGCTGACCATCAGCATGGTGCGGTTGGCGGCCATGTCGCGGGCGAGCGCTTCGATCGTCGCGGTATCGACACCGCTGAGTTTCGCCGCCCAGGCTGGATCCTTCGGCTGGCCGTCGCTATCGCCCAGTATATAAGCGCGCACGGTCCCGAAACCTGTGCAGTAGCGCGTCAGGAACGCCCCGTCGTGCAGGCCCTCGCGGATCAGCACATGGCAGAGCGCCAGCATCACGGCGGTGTCGCTGTTCGGCCTTAGCGGCAGCCATTCGGTCTCGGTCCCGCGCGGCGCGTCGTCGCGCACCGGCGAGACGTTGATCAGCCGCGCGCCGTTGGCGACGGCGTTGCGCAGCGCCGCCGAAGCCTCGTGCCGCGCCGAGCCGCCGCCCTGCACCTGCGTGTTGCGCCAGGGCAGACCGCCGAAGGCCACGATCAGCTTGGCATGTTCTTCGATCCCGTCCCAGGTGGTGTGATTGCCGGTCAGCGCATCGGTGCTGCCCAGCACATGCGGCAGGATGATCTCGGCAGCGCCATAGGAATAGCTCAGCACCGAGCCGGTATAGCCCCCGATCGTGTTGAGGAAGCGGTGGACCTGCCCCTGCGCATGGTGGAAGCGCCCGGCGCTCGCCCAACCATACGAGCCCGCATAGATCGCGCTGTTGCCATGCGTCGAGCGGACGCGCTGCAGCTCGGCGGCCACGATGTCGAGCGCGGTTTCCCAGGAGACTTCGACGAAGGGTTCGTCGACGCGCCTGCTTGCCGGGCTGGACCTGTTTCCCTCCAGCCAGCCGCGCCTGATGGCCGGGCGGGCGACGCGCAACTCGCCCTGCACCGTGCCGAGCATCGACCGGCCGATCGGCGACGGGTCAGGATCGCCGCTCCATGGCTCGACGCCGACGAGCCGGCCGTTCTCGGCGCGGACCTCGTAGGTCCCCCAATGCATTGTGGTGAGCAGGGTAGCGGTTCCCATGGGTCGCATCATCCCGCTACGGCCATCTACGGGCAAGGCGTTTGGCACCCTGTCGCGCTTGGCCGCGAAGCGCCAGCCCTTCCGAAGCCGGCGCTTGCGGGATTACGCTTGCCTCATGCTCAGCCTTTCGACGCCTTGTCGAGGAACAGCTGCGACATGGCGGTGGGCTGCACGCCGGCCACGCCTTTCGCCGTCGCCGTCAGATAGTCGTAGAAATAGCCGAAGATCACCGGCGTTTCCTCGAGCAGCAGCTTCTGGATCTTGCCGGCGTCGGCCTTCTGCGCCTCGAGATCGAGGGCGGCGATATAGCTTGTCGCCAGTTGATCGTAGTCCTTGTTCTTGAAATGCGCGGCGTTCCAGGTGCCGTCGCTCTTCAAGGGCGCCGCGAGATAGACATTGGGCACGCCGCGATGGCCGTAATCGGTGATGCCCATCGCCGAATCCAGCCAGTTCGACTTGCCGAACACGGCATCGCCGTAATAGGCGCTCTGGTCGAGGATGTTGAGCTCGAGCTCGATGCCGATTTCCTTGACCCAGTTCTGGATGAGCTGGGCGTATTCCGGGATTTCCAGGTAGCGCTCGGTGGTCAGCGTCATCTTGAAGCCTTGAGCGAGGCCGGCCGCTTCCATCAACTGCTTGGCCTGGGCGATATCCTGCTTGCGCTGCGGCACGCTGGTGTCGGTCGAAGGGTAGACGGCGGCGAACGGGCTGTCGTTGCCGAGCGCCGAGCGTCCCTTCATCAGGCCGGCGGCGAGCTTCTCGCGGTCGAGGCAGAGCGCGATGGCGCGGCGCACGCGGGCATCCTTCGTCGGGCCTTCGTCGCAATGCATATGCAGCTGCTGATGCGCCGACGACTTCAGGCTGATGATGTCGACATTCGGGTCGTTGAGCACGGCGACACCCGCCAGCACCGGCATCTGGTTGATGATGTCGATCTGTCCGCCCTGCAGCGCCAGGATCTGCGGCTGGATGTCGGTGAAGAAGGTGAATTCGGTGCGGTCCGGCAGAGCCTTCTCGCCCCAGTAATCGTCATTGCGCACGAAGGAGGCGCCGACCTTGGGTGTGTATTTCTCGATCTTGAACGGCCCGGTGCCGTCGAAGCTCTGTTCGTAACCGCCCTTGTAGCTCGCCGGGATGATGACGGCGTTGTAGTTGTCGGACGACAGCATGTAGGGGAAGTTGCCGTTCGGCGCGTCGAGGTGGAATTCGACGGTGTAGTCGTCGACCTTCTTCGAGGCGCCCTTCTGCAGGATGCCGGTGAACACCGACAGCGCGTTGGACGAGTTTGCCGGATCGGCGAGACGGTCGATGCTGGCGACCACGTCGTCGGCCTTCATCTCGCCGCCCGAATGGAATTTCACGCCCTTGCGCAGCTTGAAGGTCCACACCGTGCCGTCGGTGTTGGGGGACCAGCTCTCGGCCAGCGCCGGCTTCAGAACGAGGTCCGGACCGTCGACGCAAAGGAACTCGGCGACCTGCTGCATGACGAGCAGGCCGCCGGCGTCGGCGATGGTGACCGGGTCGATCGCGGCGGCCGGCACGCTGCTGCCGACGCGGATGGTGGCGCCGGGCGCGCCGGCGCGCGCGAGCGACGGCGCGGCGCCGAAACCGGCGGCCATGCCGATGCGGCCGAGCAGCGGCAGCGACAGGCCGAGCAGGCTGCCGTGGCGCACGAATTCGCGGCGGCTGATGCGGCCGTCGATCAGGCCGTCGATGAGATGGTTTTCGAGCGGCGTACGCCCGCGGCGGAGGAGATCGAGAATGCGGTAGTTCTTGCTCATGGGTCTAGGCCCTTTCCCCAGTTGTTGTGGTTGGCGGGTGCATTCAATTTGCGAGTTCCATGGAGTTCTCCGGTCCAGGCACTCAGTATCGGTCGATGTACAGTAGCATGCGGTTCCGACTGGTCCATCCGCTCGTTGGGACGGAAAAGTCAGATTTTCTTGATGAATTGTCTGTCGGCCAGGCGACTTGTGGCCGCCTTTTTCCAGATAAGTCCTGCTAGCTTTTCGACATCCTCCTAATTCAGCGGCAGTCTGCGGTAGGTCCCGGGCTTTTCCGGGTCGTGATATTTGTTGCAAGCACCGTTCTCGACGAAGTCGCGGTGGCAGGCGGCAAGCCTTTCCCGTACCAGCGTGACCCCGAGGCCATGCCCTTCCGGCACCGGCACAGTGTTGTTCTTCGGCGTAAACGGACCTTCCTCGATAATGTCCATCGGCTGCATGCGAAACAGCGACTGGTTGGGCTCCCTGATCCAACCGAGCGCGGCGCACAGATGCAGGTAGCAGGCGCTGCCGATGCCGGTGTCGCCGCTGTAGCACCAGTAGTCGATGCCGGCATGCTCGCAGGCGCCGACGAAGCGCAGCATGCGGTTGATGCCGCCATGCGCGGTCGGGTTGCCGACGAAGGCGTCCGGCACCTTCAGCTCCATGGCGCGGGCGATGTCGATGTTGTGGGTCGAGAACGGTATCGAGGTGTGGCGGCGCAGCTCACGCATCTCCTCGATGGTCGCCACCGGGTCCTCCCAGTTGCGCACGCCGAGTTCTTCCAATGGCCGCGCCAATTGTCTGGCCGTGGCCAGCGAATAAGCCTGGTTGGAATCGATGCGGATCATCGCATCGTCGCCGAGCCTCTTGCGGATCAGCTCGACCATCTTCATGGAAACTTTGGGATCGTGCGTTGAGAACTTGCCTTCGAAGAAGGTCGTGCCGTGGCGCTCGTTGAGCTCGACGCAGTAGTCGGCGACCTCTTCCGGTGTCTTCTCGCCTTTCACCTTGGCGCCGTCGCCGCGCAGCGAGAAATAATCGGTGAAGGGAATGTCCTTGCGCACCGCGCCGCCGAGCAATTGGTAGAGCGGCTGCTTCCACGCCTTGCCCCGCAGGTCCCATAGCGCCATCTCGATGGCGCCGAAGGCCATGATGCGGGTGCGGTCGTTGATCGACTGCACGCCGCTCCAGAAGGGCAGGCAGACTTCCTCCGCGCCGGCGATGTCGAAGGCGTCCCGGCCATTGAGTCTCGGCGCCAGCACGTCGTTGATGATGGCCGCCGCGCCCGGCGTCGGCGCTTCGCCGATGCCGACGAGCCCGTCCTCGGTCTCGACCTCGACGATGGTCGGCGAGAAGCCGTCGAGCTCGCCGAAGACCCAGACGTAAGGCGCTTCCAGCCTGTAGTTGATTGGTGTCGCCTTGACGCGCCTGATCTTCATGTCAGCCGATCTCGAAGAAGGGCTCGCCGAGCAGGCCGGGGTCGACATCGATGCCGAGGCCAGGGCCGTCGGGTACGCCCATATGGCTGCCGGTCACCGGCGGCGCGTTCCTGGCCGTGCGCACCGTGACCCATTCGTGGAAGGCGATGGCGTGCAGCCGGCGTTCCGCCGGTGTCGACAGCGACAGATGCGCCATCGCCGCGGTATCGATCTCGGCGCCGCCGGTGTCTTCCACCGTGATCATGAAGCCGAGATCGACGGCGACGTCGCGGATCAGTCGTGTCTGCGTCACGCCGCCCAGCCGCGAGATCTTCAGCGTCAGCCCGTCGGCGGCACCGCGGCGATGGATCTCCAGCATCTCGCCCAGCGAGGTGACGGACTCGTCCAGCACCATCGGCTTGTCGAGCATGCGGCGCACCGACATGTTCTCATCGAGCGTCGTGCAAGGCTGCTCGAATGTGTAGTCGATGCCGCGCGTGGCATCGGCGAACTGCCGCGCCTGGTAAGGCGTCCAGCCGGCATTGGCGTCGCAGAAGATCACCGTGCCTTTCGGCACGGCAGCGGCCACCGTCGTCACCCGCTCGATGTCGTCATGCACGTTGCCGCCGACCTTGACCTGCAGGCGCCGGCAGCCCTCGGAAATGATCCGCTTGGCCAAAGCCGCCATCTGGTCGAGCGTGCCGTGGGTGACGACCCGGTAGGTCTCCGCCATGTCGCTCTCGCGGCCGCCGAGCATGGTCACCAGCGGCACATCAGCCGCTCGCGCCGCGAGGTCCCAGCACGCCATGTCGAGCGCCGACTTGATGTAGGGGTGGCCCTTGAACACCGTGTCCATCAGCCGGCCGATGCCGGCGAACCCGCGCGGATCCTGGCCGATGAGATGCGGCGCGATCTCCGGCACGCCCGCGCGTGCTCCCGCCGGGAAGGCGGCCGAGTAGAAATTGCCGAGCGGCGCCATCTCGCCCCAACCGGTCAGGCCGCTGTCGGAGGTGATGGCGACGATCACCGCGTCGAAGCAATCGGCGACGCGCCCCTTGGACATGCGGTAGGGCCCGTCCACGAAGGGCTGCACGACATGATAGGCCTTGATGCTCTTGATCTTCACTTTGCCGTCGTCCGCTTGTCRGTCAGTTCTTCGACGCGCGCTTTTCGAGGCCGCGCGCATAGGCGAGAAGCTCCTCGAAATCGAGGTCGATATGCTCGCGCGCATGGCGCTGCGCTGCGCGCATGTCGGCGCCTTTGAGCAGCGCCACATAGGTCTCGTGCACGTCCTCGGCCGGCACCGGCTCGTTGCGCGCCCGCTGGTGCAGGGCGAAATACATCTGCAGCCGGCTGGTCAGGCGCTGCCAGGTCTCCAGCAGCACCGAATTGTCGGCCCATTCGTAGATCAGCCCGTGCAGTTGCAGCGCCGTCTCGATCTGGCGCGTGGTGTCCTTTGCCCGTGTCGCCTGCTTCACCGCTTCATGGCGGCGGTCGAGCTCGTCGAAGAAGCGCTGGTCGCGCTGCGGCCAGGCGAGTTCGATGGCGAATTCATCGAGCACCTTGTTAAGCGAATAGGCGTCGATGATGTCCTTGGCGGTGACGTCGACCACGAAGGTTCCGGCGTAAGGAATGCTGGTCAGGATGCCTTCCTGCACCAACTCGCGCATCGCCTCGCGCAGCGGCGCGCGGCTCACCCGCATCTGCTCGGAAATCCGGAGCTCGTTGAGCTTCTGCCCGGGCTCCAACTGGCCGGTCAGGATGGCGCGCCTGAGCAGGGCGACGATCTCCGCCCTGCGCGTCGTATCCGCGATCGGACCGAAATCCAGCTTTGCCATGGGTCGACTCCCAGGAGGAATTTCTGCAAGACAAGCAGATTGTCGACAATCTAACAAGAGCTGATTTCCACGAACTGCGGATTTTGAACCGGCAGTCTCAAGCCGCTCGCCCGTAGAAACCGATCCGCTCCTCGTCGGTGAACATCACGCCGGGGCGTTCGTAATAGGAGAACACCGCGATCATGCGCTCGCGATTGCCCTCGACCGTGGTGACGCGATGCGCGGTGTTCTTGCCGCGGAAGACGTTCAGCGTGCCGGCCTTGATGCGCAGGATTTTTGCTTGGGGGTCGCGCCCCTCGAGCAGCTTGGCTACCCCGTCATAATTCGGGTCGCTGTCCGTGCGCAGGTCGGTGCGGTACTCGAAGTCGCCGCCGCGCTCGGGCGCCTGCAGCAACAGCGTCGTGGTGAATTCCGAGCGGTCGAAATGCCAGTTGAGCGCTTCGCCGGCACGGTAGCCCATGACATTGGCTCGGGCGAGGGGATCCTGCATGACGTAAAGGTGCGGCTTGTCCATTGTCGCCGCCAGGAACCGCACCAGCGGCGCGTATTCGTAAATCGAAAGCACGGTGCTACCGGGAATCTGGTCGGCGCAGACCGTGTGGCTGATCGTCTCCACTTTGCGCAGCGCCGGATGATCCGGCGAAAGCTCCGGGATCGACGGCTTGAAATAGATGTTGTGCATTCGCCTGTGGACATGCGAGCGCGTGTCCATCACCGGCCGGATCTCGGCGACGGCCTTTTCGACCATGCCGGGGCGCAGGAAGCCTTCGAGGTTGAACATGCCGTTGGCTGCCAGCGCGGCCTTGGACTCGCCCACCAGCCGTTGCCATTCGGGGGTGCCTTCGCGGTCGAGCGGGTAGCGGTCCAGGTCGAGAATGGTTTCGATCATAGCGTCCTCCGAAATCTGGAGGTCACTTCACACCAAGGAAAACTTTGCCACAACGCGGAAAATTGTTAGGGTTTCCCAAGAAAAACTTTCGAGGATGGCATGGAAAAGCTTCCGCCATTGAACGCGATGAGGGCTTTCGAGGTCGCGGCCCGCGCCGGCTCCTTCACGCTTGCCGCCACCGAGCTCGGCGTCTCCTCGGCCGCGGTCAGCCAGCAGATCCGCAACCTGGAAGACTGGTTCGGCAAGCAGCTCTTCATGCGCAACGGCAACCGCATCGCGTTGACCGACGCCGGCCACGCCATCTATCCGCAGACGGCGCACGCGCTGGGCGAGATCGCGGCGGTCGGCCGGCGCATGCTGGAAGGCGGCCTGCGCACGCGCCTCGTGGTCAGCGTGCCGTTCTCGCTCGCCGAGCTTTGGCTGGCGCCGCGATTGGCGGTGCTGCTTGAAAGCTTCCCGCAAATGGCGATCGACGTCCGCGTCGAGGACGATCCGATCGACGTGGTGCGCCAGAACATCGATCTGCGCATCTCCTATGGCGACTACCACTATCCGGCGCTGAAAATGGTCCGGCTCGTCCATGACGACGTCCTGCCGGTCGCAGCCCCCGAGTTCTGCCAGCGCCACGGCGCTGCCGATCTGGCGGACATGCATGAAAGCCACTTCATCCACACCAATTGGGGGCCGAATTATGCCTCGCATCCGAGCTGGGCGGACTGGTTCGCCGCCGCCGGCGGCAACCGCGCGCCGGACCCCTCGCATGGCCGCCGCGTCGGCTTGTCCAGCCTGGCAATCGGCGCGGCGCGGCTTGGCCTGGGGATAGCTCTGGGCCAAAGGGTCATGGCGAGCCCCGACCTGGAGGCAGGCCGATTGATCGCCCTGTCCTCCGTCTCGGTTCGCCTCGGCCAGCCCTATTGCGCCTTCATGCTGCCGGCCAAGGCAGAACGCGCCGATATCGCCGGCCTGGTCGAACTGCTGGCGAGCAATCCCCGCGAAGCCACGCACAGTGCAGTCGTCGGGGACTGACTGAACCCACACAGCAAAACGGTGCCCTCGACGTGGGAGTCGAGGGCACCGTCGGACCGGAAACTGATGGGGGTTATCAGCTGGCCGGTTTCGGTTGCGGCAAGGGAGAAACCGGCATTCCGGGTCCGATCTTCTGCAGATTGCCCGTGATCACCTGGTCGGTCTCGGAGATGCCGGAGGTCACGGAAATCAGGTCGCCGTCGGTGGGCCCAAGCGATACCAGCTTCTGGTCGACGGTGTTGCCCTTGCCGATGACATAGAGGTACTTGCCGAGCTGGCTGGAACCGAGCGCCACTTGCGGCACCATCAGCGTGTTGGGCTGCTCCTTCACATGCAGCCGCACCCGTACATATTGCCCCGGCAACAGCGTGAACTTGGCGTTGCCGATCGTGGCGCGCGCCGTGATGGTGCCGGTCGAATRGTCGATCGTGTTGTCGATGAAGGTGAGCTCGCCCTTTTGGCTGGGTTGTGTCTCGCCGGGCARCAAAACGTCGACGGCGATCGGCCCGTTGGCCTTCGCCTGCTCGATCTGCACGAGATCGCTCTCGCTCGGATTGAAGGTCACATAGATCGGGTCGAGCTGCACCAGCGTGTTGAGCACCGTGCCGGCGACGCTGACCAGCGTGCCGACCGAGGCCTGGTTGCGGCCGATGCGTCCCGGGAACGGCGCCTTGATCTCGGCATAGCCGAGATTGAGCTCGGCCGTCCGCACCGCTGCCTGGTCGACGGCAAGCGCGGCCTGGGCCGTGCGCAGATTGCTGGTGCGCTGGTCGAAGCTGTCCTTGTCGAGATAGCCGGCCTTGGCGAGATCTGTGCCGCGGCCGAGATTGGACTTGGCGTATTCGAGCGTCGCGGCATCGCGCTGCACCTGTGCCTTCGCCTGATCCAGCGCGGCCTGATAGTCGTCGGGCGCGATGCGGTAGAGCAGGTCGCCCTGCTTGACGTCGCTGCCGTCGGCCGCGGTCTGCTCCTGCAGATAACCCGGCACACGGGCCTGCAGCGTGATGCTGCGGATCGGCTCGACCCGCGCGGCGTAGTCGAGATAGATCGGCAGCGTCTTCTTGACGACATTCACCACCGGCACCGGCATGACGAAGGCCGCCGGGGCGGGCGCTGCGCCCGCGGTGCCGCTGCCGAGATAGCCCGGATTCAGCAGGTGGACACTTGCCACCGACACTGCGCCCACCGCGACGGCGGCGCCTAGAGCGATTTTCCATCTACGCATTTTGGTCTCCAATCTTATTCAGCCGCTTGTGCGAGCGGCTGAAGCGCCGGCTCGGCGGTCGGTTCGATTTCTTTTGGCTGAGGGGCGTCGTGGTGCCCCTTGGCTGGTTCTTTTTCGCCGCGCTCGCGCAGCTGTTCGATCACCGCGTAAAAGACGGGCACGAAGACCAGCGACAGGATGGTCGCCGCCACCATGCCGCCGAAGACGGTGGTGCCGATCGACTGCCGGCTGGCAGCGCCCGCGCCCGTCGCGAACATCAGCGGCAGCACGCCGAGGATGAAGGCGAAGGCCGTCATCAGGATCGGCCTTAGCCTCAGCCGTGCCGCTTCCATCGAGGCCTCGATGATGGTCAGGCCTTCCTCGCGCCGGCGTCTGGCGAACTCGACGATCAGGATCGCGTTCTTCGCCGCCAGGCCGATCAGCATGACGAAGCCGATCTGCGAGTAGACGTCGATCTGCATGCCGCGCAACAGGAGCACGATGAAGGCGCCGAACAAAGCCAGCGGCACGGCGAGCAGCACCATGAAGGGCATCGCCCAGCTTTCATACTGCGCCGCAAGGATCAGGAAGACGAAGACGATCGCCAGCCCGAACACGACGGAGGCGATCGATCCGGCCTTGAGCTCCTGGAAGGTGATGCCGGTCCATTCATAGCCGAAGTCGCGTGGCAGCACGTTGGCCGCCGCCCGCTCCATCGCGGCCACCGCCTGTCCGGACGAGAAGCCGGGGGCAGCGCCGCCATTGATCAGGGCCGAGGCGTTGTTGTTGTAATGCGGCACGGTCTCCGGACCGACGATCGGCACCAGCTTGCCCAGCGTGCTCAGCGGCACCATGCCGCCCGACGCGTTGCGCACGTAGAGCCTGGAGATGTCGGTTGCGTCGGCGCGCGCGTCCTTGTCGGCCTGGATGGTCACCCGGAAGGTGCGGCCGAACAGGTTGAAATCGTTGACATAGAGCGAGCCGAGATAGATCTGCAGCGTGTTGAAGACGTCCGGCAGGTTGAGGCCGAGAAGCTTCGCCTTGCTGCGGTCGAGGTCGTAGTTGAACTGCGGCGTCGAGGTCGAGAAGGACGAGAACAGCTGCTGCGGGTTGAGTTCGGGCTGCTTGCGCGCCTCCGCGATCAGCGCCTGCGTGACGTCGTTCAGCGCAGCGCTGCCGCGACCCGACAGGTCCTCCACCTGGAACTCGAAGCCACCGGTGGTGCCGAGGCCCGGGATCGAKGGCGGATCGAAGGACAGCGCGAAGGCTTCAGGCATCTGCAACAGCTTGCCGCGCACCTGCTCGACGAGCTTCGAGGCGCTCTGGTCGGGCCCACGCTCGTCCCAGGGCTTCAGGATGGCGAACTCGACCGCTGAGTTCGACTGCGCGGCGCTGGTGAGGAAGTTCAGGCCGCTGATCGAGCCGACGATGTCGACGCCGGGCGTGTTCTGCAGGATGTCGCGCGCCTTCTGCGCCACCGCGTCGGTGCGTTCGAGCGAAGCGCCGTCCGGCAGCTGGATGACGACGAAGAAATAGCCTTGGTCTTCGACGGGCAGGAAGGTCGAGGGCAATTTCTGCCAGACGAAGTAGGTGGCGACCAGGCCGGCCGCGAACAGGCCGAGCATGATCCAGCGCAGCTTGATCAGGATGCGCACGCCATGCGCATAGGCATGCGACAGCCAGTCGAAGCCGGCATTGAACCAGCGGAAGAGCACGAACTRGGTCGCGCCGCGATGGCGCAGGAAGGCAGCGCTCAGCGCCGGCGACAGCGTCAGCGAGTTGAAGGCCGAGATGCCGACCGATATCGCCACGGTCAACGCGAACTGGTTGTAGAGCCGGCCGGAAACGCCCGGGATGAAGGCGACGGGGATGAACACCGCCATCAGCACCGCCGTGGTGGCGATGATCGGTCCCGTCACCTCGGCCATCGCCGCGCGTGTCGCGGCCAGCGGCTTGAGCCCGGCCTCGAGCTGTCGTTCGACATTCTCGACCACGACGATGGCGTCGTCGACGACCAGGCCGATCGCGAGCACCATGCCGAGCAGCGAGAGCATGTTGAGCGAGAAGCCCAGCATGTACATGATCGCCAGCGTCGCGATCAGCGAGACGGGAATGGCGATGGTGGGGATGATGGTGGTGCGCCAGCTCTGCAGGAAGACGAACACCACCGCCACGACCAGCACCAGCGCCTCGCCGAGTGTGATCAGCACGTCATGCATCGAGGCCGACACGAAGCGTGTCGTGTCGTAATGCATGGCGTAGTTGACGCCCTTCGGGAAACGCTGCGACAGCTCCTGCATCTTGTCCTTGACCCGCTGCTGCAGGTCGAGCGCGTTGGAGCCGGGCATCTGGTAGACGGCCAGAACCACGGTCGGGTCCTTGCCGAAGAAGGCGGACGAGGAATATTGCAGCGCGCCGAGCTCGATGCGGGCGACGTCGCGCAGCCGCACCAGCGAGCCATTCTGCGAGTTCGCGCGCACGACGATATCGCCGAATTCCTTCGGGTCACTCAAGCGGCCGACGGCATTGACCTGCATCTCGAAGGCGGTGCCGGCCGGCGCCGGCGACTGGCCGATCTTGCCGGCCGCCACCTGCACGTTCTGCTCGGAAATGGCGTTCTGCACATCGACCGCGGTTATGCCGAGATTGGCCAATTTGTCCGGGTCTAGCCAGACGCGCATCGAATAGCGGCGTTCGCCGAAGATCTGCACGTCGCCGACGCCGGGCAGGCGCTTCAGTGGGTCGACCACCTGCAGATAGGCGAGGTTGCTCAGTGCCACCGGATCGATCGAGCCGTCCGGCGAGGTGAGGTCGACGATCAGCACGAAATTGGGGTTCTGCTTCTTGATCGTCACGCCGCCCTGGTTGACGATGGCGGGCAGGGAGGATGCCGCTTGGCTGACGCGGTTCTGCACGTCGACGGCCGCCGTGCTCAGCGGATAGCCGACGTCGAAGGTGATGGTGATGGTGGACGAGCCGTCATTCGAGCTCGTCGACGACATGTAGGTCATGCCTTGCACGCCGTTGATCTGCTGCTCGAGCGGCGTGGTGACCGTATCGGCCACGACCTGCGCGCTGGCGCCCGGATAGTGCGCGCTGACCACGACCTGCGGCGGCGTGATGTCGGGGAACTGCGAGACCGGCAACAGGAAATAGGCGATCGCGCCGGCGAGCACCATGATGATGRCAATCGCCGACGCGAAGATCGGGCGGTGGATGAAGAAGTTCACCATGATGCGGACGCCTCGCCGAACGGTTTTGCGAAATGGCGCAGGCGCCGGGCCCGGCCGGAACCGGAATCCTGCAGGAAGGATGGCAGGACTTCATCGTCCGGCGCCTGTTCCGCCGCGCGCTGGCGCAGCAGCCGTTCGAAGGCTTTGGGGTCGATCCCATCCGCCTTCATCACCAGCCGGATCATCGGATCCCGGATGGCTTCGTCGATCGTCAGGTCTTTGCGCTTTTGCATAGGAGTGGCTCCTTGCTCGGCCCGCATCGCATGATCACGGACCGCTTTTTTCTCGTTCTTCACCGGCCGAAGCCGCATGACAGGCAGGTTTTGCGTCCTATTTCACTCTGGCAGGACTATCGGAGGCCTTGTCGTTTGACGGCGAGTGATATAGGTGTTACCAGTAAGTAACATACTGGAAGTTACAGACCGGTAACACCCTAGTCAAGAGGTGGCGACGGTTTTTTTGGAAACGACGAAAGGAGATCATCATGACTGACGGCGTCGCGGAGCGTTCCCGCCCCCGGGATCGAATCCTGGAGACGGCGCAGGACATGTTCCACAAGCACGGCATCAAGGGCGTTGGCGTCGACGCCATCACCGAGGCTGCCGGCACCAACAAGATGACGCTTTACCGTCACTTCGAGTCCAAGGACGAGCTGATCATCGAATGCCTGCGCGCCACGGCGGCGAAGGGTGCCGCGGTTTGGGATGAATTCGAGGCCCAGCATCCTGGCGACAAGCTGGCGCAGCTCCATGCCTGGGTTCGCAAAGTCGCGGACATGCTCGTTTCCGACAGCCGTGGCTGCGACATGGCCAATGCCGCGGTCGAGCTGACGGAAACGGATCATCCGGCCAGGCGCGTGATCAAGGAGCTCAAGCAGGCCCAGCGCGACCGCCTCGTCGCGCTGTGCCGGGACGCCGGCATCGGGCAGGCGGAGCTTCTGGCCGACACGCTGTCGCTGTTGTTCGAGGGCGCGCGCGTGAGCGTGCAGACCGTGGGCAGCGAGGGCCCGAGCGCGCAATTCGTGCGCATGGCCGAAAGCCTGATCGCCTCCTTCCGGGCGCGCTGAACGCGACTTACGGACTCCCCCTCATCCGGCCCTTCGGGCCACCTTCTCCCCGAGGGGAGAAGAGGTAGCGCCGGCGCTGATCGTCTCCTCTCCCCTTGGGGAGAGGTCGGATTGCCCGAATTGCTCTTGCAATTCGACTTGGCAATCCGGGTGAGGGGCTGGCGCACCTCAGCTTACCGCTGATCGGGCAAAGAAAAAGCCCGCTGCCGGGAGGAGGAGGCAGCGGGCTTCGATTTCGAATACGGCACGGGAGGAGGTGTACCGTATTCACCGTCGGTGTCTGGGAGGAGGAAGACATCCGACAGGTCAATAAATACGAGCTGCCCAACGATTCGGCAATTGCCAAGCGTGCATAGCTGCTGTGCAGAATTGCAGGATCAATCGTCAGACAAATCCACGAAACAGTCGCTGGCCTGCTACTGCACCGGCACGTTTTCCTTGAAGATCAGCCGCGGCTCGATGAATTTCTTGGTCAGGTAGGGCGCCGAGGAGGCGATGGAGCCGAGCAGGCGGATGACCGACTGCTCGGCGATCAATCGCGCATTCTGGTCGATGACGACGTCGGCGAGATCGTCGACGAGATAGCGGCGCGTTTCCTTGGTCAGGTCGTGGCAGATGAAGACCGGCTTCCTGCGCGGCTTGGCTTCCAGCAATGCCTTGGCGACGCCCGAGCGCCCCGCGCCGACGCAATAGATGCCGAGCAGCTCGGGTTCGTCGTGCAGCGCCTTGATGGTGGCGCGGTAGCTGGCGTCCGGCTCGTCGTTGATCTCGACGGCGCTGGACACGGTGAGGTTGGGGAACTCCTCGCTCAGCACCGAGCGAAAACCCATCTCGCGCTCCTCGTGGCCGCGATAGGAGCGCGAGCCGACCACCATCGCCAGATGCCCCGTGCGGCCGCCGAGGAAGCGGCCCATCAGCAGCGCCGCCGTGCGGCCGGCCACCCGGTTGTCGATGCCGACATAGGCCGAGCGGGGCGCGGCCGGCACGTCGGAAATCAGCGTGACCAGCCTTATCCCGGCATCGACCAGCTCGCGCAGGATGTTGCGCGTGCGCGGATGGTCGACGGCGATCACGCCGACGCCGTTGGCCTTGAGTGAGAGGTTCTCCACAGCGCTCTGGAGCGCGCCCGGCGAAATGCCGGCAAGGTTGTGGATGCGGCATGAAGCGACCAGCGGCAGGCGCGCCGCATAATCGTCGATGTGGTGGGCAAGGTCGGCCATGAAGGCGTTGGACCCGATCGGCAGGAAGAATTCGAGATGCGCCGGCTTCGAGGGCAGCACGACCTGGTCGAGCGTCGGCAGATAGCCGAGCTGCTTGGCCGCCTCCATCACGCGCTGACGGTTGGCCGCGCTTGCGCCCGGCCGGTTGTTGAGCACCCGGTCGACGGTCGCTGTCGACAGGCCGCAGCTTTTGGCGATATCGGCTACGGTGGCTTTCATGGGTCCAGTCATAGGGGCTTATGCGATCCTGTGCCAGCTCAAGGCGTGAACGGCGCTTGGCCGCTGATGCGATTTGCTGGTCAGCAATCAGCCATGCCGCTGCGGGCCATCGGAAATCGCGTCGCGGATTTCCTTGTCCGACATGCCGGTGATGACGCGCTCGACCTCGGCGACCGTGGTCTTCTTCGGGTCGATGTCGTCGGCCACCACCTTGCCCCGGCGCATCACCACGATTCGGTCGACCACCTGGAAGACGTGGTGGATGTTGTGCGCGATGAAGATGCAGGAATGGCCGGAATCGCGGGCGCTGCGCACGAAGCTCAAGACCCCTTGCGTCTCGGCGACGCCGAGATTGTTGGTCGGTTCGTCGAGGATGATGAGATCGCTGTCGAAATGCATGGCGCGCGCGATCGCCACGGCCTGCCGCTCGCCGCCCGACAGCGAGCCGATCGGCGTCGTCGGCGGGATGTTCTTGGTGATGCCGACTTCCCTCAGCAGGTCGCGCGCCACCGCGTTCATCGCCTCCTGGTCCATGCGGTTGAGGAAGCGCGGCGGCTTGATCGGCTCGCGCCCGAGGAACAGGTTGCGGGCGATCGACAGCTGCGTGACCAGCGCCGAGTCCTGGTAGATCGTCTCGATGCCGTGCGCGATGGCATCGCTGGTCGAGCGCAGCGTCACCTTCTTGCCGCGGATGAAGATGTCGCCGCTGGTCAGCGGCACGGCGCCCGACAGCACCTTGATCAGCGTCGATTTACCGGCGCCGTTGTCGCCGAGCAGGCCGACGATCTCCTTTTCATTGACGTGGAAATTGGCGTCCACCAGCGCCTGCACGCGCCCGTAGGACTTGCGGATGTTTGTCATGCGGATCAGAGGCTCGGCCATCGTCTTAAGTCCCCGCCTGGTGCCGGCGCTCGAGCCATGAATGYAGCGCCATCATGCCGAGGATGATCGCGCCGATGAAGATGTTGTAGGCCAGCCCCGGCACGCCGATCAGCACGATGCCGTTGCGCATGACGCGCAGGATCAGGATGCCGAGCACGGTACCGATGATGGTGCCGCGCCCGCCGGTCAGCGCCGTGCCGCCGATCACCACCATGGCGATGACCTCTAGCTCGTAGCCCGTGCCGCTGTTGGGGTTGGCCGCGGATGTGCGCAGCGACGAGATCACGCCGGCGAGCGATGCCATCACCGCCGACAGGATGAACAGGCCGACCTTGACGCGGTTGACGTTGACGCCGCGCGCGCGGGCGGCATTGGGATTGCCACCGGCGGCCTGGATCCAGTTGCCGGTGCGGCTCTGTGTCAGCACGTAGCCCAGCGCGATCGCGGCGCCGATGAACCAGAACAGCGAGGCGTAGATGCGAAACGGGCCGACATAGAAGTCGCCGACCAGGATGTTGGCCAGCCAGCTGCCTTCCGCGCTCCAGGTCCGCTGCGGGAAGCCGTCGGTGATGAACAGCGCCGTGCCGCGCACGACCAAAAGCATGCCGAGCGTCACCAGGAAGGACGGGATCTTGAGCTGGGTGACGAACCAGCCATTCACCAGCCCGATCAGCGCGGCAACGATCAGTGCGATCAGCAGGCCCATCTCCAGCGAGGTGACGCCGCTGTTGTAGAGCGTCCACATCAACACCGGCGAGAAGCCGAACAGCGAGCCGACGGAAAGGTCGAATTCGCCCGATGTCATCAGGAGCGTCATCGCCAGCGCGATCAGGCCGAGCTCGACGGTGAAGGCCAGGATGTTGGAAATGTTCTGCGGCGACAGGAAATCGGGATTGATGCCCCAGAAGACAACGAGCTCGACGATGAGCAAAACCAGCGGACCGAATTCCGGCCGTGCGATCAGGCGTTGGATGTGAGAACGGTTTTCCATTGAACCCGCGACGTTACGGCCGGCCTGCCTGGCAGAGGCGGGCGCGGCGGGACAGGAAAAAGGCGGCCGCGACCGGGTGAAGTCGCGACCGTTCGAGTTTCAAGGGATTATTTGCCGGACAGGATCTTGTCGTAGACGCCGGCGGTGTCCTTCTCATAGAGCGCGCCGGTGATGACGTTGAAACCCGGGGGGATGCCGCTGGCGGCCATGTTGGCCAGCGAAAGCGCCACATAGCTGGTCGCCTGCGGGTCCTGCCACTGCGCGGCATTGACATAGCCGTTCAGCACTTCCTGCGTGGTGTCGAGCGAGTTGCCCCAGCCGACCACCGGAATCTCGCCCGGCTTGACGCCGACCTGGTCGAACACGCGCTTGATCGAGCCGGTGACGAGATCGCCGAGGCCTATGATGGCTTTCACCTTGCCTTTGTGCGCGGTGAGATAGTCGACCATGCGGTTGATCACTTCGGCCTGGTCGAGCGTCGCCTCGGTCACCTCATAGGTGATGCCGGCCGGCTCGAACACGCTCTTGATGCCTTCCTCTTCCTGCACGCCATAGGTTGCGCCGGGGATCTCGACCGGCATCCAGACGAAGTCGCCCTTCTTCACCAGGCCCTTGTCGACCAGGTATTGCGCCCAGTGCTTGCCGAAGGTGACGTTGTCGCCGCCGACATAGGCGTTGAAGTTGGCCTTCGGATCGGGCGTGTTGAAGTTGATGATCGGGATGTTGGCCGCGCGCGCTTCCTTGGCGAGCTCAATCAGGCTGCCCGGATCGGGGCTGGTGGTGACGATGCCGTCGGCCTTGGCCGAGATGGCGGCGCGGATCGCCTCCTGCTGCGAGGCCACATCGCCGTTGTGGAAGGACGTGTTGACCTTGTTGCCGGTGTCATCAGCCCATTGCTTGGCGCCAGCGAGGAAGTAGGTCCAGACCGGATCGGCCGGGCCGCCATGCGAAATCCAGTAGAACGTCTTGGCCTCGGCCATCGCCGGAACGGCGAGCATGGCGATCAAGCCAAGCACGAGCAGTCTTAGCCGCGAAAGCATTCGATTTCCTCCCATGTTGAAACTCTCCTCCTGGATCGGCGCGACGCGGCCTTGGACCGCATCTCCTGCCGGCGCCGACCGGAACATCTAGAGCATTCTCTTTTTCCGGCGCTGGCAAGCCTCTATCGCCAATGGATGTTGGGTGAGGCGCGCACGCCATCAGCAATCCCATCAGATTGCATCAGATCAGGTGCTATTTTCTGGGGCAAGCAGGTGCCGTTAGCCCATCGGCTCGCCGTGGTGGCCTGCGGCGATGTCGCCTCGGTCGAGCGCTAGAGAAGGCCTGCCTTGGCCAGGTCGCGCATCAGGTGGCTGGCGCCGTAGGTCCAGTACGGGCAGTCAGGCGACAGGCGCACGCGGTTGGTGAGCGCGCCGAGCTTTTCGGACGAGATGGTGACGATGTCGCCGACCTTGTGCGTAAAACCCTTGCCCTTTTCGCCGCGATCCTTCGAGGGCACGAACGTGGTGCCGAGATAGAGCGCCAGCCCGTCCGGATACTGATGGTGCGGCCCCATCGCCGCCTTGACCAGCTCCTCCGGCGAGCGGCTGATTTCCGCCATCGAGCTCGCGCCCTCCAGCGAGAAGCCGTCCTCGCCCTCGACGCTGAGCCGCACCGTGGCGCGCTTGACGTCGGCGATCGAAAACGTCTCGTCGAAGAGCCGGATGAAAGGCCCGAGGGAGGCGGAAGCGTTGTTGTCCTTGGCCTTGCCCAGCAGCAGCGCCGAGCGGCCCTCGACATCGCGCAGATTGACGTCGTTGCCGAGCGTGGCGCCGACGATGCGGCCCGAACTGTCGGCGATCATGGCGATCTCCGGCTCCGGATTGTTCCAGGTGGAGACGGGATGCAGTCCGACATCGGCGCCGAAGCCGACCGAGGCCATAGGCTGGCATTTGGTGAAGATCTCGGCGTCCGGGCCGATGCCCACTTCCAGATATTGCGACCAGGCGCCACGCGAAATCAGCTTGGCCTTGATTTCCATCGCCTCCGGCGAGCCGGGTTTCAGCTTCGACAAATCGTGGCCGATCAGACCGGCGATGTCTGCGCGGATGGCGTCCGCCTTCTCCGCCGAGCCGCGCGCCTGCTCCTCAATGACGCGCTCGAGCAGGCTGACGACGAAGGTGACGCCCGAAGCTTTCACCGCCTGCAGATCGACAGGCGAAAGCAGAATGGGCTTCCGGGCGTCGCGTTTGGTCTCGAAGCTGTTCGCCGCGATGTCGGCGAGCGCGCCGACCGCCTTGCCCTTGGCCGAACGCACATGGCCGGCCGGATCCTTCAGCTCGCAAAGGTCGCGCACCGTGGGCGCCGCGCTCGAGGTGATGTCGATCACCTGGCCGTCCCGYACCGTGACCACCAGCGGATGGGACGTTTCGCTGATCCTGGCGCGACCGACGAAAAGGCCGTCGGCGGGCAGGCGGGTTTGGTCGGTCATGGTGATGCTTCCTCTCGATTTTTCGCGCGCGGCACTTTTCCCCGATTTCGCGGAAACGTCTATCCCGCCGACCGCAACATTTATGACCACGCATGTGCTGTCACACAGCCATGGCCGAACTGGCCCATCGAAGCGCTCTTTCAAGTTTATGAAATCGACAATAGGATTTTCACGAAGTTCCAGCGCGTAGGTGACCTCTTGCCCGCAGCCTTTTCCGATCCGATCTGGCGAAAGCCCCAGGCGGCCACGGCGTTCCGGTCCGAACTGTTGGCCGGCGGCACGCTCGACGCGGTCATCGTCGGTGGCGGCATTATGGGGCTATCGACCGCCCTGCACGCAGCGCGCGCGGGCCTTTCCGTTCAGGTGCTTGATGCCGGCGCGATCGGGCAGGGTGCTTCGGGTCTCAATGGCGGCCAGGTTATTCCCGGCCTCAAATATGATCCCGAATGGCTGCTCGAGCACCTCGGAAAGGAGCGCGGCGAAGCCCTGGTCGACTTCGCCGCCGCGACAGCTGACGCGGTGTTCGATGTGATCCGCGACGAGAAGCTGGCCGTGCCGGTCACGCGCAATGGCTGGATCCAGGCCGCGCACACCGAAACCGCCCTGAAGGCAGCCGCCAACCGCGACCGCCAATGGCGCTCGCGCGGCGCCGATGTCGAACTGCTCGACAAGGCGGGGATCGCGGCGATGACCGGCGCCAAAGGCTATCTCGGCGGCTGGCTCGACCGCCGCGCCGGCGTCATCGATCCACTTTCCTACACGATGGAATTGGCGCGCGTCGCCGCGGCCGCCGGCGCCAAGATCGCCGAGCAGCAGCGGGTGGTGAAGCTCGCCAAGGAGGCCAACGCCTGGCGGGTTTCGACGCAAGGCGGCGCCGAGTTGCGCGCCAAATCGGTCGTGCTCGCCACCAACGCCTATACGGACGGGCTGTTGCCCGGGCTTGCCCAGACGATCGTGCCGCTGCATTCCTTCCAGATCGCCACCGTGCCGCTGCCGGCGGACCTTGCCGCAGACATCCTGCCGGGCGGCCAGGCGGTTTCAGATTCCCGCCGCATCCTGGTCTATTACCGCCGGAGTCCCGATGGCCGGATGGTGCTGGGCGGGCGTGGCCGCATGGCGCTGCCTTCAAGTGCGGCCGACTGGGCACATTGCGAACGCGCGCTGCTGCGCCTTTATCCCGCGCTAGCCGGCATCGCGATCGAGAAGCGCTGGTTCGGCCGTGTGGCGCTGACGCCGGACCACCTGCCGCATCTGCATGAGCCGGAAAAGGGCCTGCTCGCGGTCGTCGGCTGCCAGGGCAGGGGCGTTGGCCTGATGAGCGCGCTGGGCAAGCGGATGGCGAACTACCTTGCCAGCGGCGACGCAAGGCAATTGCCGTTCCCGCTGTCGCCGATCAAGCCGATCCCCTTCCACGCCTTCCGCCAGGTCGGCGTCGCTGCCGCGATCACCTGGTATCGGATGCTCGACGCATTTGAGCGTTGACCACGCGTGCGGCGCACAAGCGATTCAGCTTGACAGTTTCATGAATATGAAAAAGCATTGGTGGATTTCAAAAATCCACAATGCCCAACAGGCAGTCAGATGTCGACCATCATTGCAGCACGGCCATTGCCGGAGAACCGCGTCTCGCCGGTGTTCCGCTTCGCCATGCTGCTGCCGGGCGGGCTGGTCACGTTCTTCCTGATCCTCTTCGCGCTTGGCCTCGTGGTCTTCCTCGCCTTCAGGGGCAATGACGGCTCGCTGCTCGGCGTCGGCCTGACGGCGGAGAATTTCCTCACCGTCGCCACCGATCCGCTTTACTGGACAGTGACGCTGCGCTCGCTGGCAATCGCCGGCATGGTGACGCTCGCCACCGTCGTCACCGCCTATCCGGTCGCCTATTACCTCGCCTTCCATGCCGGCCGCCGCCGCAACCTTTTGCTCTTCCTAGTCACGCTGCCCTTCTGGACGAGCTATCTTTTGCGCGTCTTCGCCTGGAAGATCGTGCTTGCCTATAATGGCGTGCTGAACTCGACCTTCATCGAGACCGGCCTATGGTCGCAGCCGACGCTTGCCTTCCTCAACACGCCGGCCGCGGTGGTCGTCACGCTCGCCCACGCCTACGCGCCCTTCGCCATCCTGCCGATCTATGTGGCGCTGGACACGATCCCGAAATCGCTGCTCGAAGCCGCGTCCGATCTCGGCGCGCGGCCCTTCACCAGCTTCCGCCGTGTGGTGCTGCCCAATTCCATGCCGGGCGTGCTGGCTGCGGCGCTCGTCGTCTTTGTGCCGACGGTCGGCGACTATGTCACGCCGGCCATGGTCGGCGGCCCGGCCAGCACCATGATCGGCACACTGATCCAGTCGCAGTTCGGCAAGGCCAATGACTGGCCGTTCGGCGCGGCACTCTCAGTCTGCGTCATGCTGGTGATCCTCTGCGTCGTGCTGGTCACGCGCGGCGCCGACCGCCGGTTCGGCAGCCGCACATGAGCGCCCGGGCCGATGCCAATAGCGACGGCCGCTGGCTTGGCCTCTATGTGCTTGGCTATCTCGTCTTCCTCTATCTGCCGGTGCTTTTGATCCCGCTGTTTTCCTTCAACAACTCCATCCAGGCGGCGTTTCCGTTGCAGGGTTTCACGTTCGACTGGTACCGGACGCTCTACGGCAATCCGGCGCTCTCCGGCGCCTTGGCCAACAGCCTGATCATCGGCGTCGTCGCCGCTTCCGGCGCGACACTCTGCGGCATCACCGTGTCCTACATGGACCTCTACGGCCGCTCGCCGCTCGCCGCCACGATCAGCGCCATCGCCCGGCTGCCGATCCTGATCCCGGGCGTCATCGTCGGTATTTCGCTGTTGATCCTGGTCAACCTCATCGGCCTTGGCCCGTCGCGCGTTTCCATCGTGCTCGGCCACATCCTCGTCGCGCTGCCGACGACGGTGGTGGTCATGCGCAGCCGCTTCGCCGCCATCCCGAAGACGATCCGCGAGGCGGCGCTCGACCTCGGCGCGTCCGACTGGACGACATTCCGGCGCGTCATGCTGCCGCTGAGCGCGCCGGCCGTGCTGTCGGCCTTCATGCTCGCCTTCCTGACCTCGTTCGACGAATTCATCGTCGTCTTCTTCCTCGCCGGCACCGAGCCCACGCTGCCGCTTTATATCTGGAGCCAGCTGCGCTTCCCGCGCTCGCTGCCGACCGTGATGGCGCTGGGAACGGTGATCCTCTGCGTCTCCTTCATCATCGCCGGCGCCGCAGAAATCCTTCGCCATCGCGGCCTCGGCGCCGCGCGCCGCAATCCAGCCTGAACCACAACAAAGAAGAGGAGAACGAAAATGACATTCCACCTGAAATCGATCACCGGACATAAAGCCCGGGCGGGCCTTGCCGCGCTGGCTCTGGCCCTGTCGTCGACGGTCGCTCTGGCCGCCGACAAGCTGCAGTATTTCACCTGGTCGGGCTATGAGTTGCCCGATTTCAACAAGAGCTTCCTTGCCGCGCATCCGGACGGCGTCGAGGCGACGATCTTCGGCGATGACGACGACGCCTTCACCAAGGTCAAGGCCGGCTTCCGCCCTGACATCGCGCATCCCTGCTATGACAAGGTGGCGCGCTGGAACAAGGAAGGTCTGCTGCAGCCGATCGATACCAAGCGCATCAAGAACTGGGATTCGATCTTCCCGGTGTTCAAGAATCTGCCCGACCTGCAGGCCGGCGATGGCAAGGTGTGGATGGTGCCGTGGGACTGGGGCAATACCTCGATCCTCTACCGCACCGACCTGGTGAAGAACCCGGAGGCGAGCTGGAACCTTCTGTGGGACAAGCAATATGCCGGCCGCATGGCGACCATCGACGCGGTGCATGACACGCCGATCGTCGCGGCGTTGCTCGCCGGCGTGAACCCCTTCGACATGACGCCGGCTGAGATGGACAAGGTGGCCGAAAAGCTGCGCGAGCAGCGGCCGCTGCTGTCGAGCTACACCACCGACATGACCTCGGTCGAGCAGGCGCTGGCGAGCGGCCAACTGGTCGCCGCCATGACCTGGAACGCGTCCGCAACGTCGCTGAAGAAGCAGGGCGTGCCGGTCGAGTTCATGAAGCCGAAGGAAGGCATGCTCACCTGGGCCTGCGGCTTCGTCATGCTCAAGGACGCCAAGAACGTCGACCTCGCCTATGACTTCATCAACAGCCGGCTCGATGCCGACTCGGGCAAGTTCCTGATCCAGTCCTACGGCTATGGCAGCTCGCTTTCGACCGCCTTTGCCGGCGTGTCGAAGGAGGAGCTCGACAAGCTGCAACTGCCGGCCGATCCGGACGTGATGCTGAAGAGCACCATCTTCACCGGTCCGATGAAGCAGAATGACGATATGGCCAAGATGTTCGAGAAGGTGAAGGCGGGAGGTTGAGTGGCGCGGACTCCCCTTCTCCCCTTGTGGGAGAAGGTGGCCGCGCAGCGGCCGGATGAGGGGTGTTCCAGGGAAAGCCAACGTCTCACTCCGCTGGAACACCCCTCATCCGTCTCGGCGCTATCGCGCCGATCCACCTTCTCCCACAAGGGGAGAAGGGAAAGACAACGAGGACTGTTGCATGGACTTAGTGGACGAAGCCGCCGAGAAACCGAAGGACGATGCCGACATTCGCGTCGGTCGGCGCGTGCGGGCGCTGAGGCTCGAGCGCAAGCTGTCGCTGGCCGATCTCGCGGCGAAAGCCGGCATCTCCATTGGCGCGCTCAGCCAGATCGAGCGCGGCATGTCCTCGCTGCGCGTCAAGGTGATCTGGCCGCTGGCGGCGGCGCTCGATATCGAGCCGTCGGCGCTGATCACGGATGGCAACGAGGCGGTCAACGACCTCTATTGCGTGCGCGCCGACAAGCGCCGCGCGATCCCGGTCAAATCCGAAGGCATCGCCAAGGCGCTGCTGTCGCCGCCGGCGGCGACGCTCACCGGCATGCTGGTGACGGTCGAGGCCGGCGGCGGCACGGCGGAGGCCTACGCCCATGCCGGCCATGAATTCGGCTTCGTGATGGGGGGCGAGGTCGAGCTGGTGGTCGATGCCACCACCTATGTGCTCAAGGCCGGCGACAGCTTTGCCTTCAAGAGCACGCTGCTGCACGCCTTCCGCAACCCCGGCGCCGAGCGCTGCCAGATCCTCTGGGTCAACACCACCAAGCCGTCCGAGGTGCGCGATGGCGCCTGAACCACTCGTTCGGCTGCAGAAAGTCTCGAAAGTCTTTCCGGGCGGCATTGTTGGGCTTGATGGTGTCGATCTCGACATCGCTCCCGGTGAGTTTCTGACCCTGCTTGGACCCTCCGGCTGCGGCAAGACGACCAGCCTGCGCGTCATCGCCGGCTTTGAGAGCCCGACGAGCGGCAATGTCTTGCTCGAAAACCGCGACATCACCGGCCTGCGGCCCTTCGACCGTCCGGTCAACACCGTCTTCCAGGACTATGCGCTGTTCCCGCATATGGATGTCGCGGCCAATGTCGGCTTCGGCCTGTCGCTGCGCAAGCTCACCAGTGCTGAGCAAGCCAAACGCGTCCGCGAGGCGCTCGACATGGTAGGCCTTGCCGACAAGCTGCGCGCCCGCGTCTCGGAACTGTCCGGCGGCCAGCGGCAGCGCGTCGCTTTGGCCCGCGCCATCGTCTGCGAGCCGCGCGTGCTCCTGCTCGACGAGCCGCTGTCGGCGCTCGACGCGCATCTGCGCGAGCAGATGCAGGTCGAGTTGAAGCGGCTGCAGTCGCGGCTGGGCACCACCTTCGTCATGGTCACCCACGACCAGACCGAGGCGCTGTCGATCTCGGACCGCATCGTTGTCATGAACAAGGGCCGCATCGAGCAGATCGCGCCGCCGGCGACGCTTTACGACCGGCCCGCGACGCGCTTCGTCGCCTCCTTCATCGGCACGATGAATCTGCTGCAGTCGCGCTTTGTCGGCCGCGACGGTGAGCGCCTGCGCTTCGCCGCCGGCGAACTGCCGCTGGAGGCGACCTCAGACAACGGCGAGACGCCCGTCGCCGGCGACACCCGCACCATCGGCGTACGCCCGGAGGATCTGCTGGCTGACGGGGAAGCCGGTGAAGGAACCGCGCCGGCGCGGGTGAGCGGCGTCGTCTTCCATGGCCGCACGCTGCGCCTGCATGCCGAGTTGGGCGAGGGGACCGCGATCATCATCGATGCGCCCCGCCGCGCCGACGGTTCGCAATTCAGCGTCGGCGACGTGGCGCATGTCAGCCTGCGGCGCGGCGCGAACTGCCCGATGCTTTCAAGCTGATGCGACCGGCCTCTCACGACGCCTTGGCAAAGAATCCCTGATAGTCGGACTTGGCCTGCAGCAGGCGCAGGATGTTCTCGCGCGAGCCGCGCACATGGGCGCGGGCGCGCTCGCCGGCCAAAGCGACATCGCCGGCGCAGATCGCGTCGACGATACCGGCATGTTCCTCGCGGGTGAGCTTCCATTCGTCCAGCCACAGAAGCTCCGTCCAGACATATTGCTGGCATTTGTCGAGGATGCCGCAAAGCATGCCGTAGAGCATCTCGTTGCCGCTGATCTCGGCGATCACCCGGTGCAGGTCGATGCCGACCTGGAGTTCCTCGAATTTCTCCCTTGTGCTGCGATCCGGGATCGCCGCCAGCCGCTCGCATTCGGCGAGCATGTCGCGCAGCTTCGCCTTGTCGGCGGCGGTCGCATTGGCCGCCGCGAGTTCCGTCGCGCGCCCGTCGAGCAATTCGCGGATGTCAAAGGCCTCGCGGAACATGGTCAGGTTGAACTCGGCCACGACGTAACCCTGGCGCGGCCGCCCGATCACCAGCCCGTCGCGCTCCAGCCGATTGAAGGCCTCGCGCACCGGCGTGCGGCTGACCTTCAGGCGCTCGGCGATCTCGTTTTCGGTCACCCGGCCGCCCGGCGGGATCTGGCCGGTGATGATCAACGCCTTCAGCTTCTCGAACACCGAGTCGCGCAGCGTGTTTTTCCGTTCCTTTTTCAAACGTCCGCCTCCAACGGCCCCAACGCAGAATCGCAGTCTAAAGCTTTTTAGCCCTTGCTTGAAATCAGGCCGTTTCGCGCACCGTGCGTGGCGCCGCCGCTTCCCGCTGTGAAAAGCGCTCGCTGACGACGACCCGTGTTGACATCGCTCTGCCGTAAGTTACACTCAAAATTGTATACAAATTCGCATACCAAATCAACGATAACGGGAACACCGGTTGGAGAAGCGAAAAATGACGAAGAGACTTTGTATTCACGGCATGGCCGTCGCTGGCCTGCTCGCCTCGGTCGCCGTTCCGGCATCGGCTGCCGACACCATCACCGTCGCCTCATGGGGCGGCACCTATCAGGAAGCGCAGACCAAGGCCTTCTTCGATCCGACGGCCAAGGACCTCGGCATCACCATCAAGCAGGACACCACCAACGGCCTCGACGACGTTCGCCTGCAGGTCACCGGCAACGCCGTCAAATGGGACATCACCGAGCTTGGCGCCGATGAATGCGCGCGCGGCGCCAAGGAGGGCCTGTTCGAGAAGCTCGACTACAACGTCATCGACAAGAGCGGCATCAACCCGAAGCTTGTCCACGACGATTGGGTCGGCATCTCCTACACCTCCGTGGTGCTGATCTACCGCACCGACGTCTTCGGCGACAAAGGCCCGAAGACCTGGGCCGATTTCTGGGACGTGGAGAAATTCCCCGGCCGCCGCGCGCTTTCCGGCAGCCAGTCGACCGAAACGCTGAGCGTCGCCGCTTTGGCCAAGGGCATTCCGATCGACAAGGTCTATCCCGTCGACATCGACGGCGCGCTGCAGTCGGTGGACAAGATCCGCGGTCATATCGATGCCTGGTGGACCTCCGGCGCGCAGGCCATGCAACTCGTCAAGGACGGCGAGGTCGATATGGCGAGCATCTGGAACGGCCGCGCCGRCACGCTGAAGAAGGAAGGCGCGCCCGTCAGCTTCTCCTTCGACCAGGGCGTGCTCACCGCCGACTGCATGGTCATCCCGAAGGGCTCGAAGAACAAGGACATCGCCATGAAGGCTCTGGCCAAGTTCGTCAGCCCCGATCTCCAGGCCAATCTGCCGCTCTATGTCGACAACGGCCCGGCCAACGAGAAGGCTTTCGAGACCGGGAAGATCCCGCAGGATCGCATCAAGGACATCAATTCCTCGCCCGAGAACGTCAAGAAGCAGGTGTTGCAGGACCCCGCCTTCTGGCGCGACACCCTCGTCGAGGCGACCGAGAAGTTCAACAACCTGATCCAGCAATAGCGATCTCAACGGAGCGGTGCCCATGAGGCGCCGCTCCGCATCGTTTCGCGAAAAATGATCCGGAGTTGAAGGAGATGCTCTTGTCTGTCGCGCCGTCCGCGCTTCCCATCGGCATCAGCGGCATCGAGAAACGCTTCGGCGGCCTGTCGGTGCTGCATGATCTTGGCCTCGATGTCGCGGCAGGGGAGTTCCTGACGCTGCTCGGGCCGTCGGGCTCGGGAAAGACGACGCTGCTGATGATCCTGGCCGGCTTCGTTCGGGCCAATGCCGGTTCCATCAAGGTCGGCGGCGAGGAGATCATCACCATGCCGCCGCACAAGCGAAACATCGGCATGGTGTTCCAGAACTATGCGCTGTTCCCGCATATGAACGTCTTCCACAACATCGCCTTTCCGCTGAAGCAGCGCCGCGTATCGGCTGCTGAAACGGCCGAACGTGTCGAGAGGGCGCTGGACCTCGTCCAACTGAAGGGTCTCGGCGAGCGCCGCGTCGACCAGCTCTCCGGCGGCCAGCGCCAGCGTGTGGCTTTGGCCCGCGCCATCGTCTTCGAGCCGCGCATCGTCTTGATGGACGAGCCGCTGTCGGCGCTCGACAAGAGCCTGCGCGAGCACATGCAGATCGAATTGCGCAATTTGCACCGAAGGCTGGGCATGACCACCGTCTACGTCACGCACGACCAGCGCGAGGCGATCACCATGTCGGACCGCATCGCCGTCATGAATGCCGGGCGCATCGAGCAGATCGACCAGCCGGAAGTTCTCTACGCCAGGCCCAGGACCAAATTCGTCGCCGGCTTCATCGGCGAATCCAGCTTCATTCCGGTCGAATGCCGCAATAGCGGCGTCTGGCACGAAGGCGGCAAGCTGCGCATGAAGGATCCGATGCCGTCTGCCGGCCGGCATTTGATGGTGGTGCGGCCGGAGAAGCTGCGCGTGATCGCCGGCGAACCCGCGGGCGACGTCAATACCCTGCCGGCAACGGTCGGCGACCTGATCTATCAGGGCGACAGCTTCGTCTGCTACGCGACGCTCAAGGACGGCCGGCAGGTGATTTTGCGCGACYATTGCCGTTCCGACGTGCTGGCAAGACTGCCATCGCCGGGCGAGCCGATCACGCTCGGCATCGATGCGCAGGATGTCGTGCTGGTGGCCGACCAATGAGTGTCGCATCCGCCAGCCTCGATCATGCCGGTCGGTCCGGTGGGGCGCTCAATGCCGATGCCTTGCGCGCCGATGCCCGGCGGGAATCGCATGGCACGCTCGCGCTTCTGTCGCCCGGGCTGTTGCTGGTCTTCGCCGTCATCATCGTGCCGATCGGCTGGCTGTTCTGGCTTTCGCTGTTCGACGAGACCGGTCAGCTCAGCGCTTCCAACTATGCCCGCTTCTTCGAGCAGGCCTCTTACATCAAGACCTTCGTCACCACTTTCAAGGTGGCCTTCGTGGTCACCGGCGCCTGCGTGCTGTTCGGCTATCCGCTGGCCTATATGCTGTCGCAGCTGCCGCGCCGCGCCGCCGGGGTCTGCCTGATCTTCGTCATCCTGCCGTTCTGGACCTCGGTGCTGGTGCGCACCTATGCCTGGCTGGTCATCCTGCAGCGCAAAGGGCTGGTGAACACGTGGTTGATGGATCTCGGCGTCATCTCCCAGCCGCTGCCGCTCGCCAACAATTTCGCCGGCGTCGTCATCGGCATGACCCACATCATGCTGCCCTTCCTGGTGCTGCCGCTTTATGCGTCTATGAAGAGCATCGACACCGACTGCCTGCGCGCCGCCATGAATCTCGGCGCCAGCCCCTCGGCCACCTTCCGGCAGATATTCCTGCCGCTGTCGCTGCCGGGCTTAGCCTCGGGCGTGGTCATCGTCTTCGTGCTCTGCCTCGGCTTCTTCGTCACGCCGGCACTGATGGGCGGCGGCAAGGTCATCATGTGGGCGATGCGCATGGAACAGACCACAAGCCTCTATTCCAACTGGGGCGCGGGGGCGGCGCTCGGCGTCGTGCTGCTCGCCGTCACGCTGGCGCTGCTCGGCCTGTTCCACCGGCTGCTCGGCGCCCGCGCAACCGGAGTCTGGAGCCGGCGATGAGCATGGAAAACGCCCTGCCCATCTCGCATCGGCAACGCCTTTGGCTTTACGCGCTCGGCGGCCTCGTCATGCTGTTCCTGATCGCCCCGTCAGTGATCATCGTCATCATGTCCTTCTCCGGCTCGTCGCTCTTGCAGTTCCCGCCGCAGGAATGGTCGTTGCGCTGGTATGAAGCCTATTTCGGCTCGCTCGAATGGCGCGACGCCACCATCGTCTCGGTCAAGGTTGCGGTGATGACGGCGGTCGTCGCAACGCTGCTCGGCACCGCCGCGGCCTACGCCATCAATGCCCGCACGCTGCGGCTGACGGGCGTCATCAACGCGCTGCTCACGGCATCGCTGATAATCCCGGTCATCCTGATCGGTATCGGCACCTTCTTTCTCTATGCCCGCATCGGCCTCAACAACACGCTGACCGGCCTCGTCATCGCGCATACGGTGCAGGCGTTGCCGCTGGTCGTGCTGACCGTGCTTTCGGGGCTAAGGTCCTACGACATGAACCAGGAGATGGTGGCGCGCAGCCTCGGCGCCGGGCGCTTCTCCGCCTTCTTCCAGGTGACGATGCCGCAAATAAGATTCTCGATCGTCTCGGGCGCGCTGTTCGCCTTCATCACCTCCTTCGACGAGGTGGTGGTGTCGCTGTTCATCTCCGGCGGCGAGACCACGACGCTGACGCGCCGCATGTTCAATGCGCTGCGCGATCAGATCGATCCGACGATCGCCGCCATTTCGACTTGCCTGATCGTGCTATCGATCGTTTTGTTGTCCGCCGCCCAGCTTTTCGGCCGCGGACGTTGAGTTCAGGGATACCAAAACCAGCATGCGTGACTTCCAGTTTCCCGGCCGCTCGCCGGCCCGCGCCACCGAAGCGATGGCCGCGACCTCGCATCCGTTGTCGACGCTTGCCGCTATCGACATGCTGCGCTCCGGCGGCAACGCCATGGACGCCGCGGTTTGCGCGGCCGCGGTGCAGGCCGTGGTCGAACCGCAATCGACCGGCATCGGCGGCGACTGCTTTGTGCTCTATTGTCCGAAAGGGCAGGGCGAGGTGATCGCCTTCAACGGCTCCGGCCGCGCACCCGCCGCCGCGACCGTCGACTGGTACCAGGACAAGGGATTCAGCGAACTGCCGAAGCAGGGCCCGCACGCGGTTACGGTTCCCGGCGCCGTCGACGCCTGGTGCCGGCTGTTGGAAGACCATGGCCGCAAGGGCTTGGCCGATGCGCTCGCTCCAGCCATCCGTTACGCTCAAGAAGGCTATGTCGTGCACGATCGTGTCGCCTTCGACTGGGAAGATCCCGAGACCGACCTGTCGGCCGACGAGGTGGCGACGCGCATCTTCCTGCCGGGCGGCAAGCCCCCAAAGCCGGGCGACATCCACCGCCAGCCGGAGCTGGCGGAGACCTTGCGCGTCATCGCGAAAAAAAGCCGCGCCGGTTTCTATGAAGGCGCGGTCGCGGAGGACCTCGTCGGCCGCCTGCGCGCGCTCGGCGGCCTGCACACGCTCGACGATTTCGCCGCCACCAAGGGCGACTACCGGACCCCGGTCGGCACCGCCTATCGCGGCTACGACATCCACCAGATGCCGCCCAACAACCAGGGCCTGACCGCGCTTTTGATGCTGAACCTGCTTTCGGGCTTCCAGTTGGGCAAGCTCGATCCGGGCGGCGCCGCCCGCCTGCACCTCGAGATCGAGGCAGGGCGTCTGGCCTACCAGGACCGCGATGCGTATGTCGCCGACCAGGATCATGTCGACGTGCCGGTCAAGGCGCTGCTTTCCAGCGCCTATGCCGACAGCTTGCGCGCCGCAATAGACTCCGAGCGCGCCATGACGCATCTGCCGCGTCTCGATCTTCCGGGCAGCGACACGGTCTATATCAGCGTCGTCGACCGCGACCGCAACGCGGTGAGCTTCATCAACTCGACCTATTATTCCTTCGGCAGCGGTGTCGTCGGCCCCAGGACCGGTGTCGTGCTGCAGAACCGTGGTTCCAGCTTCTGCCTCGATCCGAAGCACCCGAATGCAATTGCACCCGGCAAGYGGCCGATGCACACGATCATGCCGGGCATGATGACGAAGGATGGCCGCGCCATGATGCCCTTCGGCGTCATGGGCGGCGGCTACCAGCCCTTCGGGCATGTGCATCTTTTGACCAACATGATCGACTTCGGCATGGACCCGCAGCAGGCGATCGACGCGGCGCGGGTGTTCTACAACCACGACGTCGTCGAGGCCGAGCGAAGCGTGCGCGCCGATGCGATCGAAGGTCTGCGTCGGCTTGGCCATCAGGTGGTCGAGTCCGGTCATCCGCTGGGCGGCGGGCAGGCGGTGCTCATCGATTGGGAAAAGGGCACGCTGACCGGCGCTTCCGATCCGCGCAAGGACGGCCTGGCGCTCGGATATTGAGAAGGCCTTTGCTGGACATCGGCCGATCGTTCGAAACATAGTCTGGAACCATGACAAACAGCGAAAACGCCACCGATCTTGCCCATCGCCTTGCACCCGGAGCCGACAACGCGCCGGCCATCGCCGCGCCCGAGCGAACGGCCCTCTCGCATGGCGGACTGCGCCGCCTGATCGGCGATACCGTGGCGCGCTTGAACGCGCTGGGCATCGGCCGTGGCGATCGGGTCGCCATCGTGCTGCCCAACGGCCCGGAGATGGCCACGGCTTTCATCGCCGTGGCGGCCGCCGCGTCCACCGCGCCGCTCAATCCGGCCTACCGGGTCGACGAGCTCGATTTCTATCTGAGCGATATCGGCGTCAAGGCGATCCTCGTCGGCAAGGACGAGCAGGGCCCTTCGGTCGAAGTCGCCGGGCGCCTCGGCATCCCCGTGCTGCGGCTGGTGGTGCCGGAAGGCGCGCCGGCCGGCGCCTTCACGATTGAGGGCGATCCGGTCGGATCGCCGATCGCATCCGGTCTGGCCGCCGATGGCGATGTCGCACTTCTTCTGCACACATCCGGCACCACCTCGCGTCCGAAACTGGTGCCGCTCAGCCACGCCAACCTCGCCGCCTCGGCAGCCCATATAGGGGCGACGCTCGGCCTGACGCCGGCCGACCGCTGCCTCAACATCATGCCGCTGTTTCATATCCACGGCCTGATCGCCGCGGTGCTGTCCTCGCTCGCCGCCGGCGGCAGCGTCTTCTGCACGCCGGGTTTCAATGCGCTGCGTTTCTTCCAGTGGCTCTCAGAGGCCAAACCCAGCTGGTACACCGCGGTGCCCACCATGCACCAGGCGATCCTGCCGCGTGCCGCGCGCAATCCGGAACAGCTTGCCGGGGCGAAGCTGCGCTTCATCCGCTCTTCCTCGGCGTCATTGCCGGCGCAGGTCATGGCCGAGTTGGAGAAGACCTTCGGCTGCCCGGTGATCGAGGCCTATGGCATGACCGAGGCCGCGCATCAGATGGCGTCCAACCGCCTGCCGCCCGGACTGCGCAAGCCAGGCAGCGTCGGCGCGTCGGCCGGACCGGAAGTCGCCGTCATGGCGCCGGACGGGCGGCTGCTCAAGGCCGGCGAGATCGGCGAGATCGTCATTCGCGGCCCCAACGTCACYGCCGGCTACGAAAGGAACCCGGACGCCAATGCCAGCGCCTTCGCCCATGGCTGGTTCCACACCGGCGACCAGGGCGTGCTCGACGAGGACAGCTACCTGCGCGTCACCGGCCGGCTGAAGGAGATCATCAATCGCGGCGGTGAAAAGATCTCGCCGCTCGAGGTCGACGACGTGCTGATGGATCATCCGGCGGTGGCGCAGGTCGTCACCTTCGCCATGCCGCATGACAAGCTGGGTGAAGAGGTCGCGTCCGCAGTCGTGCTGCGCGAAGGCCAGAGCGCCAGCGAGGCCGACATCCGCGGCTTTGCGTCGACCCGGCTCGCCGACTTCAAGGTGCCGCGCAAGGTGGTGATCCTCGATGAAATCCCGAAGGGCGCCACCGGCAAGCTGCAGCGCATCGGTCTCGCGGCAAAACTCGGGCTCGGCTGATGCGCATTGCAGTCTTTGGCGCTGGCGCCATCGGCGGCTATCTTGCCGCCAAGCTGGCGATCGCCGGCAATGTCGATCTTTCGGTAGTGGCGCGCGGCGCGCATCTGGAGGCGATCAAGGCCGACGGCCTTCGCCTGATCGAGGACGGCAAGGAAACGGTTGGCGTGGTCCGCGCCGCTGCCCGCGCCGATGAACTCGGCGTGCAGGACTATGTCGTGCTGGCGCTGAAGGCGCATTCGGTCGGGCCTGCGCTTGACCAGATAGCACCGCTGCTCGGGCCGGACACCGCCGTCGTCACCATGCAGAACGGCGTGCCATGGTGGTATTTTTACGGGGCCGGCGGCGCGCTCGAGGGCACGCGGCTCGACGCGGTCGATCCAGGTGGTGCGATCTGGGAGCGCATCGGCCCGCAGCGCGTCATCGGCTCCGTCGTCTATCCGGCCGTGGAGGTCGACGCGCCCGGTCTGATCCGGCATGTCGAGGGAACGCGCTTTTCGCTGGGCGAGCCGTCCGGCGAGAAGAGCGAGCGAGTGACCGCGCTTGCCCGCGAAATGGTCAAGGCCGGGCTGCAGGCGCCGGTGCGCGAGGACATCCGCTCGGAAATCTGGGTGAAGCTCTGGGGCAACCTCTCCTTCAACCCGATCTCGGCCCTGACCGGCAGCACGCTCGCGGCCATCGTCGCCGACGAAGGCACGCGCGCCACCGCCCGCGCCATGATGCTGGAAGCGCAGGCGATCGGCGAGCGCCTCGGCGTGCGTTTCCTCATCCCCGTCGACCGGCGCATCAAGGGCGCCGGCGATGTCGGCGAGCACAAGACCTCGATGCTGCAGGACCTCGAGCGCGGCCGCCCGATGGAGATCGACGCGCTGGTCACGGCCGTGCAGGAGCTCGGCCGCCTGACCGGCCAGCCGACGCCGACCATCGACACCGTGCTGGCGCTGGTGCGCCGGCTGGCGATCGAGCGCGGGTGTTATTGACTTCATAGACGTGAAGATCGCCCGCCCTTGACTCTTGCCAATGTTCCTGTTTTGTTCTTGTTACGAGCTTAAACAGGAGCGTTCTCAGCCGAACGAGTACGGATGTCTCGGCAGCAAGAGTTTGATTTCGGGATCCCGATTCCTCCACTGCAGCCGAAGCGGCCCGACCGGGTATTCTTCGCGCTATTTTTGCAGGCCAAGGATCGTGCCGCGTTTTGGTCGCTGCAGACACATCTCTGCGATCTCAATGGGATAACTGGGCCGCTGCTACTGAAAGAGCGATTTCACGTCAGTCAACAGCATGTCGGTGACTACAAAAGGCTTCGATCGAAAATCGAATTCGCGGCAAAGCGAGCTGGCCGGTTGGTTGAAATGCCGGCGTTTGAAGTCACATTTCGCCATGCCGTAAGTTTTCCGGGGCGCCCGGCGGCAAAAGGCAGACCGCCATCGCGTCCGTTTGTGCTTTTGGCGGACGATGGGCCGGTCCGCGAACTCAGCCGGCGGATTGGCATTGCGATGAAGGCAAACGGTCTCAAGTCGGCGGATCATTTTGTCCCGCATATGACGCTTGCCTATGACGAGAAATTCGTCCCCAGGCAGCCGATCGATCCAATCGGCTTTGTAGCAAGGGAGTTTGTCCTCATTCACAGCCTGCGCGGCCTGACGATCTACAAGAATTTGAGCCGCTGGCCGCTGATGGCCGCGCCATCCTGACACGAATTGTCACCTGCGGAGCGGCGCATCGCTGGCAGGCGAACGATCGGTCCCTATCTGATCTCTTGTCCAAACCGGGAGGAAATCATGACCACTGCGGAAATTGCCAAGGATTTCACCGAACTCCTCAGGAAGGGCGACAGCCACACCGCCGCCGCGAAATACAATGCCGATGACATCGTCAGCTACGAAGCCATGGAAGGCCCGATGGCCGTGTGCAACGGCAAGGAAGCCGTCAAGCAGAAGGGCGAATGGTGGGAAGCCAACCACGAGGTTCACGGCGGTTCGGTCGAGGGTCCCTACGTCAATGGCGACCAGTTCGCGCTGCGCTTCAGCTTTGACATAACGCCCAAATCGACCGGCGAACGCGTCAAGATGGATGAGGTAGGCCTCTACACGGTCAAGAACGGCAAGATCAGCGAAGAGCGGTTCTACTACTGAGGCTTGCTGGCCTTGGGCTGCGAACGCCCTTCGCAGCATGATCTAGCAATCAGGCATGGCGGCCTCGGATGATACCCAAGCCGCCATGCCCGCTTCTCAGATCGTCTTCACATAGTCCGCCAACTGGTCGGCGACCGTGCCCCAGCCGTCGAAGAACCCCATCTCCTCATGGCTGTTGCGCGTCGCCTCGTCGCGGTGGATGGCGGTGGCGGTGTAGCGCGTGCCTTTGCCCTCGGGCGTCAGCGCGATGACAGCGGTGATGAAGGGCTCGCCGGACGGCCGGTAGCCCGGCAGCAGCGCGTCGGTCCACACCAGCCGCTCGTTCGGCACGATTTCCAGATAGCAGCAGTGACGGTCATTGACCTCCTTGCCGTCGGGCGATTGCATGCGCGTGCGGAACAGGCCTCCAGGCCTGAGGTCGATCTCGCAATCGGTGATGACCCACGGCTTCGGCGTGAACCACTGCTTGACATGCTCCGGCCGCGTCCAGGCGCGCCACAGCAACTCGCGCGGCGCGTCGAGGAAGCGCTCCAGCGTCAGGTCCAGTTTCGGGTTCGGCTTGAACGGATAGCTCACTTTTCACTCTCCTTGAGGTTCATCACATAGGTGTCGAACTGGTCGAGCCGGCGCTCCCACAGCGCGCGCTGTTCGGCGAGCCAGTTTTCCGCAAGCTTCAGCGGTTCGGGCGAAAGGCTGTAGGTTCTGACGCGCCCGGCCTTTTGCGACTGCACCAGCCCGCAACCTTCCAGCACCTTGAGGTGCTCGACGAAGGAGGGAAGCGCCATGCCGAAGGGCTCCGCCAGCTCGCTGACCGAAGCCGGGCTTCTGTTCAACCGCTCCACCACACGCCTGCGTGTCGGATCGGCCAGCGCGCGAAAAATGCCGTCGACGGGCAGTGGATTCTGGCTTGCTGTCTGCAGGCTCATGGCTGTTCCTTCCGAGACCGCCTGGCGGTCGGGCAATTGTTGCCCAAAAATATTTAGGAAAAAACCTTAGTATTGGCAAGGGCCAAAATCGCACCCGGCGCAAGGCGCTGGCAAAGCTTGTGGGGCCGGCCTAGGCTTCCACCGGATTCGAAACCCATCCGACAGAGGCCCCAATTGACCATCACCATGTTCGGCATCACCACCTGCGACACGATCAAGAAGGCGCGCGTCTGGCTGGAGAGCCATAACGTGCCCTATCGTTTTCACGACTACCGGGCAGAGGGGATCGAGGCCGGGAAGCTGAACGATTGGGTCGGCAAGGTCGGCTGGGAAAAGCTGCTCAACAAGGGCAGCACCACGTTTCGCGAGCTGCCGGAGGCGGACAAGGCTGGGCTGGATGAGAAGAAGGCAAAGAAGCTGATGCTCGCCAGGCCCACAATGATCAAGCGGCCGGTGCTGGAGGTGGGGGAGCGGATTTTGGTGGGCTTCAAGCCGGAGGTTTACGAGGAGGCGGTCGGCGGAAAGTAAGATTCGATCTTCATAAGCCGCGTTCCTTCGCGCCCCCCTCTGTCCTGCCGGACATCTCCCCCACAAGGGGGGAGATCAGCCCTCGCGCCGGCTTTCGCCAATGTCCGATGTTGCAGGATGGGCGCCAGCGCCAAAGCTGCCAATCTCCCCCCCAAGTGGGGGAGATGTCCGGCAGGACAGAGGGGGGCGCTGTCCCGCCGGCATCTCAACGTTACGTCCGCAAATACCCCGCCAGCGCCACCGCATTGTTGTGCGCTTCGTCATGCGCGCCGTAGAGCAGCGTCACCTTGCCTTCGCGCAACAGATCACGCAGCTGCGCCACCGCTTCGCCATTCGCGTCAAGCTCCGCCCGGTATCGCTTCTGGAACTCCGCCCAGCGCTCCGGCTCGTGCCCGAACCATTTGCGCAGCTCGTCGCTCGGCGCGATCTCCTTCAGCCACAGCGTCAATTCGGCGTCCTTCTTGCTGACGCCGCGCGGCCAGAGGCGATCGACCAGCACGCGCTGGCCGTCGGCTTTCGCCGGCGGCTCATAAATGCGCTTCACTGCTATGTCGAAGGCCATTCCGCCTCCTTGGCTGTTACGCCCACTCGCCCTTACGCATCACCGGCACGCGGCTGCCGTCCTTGGCCACGCCATCGATGTCGATCCCGTCCGAGCCGATCATCCAGTCGATGTGGATGAAGCTCTTATTGCCGCCGCGCTCGGCGATCTCGTCCTGGCTGAGCGAGGCGCCGTTGACGAAGCATTTCGAATAGCACTGCCCGAGCGCGATGTGGCAGGCGGCGTTCTCGTCGAACAGCGTGTTGAAGAACAGCAGCCCACTCTTCGAAATCGGCGAGGAATGCGGCACCAGCGCCACTTCGCCGAGACGCCGTGCGCCCTCGTCGGTGTCGAGCACCTTCTTCAGCACGTCCTCGCCCTTCGAAGCCTTGGCCTCGACGATCCGCCCGCCTTCGAAGCGCACCGAGATCTCATCGATCAGCGTGCCCTGATAGGAGAGCGGCTTGGTCGAAGAGACGTGGCCCTCGACACGTCTTGCGTGCGGCGTAGTGAAGACCTCCTCGGTCGGGATATTGGGGTTGCAGGTGATGCCGTTCTTCGCCGTCGAGGCGCCGCCCATCCATTCATGGCCATCCGCCAGCCCGACGGTCAGGTCGGTGCCCGGACCGGTGAAATGCAGCGCATGGAAATTGTGCTCGTTGAGCCACTTCGTGCGCTCGGCCAAGGCGGYGTTGTGCGCCTTCCAGTTGCTGATCGGGTCCTCGACATCGACGCGTGAGGCCGAGAAGATGGCGTCGGCGAGCTTCACCACCGCGACGTCGTCCGGGTCACCCGGAAACACCTGTTTGGCCCAGGCAAGGTCGGGATAGGCGACGATGTTCCAGTTGATGTCGAAGCCGGTGATCTTCTCCAGCGCCGGCTGGTAGGCCATCGAGTTCGCCTTGTTGGCGCGCGCCACCTTGGCCGGATCCTGTGACGAGAGCAGCGACGGGTCCTCGCCGCGCACCGCAAGCCGGGCGGCATTGTTCGAGAAGGCCTTCGCCATGCCTTCGTAGAGCCAGCCGGCGGCGCGGTCGAAGCCGGCATCGGCGCCATAGCGGAAGCGCGCCAGCGTGATCTCGTCGTCGTTGAAGATCGGCGTCACCAGCCCGGCGCCGGCCTTGTAGGCGTGCTCGACGATGCGGCGGGTCAGCGGCAGCGCCGCGATCGATGACGTCAGCACCAGGTCCTGCCCGGGCTGCAGCTGCAGCCCGACCTTGACGGCGACTTCCGCCAGCCTGTCGAGCTTCACCGGGTCGATGGTTGCCGAAACGCCGCGCGAATGTGTGGTCATGGTCCTGCCTGCCGTTTGTTGGAGTCCTGGTTCTTACATAGACCGCTGCGGTTGGCCTTTCCACCGCGATCGACTGAGCCTGATCCCGAAAAGTGTGTAGCGGTTTTCGGAAAAGATCATGCTCAAACGAACTTAGGCAGCGCTGTCGAGCGCCCGGAACTGCGCCATGGTCGTTTCGATCTCCTCGCGGATCCAGGCTTTGAAGTCGCGCACCTTGCGGCTTTCGCTCTTGGTCGCCGACGTCACCAGCCAGTAGCCCAGCCCACTCTGCGCGCGCACGCCGAACGGCGCGACCAGCCGCCCGTCGGCCAGCGCGTCGGCCGTCAGCAACTGCCAGGCAAGCATCACGCCATGACCGGCGATCGCCGATTCCAGGCAAAGCATCGGATCGGTGAAGCGCGCCCCCTTCTGGAAGGTGACCGGCTCGACGCCGGCCGCCTCGAACCAGCCGTCCCAGCTGAACATCGCCCGCTCGTCGGTGATGGCGCAGGTCTGCGCCAGATCGCCGATCGATTTCAGCCTGGCCGCGATCGAGGGCGCGCAGACCGGAAACACTTCCTGGGCAAGCAGAAGCTCGGCGCGGTCGCCCGGCCATTTGCCGTCGCCGAGCCGGATGGCGATATCGATGTCGGACCGATCGAGATCGGCGACCCTGGCCGAGGCGTCGATGCGCAAAAGCACGTTCGGATGCCGCGCGAAATGCCGCGACAGCCTGGGCAGCAGCCATTTCGAGGCGAAGGCCGGCGCCACCGAGACGACCAGCGTGCACTCGTTGGCCTCGTCGGCCAGCGCCACCGCTTGCGCGAGCTCGCGGAAGCCGGCGCTGAGCCGTGCCGTGAAGGCGGCGCCGAACTCGGTTGGCACGAGCCCGCCCGGCGTGCGTTCGAACAGCGCCTGTCCGAGCTGCTTCTCGGTGCGCTTGACCTGCTGGCTGACGGCGCTGACCGAGACGCTTAGCTCTGCCGCCGCTGCCGCCAGCGATCCCAGCCGGGCGACGGTTTCCACGGCGCGCAAGCCATTGAGGTGGACGCGATTGAGCATTGCCATTCAGTTTTTCTAAAGCGCATGGATCGAAATCTCAATTGAAACCCGACAGGAAAGGGCAGAATTTAACAAGAACAGCCTTGAGCCATGAGGTGGCCCATGAAGATTTTATCTTTGCTGAAAGGGCTTTCCGGCGCCGAGGCGAGGCCGCGCGATGACGGCGAGATCGCGCGCTGGGTCACCGATCCGCTGTCGCATCCGGTGCTCGACACCATGTCCGAGCGCGAGCTCGGCGACATGCCCTTCCGGCTGACGGCGCGCCGCACGGCTTATGAGACCGCGAGGCCGACCCGTCTCTGAGGCTACGCAGCTCAGGACGGGGTCGCGCTGGCCCAACGCAAACGCATTGTTTCGCCGCAGCGCACACTTATTGTGCGCCGCAATGAACGCCTCGCCATCTCTCCAGCGTCTTGCCCCACTGCGTCTYGCTCTCGCCGGCATGGTCGCGCTCGCCGTCGCCCAAGGCATCGGCCGCTTCGTTTACACGCCGATCCTGCCGGGCATGATGGAAGGGCTGCACTTGACGCCGGCCGATGCCGGCTGGATCGCTTCCGCCAATTATCTCGGCTACCTCATCGGCGCGTTTGCCGCGGCCGGCGACTGGGCACACGGGCGCGAGCGTCTGCTGATGTTCGCCGGCCTTGCGGCCACCGCCGTGCTCGCGGGCCTCATGGGGCTCAACGAGACGATGGCCGCATTCCTCCTCATCCGCTTCCTCGCCGGCCTCGCCAGCGCCTTCGTCATGGTGTTCATGGCCTCGATCGTCTTCAGCCATCTGGCGGAGGCCGGCCGCGGCGATTTGCAAGCGCTGCATTTCGGCGGCGTCGGCGTCGGCATCGCCGTCTCCTCCGCGCTGCTCGCGATCCTCGTCTCCGAACACGCGGATTGGGCCGCCGGCTGGCTATGGTCCGGAGCGCTTTCGGCGATCGGCCTCATCGTCGTCATGCTGCTCGCCGGCTCGACCACGCCGGCCAATGGCGTTGGTGGCCCCGAGCCGGCGTTGCCGAAGGACAGGTCGCTGGCGAAAATGATCGTTGCCTACGGGCTGTTCGGCTTCGGCTATGTGGTGACGGCCACCTTCCTGGTCGCCATCGTGCGCCAGGGCGGCGGCGGGCGGGTCTTCGAGGCCATCGTCTGGATGGTCGCCGGCCTTGCCGGATTTCCCTCGACCTGGTTCTGGCAGAAGCTTGCCGGCCGTATCGGGCTCTACGCCGCTTACGCGGCGACCTGCCTGATCGAGGTGGTCGGCGTCACCGCCAGCGTCGCCGTCAAGGGCGCCGCCGGACCGCTGATTGCCGGCGTCCTGCTCGGCGGCACCTTCATCGCCATCACGGCACTGGGCATACAGATAGGCAGGCAGCTCGCGCCGCGGGCGCCGCGCCGCATCTTCGCGGTGATGACGGCCGCCTTCGGGCTCGGCCAGATCGTCGGCCCGATCGCCGCCGGCCTGCTCGCCCAGTCCTCGGGCAATTATACGCTGGCCTCGATCATGGCGGCGGCCGCGCTGCTCGCCTCCGGCGTCATTGCCTGGTCGGCCGCGCCAAAATCGCCATGATTTGCGGCCTTGTTCGGTGCCGGGCATCGGGCAGGGCATTTTCTTTCCCCCTAATGTGTGACCTTATGCCCGCCGAACAGCAACGCCGCTGATTTGCGGTCAGACCGAGGAAACCCGCCACAGTGTTCGTATCCTTCTTCCCGCAGCCGAAGCTCTTCTTCACCTCGGCCGCCGTCTGGAGCCTCGCCGCTATCCTGTTCTGGTTCTTCGGCGGCGAGCAGTTGGGCGCCGTCTTCGGCCTGCCGCCGGCAGCGGCCGGCACGCCGCCCATCATCGGCATCGCGGTGCTGTGGTCGAAGCCGTTCCTGTGGTTCTACCTCTACTTCGCGGCCTGCGTGGTGATCTTCTACGCCTTCTGGAGCTGGTACGCCCCGCACCCGTGGCAGAACTGGTCGATCCTGATGACCGCCGTCATCCTGTTCTTCATCTACTTCAACGTTCAGGTCTCGGTTGCGGTCAACAATTGGTATGGCCCGTTCTTCGACTACGTTCAGGGCCTGATGTCGGGAACGACTCCCTCGACCAACACGGAATTCTACAAGGGGTTGGCCGATTTCTCCTGGCTGGCGCTGGTCGGCATGAACGTGCAGGTGGTCAATGCCTTCATCGTCAGCCACTGGATCTTCCGCTGGCGCACCGCGATGAACGATTACTTCATGGCCAATTGGGGCCGGCTGCGCCACATCGAGGGCGCCTCGCAGCGTATCCAGGAAGACACGATGCGTTTCTCGCAGATCATGGAGGATTTGGGCTCGACCTTCGTTCAGTCGATCATGACCCTGATCGCCTTTCTGCCGGTCCTGATTCAGCTGCAGGCTCACATCACTGAATTGCCGATCATCGGCGCCGTTCCGCAACCGCTGGTCGTTGCCGCTTTGGGCTGGTRTCTGTTCGGAACGATTTCCGTCATGGTGGCGGGTCTCAAGCTGCCGGGCCTGCAGTTCCGCAACCAGCGTGTCGAGGCAGCCTATCGCAAGGAACTCGTCTACGGCGAAGATCATCCCGACCGGGCTCAGCCGGCAACGACGACACAATTGTTCACCAATGTCCGCCGCAATTATTTCAAGCTCTATTTCCACTACATCTATTTCAACGTTGTCCGTTACACCTACCTGCAGGCGGACAACATCTTCTCGCTGCTGATCCTCGGGCCTTCGCTGGTCGCGCACAAGATCACGTTCGGCGCGCTGAACCAGATCTCGAACGCGTTCGGCAAGGTGACGAATTCGCTGCAGTTCCTGTTGAATTCGTGGTCGACGATCGTCGAACTGCAGTCGGTGCATAAACGTTTGCGTGCCTTCGAGGCGACGCTGCAAGGCGAACAACTGCCGGCTATCGATCAGCATTATCTGGAACGCGAGCGGGCTGGCATGCGCCCCGAAGATCAGCCGGTAAGTTGAAGCCTGTTGCCCGAATGTGGGAACCGGTTTCGGGATCAAGACGTGCGTAAGATCAAGAACCTAAAGCGCATGGAGCGACTCTGAAAGATCGCGACGCGCTTTGGGGCGCGGCTCAGCCGCCTGCGCACGTCCGGCGCGCTGCCGCGCGACATAATCGCGAAAACTGATGCACTCGACATCGGCTTTCACGCAGACCTCGTCGGCGAACCGCTCCAGCGCGTCCCAATAGGCACCGTTGTTCATCAGCGTGAAGTGGAAGCCGAGCTCCAGCGGCAGGCGCTTGCCGTTGTACTCAGCCTCGAAGGCGGCGTGGAAGGCCTGATAGGCGCGCTCGGTGAATTCGCCCGCCATCGCCGGTTGCTCGGCGCCGTCTGAATGGCGGACATAGAGATTGTAGTCCATGGCGACCACCGGCTTCGCCTTCGGCCCCTCCGGAATGAGCGGCAGGGCGAAGCGGACTATGCCGTTCCGGGTCGGGGGCAACTCCGGGCCGTTCGAAACGCCGCTCGCGTCATATTGGAAGCCCGCCTCGGGCAGCGCTTCGTAAAGCGCCTTGCCGGTCGAAAGGTATGGCGCGCGGAAACCGGTCACGGCATGGCGGGCAAAATCGCGCCAGCCGGCCGGTTCCGGGATGCCGTTGATCGCATAGGCGTTTTCGAAGATGCGCCGCGCGGACGCGAATTCGGCAAGCCAGTCCGCCTTGCTCCAGTCCTTGCCGTCGAAATGGCCGCAGGCATGGCTGCCGATGTCGTGGCCTTCGGCCGCCGCCAGCCGGATCTGCTCGAGCCGGTCCGCGACATCCTGTTTCGAGGCGCCGAAGCCGACATTGGATTTGCCGGCGGCCTTGCCGGGGCCGGCATAGTCCTGCCGCGTCTCCGGCGAGAGCAGGAAGACGCAGGACAGGAAATAGGTGAAATGCGCGCCCGTGCGCTTTGCCAGCGCCCGGCTCCGCTGCCATTGCGAGATCTCGCGGGCGGCGTCGAAAGAGATCAGCACGACCTGCTTGGGTTTGGCCGGCGAGGCGGCTAGCGATCTCGGCGGATCGGCGAAGGCCGCATTGGCTGAGGCGAGCGAGGCGAGACTGAATGCAAGGACGCGGTACGAACGAAGCATTGGCAACCTTTGGGAGGATCTATCCTGCCGATCCGAAGCCGGCTATCGCTCAATTGTGGCACCGGTACGATCCGGGAAGGCTTTGAGGCAGCGGGGACTGCGCGCCGATTTTCCAGCCCGCCCCCTTCCATGCCGACAAAATTTCGCTAAAACGCGGGGCTCAAGAAGCGCCCCCTTCCGGGGCAGCAATGGTTTTGATTGATGTCGGACGACAGTTTTATCCGCGAAGTCAACGAAGAGATTCGTCGCGAGCAGGCGCAGGCGCTGTGGGATCGTTTTGGTCCGGCCATTCTCGGCCTCGCCATCCTGATCGTGCTGGGAACGGCGGCCGTCGTCGGCTATCGCTATTGGGACGAGAGCCGCGCCAACCGTTCAGGCGATGCCTTCTCGCAGGCCCTCAAGCTCGCCAATGACGGCAAGAACGACGAAGCGATCGCCGCGCTCGACCAACTGGAGAAGGACGGCTACGGCGCTTATCCGCTGCTCGCACGCATGCGCGCCGCGACGGTCAAGGCCGACAAGGGCGACGTCGACGGCGCGGTCAAGGATTTCGACGAGGTCGCCGCCGACAACGCCATTCCCGCCGGCATCCGCGACATCGCGCGGCTGAGGGCAGCGCTGCTGCTCGTCGACCACGGCTCTTACGCCGATGTCTCCAGCCGCATCGAGGCACTGACCGCCGACACCAATCCGCTGCGCCATTCGGCGCGCGAGGCGCTCGGCCTTGCCGCCTGGAAGGACGGCAAGTCGGCCGACGCGCTCAAACTGTTCGACCAGATCTCCTCGGACGACGCCGCCCCGCGCAATGTGCGCCAGCGGGCGCAGCTGATGTCCGAGCTGATCCGCGGGTCGGGCAACGCGTCGTGATCTTGGATGTCGTTCAAAGTCGCCATCATCGGCCGGCCTAACGTCGGCAAATCGACTCTTTTCAATCGGCTGGTCGGAAAGAAGCTGGCGCTTGTCGACGACACGCCGGGCGTGACGCGCGACCGCCGCGTGCATGCCGCAAAACTCTACGATCTCCATTTCGACGTCATCGACACCGCCGGCTTCGAGGACGCGGCCGCCTCGACACTGCCCGGCCGCATGCGCCAGCAGACCGAGATCGCCATCCGCGAGGCCGACCTCATCTTCTTCACGGTCGACGCCAAATCCGGCCTGATGCCCGACGACCGCACCTTCGCCGAGGTGGTGCGCAAATCCGGCAAGCCGGTGGTGCTGGTCGCCAACAAGGCCGAGGCGCGCGGCGCTCAAGGGGGRCTGCTGGAAGCCTGGGAGCTCGGCCTCGGCGAGCCGATCCCCGTCTCGGCCGAGCACGGCCAGGGCATGCCCGACCTGCGCGACGCGGTGGTCGAAGCCTTGGGCGAAGAGCGCGCGCTCGGCGAGGATGAAGACGACAGCGATGAGATCGYCGCCAGCGAGGTGCTGATCGGCGAGGACATCGCCGACCCGGACGTCGAGCCCGCCTATGACGACACCAAGCCGCTGCGCATCGCCGTCGTCGGCCGCCCCAACGCCGGCAAGTCGACGCTGATCAACGCGCTGATCGGCGAGGAGCGGCTGCTCACCGGCCCGGAAGCGGGCATCACGCGCGATTCGATCTCGGTCGACTGGGACTGGCGCGGCCGCCGCATCAAGCTCTTCGACACCGCCGGCATGCGGCGCAAGTCGAAGGTGCAGGAGAAGCTCGAGAAGCTCTCGGTGCAGGACGGCCTGCGCGCCATCCGCTTCGCGGAGATCGTCATCATCGTGCTCGACGCCACCATTCCCTTCGAGAAGCAGGACCTGCAGATCGCCGACCTCATCATCCGCGAGGGCAGGGCGCCGGTGATCGCCTTCAACAAATGGGACCTGATCGACAACCCGCAGGAATTGCTGGCCGAGCTGCGCGAGAAGACCGGGCGGCTCTTGCCGCAGGTGCGCGGCATCCAGGCGGTGACGGTCTCGGCCGAGACCGGGCGCGGCCTCGACAAGCTGATGGAAAGCGTCATCAAGGCGCACAGGGTGTGGAACAGCCGCGTCTCCACCGGCAAGCTCAACCGCTGGCTGGAAGGCATCCTGGCGCATCACCCGCCGCCCGCCGTTGCCGGCCGCCGGCTGAAGATCAAATACGTTACACAAGCCAAGACCCGGCCGCCGGGCTTCGTCGKCTCCTGCTCGCGCCCGGACGCGATGCCGCAATCCTATGTCCGCTACCTGACCAACAGCCTGCGCGAAGCCTTCGACATGCCCGGCGTACCGATCCGCATGGCGCTGCGCACGTCGGACAATCCGTTTGCGGGTCGGGCGAAGAAGCGGTGACCGTTATCTCTGTCGCGGGGTAAAACTCTCGCAACGCTGGCGGGACAGCACCCCCCTCTGCCCTGCCGGGCATCTCCCCCGCAAGGGGGGAGATCAGCGCCCCACTGACGGCGCTCGTCCTGCAACGTCGGCAATTGGCGAAAGCGGTCGCGACATCCAATCTCCCCCCTTGCGGGGGAGATGTCCGGCAGGACAGAGGGGGGTGTGACGGAACGCGACGCTGGCTCCCTTGCTCCCGCCCTGCTTGTCAGAAAGCCTAAGCGACCTCTCGCAGCCCATCGCCGGTCCGCGCCCCCTCCGGCAGCGTCTCCAGCGCCGCCTGCAAGAGAATCTCCGCCAGCCGCGCCGCCACCGGGTCGAGCTCGGCGTCCTTCTGGTGCAGGTGCAGCGCCATCATCGGCAACGCCGGCAGCCCGAGCACGCCCGGCGCGATCGCCCTGACATTGGCCGGCAGGCCGATATCGGTGCGGATCGTGAGACCCAGTCCCGCCGCCACCGCCGCCCAGATGCCGCCGAGGCTGGGGCTTGAGAAAGCCATGCGCCAGGGCATGCCTGCGCGGTCAAGCGTTTCCGTCGCGACAGTACGCAACAGGCAGGGCGCCTCGAACACCACCAGCGGCAGCGGCTCGCCATTGGGCCGACCTGCCTCGATCGGCTTGGCCGGGCCGATCCAGTGCGCCGGCACGTCGGCGACATGCCGGCTGTAGGGCAGGCTCGTGCCGTCATGCCAGGCGAGCGCGATATCGAGATTGCCTGACAGGACGCGCTCGGCCAGGTCATGGCTGCGTCCGATTCGCGCTTCGATGCGGACCTTGGGATGGGCGCGGGCGAAGCGGCCGAGCACGTCCGGCAGCACGGCCTCGCCGAAATCCTCCTGCAGGCCGAGCCGCACCCAGCCTTCCAGCTCGACGTCGCGGATGGCGGAGGCAGCCTCGTCGTTGAGCTCGATCAGCCGCCGCGCATAGCTAAGCATCGTCTCGCCGGCTTCAGTCAATGCCAGGCCGCGCCCCGCCTTGCGGAAGATCGGCGTATCCGCCTGCTCTTCGAGCTTCTTCAATTGCGCGCTGACGGCGGACGTCGAGCGCCCGAGCCGTTCGGCCGCCTTGGCGAAGCTGCCCAGTTCCATGCCGGTGACGAAGGTTCTGAGGACATCGAGATCGAACGTGACGCGGCGCATGAGATTGTCCTGATTTTCAGGATTATCGCTCAAAAACTTCCTGATTTTATGGATTAAGCTATGGCGCTACATCCTGCCCGTCAAGCCGCCAGCCGGCCGTCACGGGAACGGAACCATGTCCGCTATCGTCACACGAAACGACTGTCAGTCGCCTGATGCGCGTGCCGGCGCCCGCCACGCCTTCGGCCCCAATCATCGCTGGAAGGTGCTGGGCATCGGCGTCGCCGCCAATGCCGGCTTCTCCGCCACCTTCTCCGGCATTCCGGCGACCGCTGTGGCGATGCGCCAGGGCTACCACCTCGACAACGCCTCGCTCGGTTTGGCGCTCGGGCTGCTCGGCCTCGGCGTGGCGCTGAGCGAATTGCCCTGGGGCGTGCTCACCGACCGCTGGGGCGACCGCCGCGTGCTCCTGACAGGGCTTGGCGCCACTGCGGCCTGGCTATTCATCATGGCAATGCTCGTCGTACCGACGAAAACAGCCGTTCCCGGCGTCGCGCTGCTCTCGGCAAGCCTGCTCGTCGCCGGCCTGCTCGGCGGCAGCGTCAACGGCTCCAGCGGCCGCGCCATCATGGGCTGGTTCGGCGAGGGCGAGCGCGGCTTTGCCATGAGCATCAGGCAGACGGCGGTGCCGCTCGGCGGCGGACTGGGCGCGCTTGTCCTGCCTTCCCTGGCGCTGGCCCTGGGCTTCGCCGCGGTCTTCGGCCTGCTTGCCGCCGTCTCCGCGCTCGCGGCCTGGTTCGCCTGGCGTTGGCTGCACGAACCGCCGGCGGGAAGCGGCGGTCACGCCGCCACCGCCGCAAGCGGCCCGGCGCCGCTACGCAACATCGAGGTGTGGCGCATCTCGACGGCAATAGGCCTGCTCTGCTTCCCGCAGGTCGCGGTGCTGACCTTCGCCTCGGTCTTCCTGCACGACTTCGCCGGCATGGGCACCTTTGTGACCAGCGCCAGCCTCGCCGCCGTGCAGACCGGCGCCATGGTGATGCGCGTCTGGAGCGGGCGCTTCACCGACCGCCACGGCAACCGCCGCCCATTCCTGAAGCTCTGCAGCGCGTTGAGCGCATTTGCCTTCCTGGTGTTGTGGCTGCTGGTGATCGGCGCCGCCGGCGCGCCATTACTCTTGCCGCTGCTTCCGCTGATGGTCGTGGTCGCCGGCATATCCGTCTCGGCCTGGCACGGCGTCGCCTATACCGAGCTTGCCACGCTTGCCGGCGCCGGCCATGTCGGCACCGCGCTCAGCCTCGCCAACAGTTTCGTGTTCATCGGCTTTTGCCTGGTGCCAATCGCCATCCCGTGGATTTTGGTGGCCTTCGCATGGCCGGGCGTGTGGCTCGCGGCCGCAGTCTGCGCGGCGCTCGCCTGGCCGATCTTCCTGCGCCAGGCCTGATCCAGCCAAAGCCGATGCACCCGCCCAGGACCTGATTCTTCATCGGCCCGCCGTGAAAATTGCAAGCCGGCTTTCCTCAAACATGAAAAGAACATGATCGATGTCGTTAACCCGGCATCAAGGTTAATGCTTCATTTTGGCTCTCCGGGGTCAGTAGCGTTCTGGAGAGTTCCGTGCATCGACGCGTTTCAATGCGGCTTGCCGCCGCCGCCGTTGCGAAAAAGCGTTCCTTCCTACCTCCTTTGGTGCTCGGGCTCGGCATTTGGATCGGCTTTCCGTCGGTCGTCGCCTATCAGGATATGGCAAGCCTTATCTCCGGCCTGGAATCGTCCAACATCCGCTGGAACGCCTATATCGAGAAATCCGCCGCCGGCTCGGTGCATGCCGCCGAAATGCCTTTCGTCGATTCCACTGCCACGGGCTCGATCTCCGGCTCCGGCGTGAATCTGCCGGGCGTCGGCACCGTCGCTTTCCGCGGCAAGGGCAACGCCGCCGGCGCGACGCCCGATGAGGACCGCGTCGTGCGCGCCGACAAGAAGGGCCGCCTCGTCCAGGTCTCGCCGGTCGCACCGCCCAAGAATTTCAGCGCCGGCTCGATTTTCGAGCGCACCTCCTCGCTGCTGCGTCCCGCGATGGACAGCGGCCTGAAGCTCACCTTCGCCAAGCCCGGCATCAAGGGCAAGGAAGTCCAGATCGCCCAGGCCTTCCATCTGCGCGAGGACAAGAGGCCGGATCCGGATCTGCCGGCCGCCCTTGTCGCGCTCGTCAACAACGACAAGCCGGACATCCTCGCCACCGCCTATGCCCAGTCCGCGCCCGACTATGCCAAGGCCTCGCCCTTCGAGGCGCTGCTGCAGGACGATCCGAACGACGGCCGCTTCATTCCGCCGATGGGCAAGGGCGACCACGCCTGGCTGCAGAATCCTTTGCCGGCGAGCGTCTTTTCCAAGCCCGAGCAGGCCTGCCTGGCCAAGGGCATCTATTTCGAGGCACGCAGCGAGCCGGTGCGTGGTCAGGCGGCGGTCGCGCAGGTGATTCTCAACCGCGTCCGCAACCCGGCTTATCCGAAGACGATCTGCGGCGTCGTCTACCAAAACGACAGCTGGTTCAACCGCTGCCAGTTTTCCTTCGCCTGTGACGGCAGGAAGAAGAGCATCACCGACCAGGCTTCCTACAAGACTGCCCAGGAGGTCGCCATGGCGGTGACCGCCGGCAAGATCTTCATTCCCGAGGTCGGCTCGTCGACGCATTACTACGCCAATTACGTTCACCCGGGCTGGGCGCGCGCCATGCAGCGCATGACCAGGATCGGGCTGCATATCTTCTATCGCACCTATGGCGGCGGCTGGAGCTGAGCCGTTTAAACGACGCCTCCGCCTGTCCGTCTGCCGGCAGCCTGCGTGCCCCGGCGGACGCGCCTTGCCGCGCGGATTCGCACCGAGTCCTCACGCGGCCGTGAAGGGCACGATGTCGCACCTTGGTAACTAGTTGATTTAACAGCGAAAAATACATCGCTTCGAAGTTCGGCCCGTGGCTTGACGGGGGCTGACCCTCTAACTATGTTGCCGGCGACTTTAGAAGCGGACGGACGGCAATCGTCTGCCCGGGCAGGGGGGGTTGCGATGGCCGACAAAACCGGGCCAGACGGAACCGGAGAAACCGGCCGCGGCAGGCAGCCAGAAGCCACCATCCGCGACGACGAACTTGAGCGCCGCCGGCGCGATCTCGAAGCATCGCTTGCGACGAGACGCACGGACCGGCTCGAGGGGAAAGACGAAGCGAAAGCTGCGACCGGTTACGGTCAGGCGCTGAAACTGTCCAGCGAGTTCATCGCCGGAGTGGTGGTCGGTGTCGGCTTGGGCTGGATCATCGACCGCCTGGCGGGAACAGCGCCTTGGGGTCTGATCGTCGGCCTGTTGCTGGGCTTTGGCGCAGGTATACTCAACGTCCTGCGCTCGGCGGGACTGGCATCCGAATTCGGCCAGGGCGGCAAGCCGCGCGAGCCGAAAGAATGAAGCGGGGCGCCGCAAGGCGCTGAAGTGAACYTAAGAAGCCGGTTGTGGCTTTGACGGGGATTTAAAGTGGCTGCTGCTGACAAGGTCGATCCGATCCACCAGTTCCAGATCCATCCGATCATCCCGCTGCATATCGGCGGCTACGACGTCTCGTTCACCAATTCCTCCCTGTTCATGGTTGTGACGATCGTCCTGGCCTCGGCCTTCCTCTATATGAGCACCGCCAGCCGCGCGCTCATTCCGGGCCGGCTGCAGTCGATCTCCGAGATGGCCTATGAGTTCGTCGGCAACATGCTGCGCGATGCCGCCGGCAAGCAGGGCATGCAGTTCTTCCCGCTGGTGTTCTCGCTGTTCATGTTCGTGCTGGTCGCCAATTTGATCGGCCTGTTCCCCTACTTCTTCACCGTCACCAGCCACATCATCGTCACCTTCACCCTGGCGATCATGGTCATCGGCACCGTCATCGTCTACGGCTTCGCCAAGCACGGCTTCGGCTTCCTCAAGCTGTTCGTGCCGCATGGCGTGCCAGGTTATCTCCTGCCGCTGGTGGTGGCGATCGAAGTCATCTCCTTCGTTTCGCGCCCGGTCAGCCTCTCGGTTCGTCTTTTCGCCAACATGCTGGCGGGCCACATCACGCTGAAAGTGTTCTCGGGCTTCGTCGTTAGCCTCAGCGCGCTGGGCGCCGTCGGCATCGCCGGCTCGGTCCTGCCGCTGGCCATGGCGGTCGCGCTCTCCGCGCTCGAACTGCTGGTCGCCTTCCTGCAGGCCTATGTCTTCGCGGTGCTGACCTGCATGTATCTGAACGACGCGCTGCACCCGAGCCACTGATCGATTTTCACCGGCGCCCCGGCGCCAGCATACCCAACGTACCAACTGCAACGAACAAGCAAACCACAGGAGTTTTGAAATGGACGCAACTGCAGCAGCTGCTATCGGCGCTGGTATCGCCTGCATCGGCATGGGCGGCGCGGGCATCGGCCTCGGCAACATCTTCGGCAGCTACCTCTCGGGCGCGCTCCGCAACCCGTCGGCCGCTGATGGCCAGTTCGGCCGCCTGATCTTCGGCTTCGCCGTGACCGAAGCTCTGGGCATCTTCTCGCTCCTGATCGCTCTGCTCCTGGTCTTCAAGTAAGATTGAGAGCTGACGAAAGGGGCCGCATGGTGCGGCCCCGTTCCATGGACAGGGGAATGAGATGTTCGTGACATCTGCCTATGCGCAAGAAACAGCGCCGGCCGCGGCCGAGGGCGATACGCATGCGGGCACTGCCGTGCCCGCCGCGGAGCATGAAGCGTTCCCGCCGTTCGATGCCAAGACCTTCCCGTCGCAGATCCTGTGGCTGGTCATCACCTTCGGGCTGTTCTACCTGTTCCTGAAGCGCGTTGTGATGCCGCGTCTCGGCGGCATCATCGATGTCCGCAACGACCGCATCACCCAGGACCTCGACCATGCCGCAAGGCTGAAGGGCGAGGCGGATGCCGCCGTTGCCGCCTATGAGCAGGAACTGGCGGAGGCCAAGGCCAACGCCAACAAGATCGGCCAGCAGGCAAGCGACGCCGCCAAGGCGCAAGCCGAGGGCACGCGCAAGAAGCTTGAGGCCGAGCTCGAGAAGAAGCTTGGCGAGGCCGAGGCGAGCATCGCCTCGATCAAGGCCAAGGCGATGAAGGAAGTCGGCACGATCGCCGAGGACACCACATCGGCCATCGTCGAGGCGCTTGTCGGCGGTAAGGCCGACAAGTCCGAGATCGCGGCCGCGGTCAAATCTGCGAGCCGGTGAGGAGCGGGATCATGGACGCCACATCACTCGCCACGCTCTGGGCCACAATCGCCCTGCTCATCTTCCTTGGCGCCGTCATCTATCTGAAGGTGCCGGGCATGCTCGCCAAGTCGCTCGACGCCCGCGCGGCCAAGATCAGCGCCGAGCTCGAGGAAGCGCGCAAGCTTCGTGAGGAAGCCCAGCAACTGCTCGGCCAGTATCAGCAGAAGCGCAAGGAAGCCGAGAAGGAGGCCGCCGACATCGTCGCCGCCGCCAAGCGCGAGGCTGAACTGCTCGCTTCCGAGGCGGCCAAGAAGACCGAGGACTATGTCGCCCGGCGCACCGCGCTTGCCGAGCAGAAGATCAGCCAGGCCGAGCGCGAGGCCGTCAGCGAAGTGCGCGCCTCGGCCGTCGACATCGCCGTCGAAGCCGCCCGCGCGCTGCTCGCCGCCAAGGTCGATGCCAAGGCCGGTGCGGATCTGTTCAAGTCGGCGCTCAATGACGTGAAGGCCAAGCTGAACTGAACTTGCGTCGAAGTTTCGAAGTCAAAAGCCGCCCGGGTAACCCGGCGGCTTTTTTGTTTGGTAAGGAAGCGGGCGTCGAAGCTGCCAATCTCCCCCTTGTGAAGGAGATGCCCGGCAGGGCAGAGGGGGCGCGAAGGATCGCGGCGCCGCAGGATCAAGGTTCCTCGCCCCACGAATGTGGGGAGAGGTGGCTCGGCGAAGCCAAGACGGAGAGGGGAGCGCCCTACGAAGCCCCTCTCCGTCCGCTTCGCGGCCACCTCTCCCCGCCTTTGGCGGGGAGAGGAACCCAAGCACCGTTAAATCGGCGGACAGCGCCTCCCTCTGTCCTGCCGGACATCTCCCCCACGAGGGGAAGATCAGCCGTCACCGGCGCCGTCGCTTATTCCAACCCGGCCAAACCCTCTTCCTCGACCACCTCAGCGCCACCCAGCCGGAAAGGCGCGAACGACGCCCGATGCAGCCGTGCCACCGGCCCATGCATCTCGATCGCGGTGCGGTGCCGGACCGTCGCATAGCCCATATGCACCTCGAAGCCGTAATGCTCGTGATGTCCGCCGCAGCCGCACATCATGCGGTCGCGCATCACCTTGGCGACGATCGAGGCGGCGGCGATCGACTGCGAGCGCTGGTCGCCCTTGATCAGCGCCCGGCCTTCGCAGGCGAGACCAGGAGGAACGTCGCGGCCGTCGGCCAAGGCGAGCTTCGGCTGCAGCGAGAGACCCGCGGCGGCTCGGCGCATCGCTTCGAGGCTTGCCTTCAGGATGTTGCTGTTGTCGATGCCTTCGGCGCTGATCGAGGCCATCGAGACGCTGAGCGCAGTGCCGAGAATCTTGAGGAACAGCGCCTCTCGCTGCAAATGGGTGAGGCGTTTGGAATCGTCGAGGCCTTCCGGGATGTTGGCGGGATTGAGCACCACCGCGGCGGCCACCACCGGACCGGCGAGCGGACCGCGGCCTGCCTCATCCATGCCGGCGACCGGCCACAGCCCGTCGGCCATCGCCTTCGTCTCGATCGAGAAGTCGGGCTTCTCGACCATTTCAAAGAGAAGCGGAGAATCGGAACGCGCGCGAGCCATGGTGCGGCGAGGTTCGCATCGGCTCCGATTCTCCGCAAGTCCTTCCGGGTCGGATGGGGCGTCGGACCGGGAAGGCACCGTCTCACGGCCGGGGGACAAGGGCCGGACGGAATTTCGAACAAGTGACAATTCCAGACGGAAAATCGCTGTGTCTGGAAGTGCTTGGCACCGGCCCGTCATGGCCGGCACCCAAGTCAAAGCAGCATCAGTTGCTCGCCGGCGCCGGAGCCTGCGACGAAGTGGTCGGTGCGAAGCTGCCGTCGCTCGATATTGAGGCCCAGCCGCTTGGCGGCGATCTCGAAGCGTCGGCCGATCTGCCAGGCATAGGGGCCGGCGCCCTTCATGCGCTTGCCCCATTCCGAATCGTAATCCTTGCCGTCGCGCATCGAACGGATCAGCGACATCACATGGCGATAGCGGTCCGGATAATGCCGCAACAGCCAGTCCTTGAAGATCGGCGCCACTTCGAGCGGCAGGCGCAGGATGACGTAGCCGGCCTCCCTGGCGCCCGCGGCTCTGGCCGAATCGAGGATGCGTTCCATCTCCGGATCATTGAGACCCGGGATGATCGGCGCCACCATCACGGATGCCGGAATGCCGGCATCCGAAAGCTGCCTGATCGCCTCCAGCCGCTTCGTCGGCGTCGACGCGCGCGGCTCCATGGTGCGGGCCAGCATGCGGTCCATCGTCGTCACCGACAGCGCCACTTTTGCAAGGCCGCGCTCGGCCATGCGCGACAGGATGTCGATGTCGCGCGTCACCAGTGCAGACTTCGTCACGATGCCGACCGGATGGCCGCGCGCCTCCAGCACTTCCAGGATCTCGCGCATGATCCGGTATTGTTTCTCGATCGGCTGGTAGGGATCGGTGTTGGTGCCGATGGCGATCGTGCGCGGCAGATAGCCCGGCTTCGACAATTCCCGGTCCAGCATGCGCGCCGCGTCCGGCTTGGCGAACAGCTTCGATTCGAAATCGAGCCCCGGCGACAGGCCCATGAAGGCATGCGTCGGCCGGGCGAAGCAATAGACGCAGCCATGCTCGCAGCCGCGATAGGGGTTGATCGAACGGTCGAAGGAAATGTCGGGCGACTCGTTGCGCGTGATGATCGTGCGCGGCTTTTCGACCTGCACTTCCGTCTTGAACGGCGGCAGTTCCTCCAGCGAGTTCCAGCCGTCGTCGAACACATGTCGGCTGACCGGCTCGAACCGGCCGGACGGGTTGATGCCGGCCGAACGGCCGCGATTGCGATCGGGCCGCACGCGCATGCCGCTCTGCTCGATCATCGCATTTGCCATCTCGGCTCGTCCTGCTCCGAAAGCAGCAATATCGGCGCGTACGATCTGTTCCATTTTCGCCCTCTCCCAAGGACTGTCGGCAGGCTGTCGAATCGCTCTGTTCATGAAACTATTCCTATTTTACCGATGAGAACAAAGCAAGAACTTTTTCGCTTGGAGCGCCCAACTGGCGCTTCGCCGCGCTTTCCGCTATTCGGCTGATATGCTCAGCGTTCTCATCGAAACCTTGAACGACGAGGAGGGTCTTGCCCGCACGCTCGCCTCGCTGGTCGGCGGCGCGGTCGAAGGCGTGGTGCGCGACGTGATCGTCTGCGATCAAGGCTCGACCGACCAGACGCATCGGGTGGCGGAGCATGCCGGCTGTCATTATGTGACCGGCGGGATCGCCGTGGGCATCGGCCAGGCCAAAGGCGATTGGCTGCTGCTTCTGGAACCCGGCGCCCGGCTCGCCGAAGGCTGGATCGACGAGGTCGTGGCGCACACGGCGAAGCAGACTATGCCGGCGCGCTTTTCACGCGCCCGCGCCGATCGGGCGCCATTCCTGGCCCGCGTCTTTTCGGGCAACCGGGCGCTGGCCGAAGGCCTTGTTATAAGCAAGCGCCAGGCATCGGCCTTGGCAAAGAGCGCGCGCAGCGCTGAAGCCCTGGCGCGCGGCCTGGCGACCAGGCGGTTGAACGCCGAAATCTGGGTGGCGCCGCCGAAGTAAGGCCGGCTCTCCCTTCTCCCACAAGGGGAGAAGGAAGAAGCGCAACCCAGCCCAGTCAGATCCCCTCGATCTCAACCGGCATCCAGGCACTGCGGCGCCTGGCCAGGCGCTGCTCGCGCGTCTCGGTGTCGAACCAGACGGCGACCGGCTCGCGCGAGAACGACGCGCGATCGTCGAGCGCGTTGACGATGACGACCGCCGTGGCGTCGTCGCCCTGACCGGCGATTGCCGCGACATAGACGCCGCAGTCGCGGCAGACGAGATAGTCGGCGGTGCGCAGGCCGAAGCGGTAGACCTGGAAGCGATCCCTGTCCGCGACCGAGATAACCAGCCTGCCGTTCGGGTCGGCGGCCGCGCGCGAGCCATGGCGTGTGCAGAAGGAGCACTGGCAGGCGCGAATTTCCAGCGCGGCCGGATCGAGCGCTGTGGAGAAGATCAGACGGATGTTGCCGCAATGGCAGCCGCCGCTGTGAACGGTCATGGCAAGGTTCCTTGTTCGCGGCGCAAGGTACTTTGCTGGTGCCGGCTTCGAAATGGCTGCTCGCAGGCCATAGCGCCATTTCGCCTGCGAACCGGATGCCGGCCGCTCGCTTTGCCTGCGGTTAGGAGGCGGGCTTGCCGCCGCGCCGGAGATGCTCGTCCAGCCGCGGCATGATCTCGACGAAATTGCAGGGCATGTGGCGGTAGTCGAGCTGCGCCTTGATGATGCCGTCCCAGGCATCCTTGCAGGCGCCGGGCGAGCCCGGCAGCACGAAGACGAAGGTGGCGTTGACGACCCCGCCTGTCGCCCGGCTCTGGATCGTCGAGGTGCCGATCTTGTCGTAGGAGATGCGGTGGAAGACTTCCGAAAAGCCGTCCATGCGTTTCTCGAAGATCGGCTCCAGCGCCTCCGGTGTCACATCGCGGCCGGTGAAGCCTGTGCCGCCGGTGGTGATGACGACATCGATGTTTTCGTCCTTCGACCAGCCGAGCACCTTGTCGCGGATCTTGTCGCGGTCGTCGGTGACGATGTCGCGCGCGGCAAGCGTATGGCCGGCTTGCGTGATGCGGTCGGCCAGCGTCTGGCCGGACTTGTCGTCGGCAAGGCTGCGCGTATCGGAGACCGTCAGCACCGCGATGCGCACCGGGATGAAGGGCCGGTTTTCGTCAAGCTTCGCCATCGCTCACCTCCATGCTGCGCGTCGCCGCGACGAACCAGTCGGGGTGGCGGGCGCGGATCGCGATCGCCGCGCGCTTGGCGACATTGCCGGTCTCGAACAGGCCGAAACACGTGGCGCCCGAGCCGGACATGCGCGCGAATGCGGCGTCGGCGCGCTTGAGCGCCTTGAGCGCCTCGCCGATCGCAGGTTCGATCGAGCGGGCGGCGCCTTCGAGGTCGTTGCGCGTCGCCGTCAGCCAGTTGCGGACGGCGTGGAAGTCGAGGCGCTTCGGCAGCGGCGGCAGCGCCTCGTTGTCGCGGCTGGACAGCGCCTTGAACACCTCCGGCGTGGAGACGGCGATACCCGGATTGACCAGGACGAGGCCGAGCGCCGGAAATGCGGTGAGCGGCGACACCTCATCGCCGATGCCGCGCGCGACCAACGGCTGCGACTTCAGGCACATCGGCAGATCGGCGCCGAGCGAAAGCCCGATCCGGGCCAGCGAACGATCGTCGATATCGAGCTTCCAGAGCCGTGCCAGGCCATTGAGCGCGGCCGCCGCGTCGCTTGAACCGCCGCCGACACCTGAGGCGATCGGCAGGTTCTTCTCCAGCCGGATGGCGACGGGCGGCGCATGTTGCGCGCCGGCTTCCAGGCGCAAGGCATCGCGGGCCCTGACCACCAGATTGCCGTCGTCGAGCGGCAGGCCGGCGGCGTAGCGGCCGGACACCGAGAAGTCGTCCTGCTCAGCCGGCTCGATCTCGAGCCGGTCGCCGAAGCGGGTGAAGACGGCAAGGCTGTCGATGAGGTGGTAACCGTCGTCGCGCCGTCCGGTAATATGCAGCGCCAGGTTGACCTTGGCCGGCGCAAGCCACGTCCGGACCTCTGTGCCGGGCTCAAGAATGTCGGCTGCTGGCGAGATGGGATCAGTCCTTGGCCAGACGGTATTCGCCGGTCTTCGGATCCTTGACCAGCGTCCCCATCGTGCCGTTCGCCGCCTGTTTCTCGGTGCGCCGGATCTTGGCCGTCACGCGTTCGGCCTCGCGCACGAACGCGCGGTAGCCGAAGTAAGCGGCGGCGCCGACGACGGCGAAGAAAATGATCTGCGGCATCTCAAACTCCTCCCGCGTTCTCGCGGCAAGGCCGGCCGAATGGGTCGGTCAAGCGGTTATGCTAGACGCAATCATGGCTTTTTCAAAGCCCGAACCGCGCCCACAATGCGCGCTCTTCCGCCGCATCGAGCACGCCGTTTGCAGCRGCAGCGGCGATATCGGGCGCCGAGAAGCGTGAGCCGAACAGGCCGAAACGGCCAAACAGACCGCGTGGCGCGGTGATAAGCTTGAGCTGCGTCTTGTCGCCGAAACGGGTCTTGAGCACGCTGCGCATATCGCCCAGCGCATCGACGAGGCCGAGCTCGAGACCGCGCTTGGCGGTCCAGAACAGGCCGGTGAACAGGTCCGGATCGTCCTTGAGCTTCGACCCGCGCCGCTCCTTGACCAGGTCGATGAAGGTCTCGTGCACTTCGAGCTGCAGCGCCTTCAGCCGTTCGACGTCTTCCTTCTTCTCCGGCTTGAACGGGTCGAGCACGGCCTTGTTCTGGCCGGCGGTGTGGACGCGCCGCTCGACGCCGATCTTCTTCATCAGCTCCGGGAAGCCGAAAGAAGCGGAGACAACGCCGATCGAGCCGACGATCGATGACGGATCGGCGAAGATCTCGTCGCCGGCGACCGCGATCATGTAGCCGCCGGAAGCCGCCACGTCCTCGACGAACACCAGCACCTTCTTGTTTTTCTCGGCTGCGAGATCGCGGATACGCTTGAAGATCAGTCGCGACTGCACCGGCGAGCCGCCCGGCGAATTGATCGAGATCGCGACCGCCGGCGCATCGAAGCCGAACGCCTTTTCGATGACACCGGCCGTCGAGGCGAGCGACAGGCTCGGCCGGAACTGGCCGCCGCCGGCCATGATGGCGCCTTGCAGCCGGATGACCGGAATGGTGACGACTGTCGAGCGCCAGGATTTCGGCAGCAGGCGGTTGAAGAGGCGTTTCACGAACGGGTGTCTCCGATGGAATGCAAAGAAGCAAGATGAGATCGGTTACGTCGGTAATGTCTCTCAGGCGCGACGTCATCTTGCTCTGGCATGTAGGAATTCGCCGCCTAACGGCAATGCCGCATCGCGCGCCTGGGATCAATCGCCGAACAGCGACGCCAGGCCGTTATTGATCATTTCCGCCCGCTCCGCCGGCGCGTTGCCGGACGGCCCGTGCAGGATGAGCGGCGGGCGGATCGACAGTTTTCCGCGCGCCCCGAGCGCCGCCCTGACGACGATGCGGATCGCCGCCGCGTCCGGACGAGGATGAACGCAAAGCATCTCGGCATCGCCGAAACGTCCCTCGATTGCATCGAGGATGGCGACCAATTGCTCGGGCCGGGYGATGATGGCCAATCCGCCGCGCGGCTTCGTCACGGCCGCCGCGCTCCTGATCCAGCGCTCGAACAGCCCGTCCTCGCCCACATGCGCTTGCCTGCGCAGCGCGTCGGGCGTCGAGCGGTCCTCAGCCGCGTTGAACGGCGGGTTCATGATGACGAAGTCGAAGGAATTGTCGGCAAGCCCGGCGTCCGCTCGCGCCCGGCCGGTCAGCGTCACGTCGGCCGTCAGCACCGAGGCGCGGTCGCCGAGATGCGCGTTGCCCGGATGCGAAAGCGTGGCGGCGGCGAACCCCGCCATTTCGGTCGAGCGCTCGACCAGCACGGCCCGCGCCGCCGGACAGCGCGACAGCACGGCAAGGGCGGCAGCACCCGCGCCAGCGCCGAAATCGGCGAGCCGGCCGGAAAAGCCGGACGGCACGGCGGCCGCCAGCATCATGGCGTCCATGCCGGCGCGATGACCGCCCCGGCTCGGCTGCACCAGCCAGAAGCGCCCGCGATGGAAGGCATCGACCGTGTGCGCCGGCGTATCTGGGGTGGTTGTCGCTGCCATTATTTCTGGCGGATCTCGTTTTCGATGCCGGCATCCTTGAGGATGCGGCGCGCCACGTCGGCCTTGTCGGCGTCGACCATGACACGCTTTTGCAAAAGGCCGATCGACCCTTCGAGCACGCTCATATTCTGGTCGGCGACGAAACAGGCGATGCCGGCGTCGCGCATCAGCGATTCGACGAAGGAGATGACGACGGCGTCATTGGTGCGGACAAGCTCGATCATGGAACGAAAATCGCAGGTTGCGGCGTTCGTGTAAACGTGGGAGCGACCCGCGCGCCAACAGCCGCGCCAATTCGCCTCTTGCCGTGCCCGGTTGTACCGACCTAGAGTCGGAACGGGATTAAGGGTGCCGTCGTGCGCGTTAAGTCGCGCGCGTTAATAGACGGGAGTTGTCGTGGTGGGTGTCGTTCTCAACATCGAAGGCAAGCGGGAACCCGCTTCCATCAAGGATTTGATCGATCTGACGGCCGCCGACATGGGGCGTGTCAACGAGCTGATCCTGTCCAAGGCCGGCTCCGACGTCGAGATGATCCCGGAGATCGCCAACCACCTGATCTCCTCGGGCGGCAAGCGGCTGAGGCCCATGCTGACGCTGGCCGCCGCGCAGATGTTCGGTTATTCCGGCGAAGGCCATGTCAAGCTCGCCACAGCCGTCGAGTTCATGCACACCGCGACGCTGCTCCATGACGACGTGGTCGACGAGAGCGCGCTGCGCCGCGGCAAGAAGACGGCGCGCATGATCTGGGGCAACCAGGCGAGCGTGCTCGTCGGCGATTTCCTGCTCGGCCAGGCCTTCCGCATGATGGTCGAGGTCGGCTCGCTGGAGGCCCTCGACATCCTGTCGAGTGCCGCTTCCATCATCGCCGAGGGCGAGGTGATGCAGCTTGCCGCGGCCAAGAACCTCGACACCACCGAGGACGAGCATTTCGCCGTCATCAAGGCCAAGACCGCGGCGCTGTTCTCGGCCGCGGCCGAAGTGGGGCCGGTGATCGCGCTCGCCTCGCGCACCGACCGCGCGGCATTGCGCTCCTACGGCATGAATCTCGGCCTTGCCTTCCAGCTCATCGACGACGCGTTGGACTATGGCGGATCGAGCAAGGATCTCGGCAAGAATGTCGGCGACGATTTCCGCGAGGGCAAGGTGACGCTGCCGGTGATCCTCGCCTACCGGCGCGGCACCAAGGCCGAGCGCAGCTTCTGGAAGCGCGCCATCGAGGAAAACGTCACCGACGATGCCGGGCTGGAAAAGGCGATCGGCCTGATGGCCCGCCATGGCGCTATCGCCGACACGATCGGCCGCGCCCGCCATTTCGGCGAGATCGCCCGCGACGCGCTGGCGCCGCTGGAGGCGACGCCGCAGAAGTCGGCTTTGATCGACGTTATCGATTTCTGCATCAGCCGGGTGAACTGAGCCTGCTGGTCTCTCTGCGCTTGCCTGGCATCCTCCGGGCAGGGCGCCTGTGAATCCCGTGCCGGCCGTCTCGACAAAGGGCGGCCCGGCAAATTATCTATAAAATATGGCCAGCACAGAAGATACGATCGCCGTTCGCATCAGCAAGGAACTGGCGGACCGCATCATTTCGGGCGCGATCGAGCCTGGATCGCGGCTGCGCCAGGACCATGTCGCCGAGGAATTCAACACCAGCCATGTTCCGGTGCGCGAGGCCTTCCGGCGCCTTGAGGCGCAAGGGTTGGCGATCAGCGAGCCCAGGCGCGGCGTGCGCGTCGCCTCTTTCGATCTCGGCGAGGTGAGGGAGGTGGCTGAGATGCGCGCCGCGCTAGAAGTCCTGGCGCTGCGCCATGCCGCGCCGCATCTGACGGCGTCGATCCTGGACCAGGCCGAGGAGGCGACCAAGGCCGGCGACAAGTCCCGCGACGTGCGCTCCTGGGAAGAGGCCAACCGCACCTTCCACCGGCTGATCCTGGCGCCCTGCAACATGCCGCGCCTGCTCTCCACCATCGACGACCTGCACGCGGCGAGCGCGCGCTTCCTGTTTGCGGCTTGGCGCTCCGAGTGGGAAACCCGTACCGACCAGGATCACCGCGCGATCCTGGGAGCGCTGAGGCAAGGCAACACCGAATCCGCCGCCGCGACGCTCGGCCGCCACGTGCAGTGGATCGGCCAGAAACCGGTCAAGACCGCTTCTGGCAAGACGCGCGACGCGTTCGCCATCGTGGGGTGATGTCGGCGCAATCTCCACGCGGTCCTCATTCCAGGGCGGAGCAAGGAGCGAAGCGACGCGCGCAGACCCTGGAATCCATTCCGTGACGTCGAAGCTTTGCAGCGGTGCAGAACGCCCCCTGTTCTGCGCCGCTTTTGCCATTCGGCCAAGGTCACGGAATGATCCTCGGGTCTCCGCGTCCGCTTCGCTTCCGCTCCGCCCGTGGATGACGAACCTGCGGGCTTGCCATCGTCGCGAAAATATGGATTCGATAATAGATGAAGTTCAAAAATTATCTATAATTTACTCGAACCAGGGAAGACACCGTGACCAACGCAGCCATTTCGACCCCAAAACCCTCCTTCAGCCCGTTGCGGCTGCAAAGCCGTTCGCTCGCCTGGCAGATCGGCGCCGTGATCCTCGGATCGCTGTTCCTGGCGCTGTCGTCCTATATCGAGGTGCCGATGGTGCCGGTGCCGGTGACCATGCAGACCTTCGCCGTCACGCTGGTCGGCGCGCTCTATGGCTGGCGCTTCGGGGCGCTGACCATCGCCGCCTGGCTGGTCGAAGGCGCGGCGGGATTTCCGGTGCTGGCGGGTGGGGCGGCCGGCGTTCAGCATTTCGTCGGTCCGACCGGCGGCTATCTCTTGGCCTTCCCGGTCGTCGGCGCCGTCGCCGGCTGGCTGGCCGAACGCGGCTGGAACGGCAAGCGTGTCATGCTTGCCTTCGCCGCCATGCTCATCGGCAACCTGCTTTGCCTGGTTCTCGGCACCGCTTGGCTCGCCGTCATGATCGGYGCCGAGAAGGCTGTCACGTTCGGCTTCCTGCCGTTCATCGTCGGCGGCCTGCTCAAGTCGGCGCTGGGCGCGGCGACATTGAAGCTGTTCTCGACCTATCAGGCGGCGCCGCGCGACCGCTCGCCCGCGGCCTGATGACCATCAGGTTGCGCTCCCATCATCTGCTCTGCCTGCTGACCTATGTCGRCAAGGGCTACTCGCCGGCCTTCACCGCCAATTACGACCAGGTGGTGAAGCGCCTGGGCGAGGGCGAGGCGGTGGTGATCGTTTCCGGCCCGGATGATATCTGTGCGCCGCTGATCGGCGAGCCGGAACCGCATTGCCTGCGCCAAAGCGCCGCCGAGCGGGACGGGCTCGCCGCGCGCGACGTGGGGGCTCTCCTCGGCCGGCCGATCCAGGACGGCGACCGGTTCGTGCTGGACGCCTCCAGCCTTTCAGGGATGCGAAAGGCTTTTTCCGCCGGCCTGACGCGCCAGGCATGCTCCGGCTGCGAATGGTCCGGCCTGTGCGATACGGTTGCCGCCGGCGGATTCCGCGATACCTGTCTGTAGGCATCCCGGTACCACATGTCGGCGTCCCGGACCTCCGCGCGGGATTTTTCGGTGGCGCCGCATCGTTTTTTAAGCCGGATGATTGCATTGTGATTCGCTCGGCGATTGAAGCTCGACCCCAAAAAGGCCATGCTTTGACCGGAAAAGATCGAGTCTGTGGGCGGTCCGCCAAGGGCGGGATCGCGTCTGGCTGAAAGGGATACGATGCGGCAAGGACGTGCGCGCTGGCTGACGAGGCTGGCATTTTTGGCCGGTGTGGCGCTTTGGGTGCTGCCGGTCCAGGCCAAGGAAGATGCCCAACCGCTGCAGATCACGTCTTTCTCGGGCGCCTATCTTGCGGCCCATATCGCCGAAAGCGACAACGACCTCGACGACGCGATCGCCTATTACAAGCAGGCGCTGGCCTTTGCGCCGGACGACAAGGAACTGCAGCAGAGCCTGATGCTGGCTCTCGTCGCGCAGGGCCGCTTCGAGGAATCGCTGGTCTATGCTGACAAGCTGAAGGAAGTGCCGGATGTCGAGCGCTTCTCGCGTCTGGCGCTGGCCATCGATTCCTTCCACAAGAAGGACTACGCCAAGGCGCAGTACTGGCTGAAGCTGTCGCTCGAATCCGATCTAGACCGGCTGGTGTCCGGCGTCATGGATGGCTGGGCCAAGGAAGGCGCCGRCAACGCGTCCGAGGCCATGGATTCCATCGACAAGCTCAAGGGTCCGGACTGGTTCGGCCTGTTCAAATCGTTCCACCGCGCGCTGATCGCCGATGCCGCCGGCCTGAACGACAAGGCCGATGCGATCTACGCCGCCACGCTCGCCGACACCACGGCCGGCGGCTCCTCGCCCGAAACCTGGATGCGCAATGCCCAGGCGTACGCCTCCTTCCTAGCCCGCAAGGGCGACGAGTCGAAGGCGCTGGCGGTGTTGAACCAGGCCGAAGCCTTCGCCCCCGGCAAACTCGAGATCACCACGCTGCGCGACCGCATCGCCAAGGGCGACAAGATCGAGCCGTTGGTGGCCAGCCCGGCCGACGGCGCGTCCGAAATTCTGCTCGACCTTGCCACCGCGCTCAACCGCGGCGGCGGCGAGCCTTTCGTACGGCTTTACCTGCAATACGCGCTGGCGCTGAAGCCGGACAGCGATGCGGCCCTGGTGCAGCTTGCCGCCGTCGCCGAGCAGCTCAAGGACGGCGAGGGCGCCATCGCGCTTTATCGCCGCATTCCGGCGTCCTCGCCGCTGAAGGAGCTTTCCGACCTGCAGCTCGGCCTGAACCTCGCCGATCTCGACAAGCATGACGAGGCGATCGCCCATCTCAAGGCCTATCTCGACAAGCATCCGGACGACATGCGCGCTTATCTGGCGCTTGGCGGCGTCTATGGCTCGAAGGAAGATTTCCGCTCGGCCGCCAATCTCTACGACAAGGCCGTCGAACAGTTGAAGAACCCGACCGCCGCCAATTGGAACATCTTCTACCAGCGCGGAATCGCCTATGAGCGGCTGAAGGAATGGCCGAAGGCGGAACCGAATTTCCGCAAGGCGCTGGAGCTGCAGCCCGACCAGCCGCAGGTCATGAACTATCTCGGCTATTCCTGGGTCGACATGAACATGAACCTCAAGGAAGGCCTGGCAATGATCCAGAAGGCCGTCGATCTGCGGCCGAACGACGGCTACATCGTCGATTCACTGGGCTGGGCCTATTACCGCCTCGGCCGCTTCGACGACGCCGTGCGCGAGATGGAGCGCGCCGTTTCGCTGAAGCCGGAGGATCCGGTCCTCAACGACCATCTCGGCGATGCCTACTGGCGCGTCGGCCGCAAGCTCGAGGCCACCTATCAGTGGACGCAGGCACGCGACCTGAAGCCGGATCCGGACGTGCTCGCCACCTTGCAGCAGAAGCTGCTCAAGGGCCTGCCGCCGATCGAGTCCAACACCGCGCAGGAAACCCCCAAGGTGAAGCCGGTGCCGGCGCCCGCGCCGAAAGGCTGATCCTTCGCTAGCGTTCAGGACGACGGGGCTCATCGAGCCCCGTTTTCGTTTCGGCTTGGCGTCGCGATCGTCATCCACGGGCGGAGCAAGGAGCGAAGCGACGCGCGCAGACCCGAGGATCCATGCCGTGACTTGGAAGCGTCGCCACGGTGCAGAATCCTGAGCCGTTGCACGCCTTGGCGAAGGTAACGGCATGGATTCCAGGGTCTCCGCGACGCCGCTTCGCGGCTGCTCCGCCCTGGAATGACGATCGCGATGGGCGTTTCGGCTAATCTCCAAGGCATGGCGCCTGCCAACCCAAACAGGGCCGACCGGTCAAAGCTCCGGTGCCCTAAAACATCTTGCGATAAACGACGAACCCGGGCTTCTCGCCGACCTTGTCGTAGAGCTGCATCGCCGTGTGGTTCGTCTCATGCGTCAGCCAATAGACGCGGTTGGCGCCTGCTTGCCTGGCGCGCTCATAGACGCCCTCGATCAGCGCCCGGCCGACGCCCTGGCCGCGCGCGGCTTGCGTGGTGAAGAGATCCTGCAAATAGCAGTTCGGCGCGATCGACGTCGTCGAGCGGTGGTAGAGATAGTGGACGAGGCCGAGCAGATTGCCTCCTCGCTCGGCCACCAGCGCATGCATCGGCTCGTAGGCATCGAAGAAACGCGACCATGTCATCTGCGTGATTTCGCCGGCCAGCGCCGTCGGGCCGGAGCGCCCGTAAAACGCGTTGTAGCCCTCCCATAGCGGCAGCCATTGCTCGTAATCCTGCCTCGTGACGGGTCGGACGGTGAGTGGACCGGGCATGACGGAACCTTCGCTATTAGAACTCGACGGAGCAAAGGATCACCGCCGTTCGCCGGCAATGGGCCAGCCGAGCGCAAAGCGTTCAACCTCCTCGGATGTGTGGCGCTGCCTTGACGCTTGCCGGCCCGGCAACTAGGGAAGCGTCATCCTGCGCTTTCCGAGGCCGCCGTGACCATCGACATCCCCGCCCATATGCATCCCAGCCGCTCCTTCCAGGGGCTGATTCTGACCTTGCACAATTACTGGGCGGACTATGGCTGCCTCATCCTGCAGCCCTACGACATGGAGGTCGGCGCCGGCACCTTCCATCCGGCGACCACCTTGCGCGCGCTGGGCCCCTTGCGCTGGAACGCCGCTTACGTGCAGCCGTCGCGCCGCCCGAAGGACGGCCGCTACGGCGAGAACCCGAACCGCCTGCAGCATTATTATCAGTATCAGGTGATCCTGAAGCCCAATCCGCCGAACCTGCAGGAGCTCTATCTCGGCTCGCTCGAGGCGATCGGCGTCGATCCGCTGCTGCATGATATCCGCTTCGTCGAGGACGACTGGGAGAGCCCGACGCTGGGCGCCTGGGGGCTTGGCTGGGAGTGCTGGTGCGACGGCATGGAAGTCTCGCAATTCACCTACTTCCAGCAGGTCTGCGGCATCGAATGCGCGCCGGTGGCCGGCGAACTGACTTACGGGCTGGAGCGGCTCGCCATGTATGTGCAGGGCGTCGACAATGTCTATGACCTGAACTTCAACGGCCGAGAGGGCGCCGAGAAGGTCACCTACGGCGACGTCTTCCTGCAGGCCGAGCAGGAATATTCGCGCCACAATTTCGAATTCGCCAACACCGCGATGCTGCTGAGGCACTTCGAGGACGCCGAGGCCGAGTGCAAGGCGCTGCTCGATGCTGGCACGCCGAAACCGAGCGACAATCTGCCGATGCACCGCATGGTCTTCCCGGCCTACGACCAGTGCATCAAGGCAAGCCACGTCTTCAACCTGCTCGACGCGCGCGGCGTGATCTCGGTCACCGAGCGGCAAAGCTACATCCTGCGCGTGCGCAATCTGGCCAAGGCCTGCGGCGAGGCGTTCCTGAAGACGCGGGCGGGCGGGCTGGCGGCGGCTTAAGCCGACACAGCCTTTACGACCTCGGTGGCGGCGCCGGCCGGCAACACGATCTGCGCCGTTGCGCCGTCGATCGTGCGCATGGCCTGCCTGACCCCCGGCATCGTGATCGTGCCATGCGCCTGGGCGGCGAAGCAGGCGCTGAGCGCCAGGATCTGCAGGGTTCTCGATGCCGTCTTCATCGTCGTTCAGCCAATAGGTCTCTGCCTGAGCGTTTGTCGCTTCAGCGCAGCGTTCGGTTCATGGGATGGTCTGCTCCAAGGACGACCGGCTTCGCCGCGTCCCGACAGCGGGCTGAAAAATTCCGTCAAATCGCTTGAAGGGGCGATCCGTTAGCGGGGTGACAGCGGCCGGCCGAGTTGCTATGCGCTTCTACCTCCCCCTTGATGGGGGAGGTCGCCGCGAAGCGGCGGGTGGGGGTGACTGGCGCTTCCCTATGCCAAAACTTGACCGTTTCAAGTTGCAGTCCGCGCGAAGGCTCCGCGCCTCGATGACGGATGAAGAACGGCTGCTATGGCGGCACCTGTGGCGCATCCCGGTCGAAGGGACGCATTTCCGACGACAGGCGTCAGTCGGTGTCTACTATCCAGATTTCATCTCGCATCGACTGAAATTGATTATCGAGGTGGATGGCTCCCACCACAGTGCCGATGATCAGCTGCGCCATGATGAAGTTCGAACACGATGGTTTGAAAGCCAGGGCTATCGCGTCGTCCGTTTCTGGAACCATGAGATAAAAAACGAACTAGATTCCGTGCTCGATACAATTTATGCGGCGGTGGAAGAACGCAAATTACACCTGCATTTGCGCGATGGTGCCGAAGGTATTGGCAGCTGAGAGGCCGCCACCCCGCCCCGGCGCTACGCGCCGACCCTCCCCATCAAGGGGAGGGTGGGGAGCTTAACTATGCCTGACCTGCTCTTGGAACTTCGCTCCGAGGAAATCCCCGCCCGCATGCAGCGCAAGGCTGCCGGCGACCTCAGGAAGATGCTGACCGACGGTCTGGTCGAGGCGGGTCTGACCTATGAAGCGGCGCGCGAATACTGGACGCCGCGGCGCTTGGCGCTCGACATAAGGGGCTTGACGCCGCGCTCCAAGGACATCCGCGAGGAGATCAAGGGTCCCTCGACCACGGCGCCCGAGCAGGCGGTGCAGGGTTTCCTGCGCAAGGCCGGGCTTTCGTCGATCGCCGAGGCGCATGTCCATTCCGACCCGAGGAAGGGCGACTTCTATGTCGCCCATATCTCGAAGCCGGGCCGGGCCGCCGAAGAGATCATCGCCGAGCTGGTGCCGGGCATCATCAAGAGCTTCCCGTGGCCGAAGTCGATGCGCTGGGGGCCGGCCTCGGCCAAGCCTGGCTCGCTGCGCTGGGTGCGCCCGCTGCAGTCGATCGTCTGCACCTTCGGCCCTGAGACCGAGGAGCCGGTGGTGGTCGATTTCGAGATCGACGGCATCCGCGCCGGCAACGTCACCTATGGCCATCGCTTCCACGCGCCGGGTGCCATCACCGTGCGCCGCTTCGACGACTATGTCGCGAAGCTCGAAGCGGCCAAGGTCGTGCTCGACGCCGACCGGCGCAAGGAAATCATTCTTCACGACGCTCGCAACATCGCCTTCGCCAACGGCCTCGACCTGGTCGAGGATGAAGGCCTGCTGGAGGAAGTCTCCGGCCTGGTTGAATGGCCGGTCGTGCTGATGGGCGAGTTCGAGCAGGATTTCCTCACCATTCCGGGCGAGGTCATCCGGCTGACCATCCGCGCCAACCAGAAGTGTTTCGTCACCCGGCCGCAGGGCGCGGGCGAGGACCTCTCGAACCGCTTCATCCTCGTCGCCAACATCGAGGCGAACGATGGCGGCAAGGAGATCGCCTACGGCAACGGCAAGGTGGTGCGCGCGCGCCTGTCCGATGCGCTCTATTTCTGGAAGACCGACCAGGGCGATTTGCCCGACCTCGACCAGCTTCGGGAATCGGCGGCGAAGTTCGACCTGGATCTGAAGAAGCCGCTCGACCAGCGCATGGCGCGCCTCGACCATCTCAACGTGACCTTCCACGCCAAGCTGGGCACGCAGGGCGCGCGCGTCGAGCGCATCAAGCGGCTGGCGGAAGAACTGGCGCCGGTCGTTGGCGCCGATCCCGCGCTCGTCGCCCGCGCGGCAGTGCTCGCCAAGGCCGATCTGCAGACCGAAGTGGTCGGCGAGTTCCCTGAGCTACAAGGCGCCATGGGCCGCAAATACGCGCTGCTGCAAGGCGAGCATGCATCGGTGGCCGCAGCCGCCGAGGAACACTACAAGCCGCAGGGCCCATCCGACCGTGTGCCGACCGATCCGGTCTCGGTTGYCGTCGCGCTCGCCGACAAGCTCGACACGCTGACGGGCTTCTGGGCGATCGATGAAAAGCCCACCGGCTCGAAGGACCCGTTCGCTCTGCGGCGTGCCGCGCTTGGCGTGGTCAGGATCCTCATCGAGAACCGCATTCGTCTGTCGCTGACGTCTGTTTTCGCCAAGGCTTTTGCAAACTTCAAAGGCGGCGCGGATCAGTCGTCCGACCTCCTTGCCTTCTTCCACGACCGCCTGAAAGTCTATCTGCGTGAAAGCGGTGCACGGCATGACTTGATCGATGCCGTGCTGTCAGCGGGCTCGCGCCCAATCTCCCCCCTTGTGGGGGAGATGTCGGCGAAGCCGACAGAGGGGGGCGCTGTCCCGCCGGCCCCGCGCTCTGTCGCGCCCCCCTCTGCCCTGCCGGGCATCTCCCCCACAAGGGGGGAGATCGGCCAATCGCCTAACGACGACCTGCTGCAGATCGTCCGACGCGTCGAGGCGCTGGGCTCCTTGCTCGACACCGAGGAGGGCAAGAACCTGCTCGCCGGCACCAAGCGCGCCGCCAACATCCTGGCGGCCGAGGAGAAGAAGAAAACCCTCGTCGCCGAGACTGTTCAGCCGGCGCTGTTCCGCGAGGAAGCGGAAARGAAGCTCAATGCCGCAGTGAATCAGGCCGAGAAGGAAGCCGGCCAAGCGATTCAAAACGAAGATTTTTCCGCCGCCATGCTGGCGCTTAGCGTGTTGCGCGAACCGGTTGATTCATTTTTTGAAGGCGTTCTCGTCAATGATGAGGACCAGGCCGTGCGCGCCAACCGTCTGGCGCTGCTCGCCCGCATCCGGACCGCCACCGATCAGGTCGCGGATTTTTCAAAAATCGTCGGCTGATAGCTCGAAAAATCGCAGGTTCGGCACTGCCTGCATCCGCTAGGATGCGGGCAGGCTTGAACAATTCGGCGCCCGAAATTTAATGCGCCGGAGCCGGCTTACAGTCATATGACGATGACCTCCGCATGGGAGAACCAATGCATGTCGCCCGGAAGTGTACCGCGGTTCTGGGACAACGACATGCATCAGACAAAAAACGTTCCCCAAACCACGGAGGCATGCCATGAATTCCGTTGACGATATCCACTTGATTGAAGAGACCCCCGCCGCCGCCGAGGCCATCGAAGCCGCTTCCGAAAACCTCCTCGACCATGCCGCCGCTGCAGCGGTCGAATCCGCCGATCCTTCCGAAGACGACGAGGAAGAAGGCGATGACGAGGAAGCCACGGCCTCGGCCGACGATGAGTCGGACGACGAGGAGGAAGATGACGACGAAGACGATGACGCCGACGAAGAAGCCAAAGCCTCGGGCGACGATGAGTCCGACGACGAGGATGAAGATGGCGACGACGATGAAGACGACGCCGATGAGTCCGACGATGACGACAAGGAAGAAGCGGCCTGAGCTGTCTCCTGGGTCTGAAGCATGAAGGGCGACGCGTAACGCGTCGCCCTTTTCGTCAGGCTCGTCAATCTTCCAGGAAGATTGACCCCGTCAATCTTCTATGATGCTGACCCGCACGCTGTCCGGATAGACGTCGACCTCGATCAACGGCTCGCCATTGACGATGGCGCGCCTGGTGGCGCTGCTCATGGCGCCGCCGCGTTCCAGCATGCGCTGCAGGCCGGCGCGCGAGCCGTCGCGGCGGAACCAGGGATCGCCCTGGTCGTCGCCGTCACGCCGGTGGAACTTGTGCCAGTTGGCGCGGTCCTGCCGCACCATTTGCGCCGCGCTGCTCAGCGGATAGCCGTCGCTGGCGCGGTGATCGCGGTCCGAGATCCGCGCGACGTAAGAGCCGAGCATGTCGTCGGCCCGCGCCACACTCGCGCCCAGTGTCGTCGCCGCCACCAGTGCGGCAACGGCCATTGCTTTCGAAACAGTCATGAAATCCCCCTTTTGAAACGCCAGCACCATCGTGCCCGACCCCGGTGACGGGAATCGGACAGAGTTAAGCGCCTAGCACATAGAGGCGGTATCCAGTGTGATCTACATCGCCTTGCCGACGCGCGGCAGGGGCTGGCCATTTGACGGCTGCGCCTGTGGCTGCGCGTTGGCCGTCGCGGCCGGTTTGTCGCCGGTTTTGCCGTTGCCGTTCGAAGCAGACGCCGTGCCGTTCGCGGGCGTTGCCGGCGAAGTGCCGTTTGCCGGGGCGGCCGCGGTTGCCGGTGCCGTGGGCTTGRCTGCCGCGGTCGCCGCGGGCGTCGCGAAAGCGCCGCCGACAATGCCGCCGCGAATGATCATCGGGGCCTGCTGGTGCCTGAACTTCTCGGGGATCGCCGCGACCTTTTCGTCGGTCACGGCGGGCATAGGATCGCCCAGCGCTATCATCGACGGCGTCGAGGCCGAGGACAGCTTGGCCGGCTCGATCGCATTCAGCCTGATGACCGAAGGCGTCGAGGTCGAGGGCCCGACCACGACGATAGACGAGGCATGCGCCGCGCCGCTCATCGCCAGAAGGCTGATACCGAACGATCCAAGCAAACGCATCACAACAGCTCCCAAGCCCGCAACCGCATCGAACCCGCGCCCTAAGCAGGTTCCGCAAAAGTGTCCCACGGTTTTGCGATCAGAACCTGCGAAACCCAGGGAACCTAAACAGATATTCGTGGGGTACCCCACGAATATCTGTTTAGGACCGGCAGATTGAAGCCGGCTTGCGTGGAAACTTAACATTTTAGGGATTGATAAATCGCCAATGCCTGCCCTTGCCCGATGAAGGCCGCCGTATTACGGGACCGGCATGTTCAGGACTGGTGGCGGATTTGGCTGAGATACTGGCGGCCGGCGAGGCTATGAAGCGGGCATTGGCGCTGCTCGAAGACGGCGATGTCGTCGCCATCCCGACCGAGACGGTTTACGGCTTGGCGGGCGATGCCACCAACGGCGTCGCCGTGGCGCGCATTTTCGAGGCCAAGGGCCGGCCGCGCTTCAACCCGCTGATCGCCCATGTCGCAAATCGCGCGATGGCGGACCGTATCGCCGGCTTCGATCCGCTCTCGGCAAGATTGGCCGAAGCCTTCTGGCCCGGCCCGCTGACGCTGGTGCTGCCGCAGCGCGCCGACAGCGGCATCCATCCGCTGGTCACAGCGGGGCTGGACACGATCGCGCTGCGCATGCCGCGCGGCTTCGGCGGCGAGCTGATCGCGCGGCTCGGCAGGCCGCTCGCCGCCCCCAGCGCCAATTCCTCAGGCAGGATCAGCGGCACGACGGCAGGGGCGGTCGCCGCCGATCTCGGCGACAGGATCAGGCTGGTCGTCGATGGCGGCGCGACGCCGGTCGGCCTGGAATCGACTATTCTCAAGGTCGAGAACGGCAAATTGCGGCTGTTGCGGCCCGGCGGCATCGGCGCCGAGGAGATCGAAGCGGTGGCCGGCGCGAAATTGTCGCGCGGCGCTTCCGGCATCGAGGCGCCGGGCATGCTCGCCTCGCATTACGCGCCGGGCGCCGCGATGCGGCTCAATGTCGGGGACGTTGCCGAAGGCGAGGCGTTGCTTGCCTTCGGCCGCAATCGCGCCGAGGGCTGGGAACGGGCCGTTGCATTGCGCAACCTCTCCGAGACAGGCGACTTGCGCGAAGCAGCCAGCAACCTCTTTGCCGCCATGCAGGCGCTCGACCGTGTCGGCGCCGCGACCATCGCCGTCGAGCCGATCCCGTTCGAGGGCCTGGGCGAGGCGATCAACGACCGGCTTGCCCGCGCCGCCGCCCCCCGTGACAAGACCGCTTGAGCCTATCTCTTTGTTTTGATGCAATTCCGGGCGGAACCGCTTCGCACTTTTCCTGGAATTGCTCTAGGTTCTGACCCATGAATGATCAGCCCTTCGACCTCGATCCCGCCGTCATCGACCGCTTCGTCGCGATCGTCGGCGACAAATATGCGTTGCGCGACCAGGCCGACATCGCGCCTTACATCACCGAGCGGCGCGGCCTCTGGCACGGCCGGACATCGCTGGTGTTGCGCCCCGGCAGCGTCGAGGAGGTGAGCCGCATCATGCGGCTTGCGACCGAGACCGGCACGCCGATCGTGCCGCAGAGCGGCAACACCGGGCTTGTCGGCGCCCAGGTGCCGGACAAATCCGGTCGCGACATCGTGCTGTCGCTGTCGCGGCTGAACCGCATCCGCGAGATCGATGTCTTGTCGAACACGGTGACCGCCGAGGCCGGCGTCATCCTGCAGACGCTGCAGGAAGCGGCCGACGCCGCCGGCCGGCTGTTTCCGCTGTCGCTCGCCGCCCAAGGCTCCTGCCAGATCGGTGGCAATCTTTCCTCCAATGCCGGCGGCACCGGTGTGCTTGCCTATGGCAATGCGCGCGAGCTCTGCCTGGGTGTCGAGGTGGTGCTGCCGACCGGCGAGGTGTTCGACGATTTGCGTAAGCTGAAGAAGGACAACACCGGCTACGACCTCAAGAACCTGTTCGTCGGCGCCGAGGGCACGCTCGGCATCATCACTGCCGCGGTGCTGAAACTGTTCCCGAAGCCGAAGGGCAGGGAGGTCGCCTTTGCCGGCCTGCCGTCGTCCCCCAAGGACGCGCTGTCGCTGTTCACCCTGGCGATGGACAGGGCCGGCGCCTCGCTTACCGCTTTCGAGCTGATCGCCAAGAGGCCTTACGACTTCACGCTCAAGCATGGGCAAGGCATCACGCGGCCGCTGGCCGACGACTGGCCGTGGTATGTGCTGATGCAGGTCTCCTCAGGCCGTTCCGAGGAGGACGGCAAGGCACTGATCGAGGAGGTTCTTTCGGCTGGCCTCGAGCAAGGCATCGTCGGCGACGCGGTGGTGTCGGCAAGCCTTGCCCAGGGCGACGCCTTCTGGAATTTCCGCGAGACGCTGCCCGAATGCCAGAAGCCGGAAGGCGCCTCGATCAAGCACGACATCTCGGTGCCGATCGCCTCGATCCCCGAGTTCATCGAAAAGGCGGCTGGCGCGGTGGAAGGCGTCTGCCCCGGCGCCCGCGTCGTCTGTTTCGGCCACATGGGGGACGGCAATCTCCACTACAACATCTCGCGCCCGGTGGACTGGCAGGACGAGGCGTTCCTCGACCTCTACCACCCCATGAACAAGGCCGTGCACGATGTCGTGCGCTCTTTCCACGGCTCGATCTCGGCCGAGCACGGCATCGGCCAGCTGAAGCGCGACGAACTGATCGCCACGGCGCCGCCGATGGCGATCGACCTGATGCGCCGCGTGAAGACGGCCTTCGACCCGGCCGGCGTCATGAATCCCGGTAAGGTTATCTGATCCTCACCACATCTGGTGGCCGGTCGCATTCCGATAACCATCCCCGAGATCAGCAAAATTTAACCGACTTTCTTAAGCGCGCCGGTAAGAAGCGAGCGCTAATATTTCTTCCCATAACGAGGCCGGAAAAACCGGCCCTGAGAGAACCGGAAAAACGGCCCTCAGGACTAACAGGGAAGACATCGATGAACACTGGACTGAAGCCAGTCTGGGCCGGTCGCAACATGCGTCTCGACCCGTTTCGCCTGCCGCAGATGGTGAGCTATGCCACGCGCGACGATTATGGCGATGTGACCTTCACCATCGACCAGCGCGGCGCGGTCATCCGCCGGGTGCTGGAGATGAGCGGCGTGCCGGCGATCATCGCGCTGCCCCCCAATGCGTTCCGCGGCGTCGCCGCCCGCGCCATGGAGGATCCGGACGGCAACGTCACGGTGACGCTGGAACTCCTGCACAATGATCCGATGCTGTCGGTGCCGCTTCTGGTCGCCGACGACCTCGACGACGTCGCCGCCGACTGGCGCGCCTGGGCCGACGCCTATCGCCTGCCGATGCTGCTGATCGAGGCCGACGGCATCGCCCGCACGCTGGAAGAATCGCTCGGCGCCGCCATCAAGGCGCTGCCGCCGCAGGAGCGCCGCAAGGGCCGCGTCTCCACCACGCGCCGCCCGCGCTTCCTCGCCCGCCGCAAGGCCGGCAATCTGGGCTTGCGGCTGGTTATCGACGGCCAGGAGATTATCGCAAGGGAGTAGGTTTCTTCTCCCCGTTCTACGGGGAGAAGTGCCGGCAGGGCGATGAGGGGCAGCACCGGCCTGGGTGTTTGGCCACCTCACAAACCGACGACATTTTGCCGCTGCAAATTGCCTCAAGGCTGGCGCCGCCCCTCATCCGGCTGCCGCCACCTTCTCCCCGTAGAACGGGGAGAAGGGAGAACTACACCAGCGGCTTCAGCCAAATCCACACCGACCCGCCGATCAGGCCGAGGAAGATCAGCCAGCCGACCTGGTTGTTCGACTTGAACAGTTTCAGGCACTGGTCCGGATTGTTGATGTCGAGCCGGATGATCTGGCGCGCCATATGCGCGCCGGCGGCGATCAGCCCGGCCAGCGACACCACGGGCGCCTGCGCCGAAGCGAAGGCGATGGCGAAGCAGATCAGCGCGCCGCCATAGAGCCCGGTGAGCCACATCTTGGTGTTGTCGCCGAACAGCCGCGCCGTCGAGCGCACGCCGACGATGGCATCGTCTTCCTTGTCCTGATGCGCGTAGATCGTGTCGTAGCCGATCACCCACAGGATCGAGCCGATATAGAGCATGATCGCCGGGTCATCGATGTCGCCGAACTCGACCGCCCAGCCCATCAGCGCGCCCCAGGAGAAGGCGAGCCCAAGCACGAATTGCGGCCAGTTGGTGATGCGCTTCATGAAGGGATAGACCGCGACGATCGCGAGCGAGGCGATGCCGAGCGGAATGGCGAAGCTGTTGAACTGCAACAGCACGGCAAGACCGATGAGCGCCTGGATGATGACGAACGCCCAGGCTTGGCGGCGCGTCACCTTGCCGGCGGGCAGCGGCCGCGAGCGGGTGCGCTCGACCTGGTTGTCGATGTCCTCATCGGCAAGGTCGTTATAGGTGCAGCCGGCGCCGCGCATGGCGACGGCGCCGATGAAGAACAAAAGCAGATACCAGGGCGCCGGCAGCAACGTCAGCAGCGGGTCGGTCGGGCGCGGATAGGCGCCGGCGGCAAGTGCCGCCGACCACCAGCAGGGCCACAACAGCAATTGCCAGCCGATCGGCCGGTCCCAGCGCGCCAGCTGCGCATAAGGCCACAGCCAGCGCGGCAACACCCGGTAGACCCAATGGCCGCTCGGCGCGTCGGCGACGCGGCCCTGGATCGCTTTCGACTGGACGGTTTCCATCACGTTGAAGTGACAGTCGCAAGTGACGCCGTCAAGCGGCCGCGGTGTCGCTTACGCGGTGAAAACATCGTGACCGGCAAACCATGCCCTGGCGACGTCGATGAAGGCCGCGGCCGCCTTCGACAGGCGCTGGCGGGTGTCATGGGTCAGGATGATGCGCTGCATCGGCAGCGCGTCGGAGAGCGGTTTGCAGACCAGCGGCAGTCCGTCATAGCTGCGGTCGCCATAGGGCCTCGTATAGCTGACCGCGACGCCGAAGCCGTTGGCGACCATGGAGCGCTGCAATTCGAACGAGCTCGTCGCCGTCCGCGCGATCGGYGACAGGCCGCGGCTGAGGAAGAGGTCCAGCATGTGCTGCCAGCTGTGCGGCTGGTCGGTGGTGATCAGCGGATGCTGGGCGAGCTCGGCCAGGCTGACGGCATGCTTGTCCGCAAGCTCATGGCCGGCCGCCAGAAGCGCATGCGGCCGCAACTCGTGCAGCAGGATGCGCTTGAAATGGCCTGGAAGGCCGAGATCGTAGGTGAGGCCGAGATCGACGGCGCTGTCGGCGAGCCGCCGCCCCAGCGTCTCGAAGGTCTCGTCGCCGATGACGACCGTGACGGCGGGGCAGCGCTCGGCGAAGGTGCGCATCAGCGCCGGCGCGAAATAGGGCGCCAGGTCCTCGAAGCAGCCGAGCACCAGCTCGCCGCCGATATCCGCCTCGCGCGTACCGAGCGCCGCCAGCTCGTCCGCCTCGCCCAGCACCTGCCTTGCCTTGGCGACGGCCTTGCGGCCGAAGGACGTCAGCGCAACGCCGCTTCCGCGCTGGCGCACGAACAGTTTCTGGCCAAGCGCGTCCTCGACATTGTCGATCGCCACCGAGATCGACGGCTGCGACACGTTCAGCGCCTGGGCCGCCGCGGTCACGCTGCCATAGCGGGCCACGGCGACGACATAGCGCAACTGGGTGAGGGTCAGTCTCATAGGTCAAAACTATAAATTACATGACAAGTTATTATTTTACGATGTCCGACGCTTGCGATAGTCGCTTGCCAAATGCAAGGAGAACGCGCCATGGCCAGCCCAAAGATCGATGCCGAGACGATTGCCGATTACCAGCGCGACGGCGCGGTCTGCATCCGCGGCGCCTTCAAGGACTGGGTCGACGTGATCGCCGCCGGCATCGAGCGCAATATGCAGAACCGCAGCGCCACGGCCTCCGACATCGCCGGCGGCAAGGGCAGCTTCTTCGACGATTACTGCAACTGGGAACGCATCCCGGAATTCGTCAGGATCGTCAGGGAATCGCCGGCCGCCGAGCTTGCGGCGGCGGTCATGCAATCGCGCAGCGCCCAATTCTTTCACGACCACGTCCTAGTGAAGGAGCCCGGCACGCAGAAGCCGACGCCCTGGCATCAGGACATTCCCTATTACTTCGTCGACGGTAGCCAGACGGTGAGCTTCTGGATCCCGATCGATCCGGTGAAGGAGGCGACGCTGAGGCTGATCGCCGGCTCCCACAAATGGGAAAAGATGGTCCTGCCGGTGCGCTGGCTGAACGACGCCAACTTTTACGCCGACGAGGGCGACTATTTGCCGGTGCCCGATCCCGACAACGACCCGTCGATGAAGGTGCTCGAATGGGAGATGGAGCCGGGAGACGCCATCCTGTTCGATTTCCGCACCGCCCACGGCGCGCGCGGCAACCTGACCGCGGCACGGCGCCGGGCGCTGTCGCTGCGCTGGGTCGGCGACGACGCGCATTATGTCGAACGCCCCGGCCGCACCTCGCCGCCCTATCCCGGCCACGACATGAAGCCTGGCCAGAAACTGCGCGAGGACTGGTTCCCCGTTATCTATCAGAGCTGAGTCGTTTTCCCGCCCGGTCAGGACGCGTGACTTGCCTATCACATCTTGATGAGGCCCATGTTCCCGTGCGCAATTGCCGCCAAAATGCCAAGACGCCTTGACCCGCCGCCCGCGGACCAATAGCGGGTTCGGGGAGACGATCAGCAAGAGGTGGCCATGAACGTTCTTCTTCTCGGCTCGGGTGGCCGCGAACATGCGCTCGCCTGGAAGATGTCCGCTTCGCCGCTGCTGACGAAGCTCTACGCCTCGCCCGGCAATCCGGGCATCGGCCGTGTCGCCGAACTGGTCAAGCTCGACGTCGCCGACCATTCCGCCGTCGCGTCCTTCTGCCAGGAAAAGAAGATCGACCTGGTCGTGGTCGGCCCGGAAGGCCCGCTGGTCGCCGGCATCGCCGATGATCTGCGCGCCTGGGGCATCCGTGTCTTCGGCCCGTCCAAGGCGGCGGCCAGGCTCGAGGGGTCGAAGGGCTTCACCAAGGATCTTTGCGCCAAATTCAACATCCCGACCGCCGCCTATGGCCGTTTCGGCGACCTTGCCTCGGCGAAAGCCTATGTCGAAAAGACCGGCGCGCCGATCGTCATCAAGGCCGACGGGCTCGCGGCCGGCAAGGGCGTCACCATCGCGATGACGCTCGATGAGGCGAACGCCGCGCTGGAAGCCTGTTTCGACGGTGCCTTCGGCGCCGCCGGCGCCGAGGTCGTCGTCGAGGAGTATCTGACCGGCGAGGAGGCGAGCTTCTTTTGCCTGTGCGACGGCGCCACCGCGCTGCCCTTCGGCACCGCGCAGGACCATAAGCGCGTCGGCGACGGCGATACCGGGCCGAACACAGGCGGCATGGGCGCCTATTCGCCGGCGCCGGTGATGACGCCGGAGATGACCGAGCGCACCATGCGCGAGATCATCGAGCCGACCATGCGCGGCATGGCCAAACTCGGCGCGCCCTTCGCCGGTATCCTCTTCGCCGGTCTGATGATCACCGACCAAGGGCCGAAGCTCATCGAATACAACACCCGCTTCGGCGATCCCGAGTGCCAGGTGCTGATGATGCGGCTGAAGGACGACCTGCTCGTTCTGCTTAACGCCGCCGTCGATGGCCAGCTCGCGCATATGTCCATCCGCTGGAGCGACGAGACGGCGTTGACCGTGGTGATGGCGGCGCGGGGCTATCCGGGCACGCCGGAAAAGGGCTCGGTCATCCGCGGTCTCGACGAGGCGGAAGGCGAGGGCGCCCAGGTCTTCCATGCCGGCACCGCCATCAATGGCGGTGCGCTGGTCGCCAATGGCGGCCGCGTCGTCAACGTCACCGCGCTCGGCAAGACCGTCGGCGAGACGCAGCAAAAAGCATACGCGGCGATCGATCATATCGATTGGCCGCAGGGCTTTTACCGCCACGACATCGGCTGGCGCGCCGTCGAGCGCGAGAAAGCTGGAAACTGATCAGGCGGCCTTGCTCCTGCCGCCCTTGCGCGCCCAGGCCGGCAGCCAATCGCCATGCGCTGCAAGCAGGTCGTCGACCAGCGACCAGATCTGGTCGAGGTCGAGCTCGGCCGCGGTGTGCGGATCCATCATCGCGGCGTGGTAGATGTGCTCGCGATTCTCGGTCGTGAGCGCCCGGACCGTCAGTTCCTGCACATTGATGTTGGTGCGGATCAGCGCCGTCAGCTGTGGCGGCAGGTCGCCTATATAGGTCGGCTGGATGCCGGAGGCATCGACAAGGCACGGCACTTCCGCCGCGCAATCGGCAGGCAGCGAGGTGATGCAGCCATTGTTGCGGACATTGCCGTAGATCACCGACGGCTCGCCGGTCCACACCGAATTCATGATCGAGGAGGCATATTCCTTCGAGTGCTCGACCTCGATCCTGTCGGCCGAGCGATAGGCTTCCGCCTGGCCCTTCCAGCGCTCGATCTGCTCGATGCAGCGTTTCGGATATTCGTCGAGCGGAATGCCGTATTTCTCGATCAGGTCGCCGCGTCCGTCCTTGATGAAATAGGGCGTGTATTCGGCGAAATGCTCCGAGCTTTCGGTGACGAAATAGCCGAGCCGCGTCAGCATCTCATAGCGCACCTTGTTCGGGCAGCGCGGATTCCAGCCGGGTTTCGGCGCGCGGCCCTCGCGATAGGCGCGCACGAGATCGGGATAGAGGTCGCGATAGGAGCCGTCCGCCTGGCGATGCTCGAACTTCAGGTAAAAGGCCATATGGTTGATGCCGGCCGAGCGGTAGCGGATTTCTTCGTAGGGAAGGTCGAGGTCGTGCGCCAGTTCCATCGCCGTGCCCTGCACCGAGTGGCAGAGCCCAACCTGCTTGATCGTGGGGTATTTCTCGGCGATCGCCCAGGTGTTGATCGCCATCGGGTTGACATATTGCAGCATGATCGCCTCCGGGCAGACGGCGAGCATGTCCTCGCAGATCTTCCACAGATGCGGCACGGTCCTCAGGCCCCGCATGATGCCGCCGACACCGAGCGTGTCGGCGATGGTCTGGCGCAGGCCGTATTTCTTCGGCACCTCGAAGTCGGTGACGGTGCATGGCTCGTAGCCGCCGATCTGGAAGGCGACGACGACGAAGTCCGCGCCTTTCAGCGCCTTGCGCTGATCCGAATAGGTCTCGGCTTTCGCCTTGACGCCCAGCGTCGCGATCAGCTTGTTGACGACGATGGCGCTCTCTTCCAGCCGCTGCGGGTTGATGTCCATCAGCGCGATGGTCGCGCCCGACAACGCCGGCCGCTRCAGCACGTCGCCGACGATGTTCTTCATGAACACCGTCGAACCGGCGCCGATGAACGCGATCCTGGGATTTCTTGCCACTGTAAAACCTCCGGCACTTCTAGGCCACGTCGAAAGCGGCCCTGACGAGCCGTTCGGTGTAGGCGGTCTTGGGATTGGAAAGGACCTCGTCGACGGGTCCCTGCTCGACGATCTTGCCGTGCTGCATGACGATGACGCGGTGGCACAGCGCCCGCACCACCTTGAGGTCGTGCGAGATGAAGAGATAGCTGAGGCCCCGCTCGTCCTGCAGCTTGCGCAGCAGGTCGATGATCTGCGCCTGGACGGAAAGGTCGAGCGCCGATGTCGGCTCGTCGAGCAGGATGAATTCCGGCTCCAGCGCAATCGCCCGCGCGATCGCGATGCGCTGCCGCTGGCCGCCCGAGAATTCATGCGGGAAGCGCGACAGGATGTTGCCGGGCATGCCGGCGCTGACCAGCGCTTCGCGTACCCGCTCGACCCGTTCGCGCCGGTTCGCGCCCAGCCTGTTGACGACCAGCCCTTCCTCGATGATCTGGCCGATCGTCATGCGCGGGTTGAGCGAGGAGAACGGGTCCTGGAAGACGATCTGCATGCGTGAGCGCAGCGGCCGCATCTCGGCGCGCGTGAGCTTGTCGATCGGCTGGCCGTCGAAGCTTATTTCGCCGCGCTTGGCGTCCTGCAGCCTGAGCAGCGCCTGGCCGAACGTGGTCTTGCCGGAGCCGGATTCGCCGACCAGCCCCAGCGTCTCGTGGCGGCAAAGCTTCAGGTCGAGGTCATCGACCGCGACCAGCTCGCGCCAGTCCGGCTTCAGGAACGTGCCATGGCGCAGCATGAAGCAGACGCGCACGCCGTTCGCCTCGAGGATCGTGCCGCTGCCCTCCGGCAGCGGCTGCGGCCGCCCGTGCGGTTCGGAAGCGAGCAGCCGCTGCGTGTAGGGATGTTGCGGATTGGCGAACAGTTGCTCGGTAACGTTGTGCTCGCGCATCTCGCCATGCTGCATGACATAGACATAGTCGGAGAATTTGCGCACCACGGTGAGGTCGTGGGTGATCAGGATCACCGCCATCTTCAGCTCTTTCTGAAGATTGCGGATCAGGTTCAGGATCTGCGCCTGCACCGTGACGTCGAGCGCCGTGGTCGGCTCGTCGGCGATCAGCACGTCGGGGTCGTTGGCCAAGGCCATGGCGATCATCACGCGCTGCCGCTGGCCGCCCGAGAGCTGGTGTGGATATTGCTTGAGCCGCGCTTCCGGCTCGGGGATCTGGACATGCTTGAGGAGCTCGAGCGCCCGCGCCCAGGCCTCCTTGCGGCTCACTTTCCGGTGCACACGGATCGCTTCGACGATCTGGCCGCCGACCGTGTAGATCGGGTTGAGCGAGCTCATCGGCTCCTGGAAGATCATCGAGATGCGGTTGCCGCGCAGCTTGCGCCGGGCGGCCTCGGGGAATTTCAGGATGTTCTGCCCGAGATAGTCGACGCTCGACCGCGGCGACACGGTCGCGCGCCGCGTCAACAGCCCCATGACAGTGCGCGCCGTCACCGACTTGCCGGAGCCGGATTCGCCGACGATCGCGATCGTCTCGCCGCGATAGAGCTGGAACGAGACGTCCTTGACCGCTTCGACGGTGCCATGCTCGACCTTGAAGGCGACCTCGATGTTGCGGGCGTCGATGATAGGCTGTTCATGGCGCGCGGCGTGGTCGAGCCGGACGGCCGGTGCGAAATTGTCTGCAAGCGCGATCGTCGTCATCCCGGCCACCTCAATAAGGATCGACGGCATCGCGCAGGCCGTCGCCCAGCGCGTTGAAGGCAAACACGGTGATCAGCACGAAGCCGACCGGCGACAGGATCCAGGGATAGGTGCCGATGACCGAATAGGTCGCGGTGTCCTGCAGCATCAGACCCCACGAGATCAGCGGCGGCTTCACCGCGAAGCCGAGGAAGCCGAGGAAGGATTCCAGAAGCACCACGGTCGGGATCGCCAACGTCACGGCGACGATCACGTGGCTCATCACATTGGGGAAGATGTGCTGCATGATGATGCGCCGGTCGGTGGCGCCGACCGCCATGGCGGCGCGCACATAGTCGATCCGCGCCAGCGCCAGCGTCTTGCCTCGTACCTCGCGCGACATCTGCGCCCAGCCCAGCGCCGACATGACGATGATGACGAAGGCGAGGAAGACGTTGGTCGGCGCGGTGACCGGGATCAGCGTCGTCAGCGCCAGATAGAGCGGCAGCTGTGGGAAGGCGAGCACAAGCTCGACGAAGCGCTGCACCCAGACATCGAACCTGCCGCCGAAATAACCGGAGACCATGCCGACGCTGGTGCCGATCACGGTGATGATGAAGACCACCGTCAGCGCGATCATCAGCGACACGCGCGAGCCGTGGATGGCGCGCGACAGCACGTCGCGGCCGAACTTGTCGGTGCCGAGGAAATGCACCGGCTGGCCGTCCATCGAGGCAAAGAAATGCCGGTCCGCCGGGATCAGCCCGAACAGCCTGTAAGGCGCGCCCTCCACGAAGAAGCCGAGCAGCCGCGGATGGTCGTAGTCGGGGCCGACGATCGGCTGAAAGGTGACCGGATCGAGATCGGCCGAGTCGGCCAGCGCATAGACCCTGGGCCGCGCGACGAAATTGCCGTCCTTGTCGTGGAAAACGGGCACTTGCGGCGGCGCGAAGGCGACGTCGGTCGCCTTCGGGTCCATCGGCGCCAGGAATTCGGCAAACACCGCCATGACAAGCAGGAGCACGACCAGGAAGAGCCCGGCCATGCCGGTCCAGGAGCGTCTCAGCCGGCGCCAGACAAGCGCGATATAGCTCTCATTGCCGTGCGCGGCTTCGGCTACGGTCACGCCTTCGGCCGGCAAGGGCGTAAGGGGCGTCGGGAAGGGGTCGCGCGCCAGCATCTAGCGCTCCCCGAATTGGCGGATGCGGGGATCGAGCAGGACAAGCAGCATGTCGGCGATGATGTTGCCGACGATCAGCGTCGCCGACAGCACCATCATGAAGGTGGCGGTCACGTAGACGTCGCCCACCGCCATGGAGCCGACGATCGCCGGACCGACGGTGGGCAGCGCGAAGATGATCGCCGTCTCGATCTCGCCGGTCAGCATATAGGGCAGCACCACGCCCTGATACATCACCAGCGGGTGCAGCGCGTTGGGCACGGCGTGGCGCACGACGACGGCGCCGCCGGTCAATCCCTTGGCCTTGGCCGTCTCGACATATTGGGCGTTGAGCGTGTCGAGCAGATTGCCGCGCATGACGCGCATGTTGTAGGCGAGCCCGCCGAAGGTCGCGATCGCCACAACCGGCCAGACGTGCTTGACCAGGTCGACGAACTTCGCCCACGACCATGGCGCGCCACCATATTGCGGCGAGAAGAACGAGCCGATCTCCGACACGTTGAACTGGAAGACCAGGAGATAGACGATGATCAGCGCCATCAGGAAGCGCGGCACCGTCATGCCGAGGAACGAGATCGCTGAAAGTGTCGAGTCGATCCAGGAATATTGCCTTGTCGCCGCCCATATGCCGAAGCTGATGCCGAGCACCGAGGCGAGCAGGTGGCAGACCAGAGCAAGCAACAGAGTGCGGGGCAGGCGTTCGCCCACCACATCGGCCACCGGCTTGTTGTAATAGAGGCTGTAGCCGAAATCGCCGCGCGTGACGATGCCGCCGATCCAGTTGAGATACTGGACGGCCAGCGGCTTATCGAGGCCATGCTCGACGCGATAGGCCTGTGCCTGCGCCTCCGCCTGCGCATAGGAGGCCCCGCCCTGGTTGATGAGCTGCGATTTGATGTAGTCGGCATAGTCGCCGGGCGGAGCCTGGATGATGGCGAAGGTGACGAGGCTTAAGATTGCGAAAACCGGAATCGCCGAGGCGATGCGCATGAGCAGGAATCGCAGCATCGGATCGTCCGCCTTCTTGTCTGCCCGCCGCTCCCCTCGGGGGCGTTCGGAGATTTCGCTTCGTCCGGCCACGCCGCGGCGCGGCCGGACGTCTCTCGGTCAGGGGAGGTAAGACTTAATCCATCGGCCCCTTGCTTCCCGGTTTGCCGGGAAGCTCCTCGGGGAACAACTCATATTTTGCCTGCTTGTCCGCCTTGACGAACACGCGCTCGCGGATGATCGAATCCTCGGCCCAGTTGAACATGTAGATCGGCGTGCCCTGCGGGATGTTGGAGAAGCGCTTGTTGATGATCAGCGCGCCCGGATATTCCGTCAGGCCGACATTGTAGACGTGCTCGGTCGAGATCTTCTGGAAGTTCCGCATCAGCTCGGCGCGCTGGTCGTTGTCCTGCGTGGACGCGAACTTGTTGACGATGTCGACGAGGTCCTTCTCGAAGGGCATCAGGTCGACCTGGCCGCTTTCCGGCGCGCGGTGGTTCCAACTGGTCTTCGGCCCGACCGGCGCCAACTGCTCGGTGTTTTGAACGACGGATGTGAGCTCGGTTTCGTTTCGCCGGATCAGCCAGTCGAAGCGGCCGGAATATTGCGTGGCATCGCGCTGCGTGCCGTTGAGCCCGTTGAGCACGACCCTGAGGCCGAGCTTCTCCATCTGCGCGACCACGCCTTCGGCGAGGCTCTTGTCGGTCGTGTAGTCGTTGTTGACCAGCATCACGATCTCGACATCCTTGCCGCCGGCCGTGCCGGCCGGGAAGTTCACGATGCCGTCGCCGTCCGTATCCTTGAGGCCGGCCTTGGCGAGCAGGGCCTTGGCGCCTTCGAGGTCGAACGGGTAATAGACGGTCGACTTGCGGTCATAGAAGCTCGTGCCTGACGAGAAGCCGCCCGGATAGATCGCGGTGAACGGGCCCTTGACCAGCGAGTCGCCCAACGCCTTGCGGTCGAGCGCCATGGTGACGGCCTTGCGGAAGTCCTCGTTGCGGTTCAGTTCGCGGATAGCCTGGCCGCGCTCGTCCGGGTTGCCCCAGCCATTGGCGGAAAAATTCATGCGCAGATTGTAGCCGATCAGGCGTGGGCCGAAGGCAAGGCGTGCAGGCGCGTTCTTATCGGCCGCGCGCTTCAGCGAGGCGACGAAGTTTTCCGGCTGCTCGAGGTTGGAGAAGTCGCCCGAGCCCGCCACCGCCTGGACGTCGCGGTCGGCCCAGGTCGAGAGCTTGTATTGCAGCTCATTGAGGTAGGGCAGCTGGTTGCCCTTCTCGTCGACCTTCCAATAATAGGGGTTGCGGCGCATGACGATGATGTCGTCCGGCCGGTACTCCACCGGCACCCAGGCGCCCATCACCGGCATGTTCATATATTCGGGCGGGAAGGCGTTCTTGAACTGGTCGTAGGTGTTCTTCGAATATTTCGGATGCTGCGGCTTCAGGATGTGCGACGGACCGGGACAGAAGGTGCCGTAGGCCATCGCGTAGAGGTACTGCCGCGGGAAGGCGTCCTTGAACGTCCACTCGACGGTGTAGTCGTCGATCTTCTTCAGCGTCGTGCCGACGCCGAAGGTTTCCGGCGTGGCTCCGTTGAGCGGCGAGACGTTCGGATCGACGACCTCGTCGTCCCAGTAGAACATCACGTCGTCGGCGTTGAAGGGCGCGCCGTCCGACCATTTGGCGCCTTCGATCAGATGCATGGTCAGCTTGTGGCCGTCGCTCGACCAGTCCCAGCTCTTGGCGAGGTTGGGCAGCGGCTCGGTGTCCTTGGCCTCGACCTGGAACAGCGGCGCGGTGCGCGTCAGGCATTCGGAGAGGCCGATATCGATGCCGCCCCAGCCTTGCGTCTGGCCGGCGCCGTAGTTCCAGCCTTCCGGCCTGCCGCCGATGACATGGCGCATCGTGTCGCCATAGACGCCGATGCCGTCCGGCATGTTGCCGGTCTTGAAGACCAGCGGTTCCTTCGGCAGCCTGTCCTTGACCGGCGGCAGCTTGCCGGTCTTGACGTATTTCTCCGTCACCCAGTCCGGCTCGTGATATTCGGGCAGCGCCTTGAATTCCAGGATGGAGTCGCGCGGCACATAGTGGATCTTGCCTTCGGCCGGAAACGTCGCCGGCTCGGGCGGGATCGTCGGCTCGGATGCGAAGACGTGTGCCGGAACGGCAACGCTCATCGCCAGTCCGGCGGTAAAGCCAATTCTGCGTAAAATCCTCATCGTCTCCTCCCAGTTGTTTTGGACGCCTGCTGCTGCCCGCCTCTTGTTTCTGGACGGCTGATCCGGCGGGCGCGCCTGCTGCGCGTCCGCCTGCTTGCCGGCGCTTTCAGCCGGCCTGTTTCAGCGCCGCCTTTTCGGCGCGCAATTCCTCGATCGAGCGCACGTTGCGCCGCGCCGCGCCCGCCCATTCGCGGGTCTTGACCTTGGATTTCGAAAGCCGCTCCTTTGCCGCCGGTACGGCGTGCGCATATTGCGGCAGCCATGCGGCTTCAGCGACCACCATCTCGTCCACCATCTGCCAGACCTCCTCCGGCGTCGACACGGCGCCGACGAGCGGGTCGTGCAGCACGGCGAGCTTCAAGAGATCGATGTCGCCGGCGATCGCCGCATGCACCGACATGCGCTGCACGTTGATCGAGGCCATGCAGGTTGCGGCGCAGGCTTCGGGCAGCGTGATGCCGGCGGCCATGTTGATGCCGAAACGGTCGACGAAGCCGGGCGATTCGATGATCGCGTCCTGCGGCAGGTTGGTGATCACGCCGTTATTCTTGACGTTGAAATGGCCGCGATAGACGCGGTTGGTCTCCAGCGCCTCGAGGATGTGGYTGGCATGCTCGTTGGAGCGTCTTGCCAGGTCGATCGGCTTCGACGCCGCTTCGAGGAATTGCGGATATTCGGTCTCGAACCAGTTGCGGGTCTCGGTCGAGTAGCGCAGATAGCCGCCGGTCTCGCCATGGATCCAGTCGGACATGTCGATCCAGCGCGTGATCTCGTCGGGGCGCTTGCGGTACCAGGGCAGGTACTCGGAAAGATGCCCGTTGCTTTCGGTCGAGTAGACCCCAAAACGCTTCAGCACGTCGATCCTGAGCTTTTCCTGCTTCGAATAGACGGGATGCGCCTCGAAGGCGGCGACGAGCTCGTCCTTGCCGATCGGCCGCCCGTTCAGCCTGAGCTCGATGAACCAGGTCTGGTGGTTGATGCCGGAACAGACATAGTCGAGTTCCTTGGGCGATTTCGCGCCGAGCACCTCGGCAATCTGCTCGGCGCCATGCTGCACGCCATGGCAGAGCCCGACCGTGTCCACCTTGCCGTACTCGATCGCCGCCCATGTGTTCATCGCCATCGGGTTGGCATAGTTGAGGAACTTGGCGTTGGTGTCGGCGACCTCGCGGATATCCCGGCAGAAGTCGAGGATCACCGGGATGTTGCGCTGGCCGTAGAGGATGCCGCCGGCGCAGATCGTGTCGCCGACGCACTGGTCGATGCCATATTTCAGCGGAATGCGGATGTCGTCGGCATAGGCTTCGAGCCCGCCGACGCGCACGCAGCTGATGATGTAGCGCGCGCCCTCCAGCGCCTCGCGGCGGTTCGTGGTCGCCGTCACTCTGGTTGGCAATTTGTTGGCTTCGACGATCCGGTCGAGGATCGCCTTGATCATCGAAAGATTGTGCTCGCTGACATCGGTCAGCGCGAATTCGATGTCCTTGAATTCCGGCACGCACAGGATGTCGGTGAACAGCTTTTTGGTGAAGCCGACGCTGCCGGCGCCGATAATAGCGATTTTGAAGCTCATCACCTTCACCTCGATCCGTTCGAATGCTAGGCAAGGAGCAGCAAGGGAGGACAGGGCCGCGCGCCGTTGCGCACGCACCGCTCAAAGCCGGAAATCCGGCCTTTCTCCTCCCGCCCGCTCCTCGACCGCGGGTCTGTCGCGTTCTTGAGGGCCCGATTATGCGCTTATTCGCCGGCGCGGCCAGAGAAGGATTATGCTTTCGAGGGTAATTTTGTGCTGCGGGATCTGATCGCCAACGGAAAGCTGATGCGCACGATCTCGCTGCCGCGCGGCCGCCAGCGCCTGCATGCCATGCCGACCAGCACCGGCTACGAGCTGCGCGAGGACGAGACATATGACTGGGACGGGCGCAGGCGCGGCCAGACCCCGTTCACGGTGCTCCAGCATACGATCGGCGGTACCGGCCAGTTGCGCTACGAGAACCGCAACTATCGCCTGCAGGCGAACGACACGCTGCTGGTTCTGGTGCCGCACAATCATCGCTACTGGCTCGCCAAGGGCGACCGCTGGGAATATTTCTGGATCTCGATGAACGGCGAGGAGGCGCTGCGCATCCACAAGTCGATCCTCAGCGTCTCAGGCCCGGTGTTCAGGCTGCAGCCGGCGACCATCGACCATCTCGCCGATTGCAGCCTGCGGCTGATCAAGGGCGCGGCTTCGCCMGGCGCTGCCTCGGCCATCGCCTATGAGGCGGCCATGGCGCTTTATGACGATGTCTTCGGCTCGCACGCCTTCGCCGAGAAGCAGAGCGCCATGCAGCCGGTCATCGACCACATCAACGCCAATCTCGACAAGCCGCTGCCGGTGGCGGAGCTGGTCGAGATCAGCGGCCTCAGCCGTGCCCATTTCTCGCGCTGCTTCGCCGAGAGCGAGGGCCTGCCRCCGGCCGAATTCGTCCTGCAGCAGCGCCTGCAGCGCGCGGCGAAGCTGCTCACCAAGGCGGATTTCCTGCCGGTTAAGGAGGTGGCTGTACTCTGCGGCTTCGAGGATGCGAACTACTTCTCCAAGGTCTTTCGCCGCTGCTACGGCATCAACCCGACGCAGTTCCGCACCACCGGCATGTATGCCAGCCTCGGCAGCCATCGCTGACGGCTTCAAAGCTTTTGGAAGAAGTCAGCGCCTGGCGCTGTCGAGCGTCGTCGAGGCGGTGCTGACCGGATCGGCCGCCGCGGCGAAAGCCGCGTCGATCTGCTCGGGCGTGCGCTGTCCGGAGCGCTGCCAGGCGACATATTGCACGATGCCGAAGATGGCACGCCGCGGCACCGTCTTCACCACCGGCATGCGGAATCCGTCGCGGAACTTTTCCCAGCGCGCGCCGAGCACGGCGACCATTTCCTCCACGGTCGGCGGCGTCGCCACATCGGCATAGGTGATCGTGACCTTGCCGGCGAGGGCTTTTTCGCGCGAGAGCGGCACCGGGATCGAGGCAAGGTAGTCGGCCGGCACGTCGAGCAGGCCGCCGAAGGCCCATTGCCGGCGCAGCTCGTCGACGCTCATCGGCGCGACGCTGACGTCGATGTCGTTGGGCGTGCCGGGCACGCGGTAGGGGCAGGAGAAATGGCCGCAATTGGCCTGCGCCGAGAATTGCCACAGCGCGTAGCCCTGCCAGTTGCCCATCGGGAAATGCACGTCGATAGCGGGCTTGTAGCGCGCATACCAGAGCGGCAGCCGCGACAGGAGCCGATACTGGTAGCGGTTGTCGGCGATGTACTGGGCGGTCTTGCCGTTGACATAGAGCACCGGGAAGCGGCCGAGGCGGCGATGCACCTGGCGCACGAATTCCTCGGCGTCTTCCAGCGACATCCATTGCGTGGGGTCGATGCCTTCGATGTCGAGGGCCATCAGCTCATCCGGCGCCGGCTCGGCGAAGTCGATGAAATTGTTGGCCTGTTCGACCGGGTTGCCGGGGCGGGCAAGGTGATAGGCGCCCCATTTGAGGCCGAGAGCCTTTGCCACCACCTTGCGCGTCTGGAACAATTCGCGCGTCACCGCATAGCGCTTCCATTGCGCCTTGCAGAGTTTGACGTCGGCCTCGGCGCCGAAGCAGACATAGGGCGGCGGCAGGCCGTCGGACGCCTTGTTGATGAAGCCGGCGATGCGCTTGTCGGTGACGAGCTGCTGCCAGTCTATCGAGTTGTATTCGTAGGCGTCGATCACCAGCGGGCGGTCGGCATTCTTCCACGGCTCGGAGAAATCCGAGGCCTTTGCCGCCGTGCCCAGCGCAACCGCAGCTGCGAGAAGCGCCAGGCGGCGAAGAGGGCGCGCCGGCTTTTTCAATCAGGGTGTCCCCACTGACCAGGGGACGATCCTGAACCGCTATGGTTAAGGAAGTGCTTTCACAACAGCGGCTTGCTTCGCTTCGCTCCAAAACGTCAAAAAAGTATCGGTCGGGTGGACAAGCCGTGGTGGCAGGCGCTTCAATTGCCGCCTAAGCTTTCAATCACGGCGGCCAGTGGGGAGACACAGGCCCGCCTGACGAAGCGCAGCAACCGGTCACAAGGCCGGACCCGCGCGGGGAGGAAATGAAGATGAATCCGGACCTGGAAGTCGTCCAGATCAGACAGGGAGAGTCGTTCAAGGCCTGGGCCCACGGCTATCCTTTCCGCACTGTCCGCTGGCACTTCCATCCCGAATACGAGTTGCATCTGGTCGTCGCCACGACCGGCCGTTATTTCGTCGGCGACTTCATCGGCGAATTCGAGCCGGGCAATCTGGTGCTCACCGGGCCGAATCTGCCGCACAACTGGGTCAGCGACGTGCCGCCGGGCGAGACCGTGCCGCTGCGCGGCCGTGTCGTGCAGTTTTCCGAAGAATTCATCGCCAGCGCTTCCGCCGCGTTGCCCGAGCTTGCCGCCTGCGCCGGCATCCTCGAAACCAGCCGCCGCGGCGCGCTGTTCTCGACGGCGACGGCCGAGCTCGCGGCGCCCTTGCTGGCGGAGCTGGTGGAGGCGCAAGGGGTGCGCCGCCTGGCGCTGTTCATGGCCGTGCTCGATATCCTGAACCGCGCCAGCGATGTCCGCACGCTGGCCAGCGCCGGCTATCTGCCCGATCCCTCCGGCTTCATGTCGGCCGGCATCAACCAGGCGCTTGCCTACATCAATTGCCACCTGACCGAGCCCTTCAGCGAAGGCACGCTCGCCGAGATCGCCGGACGCAGCCCGAGCGCCTTCTCGCGCAGCTTCCGCCGCCACACCGGAATGGCGCTGGTGCAGTATGTCAACCGCCTGCGCATCAACCTCGCCTGCCAGCTCTTGATGAGCGAGGCGCAGATGTCGATCACTGAAATCTGCTACGCCGCCGGCTACAACAACATCTCGAATTTCAACCGCCAGTTCCTGGCGCAGAAAGGCATGTCGCCTTCGCGCTTCCGGGCCTTGCTGGCTGAGAACATCAACGCGGAGATTGCCGCCTAACAGGGAGGAAGCGGGAGGAGCCAAAGGCATTCCGGTCCGAAGACCTTTCGTCCGGAATTGCATCAAACAAAGAAACACTCAGGGAAGGAAAGACGCGGGGTGCAGGGCACCCTGTGCTGGGGTTCGTTTGCCCGAAATCCAGCACGTTCAGGAGGATGTCCGCGTGGTTCATCGGGATCGAGCGATCCCCGACTGCCGTCATACTCCTTTCAACAGTTCGACATGCAGTCAAGGCCTGGGGCGTTGTCCACCGCTCAGGTCCTGGTGAAACCATTTCTCGAAACGGAGACATTCGAATGACCAGACATGCTTGGAAATCGCCGTTTGCCTTGAAGTCGACGATCGCTGCCGTTTTCGCGGTCTCGCTGCTCGGCGGCACCGCGGCATTCGCCGACACGGTCACCGACGCCACGGTCGCCTTCCTGATGCCCGACCAGGCATCGACCCGCTACGAGCAGCACGATTATCCCGGCTTCGTCGCCGAGATGAAGAAGCTCTGCCCGGGCTGCAAGGTGATCTACCAGAACGCCGATGCCGACGCGGCGCGCCAGCAGCAGCAGTTCAATTCGGTGATCTCGCAAGGCGCCAAGGCGATCGTGCTCGATCCGGTCGATTCGACCGCCGCCGCCTCGCTGGTCAAGCTGGCGCAGAGCCAGGGCGTCAAGGTGATCGCCTATGACCGACCGATCCCGACGGCCCCCGCCGATTTCTACGTGTCCTTCAACAATGAAGGCATCGGCAAGGCCATCGCCGACTCGCTGGTCGAGCACCTCAAGGCGCTCAAGGTCGACCCGGCCGGCGGCGGCCTGCTGCAGATCAACGGCTCGCCGACTGATGCGGCCGCGGGCCTGATCAAAAAGGGCATCCACGAGGGCCTCGACAACAGCGGCTATCCGATCCTGGCCGAGTTCGACACGCCGGAATGGGCGCCGCCGAAGGCCCAGCAATGGGCGAGCGGCCAGATCACGCGCTTCGGCGCCAAGATCCTCGGCGTCGTCGCCGCCAATGACGGCACCGGCGGCGGCGCGATCGCGGCCTTCAAGGCGGCCGGCGTCGATCCGGTTCCGCCGGTGACCGGCAATGACGCGACGATCGCCGCTTTGCAGTTGATCATCGCCGGCGACCAGTACAACACCATCTCCAAGCCGAGCGAGATCGTCGCGGCCGCCGCGGCCAACGTCGCTGTCAAGCTGTTGTCGGGCGAGACGCCGAAGGCCGAGATGACGCTTTACGACACGCCCTCGCAGCTCTTCACCCCGGCGGTGGTGACGCAGGAGAACCTCAAGGCCGAGATCATCGACAAGAAGATCAACACGGCGGCCGAGCTCTGCGTCGACCGCTATGCCGAGGGCTGCAAGAAGCTCGGCATCACCAACTGATCAGTTGGCATCCGGCCGCCGACGGGCGGCCGGATGTCCAAGGAACGAAGTCAAGAAAGGCGGCGCATGAGCGAGAGTTTTGAAAGGTCGGCTTCCGTCGGCGAGCTGGTGCTCAGCCTGCGCGGCATATCGAAGAATTTCGGCGCCGTCTCGGCGCTGACCGATATCGACTTCGACGTCCATGCCGGCGAGGTCGTCGCACTTGTCGGCGACAACGGCGCCGGCAAGTCGACGCTGGTCAAGATCCTGGCCGGCGTGCACCAGCCGAGCTCGGGAACGATCAATTTTCGCGGCCAGCCGGTCACGCTGCCCGACCCGCGCGCGGCGCTGACGCTCGGCATCGCCACGGTGTTCCAGGATCTCGCGCTCTGCGAGAACCTCGATGTGGTCGCCAACATTTTCCTCGGCAACGAGCTCAGCCCGCTGCGGCTGGACGAGGTGGCGATGGAGATGCGCGCCTGGACGCTGCTCAACGAATTGTCGGCGCGCATCCCGAGCGTGCGCGAGGCGGTCGCCTCGCTGTCCGGCGGCCAGCGCCAGACGGTCGCCATCGCGCGCTCGCTGCTGCTCGAGCCGAAGCTCATCCTGCTCGATGAGCCGACCGCCGCGCTCGGCGTCGCCCAGACGGCGGAGGTGCTCAACCTGATCGACCGCGTCCGCGCGCGCGGCCTCGGCGTCGTGATGATCAGCCACAACATGGAGGATGTCCGCGCCGTCGCCGACCGCATCGTGGTGCTGAGGCTCGGGCGCAACAACGGCGTCTTCGAGCCGGACGCCTCGAACCAGGACCTGGTGAGCGCCATCACCGGCGCGTCTAACAACGCGGTGTCGCGTCGCGCCGAGCGCCTGCGCATGGAGCGCGATCACAGCGGCAGCGCACAGGCGAGGGAGCAGCGCCCATGACGGAGCAAGGCAATTCGGCTCCGCTGGCGCTCGACCGCGCCGATGCGCGGGTGAAGCATGAAGCCGGCGTCGGCGGCGCGGTCCGCGCCTTCCTCGACCGCGTGCGTAGCGGCGATCTCGGCTCGCTGCCGGTCATCGTCGGCCTCGTCGTTATCTGGACCGTCTTCACCAGCCTCAACCCGGTCTTCGTTTCCAGCAGCAATCTGGTCAATCTCCTGTTCGACTGCTCGACGGTCGGCGTCATCGCGCTCGGCATCGTCTGCGTGCTCATGGTCGGCGAGATCGACCTCTCGGTTGGCTCGATCAGTGGCTTCGCCTCGGCGCTGGTCGGCACGCTCTGGGTCAACCAGGGCTGGCCGGTTGCGCTCGCCATCATCGCGGCGCTCGTCTTCGGCGCCCTGATTGGCTCGCTCTACGCGCTGCTTTTCAACCGGCTCGGCATGCCGAGCTTCGTTTCGACGCTGGYCGGCCTGCTCGCGGTGCTGGGCATGCAGCTCTACATCCTCGGCTCCACCGGCTCGATCAACCTGCCATACGGCTCGGCATTGGTGGATTTCGGCCAGCTGATGGTGATGCCGAAATGGGTCTCGCACACGCTGGCCGCGATCCCGGGCCTGGCGATGCTGGTAAGCGGGCTGCGCACCTTCGCGCGCCGCCGCGCGGCCAATCTCTCGACGCCGTCCGTAGCCGGGCTCGTCCTGCGCGTCGCCACGATCACCATCGGCCTCGAGCTGATCGTGGCCTACCTCAATCAGTCGCGCGGCATCCCCTGGATGTTCGGCCTGTTCGTCGGCCTCGTCGTGGCCATGAACTATGCGCTGACCCGCACCAAATGGGGGCGTTCGATGACCGCCGTCGGCGGCAACCGCGAGGCGGCGCGGCGCGCCGGCATCAAGGTGCGCGCCATCTATCTCAGCGCCTTCGCGCTGTGCTCGCTCTTCGCCGCGCTCGGCGGCGTGCTCGCGGCGGCGCGGCTCGCTTCCGCCAGCCAGCAGGCCGGCACCGGCGACGTCAATTTGAACGCCATCGCGGCCGCGGTCATCGGCGGCACCAGCCTGTTCGGCGGCCGCGGCAGCGCCTATTCCGCGCTGCTCGGCATCATCGTCATCCAGTCGATCGCCAGCGGGCTCACGCTGCTCGATCTGTCCTCGTCGCTTCGCTACATGATCACCGGTGCCGTTCTGGCCATCGCCGTGATCGTCGACTCCCTCGCGCGCCGCTCCCGTGCTTCGCACGGCCGCGCCTGAACAGTTCAAACGAGAAGGGTACACATGGCTCACAATCTTTCGGGAAAAGTCGCCGCGGTCACCGGCGCGGCATCGGGCATCGGCCTCGAATGCGCCAGGGCGATGCTTGCCGCCGGCGCCCGCGTCGTGCTGGTCGACCGCGCCGAGGACAGGCTGAAGGAGGTCGTCGCCGAGCTCGGCGCGGGCGCGATCCCGCTGGTGGTCGACCTCACCAGCCCCGCCAGCGTGGCGACCATGCTGCCCGGCATTCTCGACAAGACCGGCCAGCTCGACATCTTCCACGCCAATGCCGGCTCCTATGTCGGCGGCGAGATCCTCAACGGCGATCCCGACGCGTGGGACCGCATGCTGAACCTCAACATCAACGCGGTGTTCCGCTCGGTGCATGCGGTGCTGCCGCATATGGTCGAACGCAAGACAGGCGACATCATCGTCACCAGCTCGATTGCCGGGCTCGTCCCCGTCGTCTGGGAGCCGGTCTACACAGCCTCCAAGCACGCCATCCAGGCCTTCGTCCATACGCTGCGCCGGCAGGTCGCCAAGCACGGCCTGCGCGTCGGCGCCGTCGCGCCAGGGCCGGTGGTGACGGCGCTGATCAGCGACTGGCCGAAGCAGAAGCTCGAGGACGAGCTGGCGGCCGGCGGGTTGATGCAGCCCACCGAGGTCGCGGACGCCGTCCTGTTCATGCTGACACGGCCGAGGAACATCACCATTCGAGATCTGGTGATCCTGCCGCAGAGCAATGATTTGTAGGCAGTAGGAACTAGGCAGTAGGCAGTAGGGAATAGGGAAAGAGACTCTTGCGGCCGGCCGTTCAAGGCTGACCATCTCCTACTGCCTACTGCCTACTGCCTACTGCCTACTGCCTACTGCCTACTGCCTACTGCCTACTGCCTACTGCCTGCTCCCCTACCTTTTGAGGTCCCTATGCCCTTCCTACTTCCTCGGCATCGATGTCGGCACCGGCAGCGCGCGCGCCGGCCTCTTCGACGAGCGCGGCGATCTGCTTGCTTCCGCCAAGCGCGACATCGCACTCTTCGTCGAGCCCGGTGAGATTGCCGAGCAGTCGAGCCGCGACATCTGGCAGGCGGTCTGCGCCAGCGTGCGCGAAGCGGTCGCGAAGGCGGGCGTCGATCCCCGGGACATCGGCGGCATCGGCTTCGACGCGACCTGTTCGCTGGTGGTGGTTGGCGACGATGGCGAGCCATTGCCGGTCGGCCGCTCGGGAGACAGCGACAGGAACATCATCGTCTGGATGGACCATCGCGCCCTCGACCAGACCAGGCGCATCAATGCCCTTAAGCATCCCGTCCTCGACTATGTCGGCGGCGTCATTTCGCCGGAGATGGAGACGCCGAAGCTTTTGTGGCTGAAGGAGAACCTGCCCGAGACCTTCGCCGGGGCGAGGCATTTCTTCGACCTCGCCGACTATCTCACGTGGCGTGCCACGGGCAGCCTTGCCCGTTCGGTCTGCACGCTCGCCTGCAAATGGACCTATCTTGGCCATGAGCGGCGCTGGGACGACAGCTATTTTTATTCCATCGGGCTCGCCGAGCTTGCGGACGAAGGATTTGCCCGCATCGGCACCGAAGTGGTCGATCCAGGCACGGCGCTGGGCGCCGGCCTGACGGAAACGGCCGCGGCCGAACTGGGGCTGGTCGCGGGCACAGTCGTCGCCGCCGGGCTGATCGACGCCCATGCCGGCGGTGTCGGCACGGTAGGCGCTGCCGGCGACGCCGGCACCATTTCCTCGCGCATGGCTTATGTGCTCGGCACCTCGGCCTGCACCATGGCGAGCAGCCAAGATCCGGCCTTCGTGCCGGGCGTGTGGGGACCCTATTATTCCGCCATGGTGCCCGGGTTTTGGCTGAGCGAGGGTGGCCAGTCGGCGGCCGGCGCGGCCATCGATCTCCTGGTGCATTTTCACCCGGCCGCAGCCGAGGCTGCTGCGCGCGCCGCGGCCGAAGRCAAGTCGCTGGTCGATTGGCTGGCGGCGACCGCCATGGCGGCCTCAACCGACCTCTCGGCCGCCGCCACGCTCGCGGGAAGCATCCATGTCGTGCCCGAATTCCTCGGCAATCGTTCGCCGCTGGCCGATCCCGATGCTCGCGGCCTGATCGCCGGGCTTGGCACCGATCGTTCCGTCGAAAGTCTCGTCGGCCTTTACGTCGCCGGGCTTTGCGGCCTCGGCTATGGCGTGCGCCAGATCGTGGCGGCGATGGCGTCGTCCGGCCTTGCCGTCGACACCGTCGTCATCAGCGGCGGCGCCGGTCAGTCGCCGTTGGTGCGCCAACTCCTTGCCGATGCCGCCGGCCTGGCGGTCGCCGCCTCGCAATCGCCGGAGCCGGTGCTGTTGGGCGCCGCGATGCTCGGAGCGGTCGCGGCCGGACGTTACCCCGACCTTTCCAGCGCCATGCCTGCCATGTCCCGGCTTGGCGACGTTTTCACACCCGCGACGGGCGACATCCGCGCTTGGCACGACCGCCGTTACGAAGCCTTCCTGGCGTTGCAGGCGGTGGGCCGCAGCATACGCTGAGGGATCGATCAGCGCCTGAACAGCGACGGAACCTCGAACGGATCGGGCGCCGGCTCCTGCGGCAGCGTGCCATCGGCCCTGCGCTTCTTGTGGTGCGCAAGCGAGCATTGCGGCGAGCACAACAGGCCGCGATCTGTCCAGTAAGCGGGGCCTTCCTCGAGCATCCCGTGATAGTAGTTGAAATCCGGGGCCCGGTAGGGCAGCCCGCATTCGATGCAGCGATAGGCGTCGGGTCTGGCAAGCATGGGATGTCCGGTTTTGGTCTGCAATCGGCGGACCATACCAGCCGGATGCAATTCGTGGTGGAAATTTTGAGGTTGGGCCGCAGCCTTCACGGGTTCGTCATCCACGGGCGAAGCAAGGAGCGAAGCGACGCGGCGCAGACCCGAGGATCCATGCCGTTACCCACGAGCGTTGCAGCGGTTCAGAACGATCTCCGTTCTGCACCGCCTCTACCCTTCGCGCGAGGTCATGGCATGGATCCTCGGGTCTGCGCGACGCTTCGCGTCGCTCCGCCCGTGGATGACGAAGCTCGGGGCGCTTCGGCCAATCTCCGAGGTCGGCGATCTGCTTCGTTGGTGGAAAGCGTCTCCCGACCTTCGTGGTTAGCCGAAACGCTCGCGATTTCGTCATCCAAGGGCGGAGCAAGGAGCGAAGCGACGCAGCGCAGACCCGAGGATCCATTCCGTGACGTTGAGGCGTTGCGACGGTCCAGAATTCTGCTCCGCTGCGTTCTACGGTCAAGGTAACGGAATGGATCCTCGGGTCTCCGCGCCGCTTTGCGTCGCTCTGCCCGTGGATGACGAAGTTCAGATGCTTCGCCTAATCTCCGATGTCGGTGATCGGTTCGTTTGGGCTAGGCGCCTCTTAATCTATGCGATTGGCCGAAACGCTCGCGACGTCGCTATCCTCGGGCTTCGCGCTGCGCTCGCGCTCCGCCGTCGATGACGACCCCATGCAAAATCCGCGTGACAAAGTTTGACGTTTACGTAAAAAGAAGGCGCGAAATCGACGCATGGTTTCGCTTCGGCCATGCATTACGATCGGCCGGAACGGAAGGAGGAGCAGACATGTATCGCGCGCCGGTCGAGGACATCGCCTTCACGCTGAAGCAGGTGGCGGGGCTGAAGCCGGCGCTGGACGCCGGCATTTTCGGCGATCTCGGCGAGGACCTTGTCGACGCGATCCTGGCCGAAGCGGGACGTTTCGCCAGCGAGGACGTCGCTCCGCTCTACAAGATCGGCGACGAGCATGGCGCGGTGCTGAAGGATGCCGCCGTCACCACGCCGCCCGGCTGGAAGGATCTCTACCGGCGCTGGATCGAGGGCGGCTGGAATGCGCTGTCCGGTCCTGAGGAATTCGGCGGGCAAGGCCTGCCRACCATGCTCGGCGTTGCAGCGCTCGAAATGTGGAACTCCGCCGCCATGGCCTTCGGCATCGGCCCGACGCTGACCATGGGCGCGGTCGAGGCGCTCGACAAGCACGCCTCGGAGGAACTCAAGGCCAAATATCTCGCAAAGCTCGTCTCGGGCGAGTGGATGGGCACGATGAACCTGACCGAGCCGCAGGCAGGCTCGGACCTCGCGGCCTTGCGCAGCCGCGCCGAGCCGGTCGGCGACGGCACCTATCGCATCTTCGGCCAAAAGATCTTCATCACGTATGGYGAGCACGATTTCACCGACAACATCGTGCATCTGGTGCTGGCGCGCCTACCCGACGCGCCGGCCGGCACGCGCGGCATCTCGCTGTTTCTGGTGCCGAAGTTCTTCGTCAATGACGACGGCTCGCTCGGCGCCCGCAACGACGTCTTCTGTTCGGGTCTCGAGCACAAGCTCGGCATCCATGCCTCGCCGACCTGCACCATGATCTATGGCGACGGCTTCCGGGGCGCGACGCCCGGCGCGATCGGCTGGCTGATCGGCGAGCAGAACAAGGGGCTCGCCTGCATGTTCACGATGATGAACAATGCCCGCCTTGCCGTCGGCATGCAGGGCGTGGCCGTGGCCGAGACCGCCACCCAGAAGGCGGTCGCTTATGCCAATGAGCGCCGCCAGGGCAAGGCGTCCGACTATTCCGGCTCCGGCATGGCGCCGATCGTCCATCACCCGGACGTGCAGCGCAATCTCTTGACCATGAAGGCGCTGACCCAGATCGCGCGCTCGATCAGCTATTCCTGCGCGCATGCGATTGACCGCGCGCGCGTCGGCGAGGGCGAGGCAAGGGCGAAATGGCACGACCGTGCCAGCCTGCTGACGCCGCTCGCGAAAGCCTTCTCCACCGACGCCGGCGTCGAGGTCGCCTCGCTGGGCGTCCAGGTACATGGCGGCATGGGCTTCATCGAGGAGACGGGTGCCGCCGCGCTTTATCGCGATGCGCGCATCGCGCCGATCTATGAGGGCACCAACGGCATCCAGGCGATCGATCTGGTAGCGCGAAAACTGCCGCTCGGCGGCGGCGAGCATGTGCATGGCTACATCGGCGAATTGAAGGCCGTGGCCGACGCCGTGCGCACCTCCAACATCGATGGCTTCGGCCGCACCGCCGACAATCTCGACCGTGCGCTGGCCGATCTCGACGAGGCGACGCGCTTCCTGCAGAAGCTCACGGACGAGGGCAAGGCCGACGCCGCGATGGCCGGCGCCACGCCCTATCTGCGCCTCATCTCGCTTGCCGCCGGCGGCGCGTATCTGGCGCAGGGCGGGCTCGCCGACCGCGGCCGCATCCCGCTTTGCCGCTTCTTCGCCGAAAACCTGCTCGGCGAGACGCGCGCCTTGAAGGAGCGCGTCATCGACGGCGCCGAAAGCCTCGCCGCCGCCGGCAAGGCGCTGATTTCCGCTTAGGCATCCTGACGTTCAAAGGACCAATCGTGACAGACCATATCCTCGTCGAGCGCCAGGGCGCCGTGCAGATCATTCGGATGAACAGGCCGGACAAGAAGAACGCGCTGACCCGCGCCATGTATGCGAAAATGTCTGCGGCGCTCGCCGAAGGCGATGCCGACCCGGCGGTCCGCGTCCATGTCTTCCTCGGCGTTCCGGGCGCCTTCTCCGCCGGCAACGATCTCGCCGATTTCCTGGTCATCGCCACCGGCGGCGAGGGCGGCAACGAGGTCTGGGATTTCCTGATGGCGCTGGCCAGGTCGCAAAAGCCGATGGTGTCGGGCGTCGACGGCATTGCGGTGGGCATCGGCACCACGCTCAATCTGCATTGCGACCTCACCTTCGCCACGCCGCGCACGCTCTTCCGCACACCCTTCGTCGACCTCGGCCTTGTACCGGAGGCCGGCTCCAGCCTGATCGCGCCGCAACTCCTGGGACGGCAGGGCGCCTTCGCGCTGCTCGGCCTCGGCGAGGGCTTTTCGGCCGAGCGCGCCAAGGCCGCCGGCATGATCTACGACGTCGTCGCGGAAGACGCGTTGGAAAGCGCGGTGCTGGCCRCCGCCGACGGCATCGCCGCCAAGCCGCCGCAGGCGCTGAAGATCGCGCGCGACCTGATGCGCGAGCCGCGCGAAGCGCTCGTCGCCCGCATCAAGGTGGAAAGCGAGCATTTCCGCGAGCGGCTGACCTCCGAAGAGGCGCGCGCCGCGTTGACGGCTTTCATGACGCGCAAGAAGGCGAGCTGATTTCACGACACTGTCAGGTTGTGGCAGGTTCGAACGAAACTCGCGTAAAACGCGATTTTCGGTCTGTACACTCGCGTCATGCCGCCCTATCTCACGAATTCGACGGGCGGGGGCCGAGTCGCCTGGAGAGGACATGGCCCGCAATATTGCCGCCCACGCGCAATCTTCCGAAATGATCAGAGGCCTGCATTGACGGATTGAAGCGTCCGACATGCTTGCCGTTGCCGTAAAACCGCCGGTTCTGACCCTGAGACTCTGGTGGCGCTTCTGGCCGCAACTGGTCGCCATGGTGCTTCTGGGCATCGTGTTCGGCGACCTGTTCATGCAGGTCGCGGCACGCGCGGCCTTGCTCAACCACATGGCCGGCTTGGCCTTGCTGACGCTGGTGGCGCTGACACAGCTCATCGTCACCGTGGCCATGTTCCAGACGTTGCTGCCTGCCTTGCCGGCCGTGCGTGCCGCGCAGCAGGCGGCCCAGGGCGAAAGCGAAACCGGGCCTGCCGGCGGCAGCGCGCGGCTGGCGCGCATGATCACCGTCGCGCTGCTGCCCTTTTTCGCCTATTACGCCGCCTGGGGTTTTCTCGGCGACACGGTGCGGCAATATTCGCGCGTCGCGCTCGACATGGCGCCTTTCGGCGAGGGTGCCGGCAATGTGCTCGATGTGCTGGATTCGCGCTGGCTGATCGTGTCGGTCGTCATCTCTTGGCTGATCAGGCGCTTCGCCACCGCCATGCAGAAGCGCGGCGGCTCGCGCTCCTTCTGGCAGATCGTCGTGGTCATCTGCGAAACCAACTGGATCTTCATCGGTCTCTACGTGATCTCGCGCTGGAAGGACGAGGCCATCGCCTGGATCATGAGCCGCAACATCTTTTCCGTGCTGCAGGCGGCGGCCGACGGCGTCACGCATCCCATCGCCGGCGCCTTTGCCGCCCCGATGGTGCYGGTCGAGGTCACCTCCGTCGACACGACGACCAGGCTGGTGAACCTGTTCTTCTACATGCTCCTGCCGGTGATCTGGCTGGTTCTGGCGGCGCTGATCTATGGCTATGACGTGCGCGACGACAAGGAATTGATGCGCGTGCACCGGCGCGTCGAGCGCCTGGGCGAGCGCTATCGCGCCATCCCGAAATTCCTGCGCGACTTCGCCGAGCATTTCATCTCCGGCTACCGATCGCGCTACCTGCCGATCGCCAACGGCGTGCGCATCACGTTGAGCTCGGGCGTGGTGCTGATCGTGACGCTCATCGTCGGCTACCGCCTGATCGACTGGCTGGCGGCGTGGGCGTGGCTCGGCATGACGCGGCTCATCGGTCCGCACGAGCTCGACACCTGGCAAGTGCTCTCCGAAGGTGTATCGCTGCTGTTCGGCAGCCCATTCCAGGATTCCTCGACCGGCATCCTGGTCGAGCCGCTGCGCATCTCATTCCTCGCCGCGATCCTCGAAACCGCCTTCGCGCTGCCCAAGCGCCAGGTCGGCGAGAGTGGGCAGCCTTCCGGACCGACGAGCACGGCAGAGGCGCAGCATGCTTGAAAGCGCCCGCTCACGGCTGAAGGCATGGACCGTCGCCGGTATCGGCACGGCGGCCGCAATCGCCGCTGCCGGCGTGCTCGGCGCTTTCGGCGCAAGGCATGAACCGCTGCCGGTTCTGGCGCCGGCAAGCCAGATCGACACAGGCGAGTGGCTGCTGCGGCCCTTGAAGGCCTATGTCACCGCGGAGAAATACGCTTACGGGACGTTGCTCAAGCCGGGCGGCAAGGCGCTGGTGCTGGAGGTCGAGATGACCAACCGCACGGCAAAATCCACCAAGGACTATTTCGACGTGCTGCAGGCGGGGCCGACGGTGGTCGATCCGGCAACCAAACCCTTCATAGTGCTGACGCGCGATTCCACCATGTCGCCCGAGCTGCATCCCGGTATGCCGGAGCGCATGGCCTATATCTGGCAATTGCCGGACGGAGCGGCCGTACCGGCAAGTTTCGACCTGACCGTCATCCGCAAGATCTACAAGCCGCGCGACAACCTCTACGGCCTGCCGGGTTGGTTCAATCCCACGCCGGCCGGCACGCTGACCATTCCCGTCGGCGCCGGACCCGCCGGCGCGGATATCCAGCCATGAGGGGCCCATGATGCGAAAATCGGCCAACATCGTCCTGCTGCTTCTCGCCGTGGTGTTCTGCTACGGCCTGCAGATATCGAAGCCGCATTATGGCGACCTGATCGGGCCGATCCCGGCGCGCGGGAAGCTGGGCGATACGGTCGTCGGGCGCGCCTTCGAGGTCCGTGCCGAAAAGATCGAGTTCGCCCGCAAGCTGAAGGTCGACCAGTTCGGCCAACAAAAGGTGCTGACCACCGGCGGCGTCTGGGCCGTGGTCACGGTCGCGTTCGCGGCGCGGGCAGAGTCGACCGTGGTCTCCGTCGCGTCCTGGCAGGGGCCGACAGGCCTCACTTACGACCAGACCGAGCGGCTGTCCTTCATGAACGGGCTTTTGCCGGTCGCGGTCGATCCCGGCCTGCCGAGGAAGGCGAGGCTGATCTTCGAAGTGCGGCCGGACCAGGCGAACAACGCGACCTTGCTCATTTCGGAGAAGCTGGTGGCAGCGCTGGACTCGCAGGCCGAGATCTCGCTTGGGCCGGTGACGATCACGGCGGACGGCCTGCCCGGCGGCACGGTCGATACGCTGGATATGGCTGAGCCACTCTGAGGAGAGCGAATGACGGCAGAGGCTCTGGATCGGGACAATAGGGCAAGCGAGCGGAAATGGCGCCGCCGCAGCCTGTGGTCGCTCGTGCTGCTGATCCCGTTCGCCTTGGCCGTGGAGTCCTATGACAGTGTCAAGACGCTGCTTGGAAACAACGATCTGTTCCCGCGCCGTGTCGCCTGGGGCCAGAGCGCGCAGTTCGGCGGCAGCGACTGGAAGCTGACCGATTTGCGCGGCGCTTTCGGCATGTCGAACCTGCCGCCGGACTCCGCGCCGGTGCTTGCCGACTTCCAGGTCAAGATCGGCAATCCGGACCTGCAGAAGCTCTGGCTCGGCTGCAAGATCGTGCTGGTCGACAAGGACGGCCGGCGCTGGTCGCCGACCTCGATCGTCTCGCTGAAAACCCCCGACAATGTCGGCAACTGCATCTCGGCGATCTTCTCGGGCGCCAAGAGCGGCGACACGCTCAACCTGCGCGAGACGTTCCTGGTGCCGAAGGAAGCGACGACGTCCATACGCCCAGCCGTCAGCGTCGCCAGCGAACGGCCGCATTTCCTGCTGTTTCAGCTCGAGAAGGACTGATCTCCCGCCTCGAGGTCAGGGATAGAGTCGCGTCTTATCCCAGCCGCCCTTGGCGTTGCGCGAAAAGACGACACGGTCGTGCAGGCGGAACGGCCTGTCGTGCCAGAACTCGATCGTCTGCGGCAGGATGCGGAAGCCCGACCAGTGCTTCGGCCGTGGAATCTCGCCGATGGCATAGCGCGCCGTGTATTCGGCCACCGCCTTCTCCAGCGCGAAGCGGCTCTCCAGCGGCCGCGACTGTTTCGAGGCCCAGGCGCCGATGCGGCTGCCGCGCGGCCGTGTCGCATAATAGGCGTCGGCCTCGGCGTCGCTGACGATCTCCACCGGCCCGCGCACGCGCACCTGGCGGCGCAGCGATTTCCAGTGGAAGCACATCGCCGCCTTCATGCTGCCAAGAATCTCGCGGCCCTTGGCGCTCTCGAAATTCGTGTAGAAGACAAACCCCTTTTCGTCGAACCCCTTGAGCAGCACCATCCGCACATCCGGCATGCCGTCGGCGTCGACGGTTGCCAGCGCCACGCCGTTGGGATCGTTGGGCTCGCTTTTGCCGGCATCCTCCAGCCATGCGGCAAAGAGCCGGAATGGCTCCGCAGCTTCGGTGAAGTCACTGCTTGTTAACTCGGTTTCGTTCATAGTTTTCCAAATTTTTAACATTGCGGGAGGAGTTCGCCGATTGTCGCGTATCGCGCAAGCTTTTGACAGCAGGCAATGGAGCGTTATCGCTTCGGCCAGCGCCAAGGCTGCGCTGTTGACGTTGGTGCTTCCCCTTGCCGCCTGCGGCGCCGGCGGCTTCAGCCTCGAAAAGGTCGATGTCGACCGCTCCATCGTCACCTCCAGCACGCCGTACTCGCCTGCGGCGCCGGCTTCGGCCGACCAGGATTCCGACCAGACCACGATCGGCAACGCCGTTTCATCCGCCGACATCAAGGAGCTTGGCGGCCAGGCGGTGCCATGGGCCAATGCCGGCACCGGCTCGCGCGGTGCCATCACCGAACTGGTGGAGTTAAAGGAGGGCGGCCTGACCTGCCGTCGTTTCAGCGCCACGCGCGAGAGCTTCGATGGCGTTGCCCTCTACAAGGGCGAGCTGTGCCTCGCCGGCGCCGGCGGCTGGCGCATGCAGGAATTCAAGGCGCTCTGATTATCGGATGCCGCGAATTCGGGCACTCTCAGTTTCGTGCGCTAATTGCCTTGCACTACTGGAATTTCTTCCTATGCGAGCGCATATAGGGGGCGACTACAAATCCATTCTCTCTAGCAGGCAGGAAGCATGCGCGACCCCTATGAGGTGCTGGGCGTTGCCAAGAACGCATCGGCCAAGGACATAAAATCGGCTTACCGCAAGCTCGCCAAGAAATATCATCCGGACCAGAATCCGAATGATCCCAAGGCGAAGGACCGTTTTGCCGCCGCTAACCAGGCTTACGAGATCGTCGGCGACGAGAAGACGCGCGCCGCCTACGATCGCGGCGAGATTGACGCCGAGGGCAAGCCGAAATTCCAGGGTTTCGAGGGCGCGGCCGGCGGCGACCCGTTCGCGGGCTTCCGCCGTCAGCAGGGCCCGGGCGGTGCGCATTTCGAATTCCGCACCGGGCGTCCGGGCGGCGATCCGTTCGACGGCAACAGCGACATCTTCAGCCAGATCTTCGGCGAAGCCTTTTCCGGCGCCCGCGGCGCAGGCCGGGCCGACCGCCGCCAGCCGGTCCAGGCGGCCGACCTCAACGTCACCATGGATATCAGCGTCGAGGAGGCAGCCACCGCCGATAAGGTGACGGCGATGTTCCCCGATGGCCGCAAGGTGGCAGTCAAGCTGCCGGCCTATGTCGAGGACGGCCAGACGATTCGCCTGAAGGGCCAGGGCGAGCAGGGGCCGGGCCAGCCGGGCGACGCGCTGGTCAAGATCCACATCCGCCGCCATCCGCGCTATCGTATCGAGGGGCGCGACCTGCATGTCGATCTGCCCGTCGATCTGGCCGACGCCGTGCTCGGCGCCAAGGTGGCGGTCGAGACGCCGACCGGCAAGCTCGCGGTCAACGTTCCGGCATGGTCGAGCTCGGACAAGGTGCTGCGCCTGAAGGGCAGGGGCCTGCCGGAAAAGGCCGGCGGCCGTGGCGATCTCTATGCCCATGTGCGGCTGATGCTGCCGGAAGGCGGCGATGCCGAGCTTGAGGCCCTGATGCGCCGCCAAAAAGGCTGATTGGGGGAATTTTGTTCCTGTTGCAGTGTCTTTTGGGCGCTTGAAGGGGCTCTGTGCCTGTGCGATAGGCTCTCCACAAAGCAGATATTCTTGCGGAGAGCTTGCACATGGCAGGTGGACAGGGCCTGATGGCCGGTAAGCGAGGCCTGATCCTGGGCGTCGCCAACAATCGGTCGATCGCTTTCGGCATCGCCAAGGCTTGCGTCGATCACGGCGCCGAAATCGCTCTGACCTATCAGGGCGAGGCCTTCAAGAAGCGCGTCGAGCCGCTGGCGGCCGAACTCAATGCGCATGTTGCCGGCCATTGCGACGTCACCGACCCGGAAAGCCTCGACGCCGTCTTTGTCGATATCGCCAAGCACTGGGGCAAGCTCGACTTCCTCGTCCATGCCATCGCCTTCTCCGACAAGGACGAGCTCACCGGCCGCTATGTCGAGACGACGCGTGACAATTTCCTGCGCACCATGGACATCTCGGTGTTTTCCTTCACCACCATCGCCAAGCGCGCCGAGCCGCTGATGAGCGAAGGCGGCTCGCTTCTGACGCTGACCTATTACGGCGCCGAGAAGGTGATGCCGCATTACAACGTCATGGGCGTTGCCAAGGCGGCGCTTGAGGCCAGCGTTCGCTATCTGGCCGTCGACCTCGGCGCCAAGAAGATCCGCGTCAACGCGATCTCGGCCGGTCCGATCAAGACGCTTGCCGCTTCCGGCATCGGCGACTTCCGCTATATCTTGAAGTGGAACGAGTACAATTCGCCGCTGAAGCAGACGGTCACTCAGGAGGAGGTCGGCGATTCCGGCGTCTATTTCCTGTCGGACTTGTCGCGCGGCGTAACCGGCGAGGTCCACCACGTCGATTCCGGCTACCATGTCGTCGGCATGAAGGCCGTCGACGCGCCGGATATCTCGACCGTCAAGGACTGATCCTCTCCGCTTATCCCGCRTCCAAGCAATTCCAGGAAAAGTGCGAAGCGGTTTTCCGTCCGGAATTGCTTGAAAAGCAAATAGCGCCCGACCTCCGGAAGACCTGATGTATCCGCTCGTCTACATCGCGCGCCACGGCCAGACCGAGTGGAATGCCGAGCACCGCCTGCAGGGCCAGGCGGACACCGATATCAACGCATTCGGCCGCGAGCAGGCGAGGCTTAACGGCCGATGGTTGGCTGAGCTTGTCAGAAATCCCGCGGATTTCGATTTTGTCGCCAGCCCGATGCGCCGCACGCGCGAGACGATGGAATTGATGCGCGAAGCGATGGGGCTCGATCCCACCGCTTACCGCACCGATGCGCGTCTGGTGGAGATAAGTTTCGGCGACTGGCAGGGTTTTACCTTCGCCGAGCTCGAGGAACGCGCCCCCGGCTCGACCGACGGCCGCCGCCACGCAAAGTGGGATTTCCAGCCGCCCGGCGAGGGCGCCGAAAGCTACGAGATGCTGCTTGAGCGGATAAAGCCATGGTTCGCCGAACTTCGGCAGCCGACCGTCTGCGTCACGCATGGCGGCGTCATCCGCTGCTTCTTCCGCTTCGTCGCCGGCCTTTCCAAGCAGCAAGCGGCCGGCCTCGATGTCCCTCAGGACCGCCTGCTGCGGCTGGAGGGCCGCAGTTTGCAGTGGTTGTGAGGCAGTCTCAAAGCCTACAGGAGAGCGGACGAAGCCACCTGAATTCGTCATCCCAGGGTCTACGCGACGCTTCGCTCGCTCCGCCGTAGGATGACGAAGCTTCGGCGTTCCGGCCAGTTTCCAAGGTCGTCATATACCCGGCTCAGTACAGCGGCCAAAACCCCGCGGCGTAGACTAGTTCTGGTCGCTGTCGGGCAGCTGCATATCCGTCACGACATTCTCGCCATTGGTCACGTCATAGGCGATGACGATGTCCATGCCGGGCTTCAGCGAGTCGATATCGGTCTCAGCGTTGAGCTTGTAGGCCTTGCCGTCGTCAAGCGTCAGCGTCAGCGTGTCCTTGTCGACCTTCTTGATCAGGCCTTCGGTCTGGCCGGCGAACGCGGCGGCGGTGGAAATCATGAGCATGGCGCAGGCGGCGCCAATCAGGGTACGCATCGTCGTCCTCTTTGGTCATTGCGCCGGCTGGTCAGCGGCGGATCCTCAACGGCGGATGGGAAGAGARCAGAAACCAACCGAATGTGTCAAAACTAAATCCGCCACATCACAGTTTGATGCAGCCGATCACCGTTTGACCACTGTGGAAAACGCCAATAGAAGGCAGCCTTAACCGGGTTCCCTCACCGGGGCAGGGCGTATTTTCATGTCTCACAACACCTTCGGCCACCTCTTCCGTGTCACCACCTGGGGTGAAAGCCATGGTGCGGCGCTCGGCTGCGTTGTCGACGGCTGCCCGCCCGGCATCCGCTTCAAGCGCGAGGACATCCAGGCCGAGCTCGACCGCCGCCGCCCTGGACAGTCGCGCTTCGTCACCCAGCGCCGCGAGCCGGACGAGGTCAAGATCCTGTCCGGCTTCATCCTCGACGAGGACGGCGAGACCATGATCACCACCGGCACGCCGGTGTCGATGCTGATCGACAATGTCGACCAGCGCTCCAAGGATTACGGCGAGATCGCCCGCCAGTACCGGCCCGGCCATGCCGACTACACCTATGACGTCAAATACGGCCTGCGCGACCACCGCGGCGGCGGCCGCTCCTCTGCGCGCGAGACGGCGGCCAGAGTGGCGGCGGGCGCGCTCGCCCGCAGGATAGTGCCCGGCATGGTGGTGCGTGGCGCGCTGGTTTCGATGGGCGAGAAACAAATAGATCGCGCCAACTGGAACTGGAATTTCGTCGGCGACGCCGAAAACCCGTTCTTCACCCCGGATCCGGCCTCGGTTCCGGTCTTCACCGCCTATCTCGACGGCATCCGTAAGGCCGGCTCCTCGGTCGGCGCGGTGATCGAGATCGTCGCCGACGGCGTGCCGGCGGGGCTCGGCGCGCCGATCTACGCCAAGCTCGACCAGGACATCGCGTCCGGCCTGATGTCGATCAACGCCGTCAAGGGCGTCGAGATCGGCAATGGCTTCGAGGCGGCCCGCATCACCGGCGAACAGAATGCCGACGAGATGCGCATGGGCAATGACGGCAAGCCGGTGTTTTTGTCCAACCATGCCGGCGGTATCCTGGGCGGCATCTCGACCGGACAGCCGATCGTCGCCCGCTTCGCCGTCAAGCCGACGTCTTCGATCCTCACGCCCCGCAAGTCGATCGACAAGGACGGCAAGGATGTCGAGGTGATGACCAAGGGCCGCCACGACCCGTGCGTCGGCATACGCGCCGTTCCGATCGGCGAGGCCATGGTTGCTTGCGCGATCGCAGACCATTATCTGCGGCATAGAGGACAGACAGGGAAGGCAGTAGGCAGTAGGGAATAGGCAGTAGACCGCCCGACACAGCCGTTTCTTTCTTCTACTGCCTACTGCCTAATTCCTGCGAGCGAAGCGAGCGCCCCATGCCTTACGACCAGAAGAAGATCGTCGAAGCGATCCGCGCCTTCGAGCGCGGCGAAATCGTCGTCGTCATGGACGATGACGGGCGCGAGAACGAGGGCGACCTGATCGTCGCCGCCGTGCATTGCACGCCGGAGAAGATGGCCTTCATCGTGCGCAACACCTCCGGCATCGTCTGCACGCCGATGCTGCGCGAGGATGCCAGGCGCCTGAACCTCGCACCGATGGTGGCTGACAACGATTCCGCGCACACCACCGCTTTCACGGTCAGCGTCGACTTCAAGCACGGCACGACAACAGGCATTTCCGCCGACGACCGCACGCTCACCGTGCGCAACCTTGCCAACGGCAATGTCGGCCCGTCGGATTTCGTGCGCCCCGGCCACATCTTCCCGCTGATCGCGCGCGAAGGCGGCGTCTTGATGCGCTCCGGCCATACCGAAGCCGCGGTCGATCTCTGCAAGCTCGCCGGCCTGCCGCCGGTCGGTGTCATCTCCGAGTTGGTCAACGACGACGGCACGGTCAAGCGCGGGCCGGAAGTGCAGGCCTTCGCCGAGGAACACGGCCTGAAGCAGGTTTCGGTCGCCGATCTCATCGCCTACCGCCAGCGCAAGGAAACGCTGGTCCAGCGCGTCGCCTGTTCCGACATCGAAACGCCCGGCGGCAAGGCGCAGGCTTTCACCTACACGCTGCCATGGGATACCATGCACCACCTGGCGGTCGTTTTCGGCGACATCCGTGACGGCGAGGACGTGCCGGTGCGCCTGCATCCGGAAGATGTCGTCACCGACGTCTTCGGCACCAGCCACCGGCTCGACGGCATCATGAAGGCGATGGGCGAACGCCGGCGTGGCGTCATCGTCTATCTGCGCGAGGGCTCGGTCGGCGTCGCCCACCAGGAGCGCAAGCGGCCGCAGAGCGGCGACCGCGAGGACCACGAGGAAGCCCGCCGCCGCGAGAACGAATGGCGCGAGATCGGCCTCGGCGCCCAGATCCTCAAGGACCTCGGCATTTCCTCGATCAACCTGATCGCCTCGCGCGAGCGCCATTATGTCGGCCTCGAGGGCTTTGGCATCCACATCGCGAAGACGGAAATTCTGTAAGTCGACGAGCGGTTCGCGTCACTCCGCCGGGGCCACCGCCTCGCGCCTGTCCACGTCGCAATCGCCTGTCGCCAGCCGGCATTGTCCGGCGAGCACGGTGGCCAGCGCAATCGCGCCGGCTGCCACAGACACCCAGAACCCGTTCTGCGGTCCGAACGTGTCGACCATCCAGCCGGCGGCGAAGGAACCCAGCGCCATGCCGATGCCGATGCCGGTCGTCACCCAGGTGACGCCTTCGGTGAGCATCGCCGGCGGCACGTGGTGCTCGATCAGGCCGAAGGCGGTGATGAAGGTCGGCGAGATCGCGACGCCGCTGACGAACACCGCCAGCGCCAGCGTCGGCACTGTGTCGGCAAAAAGCAGCGGCAGCGTGGTGAGCGCGATCACGGTGACCGCGACCGCCAGTTGCCGCTGCAGCGGCGCCTTCGGGCCGAGCGCGCCGACGATGATGCCGAGCACGAAGGAGCCGAGCGCGTAGACGCCGATGACCAGGCTTGCCGCCTCAGGCTGGCCAAGCGCCTTGGTGATGGCGACTGTCGTGACTTCCGTGGTGGCGAAGGTCGCCCCGACGAAGATCAGCGCGAAGGTGATGATCTGCACCGGCCGCAGGCGGATCGCCGAGCTGGTCGCCCCATGTTCCGCCGGGCGGATGGGCGGCTCGGAGGAACGCTGCAACAGGAATGCCGCCGAACCGAGCGCGAGCAGCAATGTGCTGGCCACCATGCCGGCCTCGGGAAACAGCGCCGCGCTCAAGCCAACCGACAGCGAGGCGCCGGCGACGTAGACCAGCTCGTCGGCGGCGGATTCGAAGGCGAAGGCGGTGTTCAGCTCGGGGCGATCGCGAAAAATCTCGGTCCAGCGCGCCCTGACCAGCGCCGGAATGCTGGGCATGGCGGCGGCAACCAGCGCCGATCCGAACAGGGTCCAGGYCGGCCAGTGCTGGTTGGCCGCGACGATCAACGTCGCGAAGGCAAGCACCGAGACGAGCGTGGTCGGCAGGGCAATCGCGGTTTGGCCGCGCTGATCCACCCATCGCGAGATCTGCGGCGACAAAACTGCATTCACAAGGGCATAGGTCGCTGAGACTGCTCCGGCCAGCCAGTATTCGCCATGTGTCTGCGACAGCATCGCCACGATGCCGATCGGCGCCATGGCGATCGGTAGCCGCGCGATGAAGGCGGCCGCTGCGAAGCCTTTGGTGCCGGGAGCCCGAAAGATGTCCGCATAGGGGTTTCGCATGATCCTGCTCCTCGACAAGGGTGAATACCACAATTACATACGTCGCGTATGAATGTCAGATAATTCATACGCCGCGTATGTCAATTGGCATACGACGCGTATGTGAGTAGGGCCAGAGCCATGCACAGACCGCGCAAGGAGATGATCGCCGAAACGCGCGCCAAGCTGATCGCGGCTGCCCGCCACGCCTTCGGCACGGTCGGCTATGCCGAGGCCTCGATGGACGATTTCACCGCGTCGGCCGGTCTGACGCGCGGCGCGCTCTACCATCATTTCGGCGACAAGAAAGGCCTGCTGCAGGCGGTGATCGCCGAGATCGACGGCGAAATGGCCGTGCGGGTGAACGAGGTGGCCTCGAAGGCGCCGACCCGCTGGCAGCATTTCGTCGACGAATGCACCACCTATATCGAGATGGCGCTGGAGCCGGAGATCCAGCGCATCATGTTCCGCGACGGCCCGGCCGTGCTTGGCGACCCGGCGCAATGGCCGAATGCCAGCGCCTGCACGGCCTCGATGACCGAGCATCTGACCAGGCTGCAGGAAGAGGGCGTGGTCGTCGCCGATGTCGATCCCGAGACGGCCTCGCGGCTGATCAATGGCGCCAGCAGCCAGGCCGCGCAGCGCATCGCCAATTCGAAGGATCCGGAAGCCACCTCGAAGAAGGCGATCGCGGCGTTCAAGCAGCTGCTCGAAGGCTTGCGCAAGAAGCCTTGAGGGCACGCTTGGGTAACCAGGCCACCGCGTTGTGCACTGGTTTCAGGCCGGTGCAACCCTGCCGTGATTGACAATCAATAGGGCGAGCGCATCCTCCCCAGCCATTCTCTTACAGCGCCGCGCGTTCTTTGAACGCGCAAAGGACGCTGTAAAACTTTGATTTGGCGCATGATCCTCTCCGAAAATCGCTTCCGATTTTCGGGGTCATGCGCGGGGTGTGGGGAGTCGGGGCCATGTGGGACTTCAGCATTGGCCGGTCTGTGTCGATCATGATGCGGACATGGCCGTTCATCGTCTTTCGCATGATCGTCTATTTCGGCATCACGGTCGCCTACATCATGGCGACAGGCACGGGCGCCAGCGTCGGCTACGGCGTCGGCCACATCTCGACCGATCCCGACGGCCCGATGTCCTTCGCGCTCTGGGGCGGCGTGGTCGGCTTCGGCATCGTCTCGATCGCCGTCTACTGGATCCGCGAATACATCCTCTACGTGCTGAAAGCGGGCCATATCTCCGTCATGGTGCATCTGATCGACGGCCATGACGTGCCCGACGGCCAGGGCCAGATCGCCTATGCCAAGGAAGTCGTCACCCAGCGTTTCGCCGAGGCCAACATCCTTTTCGTCGTCGATCAGCTGGTCAAGGGCGCCATCCGCGCCATCACCGGCCTGATCGGCGGCATCGCCGCCTTCCTGCCCATTCCGGGCCTGAGCGGCATCGTCAGCTTCATCAACACCGTCATCCGCATCTCGCTGACCTATGTCGACGAGATCATCCTGGGCTACAACATCCGCGTCAATTCGAGCTCGCCCTTCGAGACGGCGCGCCAAGGCGTCGTGCTTTACGCCCAGAACGGCAAGCACATGGTCAAGAACGCCGTCTGGCTTGGGGTGATCATGTGGGGCGTGTCCTTCGTCATCTTCCTGCTGATGCTGGCGCCTGCCGCCGCCATCCTGTGGGTCATGCCCGGACAATTGGCCGGCTGGGCCTTCGTGCTTGCGATCGTCTTTGCCTGGGCCTTCAAGGCAGCCTTCATCGAGCCGTTCGCCATCGCGTCCTTGATGCAGGTCTATTTCGAAGCCATCGAAGGTCAGGTGCCCAATCCCGAATGGGACACGCGGCTTGCCGAGGCCTCGTCCAAATTCAGGGAACTGCGCGACAAGGCGCTGGGCTCCTTCGGCGGTGGATCGCGCTGGGACACGCCCCGGGCCGCTTGATCACGGCTTTGGCGGGCCGCTAAGTCTCGCAATCGCCGATTTGAGTGGCGCTTCTCCGGCGCCGCAAAACGTCTCGCTCATCACCAGCTCGGGCAGCGACAGGCGCCTGCCCCAGCCATGCGCTTCGAGGTCCGGTTTCGGTGCGAAGGCCGAGACGCGGCCGACGCACAGATAGGCGATCGGCGTGACATGCTCCGGGATCGACAGAAGCCGCTTCAGCGCCTCCGTTTCGATGATGCTCACCCAGCCGACGCCCACGCCTTCCGCGCGTGCCGCCAGCCAGAAATTCTGCACCGCGCAGACGGTGCTGTAGAGGTCCATCTCCGGATTGTGCCAGCGCCCGAGCGGCGAGTCCTTCGATCGCTGCCGGTCGCAGGTGATGCAGAGATTGAGCGCGCTTTCGCAGATGCCTTCGAGCTTAAGCTTGCGGTACAGCGCCTGCCGTTCCGCCTCGATCGCCGGCAGTTCCTGTTCGCGCGCGGCGAGGAACAAGTCGCGGACCTGCCGCCGCCTTGTCTGGTCGCGGATAACGATGAAATTCCACGGCTGCATGTAGCCGACCGACGGCGCGTGATGAGCGGCGGTGATGAGCCGCGCCAGCACGCTGTCATCGAGATCGTCGGGGACAAAATAGCTGCGCACGTCACGCCTGGTGAACATCGCACGATAGACCGCGTCGCGCGCCAATTGGTCAAAATCGTCGCCGCTCGCGGCGATCGCTGCTGCCGTCATCGCATTTCCCCTTGCGACAAGCAGTCATCCGCCTGACCAAGCGGATGACCATGTCTGCCGGGCCGGTCTTCTGGCTCGGGATCGTCCCGCTCCGGCGCCTTCCCGTCATGGACAGTGGCGTTTGCCGGCGCGGTCCCCCTCACAGCGTTGGGCACGCCACGGAGTTCAACCGTGTTCCCGATTCTCCCGCGTCACGGGCACCAGGCAGCGAAGTGACCTTACCGCAAAGTTCGGCGCCCGCCAATGGCGCGGACGACATCGGCTGGCGCAATTTCCCCAGCCATTCGGCGTTTCAAACATGGTCATTACGGCCGCGGGTGCCTAGATTAGGCGCCATGGCCACCCGTCTCTACACGCACCCGATCTTCCTCGAACACCTCACGCCGCCCGGCCACCCCGAGCGGCCCGACCGGCTGCGCGCCATCGAGCGTGTGCTGGACGACGATGCCTTTTCGGCGCTCGACCGCGTCAAAGCGCCCGAAGGCGACGAGAAAACGATCCTTTACGCGCATCCCGAGCAATTCGTCGAACGCGTCCGCGCGGCAATCCCTGAGACCGGCATCGTCTCGATCGACGCCGACACCAGTGCCAGCCCGAAGAGCTGGCAGGCGGCGGTGACGGCGATCGGGGCGGCCAATGCCGCCGTCGACGATGTCTTCGAGGGCCGTGCCGCCAATGTGTTCGTCGCCGCCCGCCCGCCGGGACATCACGCCGAAAAGACCACGGCGATGGGCTTCTGCCTGTTCAACACGGCCGCCATCGCCGCCCGCTATGCGCAGAAGAAACATCAGGCCGAGCGCGTCGCCATCGTCGACTGGGATGTCCATCACGGCAACGGCACGCAGGACATTTTTTGGGACGATCCGTCTGTGCTTTATTGCTCGACGCATCAGATGCCGCTTTACCCGGGCACCGGCGCGAAGAGCGAAACCGGCGCCGGCAACATCGTCAACGCGCCGCTCGCGCCGCAGACCGGCAGCGACCTGTTTCGAGACGCCTTCCTGTCGCGCGTGCTGCCGTCCATCGATGCGTTCGCGCCGGACCTGATCATCATTTCCGCCGGCTTCGACGCGCACCACCGCGATCCGCTGGCCGAGATCAACCTGACCGAGGACGATTTCGACTGGGCGACCGGCAAGCTGATGGAGCGCGCCGGGCGCCACAGCTCCAACAGGCTCGTCAGCCTGCTGGAAGGCGGCTACGATCTGCAGGGACTGGCATTTTCAGTCGCCGCCCATGTCGGGCGGCTGATGAAGGGATAGGGTATGGCAGTGGAAGGCAATGAGGACGTCAAGGCGATGAGCTTCGAACAGGCGCTCGACGCGCTGGAGAAGATCGTCGATGATCTGGAGCGCGGCGATGTTCCGCTCGACCAGTCGATCCGGATCTATGAGCGTGGCGAGGCGCTGAAGGCGCATTGCGATCGGCTGCTGAAGGCGGCCGAGGACAAGGTCGAGAAGATCCGGCTGTCGCGCGACGGCAAGCCGGCGGGAACGGAGCCGTTGGACGCGGAATAACTTGGGGGCAGAGCAAGCAGGTAAGGAGTCCAAGCCATGTGCCGCAACATCAAGACCCTGGCCAATTTCGAGCCGCCGGCGACCAATGACGAAGTGCATGACGCAGCGCTTCAGTTCGTGCGCAAGCTGAGCGGCTCGACGAAACCGTCCAAGCGCAACGAGCATGCTTTCCACCACGCCGTCGAGGCAATCGCGGCCGCCGCGCGCGAACTGATCGATTCGCTCGAAACCAGCCAGGAACCGCGCAACCGCGAGGTCGAGGCGGCCAAGGCGAAGGCCAGGTCGGCGCTGCGTTTCGCCTAAGAGACAGTCATGAGCTTCTTTCCCGGAAATGATCCTGAACCCGGCGATGCCTTCGCCTGCGACCAGATCGAACTGATGGTCGTCCCCAACGCCAAGGACATCGGCGGCTTCGAGGTGCGCCGCGCGCTGCCGACGGCAAAGCGCCGTCTGGTCGGGCCGTTCATCTTCTTCGACCGCATGGGGCCTGCGATCCTGCGCGCCGGCCATGCGCTCGACGTGCGCCCGCATCCGCATATCGGCCTTTCCACCGTCACCTATCTGTTCGACGGCAAGATCAGGCATCGCGACTCGCTCGGCACCGAAATGGTGATCGCGCCGGGCGACGTGAATTTGATGACCGCGGGGCGCGGCATCGTCCATTCCGAGCGCACGCCGGAAGAGCTGCGCGGTGCGCCGATGTCGGTCTCCGGCCTGCAGACCTGGCTCGCGCTGCCCGACGGCAAGGAGGAAATCGCCCCGGTGTTTGCGAACACGTCGGTGGCCCGCCTGCCTGAGATCGATGCCGAGGGCGTCAGCGGCCGCGTCGTCATCGGCGAATTCTCAGGATGGCGCTCGCCGGTGGCGACCGCATCGGACACGCTTTACGCTGATCTGCGCCTGGCGGCCGGCGCCAGCGTGCAGATCCCCGCCGACGCCGAGGAACGCGCCATCTACACGCTGGAAGGCGAAGTCTCGATCGCCGGCGATGTCTTCCCGGCCGAGCGGCTTCTGGTGTTCAAGCCGGGCGAGGAGATCGTCGTCGCCTCCGAGCGCGGCGCCCACTTCATGCTGTTCGGCGGCGCTTCGCTCGGTTCCCAGCGCTATATCTGGTGGAATTTCGTCTCGTCCTCGAAGGAACGCATCGAGCAGGCCAAGCAGGAATGGAAGACAGGCCGCTTCGATATCGTTCCCGGCGATGAGGAGGAGTTCATTCCGCTGCCGGAGAACTAGAGATCCATCACCGGCGCGCATTTACATTCGCCCGGCGGCGGCCTATTCCGCGCATGATTATGGCGCAATCTGCTGGTAGCGCCGTGTTCGATCAATTGAGGCAGGCCGAGTGAAGCCAGACACGCCGCTGCTCGACARGGTTCGCATCCCGGCGGACCTGCGGACGCTTGATGAAAGTGCGTTGCCGCTGCTTGCCGCGGAATTGCGCGCCGAGCTCATCGACGCCGTGTCGCAGACGGGCGGCCATCTCGGCGCCGGGCTCGGTGTCGTCGAGCTGACCGTCGCGCTGCACTACGTGTTCAACACGCCGCAGGACCGGCTGATCTGGGATGTCGGCCATCAGGCCTATCCGCACAAGATCCTGACCGGCCGTCGCGATCGCATCCGTACGCTGCGCCAGGAAGGCGGCCTTTCCGGCTTCACCCGGCGGGCCGAGAGCGAATACGACCCGTTCGGCGCGGCGCACTCCTCGACCTCGATATCGGCCGGCCTCGGCATGGCCATGGCGCGCGATCTGTCAGGCGGGCGCAACAATGTGATTTCCGTCATCGGCGACGGCTCGATGTCAGCCGGCATGGCTTTCGAAGCGCTGAACAATGCCGGCGCGCTCGATGCCCGCCTGATCGTCATCCTCAACGACAACGACATGTCGATCGCGCCGCCGACCGGCGCCATGAGCGCCTATCTGGCCAGGCTCGCCTCCGGCAAGGCCTATCTCGGCCTGCGCGACTTCGGCAAGAAGCTGACATCCTATCTCGGCAAGCGCGCCGACCGCGCCATCACTCGCGCCGTCGAGCATGCGCGCGGCTATGTCACCGGCGGCACGCTGTTCGAGGAGCTCGGCTTCTATCACATCGGCCCCATCGACGGGCACAATCTCGAGCATCTGATCCCGGTGCTGAAGAACGTGCGCGACAACGGCAAAGGCCCGGTGCTGATCCATGTCGTGACCCAGAAGGGCAAGGGCTACGCGCCGGCCGAGGCCGCGGCCGACAAATATCACGGCGTCAACAAGTTCGATGTCATCACCGGCGCGCAGGCCAAGGCGCCGGCCAACGCGCCCGCCTATACCAAGGTCTTCGCCGAAAGCCTGATCCAGGAAGCGCGCGAGGACGACCGCATCGTCGCCATCACCGCCGCCATGCCGAGCGGCACCGGCCTCGACCTGTTCGGCGAGGTGTTTCCCAGGCGAACCTTCGATGTCGGCATCGCCGAGCAGCACGCGGTGACCTTCGCGGCGGGGCTCGCCACCGAAGGTTACAAGCCCTTCGCCGCCATCTATTCCACTTTCCTGCAGCGCGCCTACGACCAGGTTGTCCACGACGTGGCGATCCAGAAGCTGCCTGTGCGCTTCCCCATCGACCGCGCCGGCTTCGTCGGCGCCGACGGCGCCACCCATTGCGGCGCCTTCGACACCACTTTCCTCGCCTCGCTGCCGGGCTTCGTCGTCATGGCGGCGGCCGACGAGGCGGAGCTGCGCCATATGGTGCGCACCGCGGCCTCCTATGACGACGGCCCGATCGCCTTCCGCTATCCGCGCGGCAACGGCGTTGGCGTCGACATGCCGGAGCGCGGCTCGGTGCTGGAAATAGGCAAGGGCCGTATCCTGAAAGAGGGCGCCAAAGTCGCGCTGCTTTCCTTCGGCACGCGGCTGCAGGATTGCCTGTTGGCCGCCGAGGAGCTCGGCGCGGCGGGCCTCTCCACCACCGTCGCCGACGCCCGCTTCGCCAAGCCGCTGGATGAGGATCTCATCCGGCGCCTCGCCCGTTCGCATGAAGTGCTGGTGACCGTGGAGGAGGGCGCCATCGGCGGCTTCGCCAGTCAGGTCCTGCATTTCCTCGCCCATGAAGGCCTGCTGGAAAGCGGCCTCAAGGTGCGCCCGCTGGTGCTGCCGGATGTGTTCACAGACCACGCCAAGCCCGAAAAGATGTATGCCGACGCCGGCCTGGATGCGGCGGGCATCGTGCGCACGGTCTTCGCGACGCTCGGCCGTGGCGTTCAGGCGCAGCGCGCCTGAATCAAGACGTTAGCTCTTTGAATCAGTTTGCCGGCTTTTTACGCTAACCATTTGTTAACGCTTCCGTTTGGCGGTTCGCTTACCCTGTCTCTTGGCCGATTTTCAACGGCACCCTGCTAAGACCTTGGTCCTAGGCAGGGGATAGGAACCATGAAGTCGTTCATTTGCGGCATGGCCTTTTTGGCGGCCATGATTGCGCCGGCGGCAGCCGAAACGCGTTACGACCGCAATATCGAAAAGGCGGCAATCGACATCGTCGCCGGCAAGATGGGCAACATCCGCGGCGGCTTCTCCTACAAGCAGAAGCCTCAACTCGTCGTGCTGCCGGACAGTCCGCCGTCCGCACCGGCGCCTGTTGAGCCGCCGCGCAAGGAGGCCTCCGGCAATGATGGCCTGACGCCGGCCGTCGAGCGCCAGGTTTCGCGGACCGTCTTCTAGAGCAATTCCAGGAAAAGTGTGACGCGATTTTCCGTCAGGAATTGCGTCAAAACAAAGAGATAGAGCGGTTCGCCGTTTCCGTGAAACGGTGAAACGCTCTAGAACCACATATCGCGCACGCAGCGGCCGTCGCGCGGCAGGTCGTCGAATGTGTCGAGGCCGTCGAAATGATCGATCGGCAGGTTGGCGACCTCCTCCGGCGGCGCCAGCCTGACATTGACGGCGATGCGCGTGCGCCCGCTCTTGGCCGCGCGCAGGSCACGCCAGGCGACCACGCAGGCGCAGGTCGGACAGAACAGGATCTCCAGCGCGGGTTCCGCCACCTCGGCGCGCGTGTAGGACTTCAGCGGCCCGGCTATGCGTATGCGTTCGTCGACATAGTCATAAGCCCAGAGCGTGCCGTAGCGGCGGCAAAGCGTGCAATTGCAGGCGGTGATCCCACCGGGATCGCCTTCCAGCGTCCAGTGAGCCGCGCCGCAATGGCAGGTCCCCTTCAGCATTGCCACCTCCATCGGCTGATCGCCTGTTCCTTCGGGCATTCTGCAGCCTCTTGCCCGATATTCAAACCCATTGCGTTCGCGCCCGGCTTTCGCCAATGAAGGCCGATGAGTTCCCCTTTGCCATTAAGCCAGCGCCAGCGGCTCGACGAATTGCTCGTCGGGCGCGGCCTGTTCGCCAGCCGTTCGCGCGCCCGCGATGCGATCGAGCGCGGCACGGTGACGGTCGATGGCATCGTTGCCCGCAAACCCGGCCAGCCCGTCGCGCCGGGCTGCCTGGTCGCCATCGACGATCCGGCGCGGGCCTATGTGTCGCGCGCGGCACTGAAGCTGATCGCCGGCCTCGACCATTTCGGCCTGGATCCTTGCGGCAGCGAAGCGCTCGATGTTGGCGCCTCGACCGGCGGCTTCACCCAGGTGCTGCTCGAGCGCGGCGCGGCCCATGTAACGGCGATCGATGTCGGTCACGGCCAGATGCATCCCGACATTGCCGGCGACCCGCGCGTGACGGCGATCGAAGGGCTGAACGCCCGCGATCTGACGGCAGCCGATCTCGGCGGCCGCATCCCCGGTTTCCTGGTCTGCGACGTCTCCTTCATCTCGCTCAAGCTCGCGCTGCCGCCGGCGCTGGAATTGGCGGGCGAGGGCGCCAGGGCGATTCTCCTGGTCAAGCCGCAATTCGAGGCCGGTCGCGAGGCCATCGGCAAGGGCGGCCTGCTGAAGGAGCCGGCGGATGCCGAACGCATCGCTGCTGAGCTGCGCGATTGGCTGTCCTCCATTCCCGGTTGGCGTGTGCTCGGACTCCACCCGTCGCCGCTCGAAGGCGGCGACGGCAACCGCGAGTTCCTCCTCGCCGCCGTAAAGGATGCGGGTTCGCGATGAGCACACGCTTCACCATCRCCAGGCTCGGCTCGCAGGGCGACGGCATCGCCAGTGCCGAGGGCGGAGAGGTCTTCGTCCCGTTCACGCTGCCCGGCGAAACGGTTACGGCCGCGCGCCAGAAGGATCGCGCCACGCTGATCTCGGTGCTGGAAGCCGCGCCGCTCAGGATCGATCCGGCCTGCCGCCATTTCACCGAATGCGGCGGCTGCGCGCTGCAGCATTACGAAGCCGAAGCCTACCAGCAATGGAAGCGCGAGAAGGTCGTGCAGGCGCTGAAGGCCAAGGGCATCGCTGGCGAGATCGCCGCGCTGGTGCCTTGCGCGCCGCACACCCGCCGCCGCGTCACGTTCAGCGCCAGGCGTACCGAAGCCGGCATGCTGCTCGGCTTCGTGCGCGCGCTGTCTTCCGAGATCATCCCGATCGAGGAATGCCCGATCTCGCTGCCGGCGATCGTCTCGGCGCTCGATAAGTTGCGCGCCCTGGCCGGTCTGGTCTGCGCCACGCCAAAGGCGTTCCATATGACGGTGACCGTCACCGCCTCTGGCCTCGACATTGCCGTCCATGATGCCGGCAAGCTTGGCGACCACCAGCGCCGCATCGCCTCGAACTTCGTCATGGCTGAGGGCCTGGCGCGGCTTTCCGTCGACGGCGAGATCGTCGTCGAGCCGAAGAAGCCGGTGGTGCAATTCGGATCGGTTGCTGTCGCCATGCCGCCCGGCGCCTTCCTGCAGGCGACGGAAGCCGCCGAGCAGGCGATGGCTGGTCTTGTCGGCCAGCATCTGTCGCGCGCCAAAAAGGTCGCGGACCTGTTCGCAGGCTGCGGCAGCTTCGCGCTGCGGCTTGGCGCGAAGTCGGAGGTCCATGCCGTGGAAGGCGATGCGCCGGCGCTCGCCGCACTCGACCGCGCCTACCGCTTCGCCACCGGCTTGAAGCGGGTGACCAGCGAACGCCGCGACCTGTTCCGCCGGCCGCTGACCTTCAAGGAGTTGAACGCCCTCGACGGCCTGGTCTTCGATCCGCCGCGCGCCGGCGCCGAGGACCAGTCGAAGCAGATCGCCCGCTCCGACGTGCCGCTGATCGCCGCCGTGTCGTGCAATCCGGTGACGCTCGCGCGCGATTTGCGGATTCTCCTCGATGGCGGCTACACGCTGAAGAGTGTCACGCCGATCGACCAGTTCCTGTGGTCGCCGCATGTCGAGGCTGTGGCGCTGCTGGAGAAGCCGAGAAGGCGGCGGTAGGTATCCAGCCGTCCGTTGCGCTTGAATTGCGCTTGGATTGGGCATATTTTGATGTGATCGTATCAAAACACGCTGGAAAATAGTCATGAGTTCCGCAATGCTTGAAATTCCGGCGTCGCGCTTCGGCGAGGAGCGGTCTCCATACCTGTCCGCGCGGCGTGTCGCCGAATTGCTCGGCGTCAACCTGACTGAACTGGCTGGCCTGATTGGCGTTGCGCGCAACACGCTCGCCGCCAAGACCGGTGCGCGCAAGGTCGATGCCGCGCTGAGCCCCGTCGTTCGCATTCTGGCGATGGCAGGCGAAATGGCCGGCGGCGAGCAGCGCGCGGCGATCTGGTTCAAGCATCAGCCCATCCCGGGCTGGGCCGGAAAGACTGCTTACGATCTCGTTCGCGAGGGCAAGACGGACAAGGTGCTTGCCTACCTGGAGGCCGTCCGCTCCGGCGTCTATGCGTGAAATCAGGCTGACGCTGTGGCGTGCCTTCGTGCCACGCTGGGCCTATCTGCCGCTTTCCGGCGAGGGCGCGGCCCGGTTTGGCGGCCGTTGGAACCCCCTGGGCGCCCCGACCATCTATGCGGCGCAAGAACTGTCCACTGCCTGGGCCGAGTATAATCAGGGTTTTGTCCAGCACCCGGCTTTGATCGCTCAATTGGAACTTTCTTGCGCGCGGCTGGCCGACCTGACCGACGCTGCGACTCTGGCCGGACTGGGCGCCACGATGGATATTCATCGATGTGAGTGGCGGGATTTGTTGGATCGGGGACTGGTGCCCGAGACGCACCAGCTCCGCGACCGCCTGCTGGCCGATGGGCTACATGGCGTGATCTATCCATCATTTATGTCGCCCGGCGGCACCTGTGTTGCGCTCTGGCGCTGGAACGGGAACGGCGCGCCGCGCCTCGACGTCGTCGATCCCGAGCATCGCCTGCCGGAAACGCCAGCATCGTGGCTATAGAACGGTTTAAAACGGAGCCACCGGAGGCGCTCGGCGCTATCACATTTCGTTGAAGCGGCCGCTTGCGCGCAAGCCGCCGGAATCGCGCCGCAAAGCCGCCGTTTTGCACGGTCTAGGCTGGATCCGCTGGAGGAGGGGAAGGGCCTCGACAGCATCGGTTGCTCTTAACAGAGGTGGCCTGAAATGCGGATGCTCCAGAAATTCCTCGGTTTTGTCGTCCTCTTCCTTTTCGTCGCCGTCTCGGCGACCGGCGCGCTCGCGCAACAGCAAAAGCGGCTGGCCTTCGTCATCGGCAACGCCGCCTATCCGTCCGGCGCGCTGGCGACGCCGGCCAACGACGCCGGCCTGATCGCGCAGACCTTGCAGGCGGCCGGCTTCGACGTCGTCGGCGCCCGCGACGTCGACCAGGAATCGCTGCGCGGGGCGTATCGCGATTTCCTCGCCAAGGTTTCGGCAGCCGGTCCCGACGCGGTCGTCTTCGTCTATCTGGCCGGCCACGGCGCGCAGTTCGAGGGCGAGAACTATTTCCTGCCGGTCGACGCCAAGATCGCCAATCCGGCCGACGTGCCGATCCAGGCGGTGCGCATTTCCGATTTGACGCGGCCGCTTGCCGCTCTGCCGACGAAGGTCAACATCGTCGTGCTCGACGCGGCGCGGCCGAATGACTTCCCCCAGTGGGACCAGCCGCTGGCGGGTGGCCTCGCGCTGGTCGATCCTGACCCGAACATGCTGATAGCTTTCAACGCCGCGCCCGGCACCGCGGCGCCGGAAGGCAAGGGGCCATATGGCGCTTACGCCCAGTCGCTCGCCGAGATGATGCGCGATGGCGGCCTGTCGCTTGAGGATGTGTTCGACCGCACGCGCCTGCGCGTCAATGAGGTGACGCAAGGCGCTGAGGTGCCGTGGGACGCTTCGAAGGTCGATGCGCCCTTCGTCTTCTTCGACCGCGCGCCGGATGCGCCGGCGCCGAAGGTTTCCGAAGCCGAATCCCAGGCCGACCGCACCAGGGAAATCCGCGATTTCGACGCCCATGACGCCTATGTCGCGGCGCTCGACCGCGACACGATGCGCGGCTATGAGGATTTCCTCGTCGCCTATCCGCACGATCCAATGGCCAGGCGCGTGCGCGCCATCATCGCGGCGCGGCGCGAGGCGATCACCTGGCGGCAGACCTGGATGCGCGATACGCCGGAGGCCTACTGGTCCTATCTCGAACGCTATCCGCACGGCCCGCATGCCTGGGACGCCCGCCGCCGCCTGGAGCATTTCGACGCCGAGCTGGAGCCGCCGCCGAGCTTCTCCGTCATCGTCTATGACGTGCCGCCGCCTCCGCCGGAGGAAATCGTCTATGTCGACCGTCCGGTGCTCTATTTCGATGATCCCGATTTCGATTTCGAGCCGCCGCCGCCGGTCGCGGTGATATTCCTGCCGCCGCCTCCGCCTGACTTCGTGGTGCTGGCCCCACCGCCGCCGCCCGTCGGCATCTTCGTCCTGCCATCGCCGGCCTTCGTGCCGTTCCCGAGATGGATCAACCCGCCGCATGACATCGTGCCGCCGCCGGACAACATCATCTTCAACAACATCCACAACACGACCGTCATCAACAACACGACGATCAACGAGAACAACCAGGCAGGGCAGGGCGGCGGCCTCACCACCAGCCAGAAGCTGACTGCCGGCGCGGTTGGACTGGGCGCCGCCGCCTTGGCCACCAAGGTGGCGCTGCCGCCGCTGCTGCAGAAGCGGGCGGCGCTCCAGCAGGGCAAGCAACCGGGCCTGGTGGCGCCCCTGGGAACGCCCTTGTCGAAAACGCTTTCGACCGATCATGCCCTGCCCGGGGCCAACGGCAAGACTCTGCCCCTCGTCAACGGCAAGACGCTGCCGCGCGTGAACGGCAAGACCGTTCCGCTCGCCAATGGCAAGACGCTTCCGCTCGCCAACGGCAAGACCACGGTGCCGCTCGTGAACAACGGCAAGCCGCTGCCTCTGGTCAACGGCAAACCGGCGCTGGCGGACAGGCACTTGAGGACACTCGGCAAGCAGGGCGAAGTCGTGACCGGACAGGGCGCCGGGGCGCAGACCGGCAACAAGGGCAAGTTCCACAGGCTGCCCACCGTCAACGGCGCGCCTGTCACGAACGGGCCCACGATTCAGGATAAGCTCGGAAGGAACAGCCCGACGATCCTGCCCGACCAGAACGGCGGGAAACCGAAGAGGCTTACGCGCAAGGACCTGGCCGCAGGCGCGACCTTGGCTCCGAACGGGCAGGGTGGCGACAGCGGCAAGAAGTTCCGCAAACTGACCGGAAACGGCGGCGGAGCGGCAGGCGCGGAAGTCAACGTCCARCACAACCTCAAGGTCAACAAGCCGAACCTGGAGGTGCTGTCCAGGCAGGAAAGGCCGCAATTCCATGTGCAGCCGAAGCTCCAGCTTCAGCCACAGGAGCGGCGCCTAGTGCAGCAGCCCAGGCAGCAGCCGCAGCAGGCAAACAAGAGGCCGACCTGCGGGCATCCGGGCGAGCCGCCCTGCAAGCAATAGGCCCCGCGCAGGCGGCATAGCCATTTCGTCGGTGGGCCGGAGGTCCTGGCCCATCGATCCTGCAAAATCGGGGATCGTTGATCAGTGGTGCGCCAACCGACCTCAAGCCGGGCCGCGCGGATTATGATACGGTTTTGGTCTAATGCATGTCGCCCAGAAGTGCGCAGCGGTTCTGGGACAACGACATGCATCAAAACAAAGACTTAAAGCGCGTCGCCTGAATCCGTTTCAGCGCGACGCGCTTTAAGAGCTTGGAGACAGCCGTTTCGCCGTGCCGCCGCGCTGGTTGAGCGAAACCCAGATATTCGGATTCTGCTGCGACTGGCGTTTCAGGAAATAATAGCCGGTCGCATTCCAGGGCCGGATTTCATCGACCAGATTGTCCAGCACGAGATCGCCCTTGTCGGTCTTCACCGTCAGGATGGTGTGGCCCTCATTGTGAAGGTCGCGCACCACCGTCATCAGCAGCGCCTGCCGGGGAAATCCCGCTTCCTGGAGAAGCTTGCGCTTGTAGAGCGCGTAGATCTTGCAATCGCCCTTGCCGTCCACCGGATAGTCCCAGTGGTCCATCGTCGTGCCCCAGTGGTCGTAGTTGCTGACCGGCTTGATGGAGCGGTTCGCCTTCTGGTTTATCCGCTTGAGGATGCTCATGTTCTGCGCGGTCAGCTTGACGCTCGCGGCCGGCAGGGCGGGCACCTTGCACTCCTTCGGCCGGCGATGACAGAAATCGAGCCAGCCATATGGGACGCTGGTGCTGCCGCCAACCGAGGCGGAACTGGCGGCAGGCCGCGTCGACGCCAGCTTGAGCAGCGACGACTGCGCCGCCGCTGGGCTGGCTTGCAGCGACGAAGCGCCTACCAACGAAACAAGGCCAAGGAGGAGAGAGGAGGTCGGGACACCAGGGGATCGCTTCACTGCCAACACCACCGCAACGAGGAGACTGGCGACAGGCTAATGCGCAAACGCCGGCCCAGCCAATTAAACAATTAGTAATGTCCTAACACGATTGTGTTCAGTTCAAGGTCGAGGATGCCTTCAAGTCGGAATGCGAGCATCAACCTGGCGGGACACTGCGGCTGGTCGTAGCCCCGGACCGCGCTGGCTTCATGCCTCCCGCACGCCTTCAGACCCGGTCCTTTTTGCGGCTTTCACGAAATTGCGGTCAAAGGTTGCAAAGCCGGTACAGTGGGATGATTTGCCGAGATGCAGCGCATCCGCGAAATCCACGCCGGCCTCGACCAGATCGAGCGCTGAAGCGACAACAGGGGCATCTTCGATCTCGACCGTAGGAAGTCCGCCGAACTGCCGCAGCGCCCTGACGATATCAGCCTGGTCATAGCCATAGGCGCTGCGCAGCACCCACTCGGTTTCCAGGATCACCGTGACGGCGGCAAAAACCTGTTGGCCGTCGATCAACCGCCTGGCGCGCGCGGACTGCTTGGGATGGTCGTTCGTCAGGTAGCGAACGACAACGTTCGTATCAATCGCGAGCATGGCGCCGCCGTGCTTCGGCGAGGACGCCCGCGTCCATTTCTTCGAGTGTCTTTGGCGCGCCGCGGGATGGCAGGGAACCGAACACGTCTTTCGGCTGCGTTGCCGCGAATGCAGGCGCCAGCTTCAAAAGCACGCCCTCCGGCGTTTCCTGAACTTCGAGTCTCGTTCCAGCGCTCCATTCTCTCCGTTTCCGAATGGCGCTAGGCAGAATCACCTGTCCCTTGGTCGAGACGGCGGTCGTGAGCTTTTGAGAAGTAGACATGGCACTTTACCTATGTAAGACAAAGGTAAGATAACTGGTGCCGTGGTTCAATTCAAGCCATATCCGGCCAGTCCTCAAACCCTCGTCCCGCCCACCGTCATCTGGTTCATCCTGAGATGCGGCTGACCGACGCCGACGGGCACGCCCTGTCCGGCCTTGCCGCACACGCCGATGCCGTTGTCGAGCTTCATGTCGTTGCCGACCATGCTGACGCGGTGCATGGCGTCCGGTCCGTTGCCGATCAGCATCGCGCCCTTGATCGGCTGCGTCACCTTGCCGTTCTCGATCATGTAGGCCTCGGTGCAGCCGAACACGAATTTGCCCGAGGTAATGTCGACCTGGCCGCCGCCGAAGGAGACGGCGTAGATGCCGTTCTTGACCGAGGCGATGATCTCTTCCGGCTGCATGTCGCCCGCGGTCATGTAGGTGTTGGTCATGCGCGGCATCGGCTGGTGCGCATAGCCCTCGCGGCGGCCGTTGCCGGTGGCCTTCATGCCCATCAGCCGGGCGTTCTGGCGGTCCTGCATATAGCCGACCAGTTTGCCGTCCTCGATCAGCACGTTGCGCGCCGAAGGCGTCCCTTCGTCGTCGACGGTGAGCGAGCCGCGCCGCTCGGGGATCGTGCCGTCATCGACGACGGTGACGCCCTTTGCCGCCACCTGTTGGCCCATCAGGCCGGCGAAGGCGGATGTCTTCTTGCGGTTGAAGTCGCCTTCGAGCCCGTGGCCGACCGCTTCGTGCAGCATCACCCCCGGCCAGCCGCTGGACAGCACGATGTCGAACGTGCCGGCCGGCGCCGGAACCGCTTCCAGATTGACCAGCGCCTGCCGCAGCGCCTCGCTGGCCGCATGCTTCCAGCTTTCCTCGCTGACGAACTCGCCGAAGCTCTTGCGGCCGCCCATGCCGTAGGAGCCGCTCTCCTGCCGGTCGCCGCTGCCGACCACGACCGACACGTTGATGCGGACCAGCGGGCGGATGTCGCGCACGATCTGGCCGTCGCCGCGCACGATCTCGACATGCTGCCAGGAGGCGGCGAGCGAGGCTGTCACCTGCCGCACGCGCGGATCCTTGGCTCGCAGCCAGCCGTCGATCTCCTGCAGCAGCTTGGCCTTGGCCTCGAAGCTGGGCGAGGGGATGGGGTTCTCGTCGCCATAGAGGTGGCGGTTGGTGCGGGCGGGTGCTGCGGCGAGCGTTCCGGAATAGCCACCCTTGACCGCCGAGACGGCATCGGCCGCGCGCCTGAGCGAGGCTTCGGACAGGTCGCTCGAATGCGCATAGCCGCTGGCCTCGCCGGCCACGGCGCGCAGGCCAAAACCCTGGTCGGTGTTGAAATTGGCCGTCTTGAGCCGGCCGTTGTCGAACATCAGCGCTTCGCTTTCGCTGTATTCAAGGAACAGTTCGCCGTCGTCGGCGCCCTTGATGGTCTCGGTGACGATCTCTTTGACGCGATCGTCGGAAATGTCGAATTGGCCGATCAGGCTGTTCATGGCAGGTCCATTCGTGGAAACAAAATCGTTCTAGAGCATGATGCCGAAAAGTGTGTAGCGGTTTTCGGACGACATCATGCTCTCTTTGCACTAGGGGATGTAGGCGCGAAGCGGCCGCCAGACAATCGCTAACGGGATCGAGGCCGGCAAGCGCCGCCGCCTTCACTTGCCGTTGATGAAGTCCTTGATGTTGCCGGCCATCGCGTTCCAGTTGGAGAACTGCTCCTCGAGATTGGCCCTGGTGATGCCGCCGGCGAAGGAGACATCCATCTTGAAGTTCGAGCCGTCGCCGGAATAGGCCTTGACCCAGCGGTATTTTGCGTTCCAGGCATTGGCCTGGTCGGCGGTCAGCGGATCGCTGTAGCCGGTCGAGAACTGCAGCGACTTGCAGTTCTCGTGGTTTTCGCAGCCATAGAAATAGATCACGTATTTGACGCCCTCGATCCGCCCCGAAATCATCGGATCGCCATTGTCGTCCTTGTCCATCCTGGCCGAGCCGTAGCCCTTGGCGATATCGAGGATCGCCGCCGGCTCGGGTTTCTGGAGGATTTCGTCATCCTCGGCACGTGCGGCCGAAACCGCGGCGAGCAGCGCCAGACCGGTGATGGAAGCGGATAAATTCGCGCGCATTGAGCCTCCTGGCCGCCAAACGCGCATTCGCCACCGGACTTCGGCGTCGGGAGCGGCGCATGGGCAAGAAGATCAAGGTAGGGCGGCGAAACCTTCCGCAAAGCCCTTGAGGTCGACGGGAATACCGATGCCTTCCTCGGGCGTCTGGAAGACGATGAAGGTGGCCGAGGTGCCGCTCTTCAACGTGTCGAGCAACGGCTTTTCGAGGATCACCTCGGCGTAGCAGCCGTCCTGGAAGCAGCGCACGAAATAAGCGCGGCCGATATCCTTGCCGTCGACATTGAGACCGAGACCGTTGGGGAGCAGCACGCCGAGCGGCGCCAGCACGCGCAGGATCTCGGCCTTGTTGTCGGCGGTGCGCAGCACCACGACCGAAAGCCCCATTTCAGGACGGTCCTCGGCAACGACATTCTGCATCATAACGCATTGTTCGGAGGTCGCGCCCGCCGGCGTGTCGCAGATGATCGACCACGCGCCATGCGTCGACTTCACCGTGCCGCTCGGGGGCGAAGCATTGTTCGGCGAGGCGGCGGCGCCAACGGCTACGCCGACGCCGAGCAAGGCGACGGCAAGGACGACCTTCGCCAGGGTTCTCGAAAGCCAGGAAGTCATAACGGCTCCATTGCGAATCACGGCACTTTAAGCCGCGCCGGGGCCAAGTAAAGGACGAGACCGTCGCCGGCCCGCCCCGATACCGGCAATTCCATGCTTTTCCAAAGCAAATTCGCCCGAATTGCGACCGTTGCGTATATAGCGCGGCGGGGCCTGAAGACGGCCTTCGGCCTGCGCGCAAAAATGCCGCACGGTTTCCTCCGCTCCTTTCTTGCGGAGGGAAATAGAGTATGGTTTGAACCACCCTAGGGACAGACCGGGATTCCCAATCCCGGCAGCGTCCGTTATTGGTGCGACCAGATCGCGGGAAGTGGGAGACGAGAGGGCGATGAGGAAATTCCTGGCAAGCGCTGAATTCTTGGCAGGTGCGGCAGCTTCGGCCGTGCTCTTCTCCAGTGCGGCGGCCCGTGCCGACCAGCCGCGGGAATGGGAGGTGACCTTCCAGGCTCCGGCGACCGATATGATGCGGCAGATCGAGCGGTTCGGGAACTACACCATGTGGTTCATCGTCCCGATCACCATCCTCGTGCTGGCGCTTCTGCTGGTCTGCATCGTCAGGTTTCGCGCCAGCGCCAATCCGGTGCCGTCCAGGACCAGCCACAACACGCTGATCGAGGTGATCTGGACGGTCGGGCCGGTGATCGTGCTTCTGCTCATCGCCATTCCCTCCTTTCAGCTGCTCACCGCGCAATACACCCCGCCGGAAGAAGCCAAGCTCACCGTCAAGGCGACCGGCAACCAGTGGAACTGGGATTATGAATACCAGGTCGACAAGAGCTTCTCCTTCAACTCGGCGGTTCTCCAGGATGCCGACCGCGCCAAGGCCGGCAAGGAAGATCGCTCGCTCTATCCGCGCCTGCTGGCGGTCGATAACGAGCTGGTCGTACCGGTCAACACCACGACCCGCGTGCTGATCACCGCCACCGACGTTATCCACTCCTTCGCCGTGCCGTCCTTCGGCATCAAGATGGACGCCGTGCCCGGCCGCACCAACGAGACCTGGTTCAAGGCGGAGAAGGAAGGCCTCTATTACGGCCAGTGCTCGCAGCTCTGCGGCAAGGACCACGCGTTCATGCCGATCGCCGTGCGCGTCGTGTCCGATGCGCAGTTCAAGACCTGGCTGGAGACGGCCAAGACCGACGTGCCTGCCGCCAACAAGGCGCTGATGGCCGAGATCGATGGTACCAACAAGGTAGCGGCCGCCGGCAATTGATGCCGCGGGTTAGCAAGATTTAGGGAACGGAGCGGAACATGGCAGAGGCTGCAGCTCACGATCACGACGACCACAGGCCGCATGGCTGGGTCCGCTGGGTCTACTCGACCAACCACAAGGACATCGGCACGCTCTACCTGATCTTCGCGATCATTGCCGGCATCATCGGTGGTGCGCTCTCGGTCGCCATCCGCATGGAGCTGCAGGAGCCGGGCATCCAGATCTTCAGCGGCCTGGCGCAGATGGTCTACGGCATGCAGGGCGACGCCGCCATCGACGGCGGCAAGAGCATGTACAATGCCTTTGGCGCCGCGCACGGCCTGATCATGATCTTCTTCATGGTGATGCCGGCGCTCATCGGCGGCTTCGCCAACTGGATGGTGCCGATCATGATCGGCGCGCCTGACATGGCGTTCCCTCGCATGAACAACATCTCCTTCTGGCTGCTGCCGCCGGCCTTCATCCTGCTGCTCTGCTCGATGTTCGTGCCGAGCGCGCCGGGCGCTTTCGGTCCCGGAGGCGGCTGGACGATCTATCCGCCGCTCTCGACGTCCGGCCAGCCGGGGCCTGCGCTTGACCTGGCGATCCTGTCGATCCACATCGCCGGCGCATCGTCGATCCTCGGCGCCATCAACTTCATCACCACCATCTTCAACATGCGCGCTCCCGGCATGACGCTGCACAAGATGCCGCTGTTTGYCTGGGCGGTGCTGATCACCGCCTTCCTGCTCCTGCTCTCGCTGCCGGTCCTCGCGGGCGCCATCACCATGCTGCTCACCGACCGCAATTTCGGCACCGCCTTCTTCGTGCCGGATCAGGGTGGCGATCCGATTCTCTTCCAGCACCTGTTCTGGTTCTTCGGTCACCCCGAAGTGTACATCCTGATCCTGCCGGGCTTCGGCATCATCAGCCATATCGTCTCGACCTTCTCGAAGAAGCCTGTCTTCGGCTATCTCGGCATGGCCTACGCCATGGTCGCGATCGGCGCCGTCGGCTTCATCGTCTGGGCTCACCACATGTACACGACCGGCCTGTCGCTCGACACGCAGCGCTACTTCGTGTTCGCCACCATGGTCATCGCGGTGCCGACCGGTGTGAAGATCTTCTCCTGGATCGCCACCATGTGGGGCGGCTCGATCTCCTTCAAGCCGCCGATGCTGTGGGCGCTGGGCTTCATCTTCCTGTTCACCATCGGTGGCGTCACCGGCGTTCAGCTGGCCAATGCCGGCCTCGACCGCTCGCTGCACGACACCTATTTCGTGATCGCCCACTTCCACTACGTGCTGTCGCTGGGCGCGGTGTTTGCCATTTTCGCCGGCTGGTACTACTGGTTCCCGAAGATGACCGGCTACATGTACTCGCCGGTGATCGCCAACACCCACTTCTKGGTGACCTTCGTCGGCGTCAACCTGATCTTCTTTCCGCAGCACTTCCTCGGCCTCGCCGGTATGCCGCGCCGCACCGTCGACTATCCGGACGCGTTCGCCGGCTGGAACATGATCTCGTCCTACGGCTCCTACATCGCGGCCGTCGGCGTTGCGATCTTCCTCTACGGCGTGTTCGAGGCCTTCCAGAAGAAGCGCGTCGCCGGCGCCAACCCGTGGGGCGAGGGTGCCACCACGCTGGAATGGCAGCTGCCTTCGCCGCCGCCGTTCCACCAGTGGGAACAGCTGCCGAAGATCAAGTAGGCGGCGTCCCGACTTACACGAGGCCGCCGGCTTRCCCGGCGGTCTTGGCCAACGGAATGATGGACTTTAAGTACGCATGGCCCTTGCCGAAGACAGATTGATGGAGGAAGCGGGCTTTCGCATGTCGGAAGCGACCGCTGGCGATTTCTTCGCCCTCCTGAAGCCGCGCGTCATGTCGCTGGTCGTCTTCACGGCCTTTGTCGGCCTGGTCGCGGCGCCCGTCGCCATCAACCCGTTGCTGGCGATGATCGCCATATTGGCAATTGCCATCGGCGCCGGCGCTTCCGGCGCGCTCAATATGTGGTACGACGCCGATATCGACGCGGTGATGACCAGAACCGCCGGCCGCCCGGTGCCGGCCGGGCGCGTCACGCCGGGCGAGGCGTTGAGCTTCGGCCTGGTGCTCTCGGTGCTGTCGGTGATGACGCTCGGCGTGCTGGTCAACTGGCTGTCGGCATCGCTTCTCGCCTTCACCATCTTCTTCTACGCCGTCATCTACACCATGTGGCTCAAGCGCTGGACGCCACAGAACATCGTCATCGGCGGCGCCGCCGGCGCCATCCCGCCGGTGATCGGCTGGGCCGCGGTGACCGGTTCGGTCAGCCTCGAAAGCGTGATCCTGTTCCTGATCATCTTCCTGTGGACTCCGCCGCATTTCTGGGCGCTGGCTCTCTTCAAGTCCGACGACTACGCCCGCGCCGGCATCCCGATGATGCCGAATGTCGCCGGCCAGGCCTCGACCCGTCGGCAGATCTTCGCTTATGCGCTGATCCTGGCGCCGGTCGGCGTGCTGCCCTGGGCGCTCGGCTACACTACGGCCGGCTATGGCGTCGTCTCGGCGGTCCTCGGCGCGGGCTTCGTCTGCTACGCCTGGAAAGTGCTTGCCATGGCCGCCGACGACCACGCGATGAAGCCGGCAAAGGCCTTGTTCGGCTATTCGTTGCTCTATCTCTTCGCCATCTTCGCCGCCTATCTCGTCGATTGCGTCGTCGGGCGCGCGCTGATGATGGGGGGGATATGATCGTGGCCGACAAGAACCTCGAACTGGTTACGCTGACCGAGCGCCAGCGCAAGGCGCGCCGCAACCGTTCCATCGCCATCGCCGTCGCGCTGGCCGCGTTGGTCATCATCTTCTATGCCGCCACCATCGTGCGCTTCGGTCACCAAGGCGCGAGCCTGACCGGCTCGGGCCTGCTTGGGGGCGGCTGATGAGCGGCGACTTGAGCAAGCCCCGCAAGGTCAACAACGGCATCGTCGCCGCTGTCTGCCTCGCCTTCTTTACCGGCATGGTCGGCATGGCCTATGCGGCGGTGCCGCTCTACAAGATGTTCTGCCAGGTCACCGGCTATGGCGGCACCACGCAACGCGCCGAAAAGCAATATGCCGGGCGCGTGCTCGACCGCGACATCACCATCCGTTTCGACGCCAACACCAACGGCATTCCATGGCAATTCGAACCGGTCGCCCGTTCGGTGACGATCAAGATCGGCGAGACGACCCAGGCGCATTACAGCGCCACCAACAAGTTCGACCGCCCCATCACCGGTCGCGCGTCGTTCAACGTGCAGCCTGAAATGGCCGGCGCCTATTTCAACAAGGTGGAGTGCTTCTGCTTCACCGACACGACGCTGAAGCCCGGCGAGACGCTGGACATGCCGGTCGTGTTCTATGTCGATCCAGACATCGTCAATGTGCCGGAACTCAAGGACTTGAAGACGATCACCCTGTCCTACACGATGTTCCCGGTCGAAAAGAAACAGCCGGTCGCCTCGTCGGTGCCGGCCGCTGGCAGCAGCAAAAAAGTTCCAGATTCCGAAGCAAGCCTCGGGGGTTGATATGGCAGACGCGCACGCAAAACCACACCACGACTACCATCTCGTCAACCCGAGCCCCTGGCCCTTCCTGGGTTCGGTCGGCGCGCTGGTCACCGCCGTCGGCGGCGTCTGCCTGATGCAATATCTGAAGGGCGGCAACTTCCCGGTCTTTGGCCACAACATCGCTAATCCGTGGCTGTTCTTCATCGGCATGATCATCGTGCTCTACACGATGTTCGCCTGGTGGTCGGACACCATCAAGGAAGCGCATGAGGGGCACCACACGCGCGTCGTGTCGCTGCATCTGCGCTACGGCATGATCATGTTCATCGCCTCCGAGGTGATGTTCTTCGTCGCCTGGTTCTGGGCCTTCTTCGACGCCAGCCTGTTCCCGGGCGAAGCCGCGCAATACGCCCGCACCGCCTTCACCGGCGGCGTCTGGCCGCCGAAGGGGCTCGAAGTCCTCGATCCCTTCCACCTGCCGCTCTACAACACCATCATCCTGCTTCTGTCGGGCACGACGGTGACCTGGGCGCACCACGCGCTGCTGCATGGCGACCGCAAGGGCCTGATCAATGGCCTGGTGCTGACCGTCGGTCTCGGCATGCTGTTCACCATGGTGCAGGCCTACGAGTACATGCACGCTCCCTTCGGCTTCAGGGATTCGATCTACGGCGCTACCTTCTTCATGGCGACTGGCTTCCACGGCTTCCATGTCATCATCGGTACCATCTTCCTGCTGGTCTGCCTGGTGCGTGCGATGCGCGGCGACTTCACGCCGAAGCAGCATTTCGGCTTCGAGGCAGCCGCCTGGTACTGGCACTTCGTCGACGTGGTCTGGCTGTTCCTGTTCAGCGCCATCTATGTCTGGGCCTCGAACGGCGCACTGATCGAAGGCCATTGAGCCGACGGTTTTCGGGCATCCAAAGGGCGGCTGCGGCGACGTGGCCGCCTTATCTTTTGGGGCGAAAGGGTCTACGGTGCGGACATGAGTGAAGATAAGGCGATCTGGCCCCCCATCGATCCGATCTCGGCCGGGCTGCATGGCCGCTGCCCGCGCTGCGGCGAAGGCAAGCTGTTCTCCGGTTTCCTCACCGTCGGCAAGCGCTGCTACAATTGCGGGCTCGACTATTCCTTCGCCGATGCTGGCGATGGACCGGCGGTGTTCGTCATCCTGATCATCGGCTTCGTCGTCGTCGGCCTGGCATTGTGGATGGAGGTGACGTTCAGCCCCCCGCTCTGGCTGCACTTCATCCTGTGGATACCCCTGGCGCTGGTGCTCTGCCTGACGGCGCTGCGCCTCATCAAGGGTGTGCTGATCACCTTGCAATATTCGAAGAAGGCCTCCGAAGGCAGGCTGGAATCCCACGAATGAATGGGACGACAGGCTCGGTGGCCGGCCGTTCGCGGTCGCGCTCGGCGTTGCTCATCGGTCTCGGCCTTGTCCTGTTCGCCGTCCTGATCGGGCTCGGCACCTGGCAGGTCCAGCGCCTGCACTGGAAGGAAGACCTGCTCGCGACCATCGACAAGCGCACGCATTCCGAGCCGTTGCCGCTGGCCGACATAGAGAGGGAGTTCGCCGCTTCCCATGACGTCGATTACACGCCGGTGACGGTGACCGGCACTTTCCTTCACCAGGGCGAGCGGCATTTCTTTTCCACCTGGCAAGGCGACAGCGGTTTCAACGTCTACACGCCCTTGCAACTCGAGGACGGCCGCTTCGTGCTCGTCAACCGCGGCTTTGTTCCCTACGAGCTCAAGGACCCCGCCAAGCGGCCGAAAGGCGAAGTAGCCRGCAAGGTGACGGTGACCGGGCTTGCCCGCAATCCGCTGCCGGGAAAACCGTCGATGATGCTTCCCGACAATGATGTTGCCAAGAACATCTTCTACTGGAAGGACCGTGACGTCATGGCGGCGACCGCCGGTCTGCCTGCCGGTTTCGTGCTGGTGCCGTTCTTCATCGATGCCGACAAGACGCCGAATCCCGGCGGCCTGCCGGTCGGTGGCGTCACCATCATCGACCTGCCGAACAACCACCTGCAATATGCCGTCACCTGGTACGGGCTGGCCGCCGCCCTTGCAGCCGTGCTGATCCTGAGGCTGCGCCGCCCGGCGAAAGAAGGCTGAGGCTGGGTCGCTCTTGACAGGGCAGGGGTGCGCACCTCATTTCGCCACAGGATTCCGACTGAACCGGCTTCGCATTCATGACCGAGAAAAAGCCACCGCTGACGATCAGGCTCTGCCAACCACGCGGCTTCTGCGCCGGCGTCGACCGTGCCATACAGATCGTCGTGCTGGCGCTGAAGAAATACGGCGCGCCGGTCTATGTCCGCCATGAGATCGTGCACAACCGCTATGTCGTCGAAGGGCTGCAGAGCCTCGGCGCCGTCTTCATCGAGGAACTCTCCGAGATTCCGCCGGAGCATCGGCAGTCGCCGGTGGTCTTTTCCGCGCATGGCGTGCCGAAATCGGTGCCGGCGGATGCCGAGGCGCGCAATCTCTTCTACCTCGACGCCACCTGTCCGCTCGTCTCCAAGGTGCACAAGCAGGCGATGCGCCACCAGCGGCTCGGTCGTCATGTGCTTTTGATCGGCCATGCCGGGCACCCGGAGGTGATCGGCACGATGGGCCAGTTGCCGGAAGGCGCCGTAACGCTGATCGAGACCGAGGCCGACGCCGCGCGCTTCGTGCCCGTCGACGCTTCGGCGCTGGGCTTCGTCACCCAGACGACCTTGTCGGTCGAGGACACCGCCGGCATCATCCGGGCGCTGCAGGAGCGGTTTCCCGAATTGCACGCGGCCGCGGCCGAATCGATCTGCTACGCCACCACCAACCGCCAGGAAGCGGTGAAGGAGACCGCGGCGGGCGCTGATCTTTTCCTCATCGTCGGCGCTCCCAATTCGTCCAATTCGCGTCGTCTTGTCGAAGTGGCGGAGCGTGCGGGTGCTGCGATGTCGCTTCTCGTGCAGCGCGCCGCCGAAATTCCGTGGGATGAGATCGCCGGGATCAGGACACTCGGCCTGTCGGCCGGCGCCTCGGCGCCGGAAATCATCGTCGATGAGATCATCGACGCATTCCGGCAGCGTTTCGACGTCACCATCGATCTGGCTATCACGGCCACGGAAACGGAGGATTTTCCGGTGATGCGGGTGCTGCGCGATGTCGAACTGACGGCGGCCGACATGGCCTTCGTCAACGGAGCGGCGTGAACCGCATGGCCGTCTACACCGACGTCAACGAAGGCGAGCTGACTGCGCTCCTCAAAGCCTATCCGGTGGGTGAGCTGCTCTCCTACAAGGGCATCGCCGAAGGCACCGAGAATTCCAACTTCCTGGTCCACGCCTCGACCGGCTCCTATATCCTGACGCTCTACGAAAAGCGCGTCGACAAGGCCGACCTGCCGTTCTTTCTCGGCCTGATGGGCCACCTCGCCAGGAAGGGCATTTCCTGTCCGCTGCCGGTCACCGCGCATGACGGCACCGTCATCGGCACGCTGGCCGGCCGGCCTGCGGTTATCATCACCTTCCTCGAGGGCCTGTCGCTCAGGCGCCCGACCGCCGCGCATTGCGCGGAAGTGGGCAAGGCGCTCGCCGGGCTCCATCTTGCCGGTCAGGATTTTCAGATGAGAAGGCCGAATGCGCTGGCGATCGACGGCTGGCGCAAGCTCTGGGCGGCATCGCGCGAGCGCGCCGACGAGGTCGAGCCGGGCTTGGCGGCCGAGGTCGATGCCGACTTTACCGATTTCGAACGCAACTGGCCGACCGGCCTGCCGCAAGGCATCATCCACGCCGATCTGTTCCCGGACAATGTCTTCTTCCTCGGCGAGAAACTGTCCGGGCTGATCGACTTTTATTTCGCCTGTGACGATCTCTACGCTTACGATGTCGCCACCTGCCTCAACGCCTGGTGCTTCGAGAAGGATTTTTCCTTCAATCTCACGAAGGGGGCCGCGCTGCTTTCCGGCTATCAGTCGGTGCGGCCGCTTCAGGGTGACGAGAAGGCGGCGCTGCCTATGCTGGCGCGCGGCTCGGCGCTGCGCTTCATGCTGACAAGGCTCTATGACTGGCTGACCGTTCCGGATGGCGGGCTAGTGATGAAGCGCGACCCGACCGAGTATATCCGCCGCATGCGCTTCCACCGCGCCATCAAGTCGCCATCCGAATATGGGCTGACATGAACAAAAAGATCGAGATCTTCACCGACGGCGCCTGCTCGGGCAATCCCGGGCCGGGCGGCTGGGGCGCGGTGCTGCGCTACAACGGCGTCACCAAGGAACTGTCCGGCGGCGAGGCGGAGACCACCAACAATCGCATGGAGCTGCTCGCCGCCATCACCGCGCTCAACGCGCTGAAGGAACCTTGCACGGTCGACCTCTACACCGACAGCAAATACGTCATGGACGGCATCTCCAAATGGATCCATGGCTGGAAGAAGAACGGCTGGAAGACCGGCGACAGGAAGCCGGTCAAGAATGGCGAGCTCTGGCAGGCGCTCGACGAGGCCAACCGGCGCCACAAGGTGACCTGGTACTGGGTCAAGGGCCACGCCGGCCACCCGGAGAACGAGCGCGCCGACGAGCTGGCCCGGCAAGGCATGGCGCCGTTCAAGCCGAAGCTGGCAAGGCCTGCGGCGGCTGCGGCTGCGCCACAGAAAGCCGCTCCAACAGGCAAACGCGCACCCCGGCGCTCTACGCAGAGCTATTGAGATGCGCTCACCGTTGGCAGATTGGTCAGGTACGCGCGAACTGAAGCAAGAAGACGTGCGCCGGCTGCGGCGACTCTGGGATGAGGGCAAGGCGAGCGGGAGACCGGGGCCTTTGGATTTTCACGCCCTCCGAAAAGAGGCTCGGAGGAAGTTGGCGGAAGCGGCGCCGAGGAGCTGTTAGCTCCTGAACGGGAGCTGCCCCTTTTGCCGCTTCAGCGGATCAGCAGCGCCGTCGAGAACATGCCGAGCGCGAACACCGTATGCGCCACCAGGTTCAGTGCGCGCACCTTCATCGGATTGGGCAGCCTGGATGCCGCCCAGCCTGCGCCCATGCCAGGCGCCAGCAGGAACCAGCCGGCCCCGACCGTGACGATGCCGAGGATGAAGGCCGGCAGGAAGGTCGGCGCCGCCAGCCAGCCCGCGCCGGCGAGCACGACAAGGATGACGCCGTAGAGGATGCCGACCAGATAGTGGAAGGCCCAACCCAGCGCCTTTTCATGCGCATAGGGCGCTGCCTTGCCGATATCGTCGTGAAAAACCCGCTCCGGCAGATGCCGGACCCAGCGTCCGACCATGCCCCAATTGGGCAAGGGCTGGCCGATCGCTTTGTTGAGGATGATCGCCCAGATATCCATGAACACCGTGGCGCCGATGCCGATCGCCACCGCGCGCCAGAGGATGTCCAGCATCAGAGTATGATCCCGAAAAGTGGGAACCGGTTTTCGGACAAGATCATGCTCCAACAAAAAGTCAGATCGGGATGGCGGGTCAACGAAACGTCATCCTGATCTAGAGCTGCTCGAGGATCTTGGCGGCGCCGCTTTCGTTGACGCCAGGCTTGGTCTCGACATTGAGCGCCACGACCTTGCCGTCGTCGACGATCATCGAAAAGCGCTTGGAGCGCAGGCCCATGCCGGCCGCGGAAAGATCGTTGTCGAGCCCCACGGCCTTGGCGAAATCACCGCTGCCATCGGCGAGATAGAGGATCTTGYCTTCGCCGCCGGAGAAGCGCGCCCAGGCGCCCATGACATGCACGTCGTTGACCGAGACGACGGCGATCGTGTCGACGCCACGCGCGAGGATGGCGTCGTGGTTTTCCAGATAGCCCGGCAAATGGTTGTTGCTGCAGGTCGGCGTGAAGGCGCCGGGAACACCGAACAACACCACCTTCTTGCCAGCGAAGATTTCTTTGCCGCTTATATCCTTCGCGCCATCGGCGGTCATCGTTTTGAAGGTCACGTCGGGCAGTTTTTCGCCAACCGAAATGGTCATGGGGAGCCTCGTTTACGGGAGATGGGAAGGACCAGCGCCTTCGATAACGGACCGGACGCTTTCCCGCAACCTTGACCACATGCTGGATCAAGGGAAAGGCAGCAACCCGTCCACCGAACCCTCGGCGCTGGTCAGCGTGTAGTACAGCCCGCCATCGGTCGGCGTCGCCGACGGCCGGTCGAGGATCGGCACGGTGAAGACGAGCTTGCCGTCCTTCTGGCTGCGCACCGGCGCGCCGAACATATAGTCGCGTTCCCCGGCGATGAAGAAATCGACGGATGCCGGATCGCCGGGCGACTGCGCCTGGACGACAAGGGTTTCATGGTCGCCGGGCAGCACGTTGATGCCGAAATCGGGCCGGGCCGGGGAAGGCAGCGTCGCCAGCGCGGTCTTCACCAGTGCGGCGTCGGTCGCGTTATCCGGATCGGAGCCGGGGTCGACGCTGAGCCGGGTCTGCACCGGAATGCAGATCGTCTCGCAGATGCCGAGGAAGACATGGGCGTCGATGGTCGCCGGTTGGCCGGGCGAAGACAGCGTGAAGGTCACCGGCAGCGAGACCGGACGATCGTAGCCGGCCCATTTGCCGTAGCCGTCGTCATGCCGCTGAGGCGGCGGGAACGACAGTTGCGCGTCTGCGATGTTGGTGCTGCCGGATATGTCGAGCTGCGGCGGCACGCCGGCATCGCCCGGATCGCGCCAATAGGTCTTCCAGCCGGGCTTCAACGCGATGTCGAGCACACCGTGGATCTTGCCGGCCTGGTCGGGCCTGCCGGTGGTTACCAGCCGAACCTTGCCGCCTTCCGAATTGTACCAGTCCGAGGAAGAGGCCTCGGCCGGGAGGCTTGCAGCCCACCCCAAAACGACGCCGAGAACCAGTATTTTCATGTATCTCATGCGGTGATTTGACCGTCCGTTCTTGGCCGCGCAATGACTTCGTCAGCCTCCCGGTATCATATTTGCGTGACATAGGGGACCGTCACCATCTTTTCGGCGCTGCCGAAACGCGTTACGCTCAAGCCATGGACTTGCTGCGCCACAAGAAGGCGGCCGCCGGACGCGGCTTCCTCGACGACCAGTTCCTGATTGCCATGCCTGGCATGAAGGACGACCGTTTCGCGCGCTCCGTCATCTACGTCTGCGCCCACAGCGACGAAGGCGCGATGGGGCTGATCATCAACCAGACGCAGCAGATGCTGTTTCCGGACCTGCTGGTGCAGCTCGGCATCATGAACGAGCAGGAAGCGATCCGCCTGCCGGCGCATACGCGCGATTTCGTCGTGCGCAATGGCGGGCCGGTTGATCGCAGCCGTGGCTTCGTGCTGCATTCGGGCGACTATCGCGTGGAATCCTCGCTCACCGTCTCCGACGACATCTGCCTGACGGCAACCGTCGACATATTGCGCGCCATCTCCACCGGCCGCGGCCCGCGCCATGCGCTGATGGCGCTCGGCTATTCCGGCTGGGGCGCCGGCCAGCTCGAGACGGAGATCGCCGAGAACGGCTGGCTCACCTGTCCGGCCACGCAGGAACTTCTGTTCGACGCCGATATCGAGCGCAAATACGACCGTATCTTGGCTTCGATCGGCATCGACCTTGCTCATTTGAGCGCGGCTGCGGGGCATGCTTGACGCTCGCGATTTGGCGCGAACGCCCGCGACGTCGTCATCCTAGGGTCTGCGCCGCGTCGCTGCGCTCCTTGCTCCGCCCCAGGATGACGAACTGAGAGGCGCAATCGCCGAAGCGACAGGCCTCTAAGCCTGCGTCAGCGGGTACTGCTCCCTCAGCGTCTTCAGCACCTGGTCGCCGGGCATCGGCGCGCCGAACATGAAGCTCTGGACATATTCGCAGCCCATCTGGCGCAGCTCCAGCGCGTCGCTCTCGTCCGAAATGCCTTCCGCCACGACCGAAAGCCCCAGCTCATGCGCCATGTTGACCATGGATTTGAGCAACACGGCGCGCTTGGGCGTCGCGTCGTCAACAAAACTCTTGTCGATCTTGATCGTGTCGAAGGGGAAGCGCGTCAGATAAGAGAGCGAGGAATAGCCGGTGCCGAAATCGTCGAGTGACAGGCCGATGCCGAGCTGCTTCAGCTTGGTCAGCACATGCGCGGTCTGCTCGGGATTGTCCATCACCAGGGATTCGGTGAGCTCTAGCCGGAAGCAGCGCGGTTTCAGATTGGCTCGCGCGATGACCGACCGGACGTCGCTGACCAGGTCGCGGCGGATGAGCTGACGGCTGGAGAGGTTGACCGAGACCGACAGCGGCGCGTCGCCGATCTGCTTTTGCCACGCAGCCAGATCCTCGGCCGCCTGCTGCATGGCGAACAGCCCGAGCTGCACGATCAGCCCGCAATTCTCGGCCACCGGGATGAAGTCCCCCGGCGGGATCATGCCGCGCCTGGGATGGTCCCAGCGAAGCAGCGCCTCGAAGCCGGCGACGCTGCCGTCCTCCAGCCGCACGATCGGCTGATRGGCAAGCGTGAACTCACGCCGCTCGATGGCGCGGCGAAGGTCGGATTCGAATTGCAGCCGGTCGGTGCCGACGGTGCGGAAGGCGGGCCGGAATGGCTCGATCCTGTCGCCGCCGAAGCGCTTGGCCTGGTGCATGGCAAGCTCGGCGTCCTTGACCATGTCTTCGGCCGAGGTTTGCGCCGTCGTCCAGGTGATCAGGCCGATCGAGGCGGTCAGCACGATCTCGCGCTTGGCGAAGGTGATCGGATTGTTGATCGCGTGCTTGATGGCGTCGGCGATGGCCGCGATGCGGGCCGGGTCCTGCTCCGAAAGCAGCATCAAGGCGAACTGGTCGCCGGCGAAGCGCGACAGCGAATCCTTCGGCTTCAGGAGCCGGTGCAGCCGGCGCGCGACGGTGAGAAGGATGGTGTCGCCGGCGGAAATGCCGAGACCGTCATTGACCTGCTTGAAGCGGTCGATGTCGATGATGAAGACCGTCGGGCGCACCTTGTCCTCGGTGCGGGCGATCGAGATGATCGCCTCCAGCCGGTTCATGAACAATTCGCGGTTCGGGAGGCCGGTCAAATTATCGTGCACGGCGTCGTGCAGCAGCCTTTCCTCGGATTTCTTCTGCTCGGTCACGTCGACCATGGTGCCGACGCAGCGGATCACCTCGCCGTCGGACCCGATCACCGGGCGGGCGCGCAGCGAGAACCAGTGATAGTGGCCGTCGGCGCCGCGCAGGCGGAAGTTCTGCGCCACCTTGCCGCGCCGGTGCTCCAGCACCACGTCGAGCGTGGTGCGGAACGTGTCGCGGTCGTCGGCATGCAGCGCCGGCAGCCAGTTGCGGGCAGCACCGCCGAGGCTGTTCGGCGCAAGGCCGAGCTGCAGGCTAATGTCCGGCTTGGTCACCACGCGGTCACGCAGCACGTCCCAGTCCCAGACGATGTCGCCCGAGCCCGCGACGGCGAGCGCCTGGCGCTCGAGGTCGGAGAACAGGCCCTGATGCAGCGCGCCGCCGGCAAACGCATGCTGCATGACGGTGAAGCCGATGAGCAGGATGATGAGGATCAGCCCGCCGCCCAGAGCCGGCTGGGCGATGTCGTTGTCCAGCATGCCGGTGATCGCCATCCACGAGCCGCATAGCCATAGGAGCACCATGACCCAGCTCGGAACCAGCATGATCGCGCGATCATAACCACGAATCCCGAGGAAGATGATGAGGCCGAGGCCGGYGAGCGCGGTGGCGGCGAACGAGATGCGCGCGATGCYGGCGGCGACCGCCGGATCGACGATGGCCACCCCCGCGATCAAGAGCAGTCCGAGAATCCAGACCAGGGCGCCATAGCTGAAATGGCCATGCCAACGGTTGAGGTTGAGATAGGCGAACAGGAACACCACGAAGGTTCCGGCAAGCGCCACCTCAGTGCCGGCCCGCCATATCTGTTCGTTGCCGGGCGAGATCTCGATGATCTTGTTGAGAAAGCCGAAGTCGACGCAGATATAGGCGAGCACGGCCCAGGCGAGCGCCGCTGTCGCCGGAAACATCGAGGTTCCCTTGACCACGAAAAGAATCGTCAGGAACAGCGCCAGAAGCCCCGAAATGCCAATCACGATGCCGCGGAACAGCGTGTAGGAATTGACCGAATCCTTGTAGGAATCCGGCTCCCAGAGATAGACCTGCGGCAGCTTCGGCGAGGCGAGCTCGGCGATGAAGGTCACCACCGTTCCGGGGTTCAGCGTCACCCGGAACACGTCGGCGTCGGGGCTTGTCTGGCGGTCGAGCGCGAAGCCTTCGCTGGGCGTGATCGCGGCGATGCGCGTCGAGCCGAGGTCGGGCCAGAAGATGCCGGAATTCACCAGGCGGAAATGCGGGGCGACGATCAGCCGGTCGAGCTGCTGGTCGGTGGTGTTGGCGAGCGCGAAGACGGCCCAGTCGCCGCTGGAGCGCGCGTCATTGGCCTCCACCTCGATGCGCCGCACGATGCCGTCGGGGCCGGGCGCGGTCGAAACCTGGAAATTCTCACCCTGGTTCCGGTAGATCTCCACGGCGCCGGAGAGGTCCAGCGCCTTGTCGTCACGCGCGATCTTGATCGGCTCGACGGCGAAAGCCGGCATCGCCGAAAAAAGCGTGACGACGACCGTCATGATGAGGGCGAACAGCGACGCTAATCGCGGAGAATTCGTCACATTCAGCCCTTCGTTCCGTCGCTCGGCGGATCGTCCGCGATCCGGGCGTAGAGGTAGTGATCCTGCCAGATGCCGTTGATTCTCAGATAGGATCGCAGCAGTCCTTCGCGCCGGAATCCGGCTTTTTCAAGCACGCGGATCGACCGGGCGTTTTCGGGGATACAGGCAGCTTCGATCCGGTGCAACCTGAGCGTATCGAAGGCGAAGCGCGACACCAGCTTGACCGCCTCGGTCATCAGTCCGCGTCCGCCGAAGCGTTCGCCGATCCAGTAGCCGATATGGCCGCTCTGCGCGACGCCGTGGCGGATGTTGCCGAGCGTGATGCCGCCGGCGAGCTTGCCGCTCGATTTTTCGAAGATGAAGAAGGCGATGGCCGTGCCCTGCGCGTAATCCTCGCGGTAGCGGCTGATGCGCAACCGCCAGGCGGTGCGGTCGAGCTCGTCCGGCTGCCAGCGCGGCTCCCAGGGCTCGAGGAAGGCGCGGCTTTCGCCGCGCACTGCCGCCCATTCGCGGTAGTCATTGGTCAAGGGCACGCGCAGCGTGACTTTTTCGCCTCTCAGTGCCGGCAGGTCGCGGCGAAAGAAAGGGAGCGCGAACACGGCGCTGGTTCTAAGCGGATATTCGTGGGATGCCCCACGAATATCCGCCTAGATTCCCTGGTTGCTCGCAGGTTCTGATCGCAAAACCGTGGGGCACTTTTGCGGAACCTGCTTAGGGTCAAACGGCGAGCCGGCGGGCCGTCGTCTGCGGGCCCGCAAGCGATTCGAGGATCGCCTCGTAGGGCGCAAGCGTGCCCACGGGGCCGACCGCGGTGAGCGTCGGCTTGGTCGAGAACAGCCGCGAGGAGAGGTCGGTCAGCCGGTCGACGGTCAGTGCCGAAAGCCGCTCCATCAATTCCTCCTTGGCGATCGGCCGTCCGAACAGAAGCAACTGCCTGGCGATCTGCGAGGCGCGGCTGGCCGGGCTTTCGGCCGACATGATGAGGCCGGCGCGATATTGCGCGCGGGCGCGGTCGAGCTCTTCCTGCTGGATGCTCTCGCCGGCCTTCTGCAATTCGTCGATGATCACCGGCACCAGCTTGGCGATGTCGCTTTGCCCTGTCGCGGCGTGCACGCCGAAGATGCCGGTGTCGGAAAAACCCCAGTGGAAGGCATAGACCGAATAGCAGAGGCCGCGCTTCTCGCGCACCTCCTGGAACAGCCTCGACGACATACCGCCGCCGAGGATCATCGACAGCACCTGCGAGGCGTAGAAATCGCGCACATGGTAGGCGCGGCCCTCGAAGCCGAGCACGATCTGCGCGTCCATAAGGTCGCGGTCCTCGCGGAAATCGCCGCCGACATATTGCGCGTATTGCGGGATATTGCCCGCCGCCTTGGCGCGGAAGCCGCCGAGCTGCTTCTCGACCTCGCGCACGAAGTTGTCGTGTTTGACGTCGCCGGCCGCTACGATCACCATCCGCTCGGCGTCGTATTGCCGCTCGATGAAGCCGTGCAGCTGCTTGGAGGTGAAGGATTTGACCGTCTCCGGCGTGCCCAGGATCGAGCGGCCGATGGTCTGATGGCGGAAGGCCGTTTCGGTGAAGCGGTCGAAGACGATGTCGTCGGGCGTGTCGTGCGCGGCGCCGATCTCCTGCAGGATCACATGCTGCTCGCGCTCCAGCTCTTCGGGATCGAATTCGGATTGCTGCAGGATGTCGGCCAGGATATCGACCGCCAGCGGCACGTCGTCGGAAAGCACCCTGGCATAGTAGGATGTCGTCTCGACGCTGGTGGCGGCGTTGATCTCGCCGCCGACATTCTCGATTTCCGAGGCGATCTCGAAGGCGCTGCGGCGCTTGGTGCCCTTGAACGCCATGTGCTCGAGCAGATGGGCCATGCCATGCTCTTCGTCACGCTCGTTGCGAGCGCCTGACTTGACCCAGGCCCCAAGGGCAACCGATTCGATGCTTGGAAGGGTTTCGGTGGCGACTGTCAGGCCGTTCGACAGACGGCTTACCTCAACACCCATATGGCAAGTACTCCCTAACGCGCCGCCCGCGAGTGGCGGCTCACGTAATCTTCCACCATTTTCAAGTCGGATGGAAGTATCGTGTATTTTTCGTCGGCTGTCATCAAGCCGCCTAGCCAGGCGGGCAGGGCAGGGACGATGCCGCTCGCCGCCTCCACCGCCGCCGGGAATTTCGCCGGATGCGCGGTGCCAAGCACCACCATGGGCACCGGGCCGGAGGCACGGACGGTGGCGACATGAACGGCGGCGGCGGTGTGCGGGTCGAGCAGGTAGCTGCTTTTCTCCAGCGTCGCGCGGATGGTGGCGGCGACCTCCTCGACAGTGGCGCGGCCGGCGTCGAATTCGCTGCGGATGCGTGCCATCTCGCCGGCTTCGATGGCGAAGGCGCCGGACTGCTTCAGTCCGTTCATGTAGCGTCTGACCGTCTCGGCATTGCGCCCCGCGGCCTCGAACAGCAGGCGCTCGAAATTCGACGACACCTGGATGTCCATCGACGGCGAGGTCGTGGCGAACACGCCCTTGGTGCGGTATTCGCCCGTTGCAAGCGTGCGCGCCAGGATGTCGTTGTCGTTGGTGGCGATGATCAGCCGCTCGATCGGCAGCCCCATGCGTTTGGCGGCGTAACCGGCGAAGATATCGCCGAAATTGCCGGTCGGCACCGTGAAGGAGACCGGTCGGTCGGGCGCGCCGAGCGACAACGCCGAGGAGAAATAATAGACGATCTGGGCCATGATGCGGGCCCAGTTGATCGAGTTGACGCCCGACAGCGACACCCGGTCGCGAAAGGCATGGTCGTTGAACATGTCCTTCACCAGGCCCTGGCAGTCGTCGAAATTACCCTCGACCGACAGCGCATGGACGTTGGCGGCCGAAGATGTCGTCATCTGGCGCTGCTGCACCGGCGAGACCTTGCCGTTGGGGAAAAGGATGAAGATGTCGGTGCGGTCGCGCCCGGCGAAGGCGTCGATTGCCGCGCCGCCGGTGTCGCCGGAGGTGGCGCCGACGATGGTGGCGCGCTGGCCCCGTTCGGCAAGCACGTGGTCCATCAGCCGCGCCAGCAACTGCATCGCCACGTCCTTGAAGGCCAGCGTCGGGCCGTGAAACAATTCGAGAATGAAGGTGTTTTTCCCGGTCTGCACCAGCGGGCAGACGGCCTCATGCCGGAACGTCGCATAGGCTTCGCGCACCAGCCGTTCGAAGACGGGCGCCGCGATCTCGCCGCCAAGGAATGGCGTCAAGACGCGGATGGCGAGGTCCGGATAGGCAAGCCCGCGCATGGCACGGATGTCGGCGGCGGAAAACTGCGGCCATTCGCGGGGCACGTAAAGCCCGCCGTCGCGCGCCAGGCCGGCCAGCACCGCGTTTGAAAATCCAAGCGCGGGCGCTTCCCCGCGGGTACTCACATATTGCATCGTCAAAGGCCCATTGCTGCCGGTCGCGTCATCCACGGCAATTGGTTAATTTTCCGAGCCGGCTCAGTCGCATTTTTGCCGCGCGGTTGCTATACGTCACCGGCTTTGTGAGAGGGAAGTGCAGTTTCATGGCGTTTTATTCGGTCAACCGTCGTTTTGTCGCGGGTCTGGCGCTCACCGGCTTTATGCTTGCCGCCGCCGGCTGCCAATCGAGCGACAATGGTATTCTGAACCTCGGTTTCGGCAAGAAGAGCGATCCGACCGCGCCGCCGCCGCCGCAGGATCCCAAGATCCTTGCCAGCCAGTTGCGCGCCTATTGCCCTAAAGTGACGTTGCGCGACGGCACCGCCTATTTCAACACCTATGCCAAGGGCGCAACGGCGAAGCCCAAGAAAAAGAAGCTTGATCCGGCGGCGCAGGCCGAGGCCGAGGCAGCCGCCGCGGCCGCCCAGACCGGCCCCAACGGCCAGCCGATCGATCCCGATCACGACCCGTCGAAGATCATCTACCAGGCCTCGATCACCGATGTGACGCGCGATTGCACCCATGCCAACGGTCAGATGTCGATGAAGATCGCCGTGGCGGGCAAGATCGTGCCAGGCCCGATGTTCGCGCCCGGCACCGTCACCATGCCGATCCGCATCGCGGTCCAGCATGGCGACGAGGTGCTTTATTCTCAATTGCATCCGTATCAGGTGCAGGTCACCGACCCCTCGGCCGCTACTCAGTTCGCCTTCGTCGACAACAATGTCGTGGTGCCGGAGCCGACCGCGCGCGACTACCAGGCCTATGCCGGCTATGACGAGAACACGCCGGCCGCCACCGGGGACAAGTCGAAGGGCAAGCGGAAGAAGCGCGCTCCGGCGACGAACTGAGCAAGGTCAGGGTTCGAACGAGCCCTAGGCGTCTTCCGACCACTCCGACAGTGCCGCGATCGTGCTGCTCAATTCCGCCCAGCGGCGGATGACCGTCGCGGCGCCGGCCTCGGTCAACGCATCGGCGTGGCCCGGATAGCTATGACCCGCGCCGGTGAAGCCGATCACCCGCATGCCCGCCGCCCTGGCGCCGGCGATGCCATGGACAGAGTCCTCGATGACGAAGGTGTTCTTCGGGTTGGCGCCGAGCTTTTCGGCGGCGTAGAGGAACACGTCCGGCGCCGGCTTGGTCTTCTTGCTGGGAATGTCCAGTCCCGAAAAGATGCGACCGGCGAAGAACGGCAGCAGCCGCACCTTCTCCAGCATGAATTCGACCCGCTCGGTGCGCGAGTTGGAACAGACGGCGCGCGGTGCCGTGACGGCGGCGACCGCCTCGCGGGCGCCGTCGATGATGCGCACGTCTGCGCGCAGCTTGCGGTCGACCAGTTCCTCGGCGCGGTCGATCAGCGAGGCCTGGAACGGGATCTCGGACTTCTCCTCGAGCCGCAGCATGATGTCCTTGAACGTCAGCCCCGCATAGGTCTCGAAAATCTCCTCCGCCGATATTTCGAATCCGGCCGATGTCAGAAGCTCGGCCTCGACGCGCGCGGCGACGATCTCGGAATCGACGAGTACGCCGTCGCAATCGAAAATGACAAGATCTGGCTGGGGCATGGCAATCCGGAAACGTTGGAGAGGGGCCTGAATGGCTTAGAGCATGATGCCGAAAAGTGTGGAGCGGTTTTCGGACGACATCATGCTCCATTTCTTTGATCTAGAGAYGGATTCAGATTTCGGGTCCTGTCGACCTGAAATCTGAATCTGGCTTTAGGCGGGCGCGGCATACACCAACGGGCGGGCCTTCGCAAACCGTCGAGGGTCAGGCGGCGGCCTTCACCGAATGTTTACGCTGATCGGTAACCATAACAGCCAGTAAACCGTAACGCGTTTTTTGGGTGTTTCGATGTCTGCCGTGCGTCTTCTCGACGAGCTTTCCCACGCTCCCCTTAAGTCCGAGTGGCTGGACACGATCCTGAAAGGCGATTGCGTCGCTGCGCTCGACAGGCTGCCGGAAAAGTCGGTCGACATCATCTTCGCCGACCCGCCCTACAATCTGCAGCTCGACGGCGACCTGCACCGGCCCGACCAGTCCAAGGTCGATGCCGTCGACGACGACTGGGACCAGTTCGAGAGCTTCGAGGCCTATGACGCCTTCACCCGCGCCTGRCTGCTCGCGGCGCGCCGCGTGCTGAAGCCCAGCGGCACCATCTGGGTCATCGGCTCCTATCACAATATCTTCCGCGTCGGCGCCCGCATGCAGGATCTCGGCTTCTGGATCCTCAACGACATCGTCTGGCGCAAGACCAACCCGATGCCGAATTTCCGCGGCCGCCGCTTCCAGAACGCGCATGAGACGATGATCTGGGCCTCGCGCGACCAGAAGGCCAAGGGCTACACCTTCAACTACGAGGCGCTGAAGGCTTCGAACGACGACCTGCAGATGCGTTCAGACTGGCTGTTCCCGATCTGCACCGGCGGCGAACGGCTGAAGGACGAGAACGGCAACAAGCTGCACCCGACGCAGAAGCCGGAGGCGCTGCTGGCCCGCATCATGATGGCCTCGACCAAGCCGGGCGACGTCGTGCTCGATCCGTTCTTCGGCTCCGGCACCACGGGCGCCGTCGCCAAGCGCCTCGGCCGCCACTTCGTCGGCATCGAGCGCGAGCAGGCCTATATCGACGCCGCCAATGAGCGCATCGCCGCGGTGCGCCCGCTGGAAAGCGCCGATCTCACCGTGCTTTCGGGCAAGCGCGCCGAACCGCGCGTCGCCTTCATCAGCCTGATCGACAACGGCCTGGTGGCGCCGGGCGTCACGCTCTACGACGCCAAGAAGCGCTGGGCGGCGAAGGTGCGCGCCGACGGCACGCTGGCGATCGGCGACAGCGCCGGCTCGATCCACAAGATCGGCGCCGAGGTGCAAGGTCTGGATGCCTGCAACGGCTGGACCTTCTGGCACTATGAGCGCAGCGGCGGCCTCACCCCGATCGACGAGTTGCGCCGCATCGCCCGTCTCGGCATGGAGCGGGCAGGAGCCTGAGCGGCCGCCCGCTCTTGAATCAAGACTTCAACGGATCGCCGCAAGCGATTGAGTTCAAGCCGCAATCCCGAACCGTTCAAGGTCCGCTTTAAGCGTCCTGGCGTCGGTGAACAGCACTGACTGCCAGCCGGCGACCCTGGCGCCATCGACATTCTTCTGGCTGTCGTCGATGAACAGCGATGCCGCCGGATCGAGCCCAAACGACGCCACGTGATGGTCGTAGATCGCGCGGTCCGGCTTGATCAGGCCGATATCGCCGGAGACGGTGACACCGCGCGGTTTCTCCAGGAACGGAAAACGGGCGCGCGCCTCGCGGAACGTGTCCGAGGCCCAGTTGGTGAGCAGCGTCACGTCGTGGCCGCCGTCGATCAGGCCTTCGAGCAGGGCGACGCTGTCTTCATAGGCGTGYGGCGCCATCTCGTGCCAGTGCCGGCGGAAATTGCGGATGTTCTCGGCGTGATCGGGATGCTCGGCGATCAGCAATGATTCGGCTTCTTCCCAGGTTCGGCCGCGATCCTGCTCGAGGTTCCAGGCGCTGGTGCAGACATTGTCGAAGAACCACTTCCGCTCCGTGGCGTCCGGGATCAGGCGGCTGAACGGGATGTCCGGATCGTAATGGACCAGCACCTTGCCGATGTCGAAGACGATGTGGCGAATTTCGGTCATTGCGGGCCTTTCAGCGGGTAGGTTGCTTTTTGGTCGCCCCCGGTATGGCCGCCTCGATTACCTTTTTCATGACGGTGGGCAACGCTTCCCCGGGAATTTGATGGGCCAGCGACCAGAAATGTCCTGCCGGCGCATCGCCTTTGATCCGGGCATGGAAGATGTCGAGTTCGAGCGCGAAATGGGTGAAGACATGCCCGATCCGCCCGGCGCGACGCCAATCGGCTGGAAAGGGCGCGGCGTCGGCCGTCGTGGCGCCGTCTACGCGGGCGGTCCAAGCCGTGGTCGGCACCTCGGTCATGCCGCCGAGCAGGCCCTTCTCAGGCCGCTTGCGCAGAAGGATGGCGCCGTCGTCGCGCTCGGCGACGAAGGCAGCGCCCTTGCGAAGCGGCTTGTCGTCTTTCGGCAGGCGGACCGGGAAACGCTCGGGATCGCCCGAAAGAATGGCGCTGCAATCCTCGCGCACCGGGCAGAGCATGCAGCGCGGGCGTTTCGGCGTGCAGATCATCGCGCCGAGATCCATCATCGCCTGGGCGAAATCGCCGGGTCGCGTCTCCGGCACCAGCTTTTCGACCAGCGCGCGGATTTGCGGCTTGGCCTCGCTGAGCGGCGTTTCGATCGAATAAAGCCGGGTCACGACCCGCTCGACATTGCCGTCGACGACCGCGGCCGGCCGGTCGAAAGCGATGGCCGCGATCGCCGCTGCGGTATAGGCGCCGACTCCCGGTAGTTCGCGCAACCCGGCCTCGGTGTCGGGAAAGCGGCCGCCCTTATGCGCCACGAGGTCGGCGCAGGCCTTCAGGTTGCGCGCCCTGGAATAATAGCCAAGCCCGGCCCAGGCCTTCATCACGTCCTCGGCCGGCGCCGCCGCCAGCGCCTCGACCGTCGGCCATTTCTCGACGAAATTGCGGAAATAGGCTTTCACCGCCTCGACCGTGGTCTGCTGCAGCATCACCTCGGACATCCACACGCGATAGGGATCGGCACGCACGCCGCGCGCAAACGCGCCCGGCGTCACGCGCCAGGGCAGGTCGCGATGATGCGCGTCGTACCAGGTAAGCAGGCGGGATGCGATGCCCGTATCGCCGGATGCGGCCTGCTGTGATGCCTTGCGGGTCTGGTCTAGCGGTGCCATTGATCGGATGAACTGGGGGACTGGAGAACGCACATGGCAGGGAAAAGGGCCTTCGGCAATCCCGTTCCGGTGAGCGATCTCGCGACCGAGATCCTCGATCCGGTGCTGAGGAAGCGCGCCGGCATCTCGATCGGGCTGGTGCAGTCCTGGGAAGAGATCGCCGGGCCGCGCCTTGCCACCCATTCGCGCCCGGAGAAGATCCAGTGGCCGCGCCGCCTGCACGAGGACGATCCGTTCGAGCCGGCGACACTGATCATCGCCTGCGAAGGCATGGCGGCGCTGCATCTGCAGCATGAGGCCGGCGAGGTCATCAACCGCGTCAATGCCTTCCTGGGCTTCAACGCGATCGGCCGCATCAAGATCCTGCAAAAGCCGGTGCTTTCGCAAAAGGCGCGGCCGAAGCCGGCGCCGCTGCCCTTGAGCGAGGCAGAGAAATCGAAGCTTTCGCATCTGGTCGGCAAGATCGAGGACGACGGCCTGCGCGCTTCGCTGGAGCGGCTCGGCGCCACGATTATGGGTGAAAGGAAGCGCAAAGGGTCGTAAGAAGCGTCATGAATGCGTCACCAATCTCGCGCATTCGTGATGCTTATGATCAAGTTTCGCGATTGGATTGGGGATCGCGATGCCTTAATTCGCGCCAACTCTCGCCTTTTCTAGCTCTTGCATTGCAAAATCCAACCGATATCAGGTGATTCGCATGAACCGCGCCCCGTTTGGCAAAAGTCTGTCCCGCAGAAACGTTCTGACCACGCTGGCCGCTGTTCCCGCGGTGGCGCTGCTTGCTGCGTGCAGCGACTCCGGCGAGGAGGCGAAGGCCGCCGATGTGAAGCCTGCCGACCCGTCGACGCCTGCCAAGCCGGCCACGACCCCGGCCGCGGTCCAGGTGCCGGAGGCGCAAGGCACCGTCGATATGGCGGAACTGCTGAAGCCCGGCGCGCTGCCCGACAAGCAGCTCGGCAAGGACGATGCCAAGGTCACCATCGTCGAGTATGCGTCGATGACCTGCCCGCATTGCGCGCATTTCAACGACACGACCTTTCCTGAGTTGAAGAAGAAGTATATCGACACCGGCAAGGTTCGTTACATCCTGCGCGAATTTCCCTTCGACCCGAGCGCCGAGGCGGGCTTCATGCTGGCGCGCTGCTCCAAGGACAATTACTTCGCCATGGTCGACGTGCTGTTCAAGCAGCAGCCGAGCTGGGTCGGCGTCAACAACACCAAGGAAGCGCTGCTGCAGATCTCGAAGCTGGCCGGTTTTACACAGGAGTCCTTTGAGTCCTGCTTGACGGACCAGAAACTTCTGGACGATGTGAGAGCAGTCCAGAAACGCGGAGCGGACGAGTTCAAGGTCGACTCGACGCCGACCTTCTTCATCAACGGAAAGACCTACAAAGGGGCGATGTCGATTGAGGAAATGTCGGCCATCATCGACCCTCTGCTTTGACATCCAGGCCGCGCCGAAGCGGTCGGGCTTCGGCGCCATGGCCTGTAGTGTGGGGCGGCGCGAATGAAATTTTCGCGCCTTCGCCTCCTCGGTTTCAAATCCTTCGTCGAGCCCGGCGAGTTCGTCATCGAACGCGGGCTGACCGGTATTGTCGGGCCGAACGGCTGCGGCAAGTCGAACCTCGTCGAAGCTTTGCGCTGGGTGATGGGCGAAAGCTCCTACAAGAATATGCGCGCGTCCGGCATGGACGACGTGATCTTCTCCGGCTCAGGCGCGCGCCCGGCGCGCAACACCGCCGAAGTCACGCTTTTCCTCGACAACACCGACCGCACGGCGCCCGCCGCCTTCAACGACGCCGATGAGTTGCAGGTATCGCGCCGCATCGAGCGTGAGGCGGGCTCGCTCTATCGCATCAACGGCAAGGAAGCGCGCGCCAAGGACGTGCAGCTTCTGTTCGCCGACCAGTCGACCGGCGCGCGCTCGCCGTCCATGGTCGGCCAGGGCCGCATCGGCGAGCTGATCCAGGCAAAGCCGCAGGCCCGCCGAGCGCTGCTCGAGGAAGCCGCCGGCATTTCCGGCCTGCACACGCGCCGGCACGAGGCGGAACTCCGGCTCAAGGCCGCCGAGCAGAACCTGGAACGGTTGGACGATGTCGTCGGCGAACTGGAAGGCCAGATCGACAGCCTGAAGCGCCAGGCGCGCCAGGCCTCGCGCTTCAAGAACCTGTCGGCCGACATCCGCAAGGCGGAAGCGACGCTCTTGCATCTGCGCTGGACGCTGGCCAAGACCCAGGAAGGCGAGGCGCGTTCAGCGCTTGCCGTCGCCACCACGCTGGTCGGTGACCGCGCCGCCGCCCAGATGGCGGCGGCACGAGAGCAGGGCATCGCGGCGCACCGGCTGCCGGACCTGCGCGACGCCGAAGCCGCCGCGGCCGCCGCCTTCCAGCGCCTGTCGATCGCCAAGACCCAGATCGAGGAAGAGGCCGGCCGCATCCGTGCGCGCCAGACCGAGCTCGAACGCCGCCTGCAGCAGCTCGATGCCGACATCGCCCGCGAGGAGCGGATGGTGCGCGACAATGCCGACATCCTCGAACGCCTGCGCGCCGAGGAAGCCGAGCTCAACTCGGACAATGCAGGCGCGGCCGAGCGCGAGGCGACCACGCGCGCGGCCTTCGAGCAGGCGGGTGCTACGCTGTCGCAAAGCGAAGCGAAACTTGCCGCGCTGACCGCCGAACGCGCCGAGGCGGCCGCCTCGCGCCATCAGATCGAACGCAGCCTGCGCGAGACCGCCGAGCGCCGCGACCGCTTCGCCCGCCAGCTCGCCGAGGTCGACCGCGAGCTTTCCGACATCGTCGCGCGCATTTCCGGCCTGCCGGATCCGGCCGAGAAACGGCTGCTAGTCGAGGATGCGCTTGCCCGGCTGGAAGAGAGCGAGGCAGGCGCCATTGCCGCCGAGCAGGCCGTCGCCGAGGCGCGCGCGGCCGAAAGCGCCGCACGGCCGCCCCTGCAGGACGCCAGGGCGGAGCTGGCGCGCATCGAGACCGAAGCGCGCACGTTGGCGAAAATCCTCAACGCCACCAGCGGCGGCGATCTTTTCCCGTCGGTGCTGGAGCAAATCAGCGTCGAGCGCGGCTACGAAACCGCGCTTGGCGCGGCCCTTGGCGAGGACCTCGACGTCCCGCTCGACCGCAGCGCTCCGGTGCATTGGGGCGAGAGCGCGGTGCAGCCCGGCGATGCGGCGCTGCCCGAAGGCGTGAAGAGCCTGGCAAGCGTCGTGCGCGCGCCGGCGCAGCTTGCGCGCCGCCTGGCGCAGATCGGCATCGTCGAGGCCGCCGACGGACGCCGTCTTCAAGCGTTGCTGGCGCCCGGTCAGCGGCTGGTCAGCCGCGACGGCGCGCTGTGGCGCTGGGACGGCCTGACCGCGAGCGCCGACGCGCCGACTGCCGCGGCGCTGCGGCTGGCGCAGAAGAACCGCCTGGCCGAGCTCGATGCCGAAGCCGTGCAGGCGACGCGCGTCGTGCGCGAGGCTGAGGAAGCATTGGCGCGCGCCGAACAGGCGATGCGCGAGGCAAGTGAGGCCGAGCGCAATGCGCGTCAGGCCGGCCGCGACGCCCAGCATGCGCTGGATGCCGCCCGCAACGCGCTGGCCGAGGCCGAGAAGGCCGGCGGCGAGCTGGTGAGCCGCCGCGCTGCTCTGGACGAAGCCCGTGCCCGCATCGTCGACAGCCACGAGGAGACACAGGCCGCTTTCCTCGAAGCCGAGGAGATGCTGAAGGACGCGCCCGATCTCGGCGACCTGCAGCTGCAGCTCGAACAGGCCTCCGCCAACGTCTCGCGAGACCGCGCCACGCTTGCCGACGCGCGCGCCGTGCATGATGGACTGCGGCGCGAGGCCGAGGCGCGGATGCGCCGGCTGGACGCCATCGGCGCCGAGCGCAAGAACTGGCTGGAGCGCGCCGAAAACGCCTCGACGCAGATTGCCGCCCTCGGCGAGCGCAAGGCCGAGGCCGAAACCGAGCGCGAGCGGCTGGCCGATGCGCCGGACGAGATCGACGCCAAGCGTCGCGCTCTCTTGACGCAACTTTCCGAGGCCGAGGCGCTGCGCCAGGCGGCAAGCGACCGCCTGCAGGAAGCGGAAAACCAGCAGGCCGAATTCGACAAGGCGGCCACCGCCGCCATCCAGTCGCTTGCCGAGGCGCGCGAAACCCGCGTCCGCGCCGAGGAGCGGCTCACCGCCGCCGACGAGCGCCGCGCCGAGGTCGAGGCGCGTATCCAGGAAGCGCTGAACACGCCGCCGCATCTCGTCATCCAGCATACCGGCCTCAAAGCCGACGATCCGATGCCAGATATGGCCGAGATCGAGCGCCAGCTCGACCGGCTGAAGATCGAGCGCGAGCGCCTCGGCGCCGTCAATCTGCGCGCCGAGGAAGAGCAGAAGGAGCTGTCCGACAGGCTGGAGACCATCGTCTCCGAGCGCGAGGACATCATCGAGGCGATCAGGAAGCTGCGCCAGGCGATCCAGAGCCTCAACCGCGAGGGCCGCGAGCGGCTGCTGTCGGCCTTCGAGGTCGTCAACGGCCATTTCCAGCGGCTGTTCTCGCACCTCTTCGGCGGCGGCACGGCCGAGCTGCAGCTGATCGAGTCTGAAGACCCGCTCGAAGCCGGTCTCGAAATCCTGGCCCGGCCGCCCGGCAAGAAGCCGCAGACCATGACGCTGCTCTCCGGCGGCGAGCAGGCGCTGACGGCGATGTCGCTGATCTTCGCCGTCTTCCTCACCAATCCGGCGCCGATCTGCGTGCTCGACGAGGTCGACGCGCCGCTCGACGACCACAATGTCGAGCGCTTCTGCAATCTGATGGAAGAGATGGCCAAGACGACCGAGACGCGCTTCGTCATCATCACCCACAACCCGATCACCATGGCGCGCATGGACCGGCTGTTCGGCGTCACCATGGCCGAGCAGGGCGTCAGCCAACTGGTCTCGGTCGACCTGCAGGCGGCCGAGGCGATGCGCGAGGCGAGCTGACCTAACCGGCCCGCCCGAGGCTATCGCGTCGAGATCGTTTCCGACGGTATGAAGCGGACGCTTGCCGACCGGCTCTCACCGGGTGCGAGCACCATGCAACCTGTGTCTTCCTCCAACCGATTGAAGGCGTCGGTGATGTTGCTGACCGGCTCGGCGCAGAAGAAGGGCTCGCCCGGCGGTGTGTAGAGCACCAGGAAATCGAGCGGCGCTTCGGCCTCGATGTCCAGCAGCCGTTCTTCGTCCGGCCAGGTGATGCGCGCTCGGCGTGTCCATCCGGTGAAGACGGTGTCGAACGCGGCCTCGGCGACGTCGAAGCCTGTGGTCGGATCAGCGCCCGCGGGCGGCGGAACGTGGCGTGTGGGCAGAACCTCGGCGTCGGTTTCCCACATTCCCGTGACACCGGCCTGGATATGCGTCCATGGGGTGGCGGGAAAGTATGGATGAAGTCCGAGCCCGGCCGGCATGGGCGTATCCGAGAGGTTGCGCAACGAGATCCGGATGCTCAGGCAGCCCCGTACGAGTCCGATCCTCTGCTCGGCCTCGTAGCTCCATGGCCAGGAATCGGCATCATGACGATAGCGCAGGACCGCGCTGGCTTGCTGGTGCCCTGCCAGCGTCCACGGCCGGCGCCAGCCATGGCCGTGCTCATAATGCGGATCGTCGGGCCGCGTCGGCAACTCGATGGTCCGGCCTGCAAAGCTGAAACGGCCGCCTCTTATGCGATTGGAATAGGGGACGAGCGGGAAGCAGGCCATGGCGCCGGCGTCGCGGCCGGCGAGCGCGGCGGGGCCGGCGGGACGCAGCCAGTCGATGGCATGCCCGTTATTCTCCCCGCGATACGACGCCAGCGCGCCGCCGACGGCAGGGGCGATCTCTACCGTCGCCAGGCCATCGGCGATCGTGACCAGCCCTTCGCGCCCGCCGGCGCCGCTTATTTCAAAATTCCCGTCCATCTTCTCCCCGATGCCTTGACTCTCGTCACCGCCTGGATAAAGACATATCATATGAATAGTATGAAGAATACGAAATCCTTCAGCATCGCTCGCACGTCGCGGGTCGTCGCCGCGGTTGCCAGCGGCTCGACGGCGCTGCATGCGACGGTCGTCGAGCAGATCGGGTTGCGCATCGTGCAGGGTGACTTCCTGCCCGGCGAGGCGCTTCCCAATGCCGACGATTCCAGCGAGATGCTGGGCGTCAGCCGCACCGTGCTGCGCGAGGCGATCAAGGTGCTGGCGGGCAAGGGGCTGGTCGAGTCACGGCCGAAGACCGGCACGCGGGTGCGTCCCCGCTCCGACTGGAACTTCCTTGATCCCGACGTCCTTTCATGGCGCTACGCGGCAGGCGTCAGCGCCGAGGACGTCACCGCGCTTTTCGAGTTGCGCCGGGCGATCGAGCCGATGTCGGCCGCGCTTGCTGCCAAGCGGGCGACGCCGGCACAGCTTGCCGAGCTTAATGCCGCGCTTGCTGAAATGGAGGCCGTGGGCGACGACGGCGACCGCTTTGCCAAGCCTGACCTCGTCTTCCATCAGACAATCCTGCGCATGACGGGCAATGAGTTGATCGGCTCGCTGGCGGCGCTGGTGGAGACGGCGCTGATGATGAGCTTCCGCCTCTCCAATGACAATCCGGAGGGGCAGCGCCACTCGCTGCCGCTGCACCGCGAGGTGGCCGAGAAGATCGCCGCCGGCGATGGGAGTGGCGCGCAGCAGGCGCTTCTCGTCCTCATCGACAACGCCGAGGAAGACGTTCGCCGCAGCGTCGAGAACCGCAACAGGCGCCGCAAGGAGCAGAGATCGTGAGCGAAAGACGAAAGCTGCGATCGACAGCTTGGTTCGGYGGTGAAGGCAAGAACGCCTTCATGCACCGCAGCTGGATGAAGAACCAGGGCATTCCGGACGACGCGTTCGACGGCCGCCCGGTGATCGGCATCTGCAACACCTGGTCGGAGCTGACCCCTTGCAATGCGCATTTGCGGGCGCTCGCCGATCACGTCAAGCGCGGCGTCTATGAGGCCGGCGGCCTGCCGGTCGAATTTCCCGTGACATCGCTCGGCGAAAGCAACATGCGCCCAACCGCGATGCTGTTCCGCAATCTGGCGAGCATGGACGTCGAAGAGTCCATTCGCGGCAACCCCATCGACGGCGTGGTGCTCATGGTCGGCTGCGACAAGACCACGCCGTCGCTGTTGATGGGGGCGGCGTCCTGCAATCTGCCGACCATCGCCGTGTCGGGCGGCCCGATGCTGAACGGCAAGTTCCGTGGCCAGGACATCGGCTCCGGCACCCATGTCTGGAAATTCGCCGAGGACGTGAAGGCAGGCCGCATGAAGGTCGAGGACTTCCTCGCCGCCGAGCAGGGCCAGAGCCGGTCGGCCGGCAGCTGCATGACCATGGGAACCGCTTCCACCATGGCCAGCATGGTCGAGGCGCTGGGCATCRGCATGCCGGACAATGCGGCGATACCGGCGGTCGATTCGCGCCGTGGCGTGCTTGCGCAGCTTGCCGGGCGGCAGATTGTCGACCTTGTGCTCCGGGATGTGACGATGTCGCAAATTCTCACCCGGCAGGCCTTCGAGAACGCCATCCGGGTCAATGGCGCCATCGGTGGGTCGACCAACGCGGTGCTGCACCTCATCGCGATCGCGCGTCGCGTCGGCGTCGATCTCAGCCTCGACGATTGGGACCGCCTCGGCCGCGATGTGCCGACCATTGTCGATCTGATGCCGTCGGGCCGGTTCCTGATGGAAGATTTCTACTACGCCGGGGGGCTGGCTGCGGTCATGGCGTCGCTGGATGGGGCGGGGTTTCTCCATCGCGACGCCATGACCGTCAGCGGAAAGACGATCGGCGAGCTGGTCGACGGCGCACCGAACTACAATCCCGAGGTCATAAGGCCGCTCGACCGGCCGTTGACTCGGGAAGGCGGCATATCGGTGCTGCGCGGCAACCTCGCGCCCGACGGCGCTGTCATAAAGCCGTCGGCGGCGACGCCGGCGCTGATGCAGCACCGGGGCAGGGCGGTGGTCTTCGAGAATATCGAGCACTACTACGCCCGCGTCGACGATCCGGAGCTCGATATCGACGCCTCTTCGGTGATGGTGCTCAAGAATTGCGGTCCGCGTGGCTATCCGGGCATGGCCGAGGTCGGCAACATGCCGCTGCCGGCGAAGCTCCTGAAACAGGGCGTTTCGGACATGGTCCGCATCTCCGATGCGCGCATGAGCGGCACCGCATACGGGACGGTGATATTGCATGTTGCTCCCGAGGCTGCGGCGGGTGGCGCGCTTGCCCTGGTTCGCGACGGCGATCTCATCGATCTCGACGTCGCCGGCCGGCGCCTCGAATTGCTGGTTTCCGAGGAGGAGCTTGCCGCCCGCCGCCGCGACTGGAGGCCGCCGGCGCCGCCCGAGGGCGGCTACCAGAGCCTCTATGTTGAGCGCGTCCTGCAGGCCGATCAGGGCTGCGATTTCGATTTCCTTGTCGGGCGCCGCGATGCCGGCATCCCCCGCCATTCGCATTAGGTGCCGCAATGAACGACCAAATCGGTACCTATGCCGTCTACCCCAGCCTCAAGGGCCGCAGCGTCTTCATAACCGGCGGCGGCAGCGGCATTGGCGAGAGCCTCGTGCGCCACTTCTGCGCGCAAGGCAGCCGCGTCGCCTTCGTCGACATGGCGGTGGAACCGTCGAGGCAGTTGGTCGCGGCGATCACGGCGCAAGGCCATCCGGAGCCGCTCTTCATTCCTTGCGATCTGCGCGATGTCGAGGCCCTGCAGGCGGCCGTCGAACAGGCGAGAGAGCGAAATGGCCCCATCCAGGCGCTGTGCAACAACGCCGGCAATGATGACCGCCACCAGACCGCGGATGTCAGCGTCGCCTATTGGGACGACCGCATGGCGGTCAACCTGCGCCACCAGTTCTTCGCGGCACAGGCCGTGCGCCCGCAAATGAAGGCGCTGGGCGGCGGCTCGATCATCAATTTCGGCTCGATCACCTGGATGGTCGGCGATCCGGACTGCCCTGCCTATGTGACGGCGAAGGCGGCCGTCTACGGCATGACACGGGCGCTTGCCCGCGAACTTGGCCCCGAGCGCATCCGCGTCAACTGCATGGTGCCGGGCTGGGTGATGACGGAGCGCCAGATGCGCCTGTGGCTGACGCCGGCCGGCGAGCGCCAGATCGAGGAAAGGCAGTGCCTGCCCGATCGGCTGCAGCCTTCCGACATTGCGCGCATGGCGCTGTTTCTTGCCGCCGATGACAGCCGCATGTGCTCAAGCCAGCAATTCATCGTCGATGGCGGCTGGGTGTGACCCGGCGAGAAGGAAAAGGTAGGTTCATGCGTCTCGTTCAGTTCAACTTGCCCGACGGCAGCCGCCACGTGGGTCGCGTCAGCGCCGATGGCGATCAGCTCCACCTCCTTGCCGGCACCGAAACCGTCCTCGATCTCGCCACGGCGGCTATCGCCGAAGGCAGGTCCATCGCCTCGCTTGTCGAGGAGCGGACCGGCGGCGAGAAAGTGGACTACAACCAGCTGCTGCGCGAAGGCCGCGTGCTTGTCCCGGTCGACCATCCGGAGCCGGCGCGTTTCCTCGTCACCGGCACCGGCCTGACGCATACGGGAAGCGCTGCCGCGCGCGACAAGATGCATGTGCTGACCCACGGCAAGGACGCCGCCGAATCCGACTCGCTGAAGATCTTCCGCATGGGGCTGGAGGGGGGCAAACCCGCGCCGGGCAAGCTCGGCGTCCAGCCCGAATGGTTCTTCAAGGGCGTCGGCACCTGCGTTGTGCCGCCGGGCGCGCCGCTGCCGCTGCCGGCCTTCGCTAAAGCGGGTGCCGAGGAGGCCGAGATCGTCGGACTCTACCTCAACGGGCCGGACGGCCGCCCCTATCGCATCGGCTATGCGCTGGGCAACGAATATTCCGACCACGTGACCGAGGCCGAGAATTATCTCTATCTGGCGCACTCCAAGCTGCGCTCCTGCTCGATCGGGCCCGAGCTTTTGATCGGCGAGCTGCCGCGGGAGGTGCGCGGCCATTCCCGCATCCGGCGCGACGGCGCCGTCATCTGGGAGCAGGAATTTCTCTCGGGCGAGGCGCACATGTCGCACTCGATCGCCAACCTCGAGCACTACCATTTCCGCTACCCGATGCACCGCCGGCCAGGCGATCTGCACGCCTATTTCTTCGGCGCGGCGGTGATGAGCTACGCCTCCGGCATCAAGACACAGCCCGGCGATGAATACGAAATCCAGGCACCGGAATTCGGCAAGCCGTTGCGCAACCGGATGCAGGCGGTGCCGGACGAGGGGCTGGTAGCTGTCACCCCGCTGTGACGGCAAGGCCGCGGACTGAGATCATCAGAACAACAAATGGGAGAATGATCATGCTACTGAAGAAACTGCTTCTAGGGATCGCGAGTGTCGGCCTGGGCATCGGCCTGATGGCCTCGTCGGCGCTCGCCGCCAACCTGCGCGTGCTGGCCTGGGACGGCTATGCCGACGCCGATTGGGTCAAGGATTTCACCGCCGAGACCGGCATTGGCGTCGATGTCGTCTTCATCGGCAGCGACGACGAGATCTGGGCCAAGATCAAGGGCAGCGAGGGGCAGGACTTCGACGTCTTCGCCGTCAACACCGCGCAGCTCCAGCGCTACATCAAGGCCGATCTCGTTACGCCGATCGACCTGTCGAAGCTGCCCAACCAAAAGGATACGCTGCCGCGCTTCCGCGACATCACCAAGGTCAGCGGCGATACCAAGGACGGCAAGGTCTACGGCATCCCGTTCTGCTTCGATTCGATCGGCCTGATCTACGACACCGACAAGGTCAAGCCGGCTCCGACCTCGATGTCGGTGCTGTGGGATCCGGCCTACAAGGGCAAGGTGCTGGCCTATGACAATGGCGAGCACAATTTCTCCTTCACCGCGCTGACGCTGGGCTACAAGGACCCCTTCAACCTCAGCGCCGAGCAGATGGCGGCGGTCAAGGCCAAGCTGGTCGAGCTGAAGCGCAATGTCTTGAGCTTCTACACCACCGCCGACGAGGCCCAGCAGATCTATCAGAACAACGACGTCGCCCTGATCTGGGCCAATTACGGCCAGCAGCAGGTCAAGGCCTTGCAGAAGATCGGCGCCCACGTCGCCTACATCAATCCGAGCGAAGGCGCTCTCGCCTGGCTCGACAACTGGGTCATCTCCAAGGGCGTTCGCGACAAGGACGCGGCTGAGAAGTGGATCGACTTCATGCTGAGCAAGAAGGTGAGCGGCGCGCTGTCCGAGCGGACCGGCTTCGGCAACACCGTGGTCGAGTCGAGCAGCGCCGGCAGCAACGACAAGCTGGTCTGGCTCAACAATGTCGAGGACCCGACCAAGCGCTCCGACCTTTGGAACGAGATCAAGGCGACGCCCTGAACTCCTTTGGCAAGCTTCGAAGGACCTGGCGGTCCGGACCGTTCCGGACCGCCGACACCATATTTCTTGAAAGTCGGCCATGAACCAGAACAGCGACCTGCTCACGCTGCGCTCCGTCTCGAAATCCTATGGCACGGTTCCCGTGCTCTACGGCATCGACCTTGCGATCCGCGACGGCGAGTTCCTGACCGTGCTGGGGCCGTCCGGTTCGGGCAAGACCACGGTGCTCAGGCTCATCGGCGGCCTCGAGCCGTTGACGTCGGGCGAGATCCGGCTCGACGGCCAGGACATCAGCGGCATGCCGATCAACCGGCGGCCCTTCAACACCGTTTTCCAGGACTATGCGCTGTTTCCGCATCTGACCGTCGCCGGCAATGTCGGCTATGGCCTGTCGGTCCGCCACGTGCCGCGCAAGGAGATCACGCGCCGCGTCGCGGAAGCGCTGGAACTGGTGCAACTCGGGCGCTTCGCCGACCGTTTTCCGGCCCAGCTTTCGGGCGGCCAGCGCCAGCGCGTGGCGCTGGCGCGGGCGCTGATCTGCCAGCCCCGCCTCGTCCTGCTCGACGAGCCGCTCGCGGCGCTCGATCTTGAATTGCGCCGGCAGATGCAGGAGTTCCTGAAATCCATCCAGCGCGAGGTCAAGACCACCTTCCTGTTCGTCACCCACGATCAGGAGGAAGCCATCGGCATGGCCRACCGGATCTGCGTCATGCAGGCCGGCCATATCCGCCAGCTCGGCACCCCGCACGAGCTCTACTACAAACCGAATTGCGAGTTCGTGGCGCGCTTTTTCGGCGAGAACAATCTGGTGGCCGGCACGCTCGGCGAGATTCGGGGCGAGTTCCGCGCGATCGAGACGGCTCTCGGCCGGCTCGTCTGCTCGGTCAATGGCCAGCCGCATCTCAAGGCGGCGGCCGCTGGCGCCAGCGGCTTCGCCGCCTTCCGCCCCGAAGCGCTGCATCTTGCCGGCGACGGCGATGCCGACAATCGTCTTTCCGGCACCATCGCCGACCTTGCTTTTGCCGGTTCCTCGACGGTCGCCACCATCACCGCCGGCGGCGACGTCGCACATCGCCTGAGGCTGCGGTTTCCGAGCAGAGTGGACGGCAGCGCCTTGAGGGTCGGCGAGACCGTCGCGCTTTCCTTCGCGCCGCACGAAGGCCACCTGGTGCTGGCATGAGCGGGACCGGCTCGCCACAACCCCTCGACGGGCGGTGGTCGCCTCTGGTGACGGTGCTCGCCTTCGCGCTGCCGGCGATCTTCGTCCTCGCGCCGCTGGCGATCTTCCTCGTCTACAGCTTCTTCAGCGTCGACCAGGGCCAGATCGTCTACGCGCCGACGCTTGCCAACTATGCCCGCTTCTTCACCGATCCGGTCTTTCTTCCCGTATTCTGGCGCACGATAGTGCTCTGTCTTTCGGTGGCGGCGATCTCGATCCTGCTCGCCTATCCGACGGCCTATTTCCTGACCACGCTTGAAGGCCGGTGGCGCTACGCGCTGCTGATGCTGCTCATGGTGCCGTTGTTGATGAGCTACGTCATCAAGATCTACGCGATCCGCAGCATCCTCGGCCTCAACGGATTTCTCAACAAGGCGCTGGTGGCGCTCGGCATCATCACGGAGCCGTCGACGCTCTTCGTCTTCAACATGAACGCCATCCTGCTCACGCTGACGCTGCTTCTGATCCCCTTCGCGATCCTGCCGATCTTCCTGGCGCTGGAGCGCATCCCGCAGGTGCTGCTGCGCGCATCCGACGATCTCGGCGCGACCGGCCTGCAGACGTTCCTGCGCATCACCTTGCCGCTGTCCCTGCCCGGCGTCGCCTCGGCGGCGAGCTTCGTCTTCGTGCTGGCGATCGGCGATTTCCTGACGCCGCAGATGGTGGGCGGCATCAGTGGCTTCACCTTCGGCCGCATTCTCTACAGCCAGTTCGGCACCGCCTTCAACTGGCCCTTCGGGGCCGCTCTTTCGGTTGCGCTGGCCGTCGTGGTGATCCTCGCGATCCTCGCCGGCGAGCGGTTCGGGCGCAATCGGGGGACTTCGCATTGACCGTCGCGCCGCGCCTGTCCACGCTCCTCCTCGCGGCGATCACCATCCTGGTTGCGGCGCTGCTCTACAGCCCGCTTTTCGTGCCGATCGTCTCGTCCTTCTTTCCGGTGGCGCGCGGCGAGGTCGACTGGTCGTCGCCGACCGTCTCGACCTATGTCGCGCTGGCCGCAAACCACGAGATACTCCTGGCGCTGCGCACCACGCTGGTCGTCGGCGCCTGCACGGTCGTGCTGTCGGTGGCCGGCGGCACGCTGCTTGCCCTCTACTATCACGGGCGCCGAGCAGGCCGTTCGCTGCTGCAGTTCATCATCTTCCTGCCGTTCCTGATGCCGCCTATCATCAGCGGCCTCGCGCTGCTGATCTTCTTCCGCGAGGTCGGCATCGAGCGCTCGCTGCTGACGGTCGTGATCGGCCACACCGTCTTCGTGCTGGCGATCGTCTACCGCACGGTGCTGACGCGCCTGCAGTCGATGAGCCGCACGCTGGTGGAAGCCTCCTACGATCTCGGCGCAACCAAATGGCAGACTTTCTGGCGCGTCATCCTGCCCAACCTGTCGAGCGCGATGGTCGGCGGCGCCATCCTCGCCTTCGCCCTTTCGTTCGACGAGACCATGATCACCATCCTGGTCACCGGCACCCAGACGACGCTGCCGGTGCGCCTGTGGGCAATGATGCGTCTCGGTTTCTCGCCGGATATCAACGCGCTGGTGGCGCTGATCCTGATGTTCACCGTCTTGCTCTGCGCTCTCGCCGCAAGGTTCCTCGTTCCTAGAGCAATTCAAGGAAAAGTGTGAGCGGTTTTCCGTCCGTAATTGCGTAAAAACAAAGGGATGGGGTGGTTCGCCGCTTCCGCGAAACGGTGAAACGCTCCAGGCAGACCGCCACACAGCGCAGTTGAAAACGGAGCCAACCCTGCGCCGGGCGACGCCCCGGGGCGGAGCCGGCGGAGATCCGGCCAACGCAAAGGGTCAGTTCCTCTCCGGAGCAGTCGCCGGCGCCGTGTAGCGCCTCCGCACGGCGTCGATCACCAGCTTGCGGCTTTCGTCTGCCGACAATGTCTTGTCCTTCTCCGCCTCTGCCGTTTCCCGGGCGAGGTCCTTGTCCCTGATCTGCTGGCGGAACCACTTGGAATAGTCGCCGGCGCGCAAATGGTGTTCCCATGTCTTGTCGTCGATACCTTCGGCCATCTGCGCGAAGATGATGAGGTTGTGGGCCCTGAGCTTCATCGCCTTCTTCGGCCCGGTGAAATAGAAGCTGCCGGCCTCGTCGAGCTCGCCCTCGGCATATTTGCGGCTATGCCGTTTCAACGATTGTTCGGGCTCGATCGCTTTGACGGTGACCGGCTTCTTGCCATCGTGCGGCCGCCAGAACAGAACCCGGTCGCCCTTGGGCAGCGGGATGTCCTTCGGCGCCTTGAGCCCGGTTTCCTTGCAGAAGGTCCTGATCACGTCCTTCGCCTTGGGTCCGAGCGCGATCACTGCCGTCACCAGCCGCAATGCATCGGTGGAGATCGCTTCGGGGTGGACGGTGATCAGCACCGTGCCGGGCAGCTCGATCGAAAGCACGGATCGCGTGTCTCCGCGTCGCTTGGGCATCAAATGATGCGCCTCGTCGATGATCAGCCAATGCGGCCTTGCCGTGCGATAACGGACATTGCCGAGGCTAGGCAGCAATTCGGCGAAGAAGTCGGGCCGCTCGTCGACCTTCAGCGCCAGGCCGTTGACCACGACGTTGGTCTGCGGCTTCTCGATCAACTCCAGCAACTGCTCTTTGTTCGGCGCGGTCGAGCCGTTGCCCAGCGGTACCGCGCCTTTCAGCCCGTCATAGTCGCCCTCGGGGTCGAAGATGCAGAACTGCAGCCCCTTTTCGACCAGCCGCTCGGTGAGCGCCGTGGCGAGAGTCGATTTGCCGATGCCCGAGCTCCCGGCGATCAGCACTGTTTCCATCGGCGACAGATAGATGTCCTTGCCGCGCGAAGTTCCGAGCAGCACGCCGCCCAAGCGCTTTTTAGCAATGAGGTGATCGTGCTTGATCAGTTTGCGGATGAGCTCCTCGACGCCCTTTCCGCGCGCCTCCTTGGTGACAAGATCCGCGGTGTCCTTGACGGCGGGCAATGCGTTGGCCACCGCGACGCTGCAGCCCGAAGCCCTGAGGAAGGCGTGGTCGTTTTCGGCGTCGCCGACGGCCACGACATTATGCGGCGACAGCTTCAGGTCTTCGAGCGCCGCCGCCAGCCCGGTCGCCTTGTTGATGCCCGAGGGCAGGATCATCACCGCGCCCTTGTTGAAGATGATCTCCAACTCCAGCCCAAGCTTTTTGATGACGTCGAGCACGGTGGCCTGATGCGGCTCCCAGGTGGCGACGATCGAGCGGCCGACCGACAGCGGCTTCACGCCACGCTTCTTGAGCCTGTCGACGAGATCCGCGGAAGGCGAGGGCGAGATCGCGCGCTCTTCCTCGCTGGCCGGCGTGTAGATCAGCGCGCCGTTTTCGGCGACCACCTTGTCGAACAGGGAAAGTTCGGAAAACACCTCCTTGAGATCGGGCAGTTCCCGCCCAGTGACCAGGATGAGCTTGCGCCCGGACTTCTTCAGCTTTTCCAGCGCCGAGACCGTGCTGGCCGTGACCAGCCCATCCTGCGCCAGCGTGCCGTCATAGTCGGTGGCCAATGCCATGAAATACATCGGTTGAACCTCTCCGCTGGCTGTTGTGTCCTGGTCCGTCTGCAATGAACAACGCCTTCCGCCGGAAAAGGTTTAGGCTGAGGCTCTTGCGGCATGCCGAGCCGGCAGTGCGGCAGGGAGCTCGCAGCGATAGCCGTTTCGACAGGCTCAGCATGCCTGCCTAGCACCCTGCAGATGCAATCGAGGCAGCCGTTGCCGACTTTCCGTATCAGGCATGACGCTCAAGTCTCGACATTGTCCCGCGACGGGGGAAAGTCATTGCCGATCACAGTAGGTTCCGCTTCATTTCCGCAAAAGTAAGCTGCAGGCAACGAAGCTGGAGCCCAGGATTGTGGCGAACAACGAACCCCGGTCATCGACGCATCCAACCACGCATGCCTTTGACCGGATATTGCCGTTCGAAGACCTCGAAGGGGACCAGAAACGGGGGAACTGCGGCCGCGTTTGCGCGTCATGCCCCTTGCGCGGCCTGACTTGCGCGAGCGAGACTGCTGCCTCGGATGGGCAGCGTTTTCGATGACTGGATGCGGCCGGGGCGGCCTGCATTCGCGTGCCGCCACGATCGTCGCCGGATTTCCACGATCAGGCCGCCAGCCAGGCTTGGGTGAAATCCTGCTCGTAGGCCTGGTGCATCTGGTAACCCATGAGGGCGGGCTTCATGTGGCAGAACAGCTTGCGCCAGTAGGGCTGGACGATGATGCCGGAGTCCCTCAGGATCGTCTGCAGTTCCTTCATCAGCACGCGGCGCTGATCGGCATCGGCGATAGCGTTGGCCTTCCCCAGCCTGGCGTCGAATTCCGGGTCGGCAAAGCCGGTCTCGTTCCAGGCCGAGCCGCTCCGGTAGGCAAGCGCGTAGGTCTGGATGCCAAGCGGTCGCGCGTTCCAGTTCGTGGTTGCGAACGGGTATTTCGTCCAGTCGTTCCAGAATGCCGCTTCGGGGATGACGGTGCGCTTCACCTTGAAGCCGGCATCGCGCATCTGCTGGGCCACCACATCGGCGCTTTCCTTGCGGTAGTCGGCTTCCACGGAGATCAGGTCGAATTCGAAATCGAGCTGTCCGGCTTCGGCAAGCAGGGCCCTGGCCTTGGCCGCATCGCGTCTGACCGGCGGCAGGTCGGCATGTTCGGGATGCATCGGGCCAACATGATCGTTTTGGGCAACGATGCCCATGCCGTTCGCTCCGAGCTGCAGCACTGTCTCATTGTCCACGGCCAACTGAATGGCATTGCGCACCCGCTTGTCGTCATATGGCTTGGCGCCGACATTGCAGCGTGCAACCACGGTCGCGGCGGTGACGATCTCGGATTTCTTCAATCCCAGCTTGTCCAGCAGATCGACATCATAGGATTGCGTCTGTCCGTTGAGGTCGATCTCTCCGGCTTCGAAGGCAGAGACCGTGGCGGCCGAGTCCGTGCCGTAGTCGATCCAGTCGATGCCCTCGAGGAAGACCTCTCCACCCCACCACGATCCTCCGGGGCGTTTTCGGACCGACGCGGCGACGCCGACATCGAGCTTGGTGAGCTCGAACGGGCMGGTGAAGATGGGATTGGCCGACAGGGGCGCCTTCTTCGCATCGAAGCTGTGGTGAACGATGAGGGCCGGATAGTCGGTCATCGCCGGGATGATGGTGATGTCAGGCTGCGACAGCTTCAATACAACGGTTCGATCGTCACGGATCTCTATGGCGCCGGCGCGCGCCATCTTGGCCTGCGGATCGATCAGGGCCGTCATGCGCCCGGCCATCGAATTGCCCGGAGCGTCTCTTTCGCACCAGCGCGCTATGTTGAAGGCCACGTCGGTGGCGGTGAAGTCGTCGCCGTTCGACCATTTTATGCCGTTGCGCACCTTCAGGACGTATTCCGTGGCGTCGGCGTTGATCTCCCAGCTCTCGAGCAGCATCGGCTGGAAAGTGAAGTCAGGCTTCCAGCGCACAAGCGGCTCGAGGAACTGCCTTGCGATGTTGCCCATTTGCGAGACCTTGAAGCTACGCGGATCCTCAATCTCCATGACCTGCATGGCGACGCRCAGCGTGCCGCCTCGTCTTGGCGGTTGCGCATCCTCGGCGTGGGCCGGAACCGGTTGTCCGAGAAGCCCGTAGGCGGTCGTCGCGCTCGCGCCGAAGGCACTGGCAAGCGCGAGGAACTCGCGGCGATCCAGCTTGCCGTTCCTGGCATTGYGCACGAAAGTGCCGATCGCGGGATGAAGAGGCCTGGATGTCATGTCATTTCTCCCATTGTTGATTTTGCGTCCAAAGCCGTTGGAATGCTCTTGTCACCTGCTCGCCCGCCGCTGTTTTCTCGGCGTGCCGGCATCTGGCGCGCCGGTTGAAAGGAGGCGGAATGAATCTTCTGACGGCGATGCGGGTTTTCGATCGTGTCTGCCTGCTTGGAAGCCTGTCGGCGGCGGCGCGTGACCTGAACATGTCGACGACCGCCGTCAGCCGGACGATCAAGGAACTGGAGGACGATCTCGGCGTTCGCCTGATCAACCGCACGACGCGGCGCCTCAGTCTGACCGAAGCGGGCCGCGATTATGCTCCGCGCGCTCGGGCGCTGCTGGATGACGTCACTGAACTGCAGGATTCCACGCGCGGGCTGCATAAGGAAACGCGCGGCCTGATCCGGGTGTCGTGCTCGAATGTGCTTGGTCACACCCGCATCACAAAGCTTGTGCCGAAATTCCTCGAAGAGAATCCGCTCACCACGATCGAGTTCGACCTTACGGCCCGCTACGTCGTAGGTATCGTCGAGGAAGGCTATGACGTGGCGATCCGCTTCGGCCAGCAGGCCGATTCCGCGCTCATCGCGCGAAGGCTGGGCGAAGTGCGCAACTATGTCTGCGCCACGCCCGGATACTGGGACAGTCACGGCCGTCCCGCCCATCCGGGCGAGCTGGCGAAACACTCCTGCGTGCTTTCCAACTATGCAAAGCGTCTCGGCACATGGCCTTTCGTCGGACCGGATGGCCCTTTCGACGCGGTTGTCGGCGGCCGTGTCTCGACCAACAGCGTGGAAGCCGCTTACCAGATGACCATCGCCGGCTTCGGCATCGGCAATCTGCCCAGCCTCCTGGTCGACGCGGCGATCAGCGACGGCAGGCTTGAGGTTCAGCTCGACAGCTTCCGGCCAGACTCCAGCCCGATCTACGCGCTTTATCCACATCGCACCTATATCGCCGCGAAGGTGCGTGCCTTCGTCGATTTCCTGATCCGAGAGCTGGCGGACGACTTCGTGGCCTAAAGCAATTTCAGGAAAAGTGTGACGCGGTTCTCCGCCCGAAATTGCATAAAAACAAGGAGATAGCGCGCCTCGCCGCTTTCGCAAAACGGTGAAATGCTCTGGGGCCGTCCGGACGCCGAGAAGGGTCCGGCGCGAACGCCGGACCCCGTTTGCCCCCTTCGCCCGAAGCGGCAAGGTCATTTCCACCAGGCGGTGGTGTCGTATATCGGCCCAGGCTCCTCGAAGAGCTTTTCATATTTGCACAGGGCGGGCGTCTCACCGAGCGGAACGGAAACACCGTTCCTGAACGCCCATTCGCCGCGCTGTGTCGAATCGGCCCGCACGTAGCTGGACAGGGCGAAGGCGCGATCATGGCGCGACTTGTTGGGCGAGGAGCCGTGCACGGTGAGCAATCCCCACATCGCCAGGTCGCCGGGTTCAAGTTCGAGCGGAATGATCGTCGCCGGATCGATTCCCACCTTGCGCAATTCCTCCTCGGCCGTCAGACCTTTCATCAGCTCGCCCGTCCCTTCGTCGGAAAGCCCGAGATAGCCCAGCTTATGGCTGCCCGGCACGACCTGAAGGCAGCCATTCTCGAGCGTTGCCCGATCGACCGCCAGGCCCGTGGTCACCGTCGCGTCGGCGACATTGTCGAAGGCCGCCTGATTGCGGAAACGCAGGTCCTGGTGGAAACGATAGCCGGTTACGTTGGCGCCCGGCGRCTTCCAGTGCAATTGCTGGGCGATCTGCYGGATGTCGCGGCCGATCAGACCCTCCAGCAGTTGCAGGTAGCGCGGGTTGCGCCGGAATTCCTCGAAATAGCTGTTGATCCAGGAGAACCAGTAGGCTTGCAACACGTAGCGCTTGCCGAAATCCGATTCGGGCAGGATCTGAAAACTCAGATTGCCATGCCGGAACGTGGCGTGATGCTTCAACCCCTCGGCATAGACGGCATCTGTTTCCTCCCTCAGCCGAACCATCTCGTCGCCGTCGACGAACTGTCGGACGATGGCATAACCTTCCTCGCGATATTGTTCCACGGCATCGCGCACCGTCTTCTCGTTCAGCATCCCGGCTATCCCCAACGGGTTGATCCGGCTTGATCGTAGCGGGAATACTTCAGGCGATAAGTCGTGGATTTGGGCATCGACTTTCCCGATTTTCGGAAAAATGTCGGGCCGCTTTGAGCCGCTGAACAAGGTGTTCGACAAGATGAGCCTAAGGCATGGCTGCGGCGCGCTGCCCTATGGGACGAGGCGGAGCAAAGCCGATCGGCCGCCGGAGAGCCTAATCCACACTTGCCGCGCGGCAATGCCTTCGCTACTTCCAACTCATGGCAACGCACAAGCTCGTCAACACCACCTGGCACAACGTCCTCGGCACGGTCCCGCCGGCGCTCGCAATCGCGTCCGGCGATGTCGTGATCACACAGACGCTGGACGCTCGTGGCTTCGACAAGAACGGTGCCCGACCGGCTCATGGTCCAAACCCGATGAACGGTCCGGTCTTCGTGACGGGAGCCGAGCCTGGCGACGCGTTGCGTGTGGACATCCTGCGCATGGACCCGATCCGTCCCACCGGTTGGACGATCTCGTCATTGGCTGCGAACGTCGTCGATCCCGAGGCTGCTCGCGGACTGCCTGCACGGGATACGGTCACCTGGCGGATCGACCTCGAATCGCGAACGGTGATGCTGGAAGAGCCGCCGCCTGGCCTTGAAAGCTTCATTTTGCCGGTCGAGCCGATGATCGGCTGCTTTGGCGTGGCGCCCTCGATGGGCCAGGCTTTCTCCACCGCAACCAGTGCGGAAAATGGCGGCAACATGGATTACCGCGGGTTTCGGCCCGGCGCGACGGTTTGGTTTCCTGTTGCCGTAGAGGGAGCGCTCTTCTTCGCCGGCGATTGCCATGCGGCGCAGGGCGATGGGGAGATTGTCGGAACCGGTATCGAAACCTGCTTTGAAATCGAGTTTCGATTGACCGTGGAAAAAAACAGGCGGCTGGTATGGCCTCGCGGTGAGAACGAGACCCATATTTTCTCTGTTGGCAACGCTCGCCCGCTGGATCAGGCGCTCCAGCACGCGACCACGGATATGCTCAACTGGTTGACCAGCGACTATGGCTTGTCCGCCGCTGCAGCATCGCATCTGATGGGACAGGTTGTCCGATATCACGTCGGCAACGTTTTTGACCCCGCCTACACGATGGTTTGCCTTATCGAAAAGCGATGGCTTCCCGAGCCGGCCTCCGCCGGCTGACGAGCAAAGGCGGGAAAGGGCGGCTGTCCGTTCGCAAAGAGGTAGGGCGGCTCGCCGCTTCCGCGACACGGTGAAACAGCGTCTGATTGGCCAGATCTGCATGACGGCAGTTGGCTGGGGCGCCAGGATTCGAACCTGGGAATGTCGGTACCAAAAACCGATGCCTTACCACTTGGCGACGCCCCAGCAGGCGGGGCATGCCCGCTGCGCGCGGCCTTATAGGACGGGGCGGAGCAAAGCTCAATGCCGGGAGATCAACTAAATCGCTAGCGATGCGGGCCGCTATTCTCGGCCGGCGTCCCACGCCCGTTTGAGGGCCAATGCCACGATCTCCTCCGCCCTACCGGCACTTTCAGCCTCGGCATAACAACGAAATTCGGGAGCGTTGCCGGAAGGCCGCAGATGGATGATCTCGCCGCTGGTCATCCGTGCCCTGAAGCCGTCGGTCTCATCGACATCCGCGACGGCGCCGAACGGGGCGAGGAATTGCCGTAGCGCGTCGCGGTCGGCGAGCTTGCGCATCAAGCCGCGCGAAGCTTCGACAGGGAAATTCTCGAGCCGCTCGCTGGCGCAGACCGGAAGGTTCCAGGTTTCGCGCAGGCCGGACAGCGATTTGCCCGTCGATGCCGACGTGCCCAGCACCGCCAGGATGGGCAAAAACGAATCCCGCGTCGGCAGCGCGGACAAGGTCTTGCCGTTCACCAGGCAGTCCGACCCCAGAAGAACCCCGCCATTGGCCTCGAAGCCGACGACGATGCCGCCGGCCTGCCGCGCGGCGTCCATTCCCTCTATGACGAAGGGGGATCCGACCTTCGTTCTCCTGACGCTGAATCCGAAAGCTTCGGAGATGCCCGAATTGGAGGTGACCGGCGTCACCACGATGTCGGCCTTGAGGAACAGCGCCGTGGCCAACCCGATCAGGTCGCCGCGGAACAATTCACCATGTTCGTCGATGACGAGAGGACGGTCGGCGTCGGCGTCGGCCGAGAGCACGGCGTCGAATTTGAATTCGCGCACCCAGTCTTTCACCTTCGCCATCGTTTTCCGGCCGACGGCCTCGGTGTCGACGGGCACGAAAACCTGCGTTTTGCCGACAGGGGTCACATCCGCGCCAAAGGATCGCAGCACTTCGACCAGCAACTCGCCCGCCACGGTGCTGTGCTGATAGACACCGAGCTTCATTCCGGAAAGGGCGCCAGGGGGCAGGATACCACCGACACGGTCTCGAAACGCAGCGAGCGCCAGTTCGTGGCCGCTCTGCCGGTCCGCATGGGCCGGCGGCCAGGGATAGTGGTCCGACAGCTCGGCGACTGCCTGCGTGATCGCAGCCTCATCCGCCTTGTCGATCTCACCCTTCGGCCCGTAGAACTTGATGCCGTTGCGGTCGGCGGGAATATGCGAGCCCGTCACCATGAGCGCCGCGGCGCCGCGCAGGCGGGCATAGAAGGCTAGCGCGGGTGTCGGGATGGGGCCGCAATCGACCGGCAGGAAGCCGCTTGCGGCCAGCGCCGCCATGCAGTCTTCCGCTATCGTTTGACTGCTGTCGCGCAGGTCGCGCCCGACGAAGACCTCGCCTTGCCGAAAACCGGTCGACCGCAAGCGCCGGGCAAAACCCTCGGTGTAGAGCCCGCTTGGCCGTCCGGCCAATTCGGAAGCCAGACCCCGAACACCGCTTGAGCCGAATTTCATCAGTCTGCTTTTTGCTGTTGGAGGTTGCCGCCGTTCACTGGAATGAGCCCGGCTGCCCCCCGGCTGTCAACAGCAAACAACCCGAAATCGCGACTTCCCTAATGTCCCCAAACGGCCAGTTCGTTGCCGGCCGGATCGGTGAAGTGGAACCGCCTGCCGCCCGGGAAGGAAAAGATCGGCTTGACGATCGTGCCGCCGGCACTCTCGACCGCATCCTGCGTTTCCTCGAGGTTTTTGGAGTAGATGACCGGGAGCGGCTTGGCCGGCGCTTCGCCGGCATCTGCCTGGAAGCCGCCGTCGAGGCCTTCGGCAAAGGCGGAATAGGTCGGGCCATAATCGGTGAACGACCATGAAAACGCGGCGCTGTAGAAGGATTTGACGCTGTCCAGCGTGCCGCCCGTCGCCGGCATTTCAAGATAGTCGAGTTTTCCGTTGAGTTTCATCACGCTACTCCACTATGTTCCCTTTATGTTCTATATCGTGCCATACCCTCCGGCAAGTCTTTTTGACGCAGCTTTTGCTTAATCGATTGTAGTTGCGGCGGGCGCCCGGCCGGTGCTTGCCTTTCGCACTGCAGCATCCTATCGCTCGGATCGCGAAGGCGGGGAACCGGGCCCATGGTCCGGCTGTTTCTATCTTCCACGAACTGGAGGGCAAGCATGACCAAGTGGGTTTACACCTTCGGCGACGGTGCCGCCGAAGGCCGTGCCGGCGACCGCAACCTTCTCGGCGGCAAGGGTGCCAATCTGGCCGAGATGTGCAGCCTCGGGCTGCCGGTGCCGCCCGGTTTCACCATCACCACCGAAGTCTGCAACGCCTATTACGCCAACGGCCGCACCTATCCCGAAGCGCTGGAGGCGGACGTCGTCTCCGCTCTCGACCATATCGGCCGCATCACCGGCCGCCGCTTCGGCGATCCGTCGAAGCTGCTTCTGGTGTCCGTTCGCTCCGGCGCCCGCGCCTCCATGCCCGGCATGATGGATACGGTGCTCAATCTCGGCCTCAACGACGAGACGGTCGAGGCTTTGGCCGCCGATTCCGGCGACGCCCGTTTTGCCTATGACAGCTACCGCCGCTTCATCCAGATGTACTCCGACGTCGTGATGGGCCTCGACCATGAAGTGTTCGAGGAGATCCTCGAGGACCAGAAGGCGAGCCTCGGTCACGAGCTCGACACCGAGCTGACGGCCCAGGAATGGCAAGGCGTGATCTCGCTCTACAAGGCCAAGGTCGAGGAAGAGCTCGGCAAGCCTTTCCCCCAGGATCCGCAGGAGCAGCTGTGGGGCGCGATCGGCGCCGTGTTCTCGAGCTGGATGAACAACCGCGCCATCACCTACCGGCGCCTGCACGACATTCCCGAAAGCTGGGGCACGGCCGTCAACGTCCAGGCCATGGTGTTCGGCAACATGGGCGACACCTCCGCAACCGGCGTCGCCTTCACCCGCAATCCCTCGACCGGCGACAGGCAGCTCTATGGCGAGTTCCTGGTCAACGCCCAGGGCGAGGACGTGGTGGCCGGTATCCGGACGCCGCAGAACATCACCGAGGCGGCGCGTATCGCCGCCGGCTCCGACAAGCCGTCGCTGCAGAAGCTTATGCCCGACGCCTTCCAGGCTTTCGTCGACATCTCCGATCGGCTGGAAAAGCACTACCGCGACATGCAGGACCTCGAATTCACCATCGAGCGCGGCAAATTGTGGATGCTGCAGACCCGCTCCGGCAAGCGCACCGCCAAGGCTGCGCTGAAGATCGCCGTGGAGATGGCGAAGGACGGGCTGATCACCAAGGAGGAGGCGGTCGCCCGCATCGATCCGGCCTCGCTCGACCAACTGCTCCATCCGACCATCGATCCGAAGGCGGCGCGCGATGTCATCGGCATGGGCCTGCCGGCCTCGCCGGGCGCTGCCACCGGTGAGATCGTCTTTTCGTCCGCCGATGCCGAGGACGCCAAGGCGCAAGGGCGTAAAGTCATCCTGGTGCGCATCGAGACCAGTCCGGAGGACATCCACGGCATGCACGCCGCCGAAGGCATCCTCACCACGCGCGGCGGCATGACCAGCCATGCCGCGGTGGTGGCGCGCGGCATGGGCAAGCCCTGCGTTTCCGGTGCCGGCTCGCTGCGTGTCGACTACAAGGCCGGCACGCTCATCTCGATGGGCCAGACCTTCCGCAAGGGCGACATCATCACCATCGACGGCGGCAACGGTCAGGTGCTCAAAGGGGCGGTCGCCATGCTGCAGCCGGAGCTGTCCGGCGATTTCGCCGCCATCATGGAATGGGCGGACGCCGCGCGCCGCATGAAGGTGCGCACCAACGCCGAAACGCCGCTCGACGCGCGCATGGCGCGCTCCTTCGGCGCCGAGGGCATCGGCCTTTGCCGCACCGAGCACATGTTCTTCGACGGCGCCCGCATCGTCGCCATGCGCGAGATGATCCTGGCCGACAGCGAGAAGGACAGGCGCGCGGCGTTGGACAAGCTTTTGCCCATGCAGCSCTCGGATTTCCTCGAGCTGTTCGAGATCATGGCCGGCTTGCCGGTGACGATCCGCCTGCTCGACCCGCCGCTGCACGAATTCCTGCCCAAGACCGAGGCCGAGCTCGCCGAGGTCGCCTCTGCCATGAACGTGTCGGCCGACAAGCTCAGGCAGCGCACCGAGGCCCTGCACGAGTTCAACCCGATGCTCGGCCATCGCGGCTGCCGGCTCGCCGTCTCCTATCCGGAGATCGCCGAGATGCAGGCGCGCGCCATCTTCGAGGCGGCGGTACAGGCCGGACACAAGGCCGGGGCGCTGGTGGTGCCGGAAATCATGGTGCCGCTCGTCGGGCTCGTGAAGGAGCTGGAATACGTCAAGGCGCGTATCGATGCGGTGGCGCAAAGCGTCATGCAGGAGACCGGCACCAAGATCGAATACCTGACGGGTACCATGATCGAGCTCCCCCGCGCGGCGATCCGCGCCCATGTCATTGCCGAAGCGGCCGAATTCTTCTCGTTCGGCACCAACGATCTTACGCAGACGACTTTTGGTATCTCTCGCGATGATGCCGCGTCCTTCCTCGAAACCTACCGGCAGAAGGGCATCATCGAACAGGATCCGTTCGTGTCGCTCGACGTCGACGGTGTCGGCGAGCTGGTGCGGATGGCGGCCGAAAAGGGCAGGGCGACGCGGCCCGCCATCAAGCTCGGCATCTGCGGCGAGCATGGCGGCGACCCGGCCTCGATCCGTTTCTGCGAGGAGGTCGGCCTCGACTATGTGTCGTGCTCGCCCTACCGTGTGCCGATCGCCAGGCTGGCCGCCGCGCAGGCTGCGGTGGCTGCGGCCAAGAGCGCGGCAAAACGCTCCTGACGGGCGTCCCCATACCTTACGGTTTTGTATGCAATGTCACGCGAACGTGCGCGTGACAGTCCTGAATCTCGACATCGTTCCAAGGGAGTTTCCGACACCGAATTCATTGGTGTCCGAAACCCATGTTGCAGATTGCCCCAACCGCCTTCCGGTCGATTCTGATCGTGCAGACCAAGTTCATCGGCGACATTGTCCTTGCCTCGGCGCTGGCGAAGAACCTGCAGCTTCAATATCCGGGCGTCAGGATCGTGTTTCTCTGCGAGGCGCATTTCGCCGGCTTCCTGACGGGGCACGGCATCGCCACCGAAGTCGTCCCCTTCAGCCGTGCCAAGATGCGCGGTTCGCCGCTCGAGCGCGGGCGCGAGCTCTTCCGCATGGTCCGGGCTTTGCGGCAGCACCGCTTCGACATGACCATCGACATCACCGACTCCAAGACCTCGCGGATCATTTCCGAACTGGTCCACGCGCCGGTCAGGGTCGGCCATTTCCCGACGGAGAGGCCCTTGCGCTGGCATGAGCGCCAGCCCGCCAACGTCCGGATGAAACCCTACGGATTCGGCAAAAGACACTATCTCTATCGCTATTTGTCTCCGTTGGAGGCGCTTGGCATCGCGCTGCGCGTCAGGGTTCCTGCCATTCGACCCTTGCCCTTCGAAACGACGCGCGCCCTGGCTTTGCTCGCCAGGCACAAAATTCAGCCAAACGCCTTTATTGCCGTTCATGCCGGAGCAAGCTTCGTGGGGCGGCGCTGGCAGCCGGAGCGCTTCGCCGAAGCAATCGACAGGATCGTGCGGGAAACCGGCCTGCAGGTGGTTCTGGTCGGCGGTCCGGACGAGAGCGAGGCGACCGACAGGATCATCGCGGCGGCGAAGACGCGTGTCGTCAACCTGGCGGGCATGCTGCGGCTGGAAACGCTGCTGGCGCTGCTCAAGGAGGCGCGGCTGTTTCTCGGCAATGAAAGCGGCCCCCTGCATATAGCGGCCGCGGCAGGCACGCCGGTGGTGGGCCTGTTCGGCCTGACCAACCCGGTCCGTTGGGCGCCGGTCGGCGTGCCAAGCATTTCGCTGAGGCCTTCCATGCCTTGCGACTGCGTCGGCGGCGACCTGTGCCGCCGGACCGATCCGAGCAAGGCATGCTGTGTCTGGCGCCTGGAGGTTGATCCCGTCGTCGGGGCGACGCTGGAACTCCTGGCACGGACGGAAATGCCCCTGGAAGCTGCGGTGTAAGGCGAAAGCAAATTTTCGCGATTGCTGTTTTTGCACTGTCTGCCGTCCCGATTTTCGCCTAGATGCCAGTCTTGTGGAGACACGTTTTGGCGCGGCGCGGAGAATGCCCGAACGTGCCGGTTTGGAACGGATGATGGGCCTGCTTCGAAATTCCATTTGCGCGATGGCGCTGTCGCTGTTCGCCGCGTCCGCGGGCAACGCCGCGACGCTGCTCGAGCCGACGCTGCATCTGAAGCCGCAGGGCGCTGAAGGCGGCGGTCGCGTCGCCCTGACGCTCGATGCCTGCGGCGGCAAGACCGACACAAGGATACTTTCGGCGCTTGTCGACAACAGGATACCGGCGACGATCTTCGTTACCGGCATCTGGCTGAAGCGCAATGCCGAAGCTGTCGAGATCATGCGGGCGCATCCCGACCTGTTCGAACTGGAAAACCATGGCGGCCGCCACATTCCGGCGGTCGATACGCCGCAGAAGATCTACGGCATCCGCAGCGCCGGCAGTCCGGGCGCCGTACAGGCCGAGGTCGAATCCGGCGCCGCCGCCCTTGCCGGGGCAGGCGGGCAGGCGCCAAAATGGTTCCGCGGCGCCACCGCCGAATACAGTCCTTCGGCGATCGCCATGATCCGCAAGCTGGGCTTCAAGATCGCCGGCTTCTCGGTCAACGGCGACGGCGGCTCGCTGCTCGGCGCGAAGGAAACGGCGCGCCGCATCGGCGCCGCCAAGGATGGCGACGTCATCATCGCCCACATCAACCAGCCGACCCATGCGGCCGGCGAGGGCGTGGTTCAGGGGCTGCTCGCCTTGAAGCAGAAGGGCATGACCTTCGTGCGCCTCGACGATGCCGAGGGTATAGGCAACGACGGCACGACGGACTGAGGTGCCCTGAGATTCAGGTCAGGCCGAGTCGAGAATGGCGGCTTCCTGCGCTTCCCGTGCTCACGCACTAAAAGTACGCTCCGCTCCGGTTCTCGGAACCCACCATTCTCGACTCGGCCTGACCTGAATCTCAAGGCACCTTCGGCGGGCCATCCGCCAAGAATGGTCAGTCCGGCGTCGCTTCGACCGTCACCTTGTTCGTATAGAACGCGCCGTGATTGCGGATCTCGGTCATTTCGTCGAACGGCTGTTCGTAGGCCCACATCGCGTTCGTGCCGGCTTCGCCGGCCGGCTGGACGCTCCAGTAGCTGGCATCGCCCTTGTACGGGCAATGCGTGGAGTGCTCGGTGCCGGAGAGCTTGCTGAAGTCGATGTCGTCGAAGGGGATGTAGAAAGCGGCCGGGTAGGGCGGTTCCGACAGCACCTTGGCCCGGGTCGAGCGGGCGATGACGGTGTCGCCGGCGCGCACGGTGACGCTGCCGCGATAGGGTTCGACGGTGATCACCTTGTCGGGATTGCGCTGGAAGCCGGGGGCAGGGTTGGCGGGCTTGTCCATGAATGATCTCCTGGAGCAATTCCAACAAAAGTGCGAGCGGTTTTCCGTCCGGAATTGCGTCAAACAAAAAGAGAGCGTTTCGTCGTTTCCGTGAAACCGCGAAACGTTCTCGGGGAGACTTACATGTGTCGGCTAGCTGCGCCGCGCAAGCTGGCGCGGCGCGCAGCGCCATCACCATTCATTGAACGTCTGTCATCCGCCCGGTCAGGCGGCCGTCTTGAAGGCATCCATGAGGCCGGCATAGGCGGCGGCAATGCCGGCGACCGGATTGGTGCTGCGCGCCGCGGTCTCGACCTTCAGCGCACCGCCGCTGGTCGGCAGCGTGAGCAGCAGGAACTGGCGGTTGCCGGGGTCGCCGATGCAGGCGGCGGCGACATGTTCGCCCTCGGCGCCATTTTCAACGCGCATCTTGAACAGCAGCGTTCCGCCGACAGCCTCAAGCGCGCCGCCGACGACTTCGGCAAATTCATCTTCGGAAACGGTTTTGATGTCCGGCGTCAGATCGTCCAGACTTTCGGCAAGCGTGCTTTCGAGGGTTTTTTCGTCGAGCTGCGCATCCATGCGAACCACTCCATTCGCCAATCTCACCCAGCCCGTTAACGAAGCTTAAYGGCGAGGATGGCCGGATTATGGCGGTTTTCCCGGTTCTTCGATCCATCCACGGGCTTCGACTTATGGCGGCTGGACAATCCGCTTGTTCCTTCCACAATGCGTGAAACAACGACGCGAATGCGCAAGAGGGAGGAACAGATGCTCGGATTGATGCAGGAATGGCCGCTGCTTTGCCACAAGCTGATCGACCATGCGGAACGCCAGCACGGCAGCCGGGAGGTCGTGTCGCGTTCGATCGAAGGACCGATCGTGCGCACGACCTTTGCCGAAATCCATCACCGGTCGCTCAAGGTGGCGCAGCGGCTGGAGCGCGACGGCTTCGGGCTTGGCGACCGCATCGCGACGCTTGCCTGGAATACGGCCCGCCATATTGAGGCCTGGTACGGCATCATGGGCATCGGCGCGATCTACCACACGCTCAACCCGAGGCTTTTTCCCGAGCAGATCGCCTGGATCATGAACAATGCCGAGGACAAGGCGATCTTCGTCGATCTGACCTTCGTGCCGCTCTTGGAAAAGATCGCCGGCGCKGTCCGATCGCTGCGACGGGTGATCGTGCTGACCGACCGGGCGCATATGCCGCAAACGTCGCTGGCCAATGCCGTCGCTTACGAGGAATGGCTGGCCGAGGCCGACGGGGCTTTCGCCTGGAAGGTCTTCGACGAGAACACCGCCGCCGGCATGTGCTACACGTCCGGAACGACGGGCGACCCGAAGGGCGTTCTCTACAGCCATCGTTCGAACGTTCTTCACGCCATGATGGCTGCCATGCCCGATGCCATGGGCCTGTCGACGCGCGATGTCGCCCTGCCTGTCGTGCCGATGTTTCACGCCAACGCGTGGGGGCTAGGCCAGAGCGGGCCGATGATCGGCGCCAAGCTGGTGATGCCGGGTTGCAAGATGGACGGCGCCTCGATCTATGAGTTGCTCGACACCGAAAAGGTGACCTTCAGCGCCGCCGTGCCCACCGTCTGGATGATGCTGCTGCAATATCTGGAGGAGACCGGCAAGAAGCTGCCTTATCTGAAGAAGGTCGTGATCGGCGGAGCGTCCTGTCCGCGCGCCATCACCGCGAAATTCCAGGACGATTACGATGTGCAGGTGGTGCATGCCTGGGGCATGACCGAGATGTCGCCGCTCGGCACGCTTTGCACCTTGAAGCCGCAATATGAGGCGCTGACCGGCGAGGCGCGGCTCGATATCCAGGCGAAGCAGGGTTTTTCGCCCTTCGGCGTCGAGATGAAGGTGACCGATGACGACAACAACGCGCTGCCCTGGGACGGCAAGACCTTCGGGCATCTCAAGGTGCGCGGTCCCGCGGTGGCCCGCGCCTATTATGGCGGCGCCGGCGCCGAGCAGTTCGATGCCGACGGCTGGTTCGACACGGGCGATGTCGCCCATATCGACGCCAGCGGCTACATGCAGATCACCGACCGCGCCAAGGACGTCATCAAGTCCGGCGGCGAATGGATATCGACCATCGATCTGGAGAATCTTGCTGTTGGCCATCCGGACGTGGCGGAAGCGGCGGCCATCGGCATCCCGCATTCCAAATGGGGCGAGCGGCCCTTGCTCGTCGTCGTCAGCAAGCCTGGCAGGGAGCCGAGCAAGGACGACATCCTCACCTTCATGAGCGGCAAGGTGGCGAAGTGGTGGATGCCCGACGACGTCGCCTTCGTCGGCGAAATTCCGCACACCGCCACCGGCAAGATCCAGAAGACCAGTTTGCGCGCCCAGTTCAAGGACTACCGCCTGCCGACGGATTGACGAAAAATGTTCGATCTTTCGGCTTCAAGCCCGCGCCAAAAACCTCTAAGTCTCGGTTCGGACTGGGGTAATGCGGCAGACGATGACTACAATTCCTGAACGGCAGACGTCGAGGGCGGCCGGCTGGTCGCGGCGGATCGGGGCATTTTCTCTCGTCCTTCTGCTCACCGTCGTTGGCGCTTACAGGCTGGGCCTCGTCGAGACGCCGCCTTTCCTGTGGGTGCTGGCGATCGTGGCGTTGCTGGCGGCGCTCGCCCTGTTGCTGGCCGGCCTCGCCCTGTCGCGGATCTGGAGCTTCGGCGATCGCGGCGGCCGCGATCTCAGCATCGGCGCGCTGCTGGCGCTGCTGGTGCTGGCACCGTATGGCGTGGCCGTTTACTGGGCGACGATCTATCCGCCGCTGCGCGACATCTCGACCGATCTCGACGATCCGCCGGCGCTCGACACCAGCGACCGCACCGCCGACATGAACGAGCTGTCGGCCCCGACGCCGGGCGAACAGAGCCTGCAGGCCGATGCCTATCCGCTGGTCAGCGGGCGCAGCTACAATCTGCCTTTCGAAACCGTCGTCGACGCCGTCGAAACCGTGCTCGACCGCCGCGACTGGCAACTGACGGCGCCTTATCCCGACATCAACGGGCAGAGCGAGGCGACGATCAACGCGCTGGCCAAGGGCTTCGTGCTCGGACTGCCGGCCGACGTCGCCATCCGCGTCACCGACGACGGCGACCAGGTGATCGTCGACATGCGTTCGGCCTCGCGCTACGGCCGCTACGACCTCGGCGACAACGCCGCCCGCATCACGGATTTCCTTGCCGAACTCGACCAGGAGGTCGCCGGACAGGTCGGCGCGGCGCCGGCCGAGTGATCAGGCGCCGGGGCTGAAAAGGCCGTCGATCGCCGGATCGCCTTCTGTGGTCACGAGGCCGCGCGCGACCAAATCCTCGAGATGGGCAAGCACCGACAGGCCGGCGGCGCCGTGCAGCCGCGGGTCGGTGTCGCGATAGATCGCCGCGACCATTTCCGTGATCGTCCGGTCTCCGGCGCGGATGCGTTCCAGGATCGCCCTTTCGCGCATCTTGCGATGCGTCTTCAGGCCGCGCATGAACCGGCCCGGTGCGGTCACCGGCCCGCCATGGCCCGGCAGCAGCATGCGATCCCCGCGCGCGAGGAGCTTGTCGAGGGAGCTCATATAGTCGGCCATGGCGCCGTCCGGCGGCGCCACGATCGAGGTCGACCACGCCATGACATGGTCGGCTGAAAACAGGGTGCCGGCTCCCTCGAGGGCAAACACGGCGTGGTTGGCGGTATGGCCGGGCGTCAGCACGGTGCGGATGGCCCAGCCGTCACCTTGGGTCAGCGCATCGTCGGCCAACACGACATCGGGAACGAAGGCGAGGTCGGCGCTGGCGTCCAGCGGATTGACCTCGCCGATGCGCAAAGGCCGCGCCGGCCGATGCGGGCCTTCGGCAAGCGTCGGCGCGCCGGTCAGTTCTTTCAACCGAGCCGCGAGCGGCGAATGGTCGCGATGCGTGTGGCTGACGAAGATGTGGCTGACCGGTCGGCCGGCGATCGCCGCAAGCAGCGTTTCGAGATGGGCGTCGTCTTCCGGCCCGGGATCGATCACCGCCAGCGTGTCGCGGCCGACGAGATAGCTGTTGGTGCCGTGGAAGGTGAAGGGGCTCGGATTTCTGGCGGTGACGCGCAGCACATCCGGCGCAACCGCAACCGCCCGGCCATAGGCCGGATCGAAGCTGGTGTCGAATTCAAGGGCCATGCCGGCGTGCTCCGTTGCAATGCGGCAAAAAGATTGCCGCCTGATACGGAAGCCAATATAGGAAAATCAATGCATGTCGCCCAAAAGTGCGCAGCGGTTTTGGGCAAACGACATGCATCAAGACGAATTTTTGAAGCGCGTCGCCTGAATCCGGTTCTGCGATGCGCTTTGAAAGCCAGCAAATCAGCCAGAATGGGGAAGACCATGGCAACTGCAACCACGATGCGCCCGCTTGTTTCTCTCACCCTGCCGGATCGGGGCGCTGCCCGGCTCGCGACCCAACTCTTCCTGGCGCTTGCCGGAACCCTGCTGCTGACGCTTTCGGCCAAGACCAAAGTGGTGCTCGGCCCGGTCGACATCTCGCTGCAGACGCTCGCCGTGCTGTTGATCGCCTCGGCATTCGGTCTGCGCCTGGCCGTCGCGACGCTCCTTCTCTACCTCGCCGAGGGCGCTTTTGGCCTGCCGGTCTTCCAGGGCACGCCGGAAAAGGGCATCGGCGTCGCCTATATGCTGGGCTCAACCGGCGGCTATCTTGCCGGCTTCGTGGCGATGGCGGCAATCGCTGGCTGGGCCGCGGACCGCGGCTGGGACCGCAATCCCTTCAAGCTGTTCGGCGCCATGCTGACGGCGGAAATCGTCATGATGGCCATGGGCTTTGCCTGGCTGGCGATCCTCATCGGGCCGGAAAAGTCCTGGCAGTTCGGCGTCCTGCCCTTCATCGTCGGCGACCTGATCAAGGTGGCCTTGGCCGCCAGCCTCGTGCCGGCGGTGTGGGCATTGCTCAAGCGCGGCTGAGCCAGACCGACGGAAAAAGGGGCCGGCGGGCGACAGCGCCCGCCGGCCCCTTTTTCATGGCGCGGTCGGATTTCGCTCGAAACCACCGGGTGCCGGATGGTAGAAAGAGGTGAAGTAGCGTCGGGAAGCAGTCGAAGCCGACATTGACAAGCCAGCGCCCGAAACCTAAGCACGGGCAACTTGGCGTCGAGGCGGGGGCCGCGGTAGTTCAAGGAGAGCTTGTTGAAAGGAATTATCCTTGCGGGTGGGAGCGGAACACGCCTTTATCCACTTACATTAGCGGTTTCTAAGCAGATACTGCCGATCTACGACAAGCCGATGATCTATTACCCGCTGAGCGTGCTGATGCTCGCGGGGATTCGCCAGATCCTGGTCATTTCAACTCCGCGCGACTTGCCGGTTTTCCAGGCGTTGCTGGGCGACGGTTCCGAATTCGGGCTGGAATTGTCCTATGCCGAGCAGCCGCAGCCCAACGGCCTCGCCRAGGCTTTCATCATCGGCCGCGACTTCATCGGCAAGGACAACGTGTCGATGATTCTCGGCGACAACATCTATTTCGGCGAGGGTCTGTCGCATCTCTGCCGTGCTGCGGCCGGCCGTGACAGCGGCGCCTCGGTGTTCGCCTATCACGTCGACGATCCGGAGCGTTACGGCGTGGTTTCGTTCGACAAGGCGACCGGCAGGGCTCTGACGATCGAGGAAAAGCCTCAGAAGCCGAAATCCAACTGGGCCGTCACCGGTCTCTATTTCTACGACAACAATGTCGTCGACATCGCCTCGACGATCCGCCCTTCCGCGCGCGGCGAGCTCGAGATCACGGCGGTCAACAACGTCTATCTCGATCGCGGGGAACTGCATGTGCATCAGCTCGGCCGCGGCTATGCCTGGCTCGACACCGGCACCCATGACAGCCTGCATGAGGCGTCGTCCTTCGTGCGCACGATCGAGCATCGCCAGGGCATAAAGGTTGCTTGCCCGGAGGAGATCGCGTTCGAGCAGGGCTGGCTCGGCGCCGACAAGGTTCTGGAACGCGTCGCGCGGCTCGGCAAGAACGAATATGCCGCCTATCTGCGCCGGCGGGTGGCCGATCTGATGGAGGAGCAGCGTGCTTGAGGTCCGGCCGCTTGGCCTCGACGGCGTGCTGGAGGTCGTGCCGAAGCGGCATGGCGACGCGCGCGGTTTCTTCAGCGAGACCTGGAATGCCGAACGCTTCGCCGAAGCCGGCATCGATCTCGCCTTCGTGCAGGACAACCATTCCTATTCCGCCGCGGCCGGCGTGCTGCGCGGCCTGCATTACCAGCTGCCGCCCCGCGCTCAAGACAAGCTGCTGCGCGTCATCAGGGGCAGCGTCTTCGATGTCGCGGTCGACATCCGCCGTTCCTCGCCGACTTTCGGCAAATGGGTGGCGCTGGAGGTGTCGGCCGAGAAGGGCAACCAGATCCTGGTGCCGAAAGGCTTCGCGCATGGCTTCGTCACGCTCGTGCCGGACACCGAGGTGCTCTACAAGGTCACCGACACCTACTCGCCCGGGCACGACCGGTCGATCCGCTTCGACGATCTGGCGATCGGCATAAGATGGCCAGCGCTTCCCGGCGGCTTCCAGCTTTCCGACAAGGACCGCAACGCGCCATTGCTTGCCGAGGCGGAGGTGTTCGCGTGAGGAGGGACGGCGGCATGAATTTCCTGGTCACCGGCGGCGCCGGCTTCATCGGCTCGGCCGTGTGCCGGCATCTGTGCGCCAATCCGGCCTACCGCGTCACCAATCTTGACAAGCTCACCTATGCCGGCAACCTCGCATCGCTGCGGCCGATCGAGAACGCGCATAACTACCGCTTCGAGCAGGCCGACATCTGCGATGAGCGCGCGGTGCTGGAAATCTTGCGCCGCGACGACATCGACATCGTCATGAACCTCGCCGCCGAGAGCCATGTCGACCGCTCGATCGACGGGCCCGGCGCCTTCATCGAGACCAACATCGTCGGCACCTACCGCATCCTGAATGCGGCGCTGGAATACTGGCGCGGCCTGTCCGAGGAGCGCAAGACGGGCTTCCGCTTCCATCATGTCTCGACCGACGAGGTGTTCGGCGACCTGCCTTTCGACGGCGGCATGTTCGTGGAGGAGACGCCCTATGCGCCGTCCTCGCCCTATTCGGCTTCGAAGGCGGCCTCCGACCATCTGGTGCGCGCCTGGCACGAGACCTATGGCCTGCCGGTGGTGCTGTCCAATTGCTCGAACAATTACGGGCCGTACCATTTCCCCGAAAAGCTGATCCCGCTGGTCATCCTCAACGCGCTCGACGAGAAGCCGCTGCCGGTCTACGGCGCTGGCGCCAATGTGCGCGACTGGCTGTTCGTCGAGGATCACGCGCGAGCCCTCGAGCTGGTGGCCACCAAGGGGCGGCCGGGCGAGAGCTACAATGTCGGCGGCAATTCCGAACGCACCAATCTCGGCGTCGTCGAGGCGATCTGCGATCTTCTCGACCTCAGGCGCCCGCGCGCCGGCGGCAAGCGCTATCGCGAGCTGATCGCCTTCGTCACCGATCGCCCCGGCCACGACCGTCGCTATGCGATCGACGCCTCCAAGATCGCGCGCGACCTTGGCTGGGCGCCCAAGGAGAATTTCGACAGCGGCCTGGCCAGGACCGTCGACTGGTATCTCGACAACAAATGGTGGTGGGGGCCGATCCGCGAGCAGCGCTACGCCGGCGAGCGGCTGGGCCGGACCGCGGCGGAGAAGCGCCCGGTCGAGAACGCCCCGGTCGAAAGCGCAAAGATCGAAAGCAGCCCGGCCGGGAACGCGGCCGAGAGCAGGAAGGTGGCCACGTGAGGCTTGCCGTCACCGGACGCGAGGGCCAGGTCGCAGCAAGCCTGGTCGAGGCGGCGCGGGGTCGCGACGATGTCGAAGTCGTCGCCGTCGGCCGCCCGGCGCTGGACCTTGCGCGGCCCGACACGGTGTTCGCGGCACTCGAGGCGGCAAGGCCCGACATCGTCGTTTCCGCCGCCGCCTACACCGCCGTCGACCAGGCCGAGGATGAGAAGGATCTGGCCTTCGCGGTGAACGCGACCGGCGCCGGCAAGGTGGCCGAAGCCGCGGCGAGGCTCGGCGTTCCCGTCATCCACCTGTCGACCGACTATGTCTTCGACGGCACCAGGGACGGCGCCTATGTCGAGACCGACCCGACCGCGCCGCTCGGCGTCTACGGCGCCTCCAAGCTCGCCGGCGAAGCGGCCGTGGCGGCGGCAAACCCGCGCCACCTCATCCTGCGCACGGCCTGGGTCTACAGCCCCTTCGGCAAGAACTTCGTCAAGACGATGCTGAGGCTGGCGGGTGACCGCGACGAGATCGCGGTCGTCGCCGACCAATGGGGCAATCCGACATCCGCGCTCGACATCGCCGACGCCATCCTGCATGCGGCGGCGAGGCTGGGAGACGACAGGAATTTCGCCGCCTTCGGCATTTACCATCTGGCAGGCGAGGGCGACACCAACTGGAGCGGCTTTGCCCGTCACATCCTCGACACAAGCAAGGCGTTTGGTGGCCCGCACGCCGAAGTGCGCGATATCGCGACGAGCGACTATCCGACCAAGGCCAGCCGCCCGCAGAATTCGCGGCTGTCGAGCGCGAAGTTCGCGGGCGTGTTCGGGTGGCAGGCGCCGCATTGGCGGGAGGCGGTGGGGAGGGTGGTCAGGGGGCTGGGGGGCAGCGAGACGAAACAGGCATTGAGTGCATGAACGAAAATCCATCACCGGAGCAACTGCGCGATGCGAGCGCGCAGCCGGCCGATCAAGCGGCGCCGAAGAAAGGCGTCAGGGCCAAGTCGGCGAAGACCAAGCCCGCGAAGCGCACCTGCATCATGGTGCTCGGCATGCATCGCTCGGGGACAAGCGCGCTGACGAGAGCGATCAGCCTGCTTGGCGCGGAGCTGCCGAAGAACATGCTCGGCGCTAATCCAACTAACCCTGCCGGCCACTGGGAGCCGCTGCGGTTGATGGAGCTTCATGACCGTATGCTGGCTGATTCAGGAAGCCGTTGGGATGACTGGCGCGCATTCAATCCGGCAGACCTCGGTGTACGGCAGCCGTTTTACAAAGCTGAGATCGCTCGGTTGATCGATGAAGAATTCGGCGACGCGCCGCTTTTCGTTCTCAAGGATCCGCGCATTTCGCGTTTTGTGCCGCTCTATGCGGACATATTGAAGCGGCTGCACATCGACGTGTACTACGTTATTACCGAGCGCAATCCACTTGCCGTGATCGCCTCGCTCGAAAAACGCAATGGCTTTACGTATGGCTTCAGTGCGCTTTTGTGGTTGCGCCACGAATTGGAGGCCGAGCATGCAACACGAGATTTTCCACGTATCTTTCTTTCCTATGAGGGCATGCTTAAGGATTGGCGTGTTGGAATCGAAAAGCTTACAAGCGCAATTCAAATCGAATGGCCAAAGACTATCGAGGATGTAGAAGAGACGCTCTCGTCGCATTTCTCTGCGCGGCACCAGCACCATCTCGGAAGCCCGGAATTGCTTGCGGCCGATGGGCGCGCGATAAGCTGGATCAAAGAGACCTATCGCGCACTTACAGCGCTTGAGGAAGACTCTTTCGATAGTTCCGCTCTCGCGCACCTGGATGCAATTCGTATCGAATTTAACGGTGCAAGTGCAATCTTCGGCGGAGCAGTGTTCCCTGAGATACAGGCGCGCGAACAGGCCGCAACTGCCAAGCTAGTCCAGGCTCAGCGGCAGGCGGACGAACAAGCGGCGGAAATTGATCGACTAACAGCCGAACTTGCGACGCTTGAGAAAGTGGCAGTCGCGAGAGATGCTCAGCTGACAATGCAGGTACAAGGCCTTCAGCGCTTAACAGAGGTCTGGGCTACGAACCAGGACGCGTGGAAGAGGGAAGTTGCGGCTCGCGAAAGTGAATTGTCAGCACGCTCCGATCGAGATGAGCTGCTTTCCAAAGAAATAGAAAATAAATATCAGTTTTTGGTGAGAGAATTGAATAATATTCATGCGGGATTCGAGGATATTTTCGAAAAAATATTAAAAATAACGGATGAAAAAAATAAAGCGCAGAATATCGTGGAGGAAATGCGTAGAAGTTTGAGTTGGAGGATGACGTCTTTTTTGAGAAAAGAGATAGACTAAAGATATGAAAATAGCCAGCTTCACAATGCTAAGGGATGAAGAATCAATCCTAGAACCGTTTTGTGATCAATTGAACGAGTTTTTTGATCTTTCGATCGTTGTTGACCACCTATCTTCCGATGAATCGATTAAGGTTGTCAGAGATAGAGTGAGAAAATCTGAGATTTTTAAGCTGGTATCTGATGGATACCCGCAGGCCGACCTAGCAAATATATATATGAAAATGGCCTTCGAGGTATTCGGCGTCGATTACATATTCTTTTTAGATTGCGATGAATATCTTCCATTTGCCGATCGTGCTGAGTTCGAGGCTAAAATCGAAGAAAATCCTGGGGAGTATTTTTCGCTTAACTGGAGAAACATAATTCCAGTAAATCTTAGTGGTGACGGAGATTTTTCGGATGGATTTCTCACCTCGCGCTCGCTGTCTAAATTCACAAAGGTAGCTATATCGAAGAAATTTTACCATGCGCACCCAGATATGGTGATAACCCAAGGGTACCATACTGTTATTGGAATTCCTTCATCTTCAACCGCTGCCAATATCTCTCCGATCGGGCTGCTCCATATACCTGTGCCGTTTCGGGAAAAATACTTATGGAAGATGGCATCATCTTCATCTTCTATACGGGGGAATGAATTTCTTACGAACAATCGCCTCGGAGTTCACTGGGTCGAGCATGATGACCTCAACAGGCGAAAGACCCTTAGTGACAAGGACCTTATAAATATCGGGTTGTTGTATCCTGAAATAGACCTAAGAAAGAAAATAAAGTTAGAAAAGCTTGAATTCACGTTTCCATATGTAAAAAGCAGATTTAAGCCCGGAAAAATGGCAAGAGTACCCCGGCGAAAGGCCGGGATGGAAAGGTCGCAAGACTTTGTAATACTAGATGAAAACGATTCCAGAGTCTTCGAATCAAAATGTGGAACGCTATCCGTAGCTTCCGTGGAAAATTTGGGAAGAAATTCGATGCATCGCAATTCTCTGATTTCTGAGGTCGGCGCAGGTGGAGTGAAAGGAGTAAATGCAAGGGCTTTTGATCCTGTAGATATCCAAGATAAATACATCGCGCCGCTCTTTTCGCTACCTAGAAAATTGCCGGTCACGGCCTGGCACGGGCACATCCCCTTTCTGTTCGTGCTGTTTCGAAATTTGAGGCCCCGCGCCTATGTCGACCTTGGCGTTCATTTCGGTGCCAGCTTGATAGCTGCAGCTACTGCGGCGCAAGCTTTTGATGTGAAGACCGAACTGTGGGGCGTCGATACATGGGAGGGCGACAGTCACGCCGGTCGTTATGAGGGCGACAAGATCTACGATGATCTTCTGTCTTTCCTAGATCGAAGCTTTTCCGGAGTTCATTTAATCCGATCGACATTCGACAACGCGAGAGCGGATTTTGACGGCCGGCCGATCGATTTGCTGCACATTGACGGGTTGCACACGTATGAAGCTGTTAAGCACGACTACGAGAATTGGCTGCCGGCAATGAGCGATCGCGGCGTCATCATGTTTCATGACACCAATGTGCGCGAACGTGATTTTGGCGTCTGGCGTCTTTGGGGTGAGTTGAGAACGAAATTTCCTTCGCTGGAGTTTATGCATTCGCATGGATTAGGTGTGCTGTTTGTCGGTCAACAAAGCCTGAACGACGCTTATCTCAGGCGCCTTGTCGAGGACGAGTCGCTGTTCGATGCTTATCGGGCCACCGTCTCGCAAGTTGCCGAGTTGCTCCCGCTCCGCTCTGCTTATCTGGCTTCTGAACCGGACCTATCCGCCGCTGATTCTGTATACCCGCCCGCGGAAGGGGATGTCGGAGAGATAAGGAAGCAGCTGACTGATGCTCAATGGGCGCTTCAACATTACAAGAATCAGCTGCAGAGCATTAGGCAACAGTATGAACATTCGACAAGCTGGAGAGTTACCGCTCCATTAAGATACGTCAAGAGATGGGTTGGCAAGTAGGCGAACGATGCGCATAGGGTTCGTTGGTCCGCATACCTATTTTGAGAATCACTTCCCAGAAAGATGGAGAAGTAGGGAGAATATCTTATGTTTGGATGTCGATGAGTGGGATTACTCATTTCTGACTAGGATGATTAATTTTCGACCTGATATTACCATATTTTACAGGCCTGAGCTTTATCCAAAAAAGTACCTGAGATCTATAAGCGGTCGAAAGGTTGCCTTTTTGACGGAGCCAATCCAGTCAGTTGGGGAGGTGGAAACTTTAGAGAGCAAGCTTCGTTCTCACGTATATTCGAGAATGAGTTGGGAAAGTTACGATTATTGCTACTACTACGATGAAACTAAGCGAGCTGCTGTTGAGGAGAAAGGGTGGCCGATCGATGCGTATCATCCGTTGCCTATAGATACGTCTGTTTTTCGCCCAACCGTAGCGAGCCGGCCAGTGGATGTAGCTTTCGTGGGAAAGCCAACGCCACATAGAGTTGCGGAATTGGATTTTCTTCGATCTACCGACTTACGGTTTGTTTGGATCGCGCACGGATTGTCGGGGCGCTCTTTGGCTGCTCTGTTTCGAAGATCGAAGGTTATCCTCAACATTCACGCCGACGAGATGCAGTCTTTTGAGCCTAGGATATATCTTGGTGCGGCCTGTGGCTGCGCGGTCTTGTCGGAACCTACGGGCCAAAGCCCAGCTATCATGAAAGACGCTGTGATCGAGTACACCGGATCTTTGGACTATGGTGCGGTCCAACGTGCCATAAGATTGTTTCACACGGGTGTGCCGCAAGAATCCGCAAGGCTCCAGTTCGAGGAACTGAGTGTTGATCGTTTCGTTGGAACAGCGAAGAACTCTTTGAGAGCATAGCAATGGTTTCGATATCGGTGGTGACATGCACGAATGACCCCGATGGGTATGGCGAGATGAAAGATAGTTTTCTGCGTTTTGCGGGACTGTCAGAAGAGATTGAGTTTATACCGATACGCAGCGCTAGGTCTATGTCCGCTGGGTATAACGAGGGCATGAAGGCAGCGAGAGGAGAGTGGTTGATATTCTGTCATGATGACATCAGAATCGTTCAGTCCGATTCAAAAGGTTTAAGTTCTGCATTTGAAGCGTTTGATGTTTTTGGCGTATGCGGCACAAAACGATGCCAATCATCGAATTGGTATTATTCTGACTCGAACGATTTGCTTGGAAGAGTCGTAATACCTGGAAGAAGTGCTAGTGAGCCGGATCTCCTTGAAGTTTTTTCCCCTTTGACCGGGAACTGTAGTGCGCAAGCGTTGGATGGAATATTTATAGCGTCTCGGTCTGAAATTGCACGTAATGTTCGTTTTTCGGAGGAAATAGAGGGATTTACGTGCTACGATATCGATTTTACGTATAGATGTCACTTAAACGGACACAAAGTAGGTGTTTCAAGCGCCGTTTTATTGAAGCATTACAGCAAGGTTGAGACATTTAGCTCGGAGAAGATTGACGGCTGGAGGCGAAATCAAGAGGCTCTTTCTTTGAAATTCGCGTTCCACAGAAGTTTTGATGACAAAATTCGCCATCATACAGTTCCTTTTGACCGGGAAATAGGAGATTGAGAGTATTGGATGAGACGACATGCAGCTAACAGTATCCCTCGTTCGTCGTGAGATAGTTGGCCGCTATCGTGGGTCGGCGCTCGGGCTTTTCTGGTCGCTGCTCAATCCGCTGTTCATGCTGGCCGTCTATACCTTTGTTTTTGGGGTCGTGATGAAGTCGCGCTGGACTGTACCCGGCCAACAAGAAGCGCAGCATTCGACTGGGGAGTTTGCGGTTATCTTGTTTTGTGGGTTGATCGCCTTCCAGTTTTTCGCCGAGGTGGTCTCGTCCGCGCCGGGGCTCATAGTCGCGAACGCCAATTTCGTAAAGAAAATCGTCTTTCCGATTCAAATCCTGCCGGTGGTTACGGCTGGGGCTGCGTTATTTCATGCTGCAGTCAGCTTGGTGGTGCTGCTTGGCTTCGCTTTTAGCGTCTTCGGTCATATCCCAACTACGGTAGTTCTGGCGCCTATAGCATTCTTGCCGCTAATCGTCCTAGTGATCGGCATCGCCTGGATACTCGCCTCTGTTGGTGTGTATTTTCGTGACATGAGCCAGATAGTGGCGCCGCTCGTCACTGCAACTCTCTTTCTGTCGCCAGTATTTTTCCAGCGGGCGTCGTTACCCGATTGGCTGCAGCCATGGCTTTCGCTCAATCCGCTGGCTATTCCTGTCGAGAGCTTCCGCAATGTTGTCATCTTCGGCCTGCTGCCTGACTGGGCAGCCCTCGGCTGTTACTCGGTTGCGGCGATTGTGATTGCATTTGTCGGCTATCAATTCTTCCAAAAGACCCGCAGAGGTTTTGCCGATGTTCTCTGAAGGGTTCGAGACCGCCAGCCAAAACGCGGAGATCGCTATTCGAGTACGCAACGTCTCCAAGCGCTATGTCATGTTTGAGAGACCGGAGGATCGCTTCAAGCAGATGGTTGTGCCGCGTTTGGAACGGCTGATCGGTCGCCCATCGCGACGTTACTTCCGAGAATTTGCCGCTCTTTCAGATGTATCTTTCGAAGTCGGACGAGGCGAAACTGTCGGTATTATTGGCCGCAATGGTTCCGGCAAATCAACCTTGTTGCAGATTGTTTGCGGAACTCTGCAGCCGACGACCGGTTCGGTGGAGGTCAACGGCCGTATAGCCGCGCTGCTCGAACTCGGCGCTGGTTTCAATCCCGAATTCACCGGTCGCGAGAACGTCTTCCTTAATGCGTCGATCCTCGGTGTTCCGCGCAAGGAGATGGAGTGGCGATTCGACGACATCGCCCGTTTTGCCGACATTGGCCCATTCATCGATCAGCCCGTGAAGACCTATTCGTCGGGCATGTATGTGCGGCTTGCGTTCGCCACGGCTATCAACGTCGACCCGGACATTCTGGTAGTGGATGAGGCGCTGTCGGTTGGCGACGAAGCGTTCCAGCGCAAGTGCTTTGCCCGCATAGAGGATATAAAGGACAAAGGTGGCACTGTCCTGTTTGTCAGCCATGGCGCCCAGACGATTGTTCAACTCTGCACGCGAGCGATACTGATCGATGCCGGAGAGAAGATACTTGAGGGTAGACCGAAACTCGTTGTCGGTCAGTACCAGCGACTGCTCCATGCGCCGGYCGATCGCTCGAAGGCGATCCGATCGGAGATATTGGGGGGCATCGAGGACAAGTCGAGCGGCGGTATCTCTCGGACCGGACCGGATGCGGAGCTGCCGGCGGAGGACTTTTTCGATCCGCAGCTCAGTGCGCAGGGCACCATCACCTATGACGAGAATGGCGCGACCATATCCGATTTAAGGATAACCACGGCGGATGGGCGTCTGGCCAATGTGCTAGTGATGGGCGAGACTTACCAGTTCCGCTACCGGGTCAAGTTTTCGCGGACCGTCGGAAAGGCCGGCTTTGCGATGCTGATAAAGACGGTGYAGGGGCTGGAATTGGCGGGGCAGACTAGTCACCAGCTGGGCGAAGGGCATGTGGCCTGTGCCGATGATCTCTTTGACATCTGTTTCCCCTTCAGAGCGATATTTATGCCGGGTACCTATTTCGTAAACGCCGGCGTCTACATCAGCGGCGGCGAGGAGTTTCAGCAATTGCATCGTCTTGTCGATGCTATAGCCTTCAAGATTTTGCCAACCCCGCATGACCGCGGGCGCTTCGGCTTGATCGATGTCGTGCCCCCCCGAGAGGCAAAAGAGGCTGTGGTGACAAGGAAGTAGCTTCGGCATGCGGGCGAATGCGTCGGACCAACATGTGTTGGGTTTCATCGTCGGAGGTGTACAAAAGGCTGGCACCACAAGCCTGTTCGGCTACCTCAGTTTGCACCCTCAGATGGTGATACCGTCCACCAAGGAAGCGCATTTTTTTGACGACGAAACTCAGAACTGGGCCGAGCCGGATTATTCCAAATTGCGGCGGCTATTCCCCGAAGGTATCGGCACGGGCATCGGATTTGATGTAACGCCGATCTATCTATTCTGGCCGCCGGCCCTGGAGAGGATAAGACGCTACAATCCGAGAATAAAACTTATCTTCGTTTTTCGCGATCCGATCGAGCGAGCATGGTCGCAGTGGCGTATGGAAACAGATAGACAGGCGGAGAGCTTGCCCTTTCATGTGGCGATTCGGCAGGGGCGCTGGCGGCTTAGGAGTGTCGTTCAAACCGACCCAGCGTGGCGCGTGTACAGCTATGTCGAGCGGGGTTTCTACGCACGGCAGCTTAGGCGGTTGTTTGCTTTGTTTCCCAGGGAGAACGTCCTTCTCTTGCGCTCGCTCGATCTTCAAAACGATCATCGGGGGACACTGGAATCCATTGCTAGGTTCCTCTCTATCCAATCCTTCCCCCCGCTCGCTCCGCGAAAGGATCATACCGGAAAAACGCGGGAGAATGAGCTACGACCGGAAGACGTCACCTATTTGCGCGAGGTTTTCTACGATGACACTGTCGAGTTTTCCAGGTTATCCGGATTGTCGGTCGCCGATTGGCCGACCGTTGACCCCAACGTGGCAATAGCAGGCTGATGTCTAGGCCGAATATTCTTTTCATCGTGGCCGATGATCTCAATTCATGGATCGCTCCGCTCGGCCGCCATCCTGACGTCAAGACTCCTGCAATCGATCTGCTGGCGTCACGTGGGACTACGTTTCTGCACGCTTACTGTACGGCGCCCTATTGCAATGCCAGCCGGATGTCAGTCTTTTCGGGGTGCCTGCCCACGACAACGGGCGTGTATCACAACGAGCCATTCTGGAGGGCGCCACACCGTCGCATCACACTGCCCGAAAAACTGCATGAGGCAGGATATTTTTGCTTCGGTGCTGGTAAGGTATTCCACGGCGTTTTCGACTACGCAGATGCTGGTCGCAACAGGACACGGTCTGCGCAATGGACGGATACTGAGAACCGTTCCGCGCTTTGGGACGAGTTTCACGTGACCGCGGCAGAGCCTTTGCCATCAGAGCGACCGCTTAACGGCATGTTTGACTTTGATGATTTTCAAAACGTAGCACCGATGAATCATCATTTCGATTGGGGTGCTGTCGAGCCCACTCGCGAACTAGAGATGCCTGACTTCAAGACCGCCGAGGCAGTGTGCTCGTTCCTGAAAAAGCAGCATAAGCAGCCGTTCTTTTGTGCCACGGGTTTCTACAAACCCCATCTGCCTTGGTATGTTCCGCAGCGTTTCCTCGATCTTTATCCCATCGACAAAATTACCCTTCCGTTCGTCAAGAGTGACGATCTTGACGACGTTCCAGCCATCGCCAAAACTTGGGCCCTTTCGCCGCCGGACCACGAAACTGTCCTGAAACACGGGCAATGGCGCAATGCCGTACAGGGTTACCTTGCGGCAATTTCCTACTGCGACAGCCAGATTGGACGCGTGCTTGCCGCCCTCGATGCTTCGCCCGCTGCCGAGAATACGATCGTTGTTCTCTGGGGAGACAATGGATTCCACCTCGGCGAGAAGTTGCATTGGCGGAAATTCGTCCTATGGGAGGAAGCCACGCGCGTGCCGTTCATTCTGCTGCCACCGCGGAACATCGTGACCTCGCCGCGTGTGGAGCAACCGGTTAGTCTGGTCGACATATTCCCCACACTTTTCGATCTTTGCGGGCTCGAATTGCCGCCGGATATCGACGGGCGCTCCCTTGTGCCACTGGCGCGGGGGGGGCAGATGGAAGATCACGCCGCCATCATGACATGGTTGCGCGGTAACCATTCGGTGCGACTGGGGCGCTGGCGCTACACACGCTATTCGGATCTGTCCGAGGAACTCTATGACCTGAGTGCCGACCCCTATGAGTGGAATAATCTGATCGGCGATACCCGTTTCGAGGAGGTGCGCTTAGGTTTGGCCGACCGTCTGCCGACCGACCGTCGAGTTTGATGGGCTGAGCGAGCCTGGTGATCGTCTTTAGCCTGCACTCCGGTGCTTGAACCTGAAGCGGTCATTGATGCATCCGAGACCAGTCGCATATACGCGTTATTATGCTGCAAGCAAGAAGAGGGCCGCTGTGTTTTTTCTTTCTCCCGATGACGATCCTCGGCAGGATCAATTGGTCGGCGACATTCGCGGTTACGTACGCGATCTCGTTGGAAAAGAGTCCTCTGTGCTGGAAATCGGCCCCAGTTATATGCCACTTTTTCCCAAGCGTGACGGGTTCAACGTTTCAATTGTTGATCACGCTGATCAAGCGGATCTCGTCCGGAAATATCAGGTGCTCAACGTTGATCCGTCTTTAATAGAGCCTGTTGACTACGTTTGGCGTGGGGGTGCTATTTCCACCCTTCTGAAACGGCGCAAATTCGATTACGTCTACGCGTCGCATGTTGTTGAGCATATGACAGATCTGGTGCGATTTATTAGTGATTGCGAAAATATCCTGAGTGATGATGGCAACGTGGTCCTCGTAATTCCCGATAAGCGTTACTGCTTTGACATTTTCCAGCCAATTACCGACACTGCAAAGGTGCTGGGCGACTATGTGCGGACGTCAAAATCACACAGCTTCGAGAGCTTATACAGGGAGGAATCGCAAGCGTCGGTGGATTATGAAGGCAAGAACGTTCTTGCGTGGTGGCAGGGTCGTGTTGCAGGGTTAAAGTTGATGCGTGCAGATCCTCGTGGGCGCCTCAGAACCTCGCTGGCGGCGGTATCAAATCCCGAATATGTCGATGCTCACGAGTATTTCTTCACACCATCTAGTTTTTTCTTAATCATGGAAGAGTTATTTTTCCATGAGCTAATAAACCTCCGCACAAAACTTCTTACGAGATCCAGAGGCTGTGAGTTTTTAGCGATCCTGGGCCCTTCAAACGGATCGGAAAGGCTGCCGGCCGAGCGGTTCTGCACACTAAAGCGTGAACTGTTATTAAATGTCATCCGTGAACAAACTGAGGCATGGCGACAATTGGCGCCAATAGACACTCCCATCTCGGTCGGCAGTTTGTTCGCTCCCTAAAAAGGATAGAAAGGTCGCCTGAAGCACAATAGTAAACTGATTCGCGTGGCAGGCCTTTCATTTCTCGTTGCTGACAGGCAGCACAGCGACATAACGTCCTCCTGAAGCCACCGCCCCCAAAAAACCTCTGGCTCTCCCGCCCGCTCCGCGCTAAGGCGATAACCGGGCGACGGGGTAGTGGATTTGCAATCTAGAGTGGTGGCGGACGATGGTCCGTCCGGCGCGGTTCTGGTATGCATATCCCACGCCTGGAGTTCAGTACTACCCAATGACCGCCTATGTAGAAGCCGTATCGGAACTTCGACCGAGGATGCGGCGCGCCATCATCATGGTCCAGGATCTCGTCATGGTCCTGGTCGCGGTGGCTCTTAGCCTCACTCTTTCCCAGTCGCGGCTGTCGTTCGACGCGTTCTCCTCCGGCGGGCTGGCGTGCTGGGCGCTCATCGTGCTCATCGCCCATTTGCTGTTTCGCTTCAGCGGCCTCTACAACACCGTTTGGCGCTTTGCCTCCACGCCCGATTTCTTCAACATCTTGAAGGGCTGCGGCAGCCTGACGGTGGTCCTCTATCTGGCCGCGCTTGGCTTCCGCTTCTTCTTTCAGCCTGTCATGGGCCTCAACGAGCGCCAGTTCATCGTCTTCTTCCTGGTCTCCTTCACCATCATCTCGGCGCCCAGGCTCTATTATCGCTTCCTGCGCGACGGCGCGAGCTGGCGCATCCTGCGCCGCGCCGTCGGCGATGCCTCGACCAAGCAGGCGCTGTTCATCGGCCGGTTGAGCGAGGCGGACGTGATCGTGCGCTTCACCCGCACGGCCCAGCCCGCCGAATACGCCATCGCCGGCATCATGGCCACCGAGAGCGACGCACCGCTCGGCACGCAGATCCAGGGCGTTCCGGTCGTGGCGCTCAGGCCGCGCCTGGTCGAGGTGCTGGAAGACTATGTCAAGGGCACGCAAAGCCTCGACCTCCTGATCTTCGGCCAGGGGGTCGAGCGCGAGATCGAGGACTATGCCGAGCTGGTGCGCGTCGCCCGCCACAGCGGCATCGGCGTCGTCCAGTTTTCCGGCCTGTCGGAACTGGGGCAGGGCGGCAAGCTGGTTCTCGACGCCGTCGAGATGGAAACCATCATGCGCCGCTCGGCGGTCGCCACCGACACCGCGCGCATCGGCGCCTTTGTCGGCGGCAAGCGCGTGATGGTCACGGGCGGCGCCGGCTCGATCGGCCGCGTGCTGGTCAAGCGCGCGCTGGAACTGGGCGCCGAGGCGGTGCTGGTGGCCGACAATTCCGAGTTCGGCATCTTCCAGCTCGATCAGCAGACCAATGACGGCGACCGCGAGCGGCTGACCAGCCGCATCGTCGACGTCACCGACCGGCCTCACATGACGCGCCTCGTCACCGAGTTCAAACCCGCGATCATCTTTCATGCCGCGGCGCTGAAGCACGTGCCGCTGCTCGAGGAGAACTGGGAAGCGGCGATCGAGACGAATGTCTTCGGCACGCTTGCCTGCGCCGAGATCGCCGCCGAATGCGGGGTGCCGCAGTTCCTGCTGATTTCCAGCGACAAGGCCGTCGACCCGACCTCGGTGCTGGGCGTCACCAAGCGGGCGGCCGAACAGATCGTCTCCTCGCTGCATGAGGCCCAGGCGGTCTCGCCGCCGCGCGCCGGCGCGGCGAACGGCCATGCCGGCACGTCCGATTTGCGTCGTTCGGGCACGAAATTCATCGCCGTGCGCTTCGGCAATGTCTTCGGCTCCAACGGCTCGGTGGCGACCATCTTCCAGGCGCAGATCGAGGCCGGCGGTCCGGTCACCATCACCGACCGGCGCATGACCCGCTATTTCATGACCGTGGCCGAAGCCGTCGACCTCGTCATCATGTCGGCCGCCGATGCCGAGCAGCGCCAGGGCGCGGATGACTACGCCATCTACATGCTCGACATGGGCAAGCCCGTGCCGATCCTCGAAGTCGCCGAAACCATGATCCGCATGGCCGGCAAAAGCCCCTACACCGACATCCCGATCCGCTTCACCGGCATCAGGCCCGGCGAGAAGCTGCACGAGACGCTGCACGCCGAGAACGAGGAGGTGGTCAAGCTCGACATCGCCAAGATCTTCGGCCTCAGGACAGGCGTCGTCGAATGGCCCAGGATCGAGGTGGCTCTGCCGGCGCTGGTGGCCGCCATGCACGACCGGGACAAGGCCGCGGCGCTCGCTATCCTGGCCGGGCTCTACAAGGCGGAAGAAGGCATTGGCGGCCGGCGTGAAGAGGCGGCGCCGAAAGCGGCCGGGCAGGTCGGCTAAGCATGTCTCCCGAAAGTGGAAACCGGTTTCGGGATAAAGACAAACATAAAATCAAGGACTTAAAGCGCACTATGCGCTTTACAGCTGTGCCGCATGACCGCAATTGGCTATTGAAACCTGTTCAAACACCCTGCGGGCAAGTGGTTACACAGCCGTGACCAGAAAAGATCAGCGCGTGGCCGTTCTCATGGGCACGAAGGATGGCGCGGCCTATATCGGCGAACAATTGGAATCCTTGGCTTCGCAGTCCTGGCCGCGCGTCGATCTCTGGGTCTCCGACGACGGCTCGTCGGACGCCACGACCGCAATCGTCGAGACGTGGCGGYCCCGCTGGAACAAGGGATCCCTTWCGCTTTTGCAGGGTCCGGGAAGGGGCTTCGCCGCCAATTTCCGCTCAATGATCATCGACCCGCGCATCGATGCCGACTGCTACGCCTTCTGCGATCAGGACGATGTCTGGGAAGCGGACCGGCTGGAGAGCGCCATCCGCTGGATGGAGGGCGAGGACGTGGAAACGCCGCTCCTGTTCTGCTCGCGCACGGCGACCATCTCTCAGGCCGGCGCCCCAGTCGGCCACTCGCCGCTGTTCCGTCGCCCGCCGTCCTTCCGCAATGCGCTGGTGCAAAGCATCGCCGGCGGCAACACCATGCTCTTCAACCGCGCGGCGCGCGACCTTCTGGCGAAAGCGTCGGCCAGGACCGAATTCGTCAGCCATGACTGGTGGGCCTATCTCATCGTCACCGCCGCCGGCGGCAAGGTCCGCTACGAGCCACGGCCGCTGGTCAGATACCGCCAGCACCCGGCAAACCTCGTCGGCGCCAATGTCTCGTGGCGGGCGAGGTTTTCAAGGCTGGGACGTCTGTTCAAGGGTCAGTTCGCCACCTGGACGGACAGCAATCTGCGCGGCCTCGCCGTCAACCGCGACCTCATCGCGCGCGATGCAGCGCTTTGCCTTCGCCTGTTCATCAGGGCGCGCAAGGGCAATGTCTTCAGGCGCTTCAGCCTGCTCGGCAAGAGCGGCGTCTACCGGCAGACATTCATGGGCACGCTCGGGCTCTACGTCGCCTTCCTCTGGCGCCGGATCTGAGCCATGACGGCGAAGCGCGCACTCGACCTTGCGGTCGCTGTTCCGATGCTGGCGCTGACGTCGCCCGTCCTGCTTGTCGCGATGCTGGCAATCCGGGCAACGTCGGCCGGTCCGGCCATCTTCTCGCAGATCCGCGTCGGCCGGGGAGGAGCCCTCTTTGCCTGCCGCAAATTACGCACCATGTATCGCGCAACGCCGTCCTTGCCCACGCACGAGGCGCCGGCCGGTTCGGTCACCGCGGTCGGCAAGGTTTTGCGTGCAACCAAGATCGACGAATTGCCGCAGCTCTGGAACGTGATCAAGGGCGAGATGAGCCTTGTGGGCCCTCGTCCATGCCTGCCGACGCAGACGGAACTGATCGAACGGCGCAAGGAGTTGGGCGTGCTTGCAGCCCTTCCGGGCATCACGGGGCTGGCGCAGATCAAGGGGATCGACATGTCCGATCCACGACTGTGCGCGGAGACCGATGCGGTCTACATCAAGGCCGCTTCGATCGGCCTGGACCTCAAGATATTGCTGGGCACATTCTTCCGCGCCTAAGCAGGTTCCGCAAAAGTGTCCCGCGGCTTTGCGATCAAAACCTGCGAGAAACCAGGGAATCTAGGCAGATGTTCGTGGGATATCCCACGAATATCTGCTTAGCGCGTTTGACCGTTCACGGATGCGACGGGCCGCTTCCCTGTCGTGCCAGTTCCTCAAGCCGGCCGAGCGTGTCGGCCTCCCGTTCCCAGCCTTCCGAGGCGAGCAACGACGAATCGCAGACCTGCGTCGCCATCAGAGCCTGCCAGGCGGCCTGTCTGCCGGCGAGCGTGGCCAGCATCCGGAACGGCCAGGCCGGCATGGGCAGAAGCCGGGCGGGCCGGCCGTATCCGCGCCGGAACGCGGTGATGATTTCGGACATCGCAACCGGCGAAGCGTCGCCGAGCACATAGGTCGGGCGAGGCGGTGCGGGACGGGTCAGAAGATGCGTCACGGCCCCGGCGACGGCGTCATGCGAGATGAGCGAACGAACCGCCGTCAGAGCGGCTGTCGGCAACGGCAGGCCGGTGGCCGCGAACCGCATCAGCCCGCGCAGGTTTCCCTTCATGCCTTCGCCATAGACCGGCGGCAGCCGCAGCGCCGTCGCGCCGTCGCGCCCGGCCGTTGCAAAAGCCTCCAGCATTGCGATCTCGCCTTCGCGCTTGGAGCGCCCATAGGCGCATTGCGGGGCAGGGGGCGTGGCCTCGTCGATGGTGCCGCTGAAACCTGCGCCCACCACGGCGCGAATCGAGGAGAGATGGATGAAGCGCCCGTCGGTGCGCGTTGCGGCTGCCTGGGCGAGCCGTCCGGTCAGCGTCGCATTGACCGTCCGGAAGTCGGCCGCACCGGCGCCGCGGTCATTGTTGAGAGCCGCGCAATGGACGACATGCGTCACGTCGCGCATCAGCGCCAGGAAGGCTTCCCGCGGCGCATCGGCGCCGGGCAGCGCGACCGCATCGTCCGCGCCTGCCAGCCGTTGCGGCAGGCGCGAAGCGATCCGTATGTCGAATCCGACTTCGCGCAACCGGCTGACGACCCGGCGTCCGACGAGGCCTGTCGCGCCGGTGACCAGGACCTTCATGGTTGCGGGCTGGCGCCCGGCGCCATGGCGGGCGCGCTCTCCCCGGTCGGGGCAATCGTGCGCCCGGACGCAAGGTAAGTTCCCACAATCAGGAACACCATCAGCGTCGCGTCGAGGATATCATGGCCGACAAGAATGCCGGCCATTCCGCCGGTGAGATAGGTGATGACCGCGACAAGGATCATCGTCGCGCCGAACCGCTCCACCGGATCGACGCGGAGGCGCAGTGCCTTGGCCGCGTTCCATGCGGCAACGACGAAGATCGACGCCAGAGCCAGCGCCCCCAGCAGGCCGGCCTCGACCGCTGCGGTCAGGAAGCCGTTGTGAAAATGGCTGAAGCCCGCGCTTAGACCGAACCGGTCATGAAAGCCCTGCTTCATCAGCGCGCGGCTGGCCGTGATGCCATGGCCGAAAATCGGCATCTCGCGAACCGCGTCAAAGCCGATTTCCCACATCGCCACGCGCAGGCCGAGCGCCGTCGAATGATCGCCATTGGCGTTCAACGCATCCCAGTCGCTGACCAGGAAGTCGGTTCGATCCAGCACGACGCGAGAGCCGATGGCGGCGATCACCAGGGCGACCACGACGCCGATCGCCGCGAAGCGCGCCATGCTGGCGCCGGTGAACCGGCGGCGGTTGACGAGAAGCACGACGATGCCGGCAATCGGCACGGCCACCCAGATCATGCGCGATCCTGAATAGACGATCGCCAGGGCTCCGGCGATCGCCGCCAGGACCAGCAGCTTCCAGCGTCTCTCGATGCCCGACAGCGCGCCGGCGAGGCATGTCATGATGGCAAGGCAGGTAACGGTTGCGAAGACGATCGGGTTTCCGGCGCCGCCCTCGGCCCTCACGCCGAGCCAGTGATACTGGAACACGGCTATCGCCAGCGCGCCAAAGCAAGCCGCGGCGCTTGCCAGGATGGCGATGCGTGCCAGCGCGGCCTTCTCCGTAATGCTCCAGGTCGAATAGGAGACGGGGAAAAGCACGAAGGTGATCAGCGGCAGGAAAAACCGCAAATCGGCGGCCAGCGTGCCGTTGACGATCGAAGCGAGAACCATGGCCGCGCAATAGGCGTAGATCGCCGCGGTCAAGGCGAGCATCGGCCCGTCGATGTTGAAGCGCCGCCGCTTTATAGCGAGCAGCAGCACGGACCACACGCCGCCAGCATTGAAGGTGATGCTGACTAGCGATCCAAGCACCGGCGGCGAAAAAAAGCAGACGATCGAGAAATAGAAATTGATCTGGGCGGGCGTGAGGTGGCGCCGGAGCTTTGTAAACGGATTCAAATGCTTCGCTTCGCAATTTCCAGGTTGCGCCCGGATCTCCATCGAGCCAGCCAAAGGCCGCCTCGCCGATCTCCGTTTGCCGCGCCTTGCCCGTTCCCCGAGCCCGTATAGCGGCTGGCGCCGCCCCGCGATAGTGCGGTCGACAAGGTTCCGACAGAAAACCCTCGATCCGGCGAAGATCGGGAGCCCGGAATTCTCCGAAGGCCACGGCCTTTCCCCGCTTCCGCGTTTCGATGGCTCTGGCAGGATTTTTCGCTTTGCCGACCATGCTTGGAAAATTCGTTCCATAATGGCCTCGCGCCGCGCGGGTCTTGCATTGTTATCGGCGGCGCCGATCTGTTAGAACGCCCGCACGAAACAGTTTGTCCGAAGTGAATTTTGCGCCCGGGCGGCACAGGATTGCGCCTGCAATGCAAGATTTCCGCTCGACGGCACGAGAGAACGCTCGACGCTCCATGAATATCGCGCTCACGCATCTGCAGCGGCTCGAGGCCGAATCCATCCATATCTTCCGCGAGGTCGCGGCGTCTTTCTCCAAGCCGGTGATGCTCTATTCGGTCGGCAAGGATTCTTCCGTGCTGATGCATCTGGCGATGAAGGCTTTTTATCCTGCCAAGCCGCCTTTTCCCTTCCTGCATGTCGACACCACCTGGAAGTTCCGCGAGATGATCGCTTTTCGCGATCAGATGGCGCAGAAGCTCGGCTTCGACCTTTTGGTCCATGTCAATGAGGATGGCGTGCGCGAGGGCATCAATCCCTTCGACCACGGCTCCAACACCCACACCCATGTGATGAAGACCGTGGCGCTGCGCCAGGCGCTCGACAAATACGGCTTCGACGCGGCTTTCGGCGGCGCCCGCCGCGACGAGGAGAAGTCACGCGCCAAGGAGCGCATCTTTTCCTTCCGCAACGCCCAGCATGCCTGGGACCCGAAGAACCAGCGGCCGGAAATGTGGAAGATCTTCAACACTCGCATCGCGCCGGGCGAGTCGATCCGGGTCTTTCCGCTGTCCAACTGGACGGAGCTCGACATCTGGCAGTACATACTGCAGGAAAACATTCCGATCGTGCCGCTCTATTTCGCCAAGGAGCGGCCGGTGGTAGAGCGCGACGGCATGCTTATCCTCAAGGACGACGAGCGCATGCAACTGCGTCCGGGCGAGGCGGTCGAGAACCGCCTCGTGCGCTTCCGCACGCTGGGCTGCTATCCGCTGACCGGCGCGATCGAATCGGAAGCCGACACGCTGGAGGCGATCGTCGGCGAGATGCTGACTGCCCGCACCTCCGAGCGCCAGGGCCGCCTCATTGACCGCGACGAGGCAGGCTCGATGGAAAAGAAGAAGCGCGAGGGTTATTTCTGATAATGCGCCACATCATGGCCAAAAGCCTCGCCCCGACCGATTCGATCCGCGACTACATGGCCGCGCAGGAAAAGAAGTCGCTGTTGCGCTTCCTCACCTGCGGCTCGGTCGACGACGGCAAGTCGACGCTCATCGGCCGGCTGCTCTCCGACACCAAGCAGATCTTCGAGGACCAGCTTGCAGCGCTCGAGAAGGATTCGCGCAAGCACGGCACCACCGGCGACGACATCGACTTCGCGCTCCTGGTTGACGGGCTGGAGGCGGAGCGCGAGCAAGGCATCACCATCGACGTCGCCTATCGCTTCTTCGCCACGCCCAAGCGCAAATTCATCGTCGCCGACACGCCCGGCCATGAGCAGTACACGCGCAACATGGCGACCGGAGCCTCGACCGCCGATCTCGCCATCGTGCTCATCGACGCGCGCCAGGGCGTGCTGCGCCAGACCAGGCGTCATTCGATCATCGCCTCGCTGCTCGGCATCCGCCACATCGTGCTTGCGGTCAACAAGATCGACCTCGTCGGCTTCGACAGGACCGTGTTCGACCGGATCGTCGCGGACTATGACGAGTTCGCGCAGGAACTGGGCTTCGTCAGCGTTGCGCCGATCCCGATGTCCGCGCGTTTCGGCGACAATGTCACCAGCCGCTCGGACCGCACGCCCTGGTATTCCGGCCCATCCTTGATCGAGCATCTGGAAACCGTGTCGGTCGACGAGGCCGCCGTCGAGCTGCCGTTCCGCTTCCCGGTCCAATATGTGAACCGGCCGAACCTCGATTTCCGCGGCTTTGCCGGCACCGTCGCTTCGGGCAGTGTCTCTCAAGGCGACGAGATCGTCGTCGCCAAGTCGGGCAAGGCCTCCCGCGTGAAGCGCATCGTCGCGCAGGGGGGCGATCTCGAGCAGGCGGTGGCCGGCCAGGCGATCACGCTCGTCCTCGAGGACGAGGTCGAGGTGTCGCGCGGCAATCTGCTGGTGTCACCGGCGGCGCGACCGCAGGTCGCCGACCAGTTCGCCGCCAACATCGTCTGGTTCGACGAGCAGGCGCTGCTGCCCGGCCGCTCCTACATCCTGCGCACCGAAACCGATCAGGTGAGCGCCACCGTCACCGAGCTCAAATACCGCGTCAACGTCAACGATTTCGCGCATGAGGCGGCGAAGTCGCTCGACATCAACGAGGTCGGCGTCTGCAACCTTTCGACGCGAGCTCCGATTGCTTTCGATCCCTTCGCCGAGAACCGCACGACCGGCGCTTTCATCCTGATCGATCGCATCACCAACGCCACCGTCGGCGCCGGCATGATCCTGCATTCGCTGCGCCGTGCCGAAAACATCCACTGGCAGTCGCTCGATGTCGGCAAGCGCGGCCGCTCCGATCTGAAGAACCAGCGCCCTGCGGTGTTCTGGTTCACGGGGCTCTCCGGCTCCGGCAAGTCGACCATCGCCAACCTGTTCGAGAAGAAGCTGTTCGCCTCCGGGCGCCACACTTATATCCTCGACGGCGACAATGTCCGCCACGGCCTCAACCGCGATCTCGGCTTCACCGACGCCGACCGCGTGGAGAACATCCGCCGCGTCGCCGAAGTGGCCAAGCTGATGGCCGATGCCGGACTGATCGTCATCGTCTCCTTTATCTCGCCCTTCAGCGCCGAACGGCGCATGGCGCGCGAGCTGATGGCCGAGGGCGAATTCGTCGAGGTCTTCGTCGACACGCCGTTCGAGGAATGCGCCCGCCGCGATCCGAAAGGCCTTTACGCGCGCGCGCTGAGCGGCGAGATCAAGAATTTCACCGGCGTCGATTCTCCCTATGAGGCGCCACAGAATCCGGAAATCCATCTCAAGACCCTCGGCAGGAGCCCGCAGGAAATGGCGGAAGCCTTGGAACACTGGCTGACCGAGCGCGACATTGCCGAGGAGCAGTATGACAATGGCGGCGGCATCTGACGACGAGGCGATGCTGGGCGTCTTCGAGCGCCTGGCGCTGGAAGCGGGGTGCGAGGTGATGCGCGTCTTCCACGAAGGCGGCGCCGTCGACAGCAAGGCGGACTCTTCACCGGTCACGGAAGCCGATCGCGAAAGCGAGAAGATCATCCTGGCCGGCCTGCGCGCCGCCTATCCGGATATCCCATGTGTGGCCGAGGAGGAGGTTGCGGCAGGCGTCGCGACGCCCGACCTCGACGGCGCCTTCTTCCTGATCGATCCGCTCGACGGCACCAAGGAATTCGTCAACCGCCGCACGGACTTCACCGTCAACATCGCGCTGGTCCGTCACGGCGTGCCGGAAGTCGGCGTCGTGTTCGCACCGTGCACCGGGCGCTTCTTCAGCGGACGGCCGGGCAAGGCCGAGGCGCTGGAGGTCGATGCCGATTATCGCATCACCGAACGCCGGCCGATCAATGTGCGCGAAGGCGGCACGCCGCTCGCTGTCGTCGCCAGCCGCTCGCACAACACGCCTGAAACCGAGGAATTCATCCGCGATCTCGGCGCGGCTGAGATCGTCTCGGTCGGCTCATCGCTGAAATTCTGCCTGCTCGCCGCCGCGGAAGCCGACGTCTATCCGCGCTTCGGCCGCACCATGGAATGGGACACGGCCGCGGGCGACGCGGTGCTGCGCGCCGCCGGCGGCATGACGCGCACGCTGGACGGCCAGCCGCTCGTCTACGGCAAGCGCAACCAGGCGGGCGACACGGATTTCGCCAACCCGCATTTCATTGCGACGGGGAAGGGCGCGTAATCGCAGCGTCGCCAAATGTAGACGCTGGCGCGAGGCCCCCCTCTCTGTCCTGCCGGACATCTCCCCCTCAAAGGGGGGAGATTGGCAGCTTCAGCGCTCAGCGAATTCTTTCAACGTTGAAGGTTGGCGAAAGCCCGCGTGACATTTGATCTCCCCCCTTGAGGGGGAGATGCCCGGCAGGGCAGAGAGGGGAGCTTCGCGCGGACCTTTCAGGCCGCCGCGACATGCGCCGAGTTCGACCCGATGTAATTGCGGATCGTCTCGATGACGCGGTCCTGGTCGGCTTCGCTGAGATAGGCGTGCATAGGCAGGCAGAGGATCTGCTTCGGCAGTTCTTCCGAGACGGCAAGACCTGTTGGCGTGCGCGGATAGTCGCGATAGGCGACCTGCTCGTGCAGCGGCTTCACGTAATAGATGACCGACGGGATGCCCTTTTCGCCGAGATGGGCCTTCAGCCCGTCGCGCTTCGGCGTCTCGATCGCGTACTGGGCCCAGGCTGAGCGGCCATGGCCAAGATTGCGCGACGCCTTGACGATGTCGCCGAGGCCCTTGGCATAGCGGTCCGCCACCACCTGCCTGGCCACCATCTCCTCTTCGAGGATGGCGAGCTTCTCGATCAGGATCGCCGCCTGCAGCGTGTCAAGGCGCGAATTGATGCCGACGCGGACATTGTCATATTGCGTCTCGCCCTTGCCGTGGAAGGCGAAGGACCGGAGCTTGTCGGCCAGCGCGCCGTCATTGGTGAACATCGCGCCGCCGTCGCCGTAGCAACCGAGGGGCTTGGCCGGATAAAAGCTGGTCGAGCCGACATGGCCGAATGCGCCGCACATCTTGGCGTCGGCTGAACCGCCCATCGACTGCGCGGCGTCTTCGATCACAAGGAGGTTCTCGCGCTTTGCGACCGCCATGATCGCCTCATAGTCGGCGGCAAGTCCGAACAGGTCGACCGGGATGATCGCCTTCGGCTTCAGCCTTCCTTCCTTCTTGATCATGCCGATCGCCGCCTCGAGGCTGGCGATGTCGATGTTGTAGGTATCGCGGTCGACGTCGACGAAGACCGGTTCGGCCTTGGCCAGCGCCACCACCTCGGCGGTGGCTGCGAAGGTGAAGCTCGGTACGAACACCGCATCCCCCGGGCCGATGCCGGCGGCAAACAGCGGCAGGAGCAGCGCGTCGGTGCCGTTGGCGCAGGCGACCACATGCTTGACACCGACATAGGCCGCGAGCTTGTTCTCGAATTCGGTGACCTGAGGGCCGAGGATGTAGCGGCCGTCTTCGACCACCTTGTCGATCGCGGCCTTCAGCCGGTCGCGGATTCGTTCGCGCTGCGCGCCAAGATCGATGAACTGCATGTCGGCCTCAAAATGCCAATAAACCGGCCCGCTGGTATCAGACTTGGTCGGGGTGAGAAAGCCGGCCGGGGGCAAGGCCAATCGTGCAAGTGTCGCAGCCTGTTACCGCCTTTTGCCGGCGCATTGCCCGAAGACGCCGGAAAACCGGGCTAAAACGAGCATTTTCAACGCCTTTTATCGCGTCGTTCCCTATTTTGGAAACATAAAGTGATCGCCTGGAGAGGCCATTCGGCCGATCCGGTCAACCGCTCAGGCGATTTCATGCCGCCAGGGCGGGTTGGCGCCGRCCCGCGACACCGTCACCGCTGCTGCCTTGGCGCCAAGTTCCAGCGCCTTGCGGATTGCTTCTTCCGAAAGGCTGCCGATCGCTGCCTTGGTCAGCAGGCCCTGCTCATGCAGCGAGGCCAGGATGCCGGCGTTGAAGGTGTCGCCGGCGCCGMCCGTGTCGACCACTTTCACCTTCCGCGGCATCACCGTGACCTTGTGCGTCTTGCTGTAGCCGACGGCGCCTTCGCCGCCATGGGTGACGACGATAAATTTCGGCCCGCGATCCAGCCAGTTGCGCACCACGTCCTCGTGCGAGCCGGCCTCGTCGAACCATTTGAGGTCCTCGTCCGAGAGTTTGACGATGTCGGCCATCGCCATCATCTCGCGGATGCGTCTGAGATGCTTCGCCTTGTCCGGGATGAAATTCGGCCGGATGTTGGGATCGAGCATCATCACACGGGCTTCGTGCTCGCGCCGCATGAATTCCTCATAAGCGGATCCAGCCGGCTCGGAGATCAGGCTGATCGCGCCGAACAGCATCGCCTCGATCTCGGCGCCGAGCTTCGGCAGGTCCTCGATGGTCAGCATGCGTCCGGCGGTGTTCTCGTCGTAGAAGGTGTAGGTCGCCTGGCCGTTGGTGAGCCGCACGAAGGCGAGCGTCGTGGGTTTTGGCGACGTGTGCGCATAGGTGGAGCTCACCTTGCTGGCTCCGAGCGCCTCGCGGAGCTGGCCCCCGAACAGGTCGGAGGAGAGGCCGGAGAAGAAGCCGGCCGGAGCGCCGAGCCGGCCGAGCGCGACCGCGGAGTTGAACACCGCGCCGCCGACATAGGGCGCGAAGGCCGCTTCGCCTTCCGTGGTCGTGCGCGGCAGCATGTCGATCAGGGCTTCGCCACAGCAAAGGATCATGTCGTCTTGGTCTCCGGCGGATGGATCACGCCTTTGCGGATGATAATGTTGGCAAAGAGCCTGGGTTCGCTGGTCGCCACGATCGCGTGCGCGGCCTTGACGCGTGCATAGAAGTCGGGCCCGGCGAGCGCAACCACCTTGTGGCCCGGCGCGCGCCTGGCGCAAACCGCCTCCATCTCGCGATGCACCGGGTCGGCCAGCGCCGGGTCGCCTTTCACCGAAGCGCGGAACAGCGCCTCCGGCACCGCCTCGTCCACCGGCAGCACGCTGAGCACGGCGTCGAGGACCGGGATGACCTGGTGGCCGTCCGCGCGGATCAATCGCCGCGCCTGTTCCTCGGCGGGATAATTGCCGTCGACGATCGCGATCTCGTCGCCATGGCCCATCGCCCTGAGCGTCGCCAGGAACTGGGGGCCGAGCAGCGACGGGATGCCGATCAGCATGTCAGGCACCCCCGGACGTGTTCGGTCCGATCAGGAAACGCTCCGAAAGCGGTAGGCTGGCGCCGCCCATGGCGCGCGCGTGGATGCCGACCGTCCCCTCGCGAACGACGGGCAGATTCAGCCCTTCGGCGTCGATGGTGGCGACCGCTTCCGTGACGGCATCGACCAGCCGGCGCCGCACATCGAGCGGCATCCAGCCGTCGATCACCGCTGCCTCGAAATCGATGACCGACGAGGCCGCGACAATGGCATAGGCGAGCGCCCGCGAGGCGCTGGCGATCCACGCGTCGAGATCGGCGCCGATCTCACCCCATTCCTGCGGCGAGGTCCACAGGCGGGAGCCGTCGATGCCTTTGGCGGAGAGCGCCCGTTCCAGCATCGCGATCGAGGCGACGTCGATGAGCTGCGTCGGCTTGCCGTCCGGGCCCGGCACCGGCATCGAGCCCAGCGCGCCGGCGTTGCCTTTCGGCCCGCTGTAGAGGCGGCCATTGAGCACGATGCCGCCGCCAGCAAAGGCGCCGATGTAGAAATAGACGAAATCGCGCGCTCCGCCCGCCCGCCCGAAGACGAGTTCCGCGCCGCAGGCCGACGTCGCGTCGTTCTGCAGATAGACGGGGAACTCGCACTGCGCCTGGATATCGGCGCGGATGTCGCGATGGCGCCATTCGTCCATGATCTCGCGCGGCGCGCCGGCCGTATCGGCCCAGTTCCATAGCTCGAACGGCATGGCGATGCCGAGCCCGGCAATGCGCTTGTCCTGGGCCGGCGTAAGCTCGCTTCGCATCGCCTTGATGCCGGCGGTGACGAACTCGACGGTCTCGCGCGGCGCGGGATAGCGATAGGAATGCTGCAGCATGGCGCGCACATTGCCGAGGAAGTCGATCAGCACGAGCTCGGCCGAGCGCCGGCCGATCTTGAGGCCGATGAAGAAGGCTCCTTCCGGGTTGAGCGCCATCGGGATCGAGGGCTGGCCGATCTTGCCGCGCAGCGGCGCCTGGCGCACGAGCAGCTTGTCTTCCTCGAGCTCGCGCATGATCACCGACACCGTCTGGGCCGACAGGCCGGTCATGCGCGCGATGTCGGATTTGGCCAGGCTGCCATGCTGGCGCACCAGTGACAGCACGAGCCGCTCATTGTGGTCGCGCATGCCRCTCTGGTTGGTGCCGCGATGCAGCCGGCTCTCCAAAGCCTCGGGCGAACCGTGCCTCGCAATGCCGGTCTCCACCCCGTTCCTCCCGTCTGTTTCCCCGCGATGCTTTTCGTTCAGAATGAGTGAACAGCGCAAGAGTGTCAATAATAAATAAGAGTGATTTAATTATTGACAGCCGTTCTGGACTGGTGTTTTTTGAGGTGTGTCCACGCTGGGAGAAAAAGGTGGATGCGCATGAGACGCCGGGTGGCCGGCGTCCGCAACAGTTCCATTGGGAGGAAAATCGTGACCAAGAAATCACTGCTGAAGTCTACCGTGTTTGCGGCCGCGGGCCTGGGGCTGATGGCGTTCGCGTCGTCGGCATCGGCCGCCGGCGTCGGCGCCTGCCTGATCACCAAGACCGACACCAATCCCTTCTTCGTCAAGATGAAGGAGGGCGCRACAGCCAAGGCCAAGGAGCTTGGCGTCGACCTCAAGACCTATGCCGGCAAGATCGACGGCGACAGCGAAAGCCAGGTCGCGGCGATCGAAAGCTGCATCGCCGACGGCGCCAAGGGTATCCTGATCACCGCGTCCGACACCAAGGGCATCGTGCCGACGGTGAAGAAGGCGCGTGACGCCGGCCTGCTGGTGATCGCGCTCGACACGCCGCTCGATCCCATCGATGCCGCCGACGCCACCTTCGCCACCGACAACCTCGAAGCCGGCAAGCTGATCGGCGCCTGGGCCGCCGCCACGCTCGGCGACAAGGCCAAGGACGCCAAGATCGGCTTCCTCGATCTCACCCCCTCGCAGCCGACCGTCGACGTGCTGCGCGACCAGGGCTTCATGATGGGCTACGGCATCGACGTGAAGGACCCCAACAAGATCGGCGACGAGGTCGATCCTCGCATCGTTGGCCACGACGTCACCAACGGCAACGAGGAAGGTGGCCGCAAGGCGATGGAGAACCTCCTGCAGAAGGACAACACCATCAACGTCATCCACACCATCAACGAGCCCGCCGCCGTCGGCGCCTATCAGGCCCTCAAGGCCGTCGGTCTCGAAAAGCAGGTGCTGATCGTCTCGGTCGACGGCGGCTGCCCGGGCGTGAAGTCGGTCGCTGAAGGCGTGATCGGCGCCACTTCGCAGCAATATCCGCTGCAGATGGCGGCGCTCGGCATCGAGGCCATCRCCAAATACGCCAAGGACGGCACCAAGCCGAAGCCGACCGAAGGCAAGAACTTCTTCGACACCGGCGTCAACCTGGTGACCGACAAGCCGGCCAACGGCGTGAAGTCCATCGACACCAAGGAAGGCCTCGCCAAGTGCTGGGGCTGATGCCCGCCTGAGTGCACAAACCTTGCGGCCGGGGGCTTGATCCCCGGCCGCATCGGGTGGACGATGCATTTTCGTAAGCGCTGATAAGCTCGGCGACAGACCGGAGTGCGCAAACGCGGCACGGAGCCATGACAAGTTCCGTGAGACGGGAGGAGATATGTCTCAAATCCAGGAATTCGAGAAGGTTCTCTCGGGCAGCGATACCAGCGTCGCCGCCTTCGAGGAGCATGGCAAATCGTTTGTCAAACGCGCCCAGCATTTCCTGCATTCCACGCCGGCGGCGGTGCCGCTGATCGTGCTGGTGCTGTCGATCATCATCTTCGGCATCGCCATCGGTGGGCGCTTCTTTTCCTCCTACACGCTGACGCTGATCCTGCAGCAGATCGCCATCGTCGGTATCCTGGGCGCCGCCCAGACGCTGGTCATCCTAACCGCCGGCATCGACCTTTCGATCGGCGTGATCATGGTGATCTCGGCCGTGATCATGGGCAATTGCGCCATCACCTACGGCATRCCGACCATCCTGGCCGTGCTGCTCGGCCTCGCCGCCGGCGCGGCCTGCGGCCTGCTCAACGGCCTGCTCGTCGCCTATATGAAACTGCCGCCTTTCATCGTCACGCTCGGYACGTGGAACATCGTCATGGCGACGAACTTCATCTATTCCGCCAACGAGACGATCCGCGATGCCGACGTCGACGCCCAGGCGCCGCTCCTGCACTTCTTCGCGCTGAGCTTCAGGGTCGGTTCGGCCGTGCTGACGGCCGGCGTCATCGCCATGGTGCTGCTGGTCATGCTGCTCTGGTATGTGCTCAACCACACCGCCTGGGGGCGCCATGTCTATGCCGTAGGCGACGATCCCGAGGCGGCCAAGCTTTCCGGCATCCAGACCAAGTCGGTGCTGATGGCGGTCTACACGCTTGCGGGTCTGATCGCCGCCTTCGCGGCCTGGGTCTCGATCGGCCGCAACGGCTCGATCTCGCCCTCCGCCGCCGTAACCGACTACAATCTGCAGGCCATCACCGCGACGGTGATCGGCGGCATCTCGCTCTTCGGCGGCCGCGGCTCGATCCTTGGCACGCTGTTCGGCGCCATGATCGTCGGCGTCGTCTCGATGGGCCTCAACATGCTGGGCGYCGATCCGCAATGGAAAGTGCTGCTCACCGGCGTGCTGATCATCGGCGCCGTGGCGATCGACCAGTGGATCAGAAAGGTTTCGGTGTAACCATGACCCAGCAGCCCGTTCTCACCGCGCGCGGTCTCACCAAGCGCTACGGCCGCGTGACGGCGCTCAACAACTGTGACTTCGATCTCTATCCGGGCGAAATCCTGGCGGTGATCGGCGACAACGGTGCCGGCAAGTCGACCCTGATCAAGGCGATCTCCGGCGCGGTGATCCCCGACGAGGGGACGATCGAGCTCGACGGCAAGCAGGTGCTGTTCCRCTCGCCCATCGAGGCGCGCGAGGCCGGCATCGAGACGGTCTACCAGAATCTCGCTCTGTCGCCGGCGCTGTCGATCGCCGACAACATGTTTCTTGGCCGCGAGATCCGGAAGCCTGGTCCGCTCGGCAGCTGGTTCCGGATGCTCGACCGTCCGGCGATGGAAAAGCGCGCCCGCGACAAGCTCACCGAGCTCGGCCTGATGACCATCCAGAACATCAGCCAGGCGGTGGAGACGCTGTCCGGCGGCCAGCGCCAGGGTGTGGCGGTGGCGCGCGCCGCCGCCTTCGGTTCGAAAGTCGTGATCATGGACGAGCCGACCGCGGCGCTCGGCGTCAAGGAAAGCCGCCGCGTGCTGGAGCTGATCCTAGACGTCAAGAAGCGCGGCCTGCCGATCGTGCTCATCTCGCACAACATGCCGCACGTCTTCGAGGTAGCCGACCGCATCCATATCCATCGGCTCGGGCGCCGCCTCTGCGTCGTCGACCCCAAGCAGGTTTCGATGTCGGATGCCGTCGCGCTCATGACCGGCGCCAAGAAACCGCCGGAGGATGCGCTGGCGGCTTGATCTCCAGGATGGCTCGATTGCGGCAGGCGGACCGACGCTCGATCGCTAAATCGATTGAACGCATGCTGCAATGCGATAGGATGGGCTGGGAGGAGCGGCGAAAGCCGCTATGATCAGGCTAAATGAACGAGAGGCGAAATGACATCCGCCATGACGATCGAAGTCCCTGTCCTCGACAATCCCGATCCCAAGACGCTCGCTGAAGAGGTCCTGCTGTCGCTCAAATACCGGGTCGGCAAGGACACCACTGTCGCGACGCCCTATGACTGGCTGACGGCCTCGATCAAGGTGGTGCGCGACCGCATCGTCGACCACTGGATCCAGGCGACCAAGGAAGCCTACGACCAGCAGGAAAAGCGCGTCTATTACCTTTCGCTGGAATTCCTGATCGGGCGTCTGATGCGCGATGCCTTCTCCAATCTCGGCCTGATGGAGAACATGCGCGAGGCGCTGTCCTCGCTCGGCGTCGACCTCGWCCTGATCGCGGCGCTGGAGCCGGACGCAGCACTCGGCAATGGCGGTCTCGGYCGTCTCGCCGCCTGCTTCATGGAAAGCATGGCGACCGTCGACATCCCCGCCCATGGCTACGGCATCCGCTATGCCAACGGCATGTTTCGCCAGGAAATCCAGGGCGGCTGGCAGGTCGAGCTGCCCGAGACCTGGCTCGACCACGGCAATCCCTGGGAGTTCGAGCGGCGCGAGCGCTCCTTCGAGGTCGGCTTCGGCGGTTCGGTGGAGTCCATTACCTCCAAGGATGGCCGGCTCGAACGTCATGTCTGGAAGCCGACCGAACATGTGCTGGCCGTCGCCTACGACACGCCTGTGGCCGGCTGGCGCGCCAAGCGCGTCAACACGCTGAGACTCTGGTCCGGCATGCCGATCGACCCGATCCTGCTCGACAAGTTCAACGCCGGCGACCACATCGGCGCGCTGGCCGAAAGCAACAAGGCCGACGCGCTGTCGCGCGTGCTCTATCCGGCCGATTCTCACATGGCCGGCCAGGAGCTGAGGCTGCGGCAGGAATATTTCTTCTCCACCGCCTCGCTGCAGGACATCGTCCAGCGGCATTTGAGCCAGTATGGCGACCTGAAATCGCTGCCCGACAAGGCGGCGATCCACCTCAACGACACCCATCCCGCGGTCGCCGTGCCGGAGCTGATGCGGCTCCTGATGGACGTCCACGGCATGGACTTCGACCTTGCCTGGGACATCACCAAGCGCACCTTCGGCTACACCAACCACACGCTGTTACCCGAGGCGCTGGAAAGCTGGCCGGTGCCGCTGTTCGAGCGGCTTTTGCCGCGCCACATGCAGATCGTCTACGCCATCAACGCGCAGGTGCTGCTCGAGGCCCGCGCCACCAACCAGTTCTCGGGCGATCAGATCGCCCGCATCTCGCTGATCCAGGAAAATGGCGATCGGCGCGTGCGCATGGGCAATCTGGCCTTCGTCGGCTCGCATTCGATCAACGGCGTCTCGGCGCTGCACACCGAGCTGATGAAGGAAACGGTGTTCGCCGATCTCCACAAGCTCTATCCCGACCGCATCAACAACAAGACCAACGGCATCACGCCCAGGCGCTGGCTGATCCAGTGCAATCCGGGCCTGACCACGCTCGCCCGCGAGGCGATCGGCGACCGCTTCATGGACGACATCGAGGCGATCAAGGGACTCGATCCTCTGGCCGACGATGCGGCTTTCCGCGAAAAGTTCGCCGCCGTGAAGCGGCAGAACAAGGCGCGGCTCGCCAACCTCGTCGCAGACCGTCTGGGCATCAGGCTGGACCCGTCGGCGCTGTTCGACATCCAGGTCAAGCGCATCCACGAATACAAGCGCCAGCTGCTCAACATCCTGGAGGCGATCGCGCTCTACGATCAGATCCGCTCGCATCCCGAGCGGGACTGGATGCCGCGCGTGAAGTTCTTCGGCGGTAAGGCGGCGCCGAGCTACCACAACGCCAAGCTGATCATCAAACTGGCCAACGACGTTGCGAAAGTCATCAACGGCGATCCGTCGGTGCGCGGCCTGCTGAAGGTCGTGTTCGTGCCGAACTACAATGTCAGCCTGGCCGAGGTGATGATGCCGGCCGCCGACCTCTCCGAGCAGATCTCGACCGCCGGCATGGAGGCGTCGGGCACCGGCAACATGAAGTTCGCGCTGAACGGCGCGCTCACCATCGGCACACTCGACGGCGCCAATGTCGAGATCAAGGAGCATGTCGGCGACGACAACATCTTCATCTTCGGCCTCACCACGGCCGAAGTCGCCGAGCGGCGCAACAACGGCTACAATCCGCGTGGCGTGATCGAGGCTTCGCCCGAGCTGTCGCAGGCGGTGTCCGCCATTTCCTCCGGCGTCTTCTCGCCCGATGATCCCGGCCGCTATCGCGACCTGATGAACGGCCTCTACCAGAGCGACTGGTTCATGGTGGCCGCCGACTTCGATTCCTACGCCGCCTGCCAGCGCGAGGTCGACGCCGTCTGGCGCAACAGCCCCGACTGGTACGCCCGCGCCATCCGCAACGTCGCCCGCGTCGGCTGGTTCTCGTCCGATCGCACGATCCGCCAATATGCGAAAGAAATCTGGAACGTACCCGTTTGATGTGATTGCATGAGGCCACGACCAATGTGGTCTCGCAGAAAACAAGATAGTGCCCGGGGAGGGAACACCGCCTGATGAGGAAGCCGCGCGCGACCGCTGCGACAAGCGGGCCGGACGGACTGGCGCCAGCCGGCGATGTCGCGGCGATTGTCGCCGGAACGCATGGCGACCCATTCGCGGTTCTGGGCGTGCAGGAGGCCGGCAAGGGTTTCGTCGCCCGCTGCTTCGTGCCCAATGCCGAATTCGTCACCGCCTACACGTTGACCGGCAAGGAGATCGGCGAGCTCTCCCGCCGCGACGACGCCGGCTTCTTCGAGGGCAAGATCTCGATCCGCAAGCGCCAGCCGCTGCGCTATCACGCCAGGAATGCCGGCGGCGACTGGTGGCTGACCGATCCCTATTCCTTCGGTCCGGTGCTCGGCCCGATGGACGATTACTATATGGCCGAAGGCTCGCACTTACGGCTCTTCGACAAGCTCGGCGCCCACATCATCGATCATGAGGGCGCGACCGGCGTGCATTTCGCCGTCTGGGCGCCCAATGCCAGGCGCGTCTCGGTGGTCGGCGCCTTCAACGACTGGGACGGCCGCCGCCACACCATGCGCGACCGCAAGGACACCGGCATCTGGGAGCTGTTCATCCCCGATCTCGTCGCCGGCCAGCCCTACAAGTTCGAGATCATCGGGCCTGACGGCGTGCGCCTGCCGCTCAAGGCCGACCCGTTCGCCTTCGAGTCGGAACTGCGCCCGGCGACCGCTTCGGTGACGGCGCCGCCGATGGCGCATCAATGGGGCGACGAGGCGCATCGCGGCTACTGGCGCAAGGCCGATCCGCGGCGCGAGGCGATCTCGATCTACGAGGTTCATGCCGGTTCCTGGCAGCGCCGCGACGACGGCACGTTCCTGTCCTGGGACGAGCTCGCCGCGCGGCTGATCCCCTACGTGGTCGACACCGGCTTCACTCATATCGAGTTCCTGCCGATCTCGGAGCACCCTTACGATCCGTCCTGGGGCTACCAGACCACCGGCCTTTATGCGCCGACGGCCCGTTTCGGCGATCCCGACGGCTTCGCCCGCTTCGTCGACGGCGCGCACCGCGCCGGCATCGGCGTCATCCTCGACTGGGTGCCGGCGCATTTCCCGGTCGACGAGCATGGGCTGGTGAAATTCGACGGCACCGCGCTTTACGAGCACGCCGACCCGCGCCAGGGTTTCCACCCGGACTGGAACACCGCCATATACAATTTCGGCCGCCGCGAGGTGGTGTCGTTCCTGGTCAACAACGCGCTGTTCTGGGCCGAGAAATACCATGTCGACGGCCTGCGCGTCGACGCGGTCGCCTCGATGCTCTACCTCGATTATTCGCGCAAGGCGGGCGAGTGGATCCCCAACGAGAAGGGCGGGCGCGAGAACCTGCAGGCCGTCTCCTTCCTGCAGAAGATGAACAAGGAGCTCTACGGCCACCACCCCGGCGTGATGACGATCGCCGAGGAATCGACCTCATGGCCGAAAGTGTCGCGTCCCGTGCATGAGGGCGGGCTCGGCTTCGGCTTCAAGTGGAACATGGGCTTCATGCATGACACTTTGGAGTATCTCTCCAAGGAGCCGATCTTCCGCAAGCACCACCACAACGACATCACCTTCGGCCTGGTCTACGCCTTTTCTGAGAATTTCGTGCTGCCGCTGTCGCATGACGAGGTCGTGCACGGCAAAGGCACGCTGCTCCACAAGATGGCCGGCGACGACTGGCAGAAGTTCGCCACGCTGCGCGCCTATTACGCCTTCATGTGGGGCTATCCCGGCAAGAAGCTGTTGTTCATGGGCCAGGAATTCGCCCAGCGCCGCGAATGGAGCGAGGAACGCGCGCTCGACTGGAACCTGCTCGAATTCGCGCCGCATCGCGGCGTCTGGCAGACCGTGCGCGACTTGAACTACCTCTACCGCTCGCGCCCGGCGCTGCATGCGCGCGACTGCGAGCCGGAGGGCTTCTCCTGGCTGATCGTCGACGACCGTGACAATTCGGTCTTCGCCTGGCTGCGCAGCGCGCCGGACGGCAACCCGATCGCCGTCATCGCCAATTTCACGCCGGTGCCGCGCGAGAACTATCGCGTGCCGCTGCCGCAGGCGGGAAAATGGCGCGAAATCATCAATACGGATGCCGCCGACTATGGCGGCTCCGGCATGGGCAATGGCGGCATGGTCGAGGCGAGCGGCGAAGGGGGCGGCGTATCGGCGACGATGCTTCTGCCGCCGCTGTCGACGATCATGCTGGAATTCGTCACGGACTGAAGCAGATGATGTCTCATCCTGYCCTTGCAACGGTCCGGGCAGCTTGTTTGGGAGGGTAACAAAATGGCAGAGATCAAAAGAACCCAGCCGCTGGCGCGTGATGCCATGGCCTATGTGCTGGCCGGCGGCCGCGGCAGCCGCCTCAAGGAGCTGACCGACCGGCGCGCCAAGCCCGCCGTCTATTTCGGCGGCAAGACGCGCATCATCGACTTTGCGCTCTCCAATGCGCTGAACTCCGGCATCCGCCGCCTAGGCGTCGCCACCCAGTACAAGGCGCATTCGCTGATCCGCCACCTGCAGCGCGGCTGGAACTTCCTGCGGCCCGAGCGAAACGAAAGCTTCGACATCCTGCCGGCATCGCAGCGCGTCTCGGAGACCCAGTGGTATGAAGGCACGGCCGACGCCGTCTACCAGAACATCGACATCATCGAGGCCTACGGCCCCGAATACATGGTGATTCTCGCCGGCGACCACATCTATAAGATGGACTACGAGCTGATGCTGCGCCAGCATGTCGACGCCGGCGCCGATGTTACCGTCGGTTGCCTGGAGGTGCCGCGCATGGAGGCGACCGGCTTCGGCGTCATGCATGTCGATGCCAAGGACAACATCATCGCCTTCGTCGAAAAGCCGGCCGATCCGCCGGGCATCCCGGACAAGCCGGAGTTCGCGCTCGCCTCGATGGGCATCTATGTCTTCAAGACCAAGTTCCTGATGGAGCAGCTGCGCCGCGACGCCGCCGAGCCCGGCTCCAGCCGCGACTTCGGCAAGGACATCATCCCCTATATCGTGCAGCACGGTAAGGCGATCGCCCACCGCTTCGCCAAGTCCTGCGTGCGCTCCTCGCATGAGGCCGAGCCCTACTGGCGCGACGTCGGAACGGTGGACGCCTATTGGGAAGCCAATATCGACCTGACCGACGTCACGCCCGAGCTCGACCTTTACGACCGCGACTGGCCGATCTGGACCTATGCTGAATTGAAGCCGCCGGCAAAGTTCGTGCATGACGAGGACGGCCGCCGCGGCGAGGCGATCTCCTCGCTGGTCTCCGGCGACTGCATCGTCTCCGGCGCCTCGCTCCGCCGCAGCCTGATCTTCACCGGCGCCCGCATCAATTCCTACTCCAAGCTCGAGGAAGTGGTGATGCTGCCCGACGTTACCGTCGGCCGCAACGCCCGCCTCACGCGCGTCGTCATCGACCACGGCGTGCAGATTCCCGAGGGGCTGGTGGTCGGCGAGGATCCGGCGCTCGACGCCAAGCGTTTTCGCGTATCGGAAAAGGGCATCTGCCTGATCACGCAGGACATGATCAACAAGCTGTCGACCCCGTAGGGTCGGTCTTGCCGATCAACCCTATCGGGTTGACGGCTTGATCAACAGATTGTCACTTTGACCTGTCACGTTGAGATCGGAATGTGGAGCGCATGCAGGTTCTGTCGGTCACGCCCGAAATCTTTCCGCTGATCAAGACCGGCGGGCTTGCCGACGTCACCGGCGCTCTGCCGATCGCGCTGGCCGGGAAGGGCGTGGCGATGCGCACGCTGGTTCCCGGCTATCCCGTCGTGATGGCGGCTTTCGCCAAGAAGAAACCCGTCTACCAGTATCCGCTGCTGCAAGGCGGCAAGGCTGCGATCCATGCCGTCAAGATCGGCGATCTCGACCTCTTCATTTTGGACGCGCCGCATCTGTTCGATCGCCAGGGCGGCCCTTACGGCACCGCTTCCGGCGCCGACTGGCCCGACAACTGGCGCCGCTTCGCGGCGCTCAGCCAGGCCGGCGGCGACATCGCGGGCGGCGCGATCTCCGGCTACCAGCCCGACATCGTGCATGCGCATGACTGGCAGTCGGCGATGACGTTGGCCTATATGCGCTACGGCAAGGCGGTCGGCGTGCCGTCGCTGATCACCGTACACAATCTGGCCTTCCAGGGGCAGTTCGGCGCCGGCATCTTCGGCGAGCTCGGCCTGCCGGGCGTGGCGATGCAGCTCGACGGCGTCGAATACTATGGCGGCGTCGGCTTCCTGAAGGCCGGTCTCCAGGCCGCCTGGGCGATCACCACGGTGAGCCCGACCTATGCGCAGGAAATCCGTTCGCCGGAATTCGGCATGGGCCTCGACGGCCTGATCAACATGCGCGCCAGCGACCTCTACGGCATCGTCAACGGCATCGACGTCGACATCTGGAACCCTCAGACAGACAAGCATCTGGTCGCCAATTATTCGGCCGATACGCTTGCAGCGCGCGCCAAGAACCGCAAGGCGGTCGAAGAGCGGTTCGGTCTGGAGGCGGACGGCAGCCCGATCGTCTGCGTCGTCAGCCGGCTGACCTGGCAGAAGGGCATGGACATCCTGGCCGCGGTCGTCGACGGGATCGTCGCCGCTGGCGCGCGCCTTGTCATCCTCGGCTCGGGCGACGCTGGCCTTGAAGGCACGCTGCTTGCCGCCGCGGCGCGGCACCGCGGCCGCGTCGGCGTCGTCGTCGGTTATGACGAAGGCCTCTCGCATGTCATGCAGGGCGGCTGCGACGCCATCGTCATCCCGTCCCGCTTCGAGCCCTGCGGGCTGACCCAGCTTTACGGCCTGCGCTATGGCTGTGTGCCGGTCGTCGCCAGGACCGGCGGTTTGGCCGACACCATCATCGACGCCAACGAGGCCGCCTTGTCGGCCGGTGTCGCCACCGGCTTCCAGTTCGCGCCCAACAATGGCGGCGCGATGCTCCATGCCATCCAGCGGCTGGTCGAGCAGCACGCCCGGCCGGCGGTCTGGGCTTCGATCCAGCGCCAGGGCATGAAGGCCGATGTCTCCTGGGACAGGAGCGCCGAAAAATACGTTGAACTCTATCGCTTGCTGCTTTCGAAAAGGGCTGCCTGAGGCATGATCAAAACCGTCCCCACCAAACCCTATACCGACCAGAAGCCAGGCACGTCCGGCCTGCGCAAGAAGGTGCCCGTTTTCCAGCAGGAGCACTATGCCGAGAACTTCATCCAGTCGATCTTCGATGCGTTGGACGGTTTTGAGGGAAAGACGCTGGTGATCGGCGGCGACGGCCGCTTCTACAATCGCGAGGTCATCCAGAAGGCCATCGCGATTGCCGCCGGCAACGGCTTCGGCAAGGTGATGGTCGGGCAGGGCGGGATTCTCTCCACACCCGCCGCCTCCAACATCATCCGCAAATACAAGACCTTCGGCGGCATCATCCTGTCGGCCAGCCACAATCCGGGCGGCCCGCATGAGGATTTCGGCATCAAGTACAATGCCGGCAATGGCGGCCCGGCGCCGGAAAAGATCACCGACGCGATTTTCGCCAAGTCGAAGGAGATCAAGAGCTTCAAGATCGCCGATATCGGCGAGATCGACCTCGATAAGATCGGCACGGTAAAAGCCGGCGACATGACGGTCGAGATCTTCGACCCGGTCAAGGATTACGCCGAGCTGATGGAAAGCCTGTTCGATTTCGAGGCGCTGCGTAAGCTCTTCAAGTCGGGCTTCCGCATGCGCTTCGACGCCATGCACGCCGTGACTGGTCCCTATGCCAAGGAGATCCTCGAACGCCGCCTCGGCGCGCCGGACGGCACCTGCCGCAACTTCAAGCCGCTGCCGGATTTCGGCGGCCACCATCCCGATCCGAACCTGGTCCACGCAAAGCACCTCTATGACGAGATGATGGGGCCCGACGCGCCGGATTTCGGCGCCGCTTCCGACGGCGACGGTGACCGCAACCTGATCATCGGCAGGGGCATCTTCGTCACGCCGTCGGATTCGGTGGCGATGCTTGCCGCCAATGCCAAACTGGCGCCGGGCTACAAGGACGGCTTGAAGGGCATTGCCCGCTCAATGCCCACCAGCGGCGCCGCCGACCGCGTCGCCGAAAAGCTCGGCATCGGCATCTACGAGACGCCGACCGGCTGGAAGTTCTTCGGCAACCTGCTCGACGCCGGCATGGCGACCATCTGCGGCGAGGAAAGCGCCGGCACCGGCTCCAACCATGTGCGCGAGAAGGACGGGCTGTGGGCCGTGCTTTTGTGGCTCAATATCCTCGCCGCGCGCGGCGAGAGCTGCAAGGACATCGTCACCAAGCATTGGGCGACTTACGGCCGCAACTACTATTCGCGCCACGATTATGAGGAGGTCGAAAGCGATCGCGCCAACGCGCTGGTGGACGAACTGCGGGCTAAGCTCGGCTCGCTGCCGGGCTCGACCATGCGCGGCCTGAAAATCGCCAAGGCCGACGATTTCGCCTATCACGATCCGGTCGACGGCTCGGTGAGCGAGCATCAGGGCATCCGGATCCTGTTCGAAGGCGGCTCGCGCGTCGTGCTTCGCCTCTCCGGCACCGGCACCTCGGGTGCGACGCTGCGCGTTTATATCGAGCGCTACGAGCCGGAGAAGACGCGCCACGACCTCGACACCCAGGAAGCGCTCGCCGATCTGATCGCCGCCGCCGACGACATCGCCGGCATCAAGAGCCACACCGGCCGCGACAAGCCGAGCGTGATTACTTGAGGGTGCAAGAGAAGGCTCCCCCTTCTCCCCTTGTGGGAGAAGGTGGCCGAGCGAAGCTCGGACGGATGAGGGGTGCTCCAGCTTGGCGCACACCGACGCCTGAAGCACCGGCGCCTCATTCCTTCCAACACCCCTCATCCGTCTCGGCGCTGCGCGCCGATCCACCTTCTCCCACAAGGGGAGAAGGGGAGGCGCGCGCATGACCCAGCTCGGCGCCACCATCACACCCGACGGCATCCGCTTTGCCGTCTGGTCCTCATCGGCGCGACGCCTCTGGGTCTCGCTTTTCGACGACAGCGGGGCTCGCGAACTCGATCGGCTGGAGCTGAAGCCGGAAGGCGAGGGCGTGTATGCGCTGCTTGTCTCTGGCCTCGGCGACGGCACGCGTTACGGCTTTCGCGCCGACGGCGACTACGCGCCCGAACGGGGTCTGTGGTTCGACCCGGATAAGCTTCTCACCGACCCCTATGCCGTTGAGGTCGATCGTCCATACCAATACCATTGGCGGCTTGCCGCCAAACGCAACGAAGGCGCCGATACAGCCTCGCTGATGCCGAAGGCCGTAGCGCGGTCCCTGCCCAAGCCGGTGCCGGCCAAGCCGCCGCTGTTCCAACCCGGCGGCCTGATCTACGAGCTCAATGTCCGCTCTTTCACCAGGCTGCACCCGGACGTCCCGGAAGCGCAGCGCGGCACCGTCGCGGCGCTTGCCCATCCGGCCATCATCGAGCACCTGAAGCGTCTCGGCGTCTCGGCCGTGGAACTGATGCCGGTCACCGCATGGATCGACGAGCGGCATCTGCCGCCGCTCGGCCTCGGCAACGCCTGGGGCTACAATCCCGTCACCTTCATGGCGCTCGATCCACGCCTGGCGCCTGGCGGCCTTAAGGAGTTGCGCGACACCGTCGCCGCGCTGCGCAAGGCGGGCATCGGCACCATCCTCGACCTCGTCTTCAACCACACCGGCGAGAGCGACCGGCTCGGGCCGACGCTGTCGCTGCGCGGGCTCGACGCGCTGGCTTACTACCGGCATCAGCCGGATGGCAGGCTGGTCAACGACACCGGCACCGGCAACACCGTCGCCTGCGACCATCCGGTGGTGCGCGAGATGGTGCTCGATACGCTGCGCCACTTCGTCCGCTTCGCCGGCGTAGACGGCTTCCGCTTCGATCTGGCGCCGGTGCTCGGCCGCGTCGACGGCGCTTTCGATCCGGAAGCGCCGCTGCTCCGGGACATTGCCGGTGATCCTGTGCTCGCCGACCGCGTGCTGATCGCCGAACCGTGGGATATCGGCCCGAACGGCTACCAGCTCGGCAATTTCCGCCCGCCCTATCTGGAATGGAACGACCGCTACCGCGACGATGTCAGGCGCTTCTGGCGCGGCGATGCCGGCGCGATCGGCGCCTTGGCCACCCGGCTTGCCGGTTCTTCGGATGTCTTCGGCAGGGAGGACGGTCCGGTCAGCCGCACGGTCAACTTCATCGCCGCGCATGACGGCATGACGCTGGCCGACATCGTCGCTTACGAGCGCAAGCATAACGAAGCCAATGGCGAGCAGAATCGCGACGGCCACAACGACAATCTGTCCTGGAACAACGGCGTCGAGGGCGAAACGGGCGATGAGGCGATCAGCGTGTCCCGTTCCGGCGACCGGCGCGCGTTGCTCGCCACGCTTTTCGCCTCGCGCGGCACCATCATGCTGACGGCCGGCGACGAGTTCGGCCGCACGCAGAAAGGCAACAACAACGCCTATGCGCAGGACAACGCCATCACCTGGCTCGACTGGGCCGGCCGCGATCACGCGCTCGAGCAATATGCATCGTCGCTCGCTACGCTGCGCCGGGCCTTTCCTGCGCTGACGGATACGCACTTCCTGACCGGCGAGCCCGCCGACGGATCGGAAATCCCCGACGTCGCCTGGCTGACCGAGACCGGCGCGCCGCCCGGCGAGGCCGACTGGAACGATCCCGGCCGCCATCGCCTCGTCATGTTGCTCGGCGACAACGAGGGCGGCCGCCTTGCCGTGATGATCAATGGCGACCGCCGGCAATGCGTCTTCACCTTGCCCGCGCGGGATGGCTTCGAGTGGCTCCCGGCGGTCGAGACGCAGCCGGTCGATCTTGCGCGGCCGTTACCCGGCCGCAGTGTCGGTTTCATGATCGAGCGGCGTGCCGCTGGATCAGGCAACAGGAAGGGCTCGTGATGGCTGGCGACAATTCCGGGCAAGGGAGCGAATGGTGGCGCGGCTGCGTCATCTACCAGGTCTATCCGCGCTCATTCCAGGATACGACCGGCAACGGCAGCGGCGACCTCAAGGGCATCACCGCGCGGCTCGCCCATATCGCCTCGCTCGGTGTCGACGCGGTCTGGCTGTCGCCCTTCTTCAAGTCGCCGATGGCCGACATGGGCTATGATGTGTCGGACTACCGCGATGTCGATCCGATGTTCGGGACGCTGGAGGATTTCGATGCGCTGGTCGCCGAGGCGCACCGGCTCGGCCTGAAGCTCATCATCGACCAGGTGATCTCGCACTCTTCCGACAAGCACGAATGGTTCGTCGAAAGCCGCGCCAGCCGCGACAGCGCCAAGGCGGACTGGTATGTCTGGGCCGATGCGAAGCCGGACGGCAGCGCGCCCAACAATTGGCAATCGCTGTTCGGCGGCCCCGCCTGGGAGTGGGACGCCACCCGCCGGCAATATTACATGCACAACTTCCTGGCCGCCCAGCCGGACTTGAATTTCCACAACCCGGCGGTCCAGGACGCGCTGCTCGACACCGTGCGCTTCTGGCTGGAGCGCGGCGTCGACGGCTTTCGGCTCGATACGGTCAACTACTATGTCCACGACCGCTGGCTGCGCGACAACCCGCCTTTGGCCTCAAGCGTCGCCGGCACCAACGGGGCGACCAGCACCTATGCCTTCCAGGAGCATCTCTTCGACAAGACGCGCCCCGAGAACCTCGATTTCCTGAAACGCTTCCGCGCGCTGCTTGACGAATATCCGGGCCGCGCCGCGGTCGGCGAGGTGGGTGACGAGGAGCGTTCGCTGCAGACGCTCGCCGCCTATGTCTCCGGCGGCGACAAATTGCAGATGTGCTACACGTTCGACCTGCTCAGTCCGCAATTTTCCGCCGCCCATGTGCGCGGCTGCGTCGAGGCGTTCGAGACGACCGCCCCGGACGGCTGGGTTTGCTGGGCCTTCTCCAACCATGATGTCGTGCGCCATGTCAGCCGCTGGACGCGGCCCGGCGAGAGCTCCGACGCGGTGGCGAAATTCTCGATCGCGCTGCTGTCATGCCTGCGCGGCTCGATCTGCCTCTATCAGGGCGAGGAACTGGGGCTGGAGGAGGCGGAGCTCGCCTATGAGGATCTGCGCGATCCCGTCGGCATTCGCTTCTGGCCGGGCGTGAAGGGCAGGGACGGCTGCCGCACGCCGATGGTCTGGGAAGCGGAGGCCGAGAATGCCGGTTTTTCGACGGCCAAGCCCTGGCTGCCGGTGCCGCAGGCGCATCGCGCCCGGGCGGTCGACGTCGAGAATGGCGAGGAGCGTTCGGTGCTTGCCGCCTATCGGTCGATCCTTGCCCTGCGCAAAGCCCATCCGGCGCTGATCGAAGGCTCGATCCGCTTTCTCGATGCCGACGGCGATGTGCTCGCTTTCCTGCGCGAGCGCGACGGCGAAAGGCTGCTTTGCGTTTTCAATTTCTCGGCCGAGGCCACAGGTTGGGCGCTGCCCGCGGAGATCGGCGAGGCCGAGATAACGGCCTTTGACATCGACGCCGCCGGCGTTCTTACCGGTGTCGTCGAGGAGAGCGCGGTGGCGCTGCCGCCTCTGGGCAGTTTCGTCGGCAGAGTTGGCTGACGCTTGACCTACTGGACGAGCACCGAGCGACCGCAGGTCGCGCCGGTCACGCGCACATCGGCCTCGCCGACCCGGACGCCAAGCGCGCCGAGCACATTGTAGAGCAGGCTGTCCACCGGCGCGGTCACGCCGTTGAGCAGCGTCGTCACCGCCGGTTTCACCGTGCCGAGCAGGGCGGTCACGTCGAGGCCGAGCCCCAGCGCGTTGACCGAAAGCGACAGCTTGTTGACCAGCGATGTCGTCAGCGACTGCGTCAGGTTCTTCGTCGACACCGTCTTGATCGCCTTGTTGGCGATGTCGGTAGCGTTGTAGGTCAGTGTGGTCGGCGTCATGTTGGTGGCCGAGAAGGCCGACGATCCGGTGATCTGCAGCAGATTGAGGTTGATCAGCAACAGCTTGAGGCTGACATCCGCAATCTCCGCGTCGGAAAAGGTTTGCGGCTTGGTGAAGTCGGCGAAACCGCTGGCGCTGCTGTTGGCGAGATGGGCTACGACCACGCCCGGCTGCGCGGCGATCGAGACCTTGATGCTGGAGGGACCGGTCGGGCAGGTGATATCGGTCAGCTTGGCCTCCGCATAGGCGACTTCGACATTGAGCGGCAGGTTGACGGCAAGCAGGTTGATGCCGCCGCCGAGATTGGAATTGCCGAGCGTAACGCTGGCGTTGAGCTTGATGCGGGTCTGCGCCGTGCGCACCACGGTGCCGGCTTCTCCCACCGCCAGCCAGGCCGAGTTCTGCATCGGCTCGCCGATGGCGATCGCAAGCGTCGTCGATGCCAGCCCCGGTATGGTGGCGCCGAGATTGACCGCGACCTGGTTCGTGCCGTTGGCCAGAGCGGCGGCGGCGGTGAGCATGGTGAGCGCGCTGGCATTGACCGACAGCCCGGCCGGCTTTTGCCCGATGCCGAGATCGCCGACGGAGCCGAGATCGATGAGGGTGCTGAGCGGAATCTTGACGGTGTTGGTGGCGCTGGAAGCCATGGTCTGCAGGGCGATCTTGGCCGTGCGGTCCAACCCGGGCACGTTGGCCATGGCGGTGGCGATCTGGCCGATCGTTGCCTTGGAGGCGAGCACGTCGGAATAGCTCACACCGGTCAGGTGCAATTGCGTCGCCAGCGCGTCGGTGAACGAAAGAACGTCGACATCGGCCGACACCAGTGAATTGTAGTCCATCACGCTGAGCGAGATGTTGCCGCCGAGAAGGCCGCCGAGAAGCGCGTTGAGAATGCCGCCATTGAGGCTGGCAAGCCGCGAGCCGACCGAAAACGCCGCTTGCGGCTGCGCACTGGCGATTGCGGTCGTGCCGAGGGTGGGCGGCGCCATGATCGAGCCGGCGAAGTAGAGCGTGCCTCGCTTCTTCAGCGAAACCTGCACGGCATTGTAGGGCAGCTTGCCCGCCTCGAACCGGCTGCCGGCGGCAATGGTGCTGACGCCCGTGTAGCGCCCCGGCACGATCTGGACGACAGCCTTGGTGGCGGTCGGCGCCACAGTGGTGCCTTGTTGCTGTACGGCGACCGAGGTGATGCCATTGTCGGCGAGCGTCGTCAGCACCGCCTGCTGGGCATTGGTGATGTTCGAGGCCGCGGCGATGGCGGCAAGGTCGACGATCGACTGCGCGGCCCGGCGCTCGTTGTAGAGCGAGCCTTCGTCGATCGCGAAGGCGGTCAGCGCCAGCGCCACCGGCGCGCATAGCGCCGTCATGACGGCGAAATTCGCGCTACGGTCGGCGACGAGCCTACGCGTCGCCGCCATCAATCCCCCCTTGACCGGCATCATATGCCTCCGACACGGATCGTCGACTGGCGCTGGATCGTCGTGCCCGGCAGCGGCAGCGTCTTGAACAGGTTCCAGATCGGCAGGTTGCGTGCATCGTAGGTGACCGAAACCACGAACTGGCTGCCGTCGGCGACACTGTCCTGCGCTTTGACGGTCAGCTTGTTGGGATCGACGAAGGGATAGCCCGAGACGTCGTGTGCGATGAAATCGGTGACCAGCGCCTGTCGCTCGGTCTGGTTCAGGCCGGCAATCGCCGTGCGCGCCGCGTCGGCGGCGATCTGCTGCACGGAGTGGCTGGCGCCAAAATAGATTCCGTATGCAACCATGCCGAGCAGAAGCAGGATGAAGATCGGCGCAAGCATGGCGAATTCGATTGCCGATGTGCCCGTGGCGTCAGCCCGGAAACGACACCACGAAGCAGGGAATTTTCGGTTTTTCAGCATGATGCGGAGAATGCCAAAACCTGCCTGCAAAAACAGAAAACGCGTCGAACAACCGGCAGGTGTGCCAAGTTGAAGACAAGCTCTAAGCTTTAGTTTTCGCTGTTTTAGCGTGATGACGCTCACTCTGCGTCAAGCAGGCAATGGTTGAAATAAGATTTCCCTCTGTCTAGTCTCCTGCCACCAGCTGCCGGATGGGACCGGCGGCACGCCTGAAACGGGGCCGTTTCAACGGTTCCGGGGTGTCAAAACTTAAGAAGGCGCGGCTGAGGGGCTGCGCCGACAGGGAGAAACTTCATGCTGAAAAACATGCTGAAGGCGACGGCGTTCGCCACCACCATGGCTCTGGCCACAGGCTCCTTTTACACGCATGCTTTTGCCGAAACCGTCTACAACCGCGGGGCCGCTGCCGAGGCGGAAACGGTCGATCCGCACAAGACGTCGACGGTCTACGAAGCCGATATCATACGCGACCTGTTCCAGGGTCTCGTCATGCATGACCAGAAGACGAACCTCATTCCGGGCGCCGCCGAAAGCTGGACGGTCTCCGACGACGGCACTGTCTACACTTTCAAGCTGCGCAAGGACGGCCTCTGGTCGGACGGCACACCGGTGACGGCGGACGACTTCGTCTATTCGTTCCACCGGCTGGAAGATCCGGCCACCGCCGCGGAATACGCTTCGATGCTCTATCCGGTGAAGGGCGCCGAGGACTTCAACACCAAGAAAGGCAAGGCCGAGGATATGGGCGTGAAGGCGATCGACGCCAACACGCTTGAAGTCACGCTCAAGGCGCCGACGCCCTACTTCCTGGAGATGCTGACCCACCAGGCGACCTATCCGGTCAACAAGGCTTCCATCGACAAGCTCGGCGCCGACTGGATCAAGCCTGGCAAGCTGGTCTCCAACGGCGCCTATACGCTGGCGGAGTGGGTTCCCAACGACCATATGAAACTGGTCAAGAACCCGAAGTTCTGGGACGCCGCGAGCGTCAAGCTCGACGTGGTCAACTACATTCCGACCGAGGATCGCTCATCGGCGATGAAGCGTTTCGAGGCCGGCGAACTCGACAGCTATGGCGACCTGCCGACCGAACAGCTCGCCGATCTCAAAACCAAGTTTGGTGACCAGGTCCGCGTGGGGCCATATCTCGGCACCTATTATTACGCGATCAAGACCGACAAGGCGCCTTGGGACAATGTCGAACTGCGCAACGCCATCTCGATGGCGATCGATCGCGACTTCCTCGCCGAGAAGGTTTGGCAGAACTCGATGCTGCCTGGATATTCGATGGTGCCTCCGGGCATCGAGGGTTACACCCCGGCGCTGGCCAAATACGCGGACATGCCGCAGATCGACCGCGAGGATGAGGCCAAGAAGATCCTGGAGAAGCTCGGCTACACGCCCGAGCATCCGTTGAAGATKGAGATCCGCTACAATACTTCGGAAAACCACAAGAACACCGCGGTCGCCATCCAGGAACAGCTGAAGCCGCTCGGCGTCGAGGTGACGTTGCTCAACACCGATACCAAGACCCACTACGGCTTCCTCGAGCAGAAGGGCAATTACGACGTCGCCCGCGCCGCCTGGATCGCCGACTACAAGGATCCGGAGACGTTCCTCGGCATCTCGCGCAAGGCGAGCGGCAACAACTACTCGAACTACAACAGCCCGGCCTATGAGGCCGCCATGGACAAGGCAGCCGCCGCCGGCGGCAAGCCTGAGGAGCGCATGAAGGACCTCGCCGCGGCCGAGCGTATCCTCGTCGACGATGTCGGTGAGATCCCGTTGCTCTACTACAGCTACCACGACATCGTGTCCTCGAAGCTGCATGGCTTCGACGACAACGTCATGGACATCCACCCGTCCCGCTTCATCTCCAAGGACTGACAAGTAACCTTGGCCGTGCCGCCGCTCCTTTTTGGGAGCGGCGGCCGCGGTCTGTCGTCGTGCCGGGCCGAAAGTCGGGTTGGATTTTCAGGCTGCCCGGTGCGAAGATCAGAGATGCCAGCGCGCCACGGTCTCGTCTGGAGAGCTGTCGCCCTGGCTGAAGCGGGGCGCCGATGCTGCGTTATGTCTTCCGGCGGCTGTTGACCGCCATCCCGACGCTATTCGTCATCGTGACTGTGGCGTTCTTCCTGATCCGCGTCGCGCCAGGCGGCCCGTTCAACCAGGAACGGGGCCTGAGTCCCGAGATCAGGGCCAATCTCGAAGCCCAGTTCGGCCTCAACGATCCGCTCTGGCTGCAATATGTCCATTATCTCGGCAATCTTTTGCGCGGCAGTTTCGGCCCGAGCTACAACCTGCCGGATTTCACCGTCACCGAGCTCTTCGCCAAAGGCCTACCGATCTCGGTGCAGATTGGCACCTCGGCGCTGGTGCTGGCGCTGCTGCTGGGCTCGATTCTCGGCACGATCGCGGCGCTCAACCAGAATAAAATAGCCGACTATTCGGTGATTGCCTTGGCAACCGCCGGCAGCACCATCCCGACCTTCGTCACCGCCCCGGTGATCCAGCTCGTCTTCGGGCTTTCCTGGAAGCTGTTGCCGATCGGCGGTTGGGGTGACGGCGCCTTGATCAACAAGGTCGGCCCGGTGCTGACGCTCGCCTTGCCGCAGATCGCCATCGTCGCGCGGCTGATGCGCGGCTCGATGATCGAGAGCCTGCGCTCGCACCATATCCGCACCGCCCGCGCGCTCGGCCTCTCCGACTGGTCGGTGGTGGTCAAGCACGCGCTACGCGGCGCGGTGTTGCCGATCGTCTCCTTCACGGGTCCGGCGGCCGCCGCGCTCCTGACCGGCTCGATCATCGTCGAGACAATCTTTTCCATTCCCGGCGTCGGCCGCTACTTCGTCGATGCAGCGCTTAACCGCGACTACACGCTGGTCATGGGAACCGTGGTGGTGATCGCGCTCTTCACCATCGTTTTCAACCTGATCGTCGACCTGCTCTACGCGGTCGTCGATCCGAGGGTGCGCTATGACTGAACTTGCCGTCGCCGTGCCCGAGCCGATCGTCGGCCGCTCACTCTGGGGCAATGCCTGGGCGCGGCTCAAGCGCAACCGCGCCGCCATGCTCAGCCTCTATTATCTGGCTTTCATCGCCGTCATCAGCGTGTTCGGCCCTATGGTCGTGCCGCATGAATACACCACCATCTATGGCGATTATGTGCGCACGCCGCCAAGCCTCTCGGCCTATCCGAAGCCGGACATGATCCAGGGGGCGCTGGGTGACGCTATCAAGCGCATGCGCGCCGACATCAAGGAATGGCACCAGGACGGCAATCGCGTCATCGTCACCATCACCGCGACCAAGCCCATCGACGACCGCAACATCCGCTATCTCGACCGCTCCGACGCCTTCGACGACACCAGGATCGAGAACAAGTCGCCCGACGGCCGCGAAATGACGATGAGCTCGGCCGTGAAGCAGCAATATTTCTTCTTCGGCACCGACAACACCGGCCGTGACCTGCTCTCGCGCACGCTGATGGCCGGACGCATATCCCTGGCGATCGGCCTGCTTGCCGGTGTCGTCGCTGGTGTCATCGGAGTCATCTACGGTGCGACCGCGGGCTTCGCCGGCGGCAGGGTCGACGAGGTGATGATGCGCATCGTCGACGTGCTCTATTCGCTGCCCTTCATCTTTTTCGTCATCATGCTCGTGGTGTTCTTCGGCCGCAACTTCGTGCTGATGTTTCTGGCGGTGGGCGCTGTGCTGTGGCTCGACATGGCCCGCATCGTGCGCGGCCAGGCGCTGTCGATCCGCCGGCAGGAATATGTCCAGGCGGCGGAAGCCATGGGCGTCGGCCAGCGCGGCATCCTCTTGCGTCACGTCATTCCGAACCTGCTCGGACCGGTGGTCATCTACATGACGTTGCTGGTGCCGCAGGTCATCATCCTGGAAAGCTTCCTCTCTTTCCTCGGCCTCGGCGTGCAGGAGCCGATGACCAGTTGGGGCGTGCTGATCTCGGTCGGCGCCAAGAACATCGGCTACGCCAACTGGCTGCTCCTGTTCCCGGCCTTCTTCCTCGTCTCGACACTGTTCGCGCTGAATTTCGTCGGCGACGGTCTGCGCGACGCGCTCGATCCCAAGGATCGATGACGATGGGGACCGCTGACATGACCGCTCCCGAAACGATCCTCAGCGTCAAGGACCTGCGCGTCCGCTTCCAGACCCTCGACGGCACCGTCGAGGCGGTCAAGGGCATCAACATCAAGGTCAATGCCGGCGAGACGGTCGCCGTCGTCGGCGAATCCGGCTCCGGCAAGAGCCAGACGATGATGGCGGCGATGAGCCTGTTGTCCTCCAACGGCGAGGCCACCGGCCAGGTCGACTATCGCGGCCGCAATCTTCTGGAGATGACCAAGAGCGAGCTCAACAAGGTGCGCGGCCGCAAGATCAGCATGATCTTCCAGGAGCCGATGACCTCGCTCGACCCGCTCTACACCATCGGCAACCAGCTGATGGAGCCGATTCGCCGGCACCGCGGGCTTTCCGCGCCGGCTGCACGGGAAGAAGCGCTGAAGCTCTTGAGGCTGGTGCACATACCCRATCCCGAGCGGCGGATGAAATCCTATCCGCACGAAATGTCGGGCGGCCAACGGCAGCGCGTCATGATCGCCATGGCTCTGGCCAACGACCCCGACATCCTGATCGCCGACGAGCCGACGACGGCGCTCGACGTTACCATCCAGGCRCAGATCCTGATGCTGCTGGCAGAGTTGCAGCGCAAGCTCGGTATGGCGATCGTCTTCATCACCCACGATCTCGGCATCGTGCGCCGCTTCGCCGATCGCGTCTATGTCATGCGTCAGGGCGAAGTGGTGGAGGAGGGCCAGGCGGAAGCGCTTTTTGCCAATCCGCAGCATGCCTACACCAGGATGCTGCTCGCGGCCGAGCCGACCGGCAGCAAGGCGCCGCCGCCTGCCAATTCGCCGGTGCTGCTCGAGGGCCGCAATGTCGAGGTCGTCTTCAAGATCGGCGGCGGCTTCCTCGGCGGCGAACCGCTGATGCTGCGCGCGGTGGACAAGATCTCGGTCCGGCTGAAGCGCAATCAGACCATCGGCATCGTCGGCGAGTCCGGCTCGGGCAAGTCGACGCTCGGCCGCGCGCTGCTGAGGCTGCTCCCCAGCGACGGCGTCATCCGCTTCAGCGACCGTGACATTTCCGAGGCGGACCGCCAGGCGATGCGGCCGCTGAGGCGCGAATTGCAGCTCGTCTTCCAGGATCCGTTCGGCTCGCTGTCGCCGCGCATGACCGTCGGCCAGGTCATCACCGAGGGCCTTTTGGTGCATGAGCCCTCGCTCACCGGCAAGCAGCGCGACCAGCGCGCCGTCGAGGCGCTGCGCGAGGTTGGCCTCGATCCCAACGCGCGCAACCGTTACCCGCACGAATTCTCCGGCGGCCAGCGCCAGCGCATCGCGATTGCCCGCGCCATGATCCTGAAGCCGAAAGTGGTGGTGCTGGACGAGCCGACCTCGGCGCTCGACCGCTCGGTGCAGAAGCAGATCGTCGAGCTGCTGCGCAAGCTGCAGGCCGATCACGAACTTTCCTACCTCTTCATCAGCCATGACCTCGCGGTGGTGCGCGCCATGGCCGACTACATCATCGTCATGAAGCAGGGAAAGATCGTCGAGGAAGGCCCGACGCAGGAGATCTTCGACAATCCGCGCGAAGCCTACACCCAGACGCTGATGAACGCCGCGATCGATTCGACACGGTTCCGCATCAGCGCTTGAAGCCGGTCCGGTCCGGCTCGCCTCACTGCGCGGAGGGGCACCTTTGCTTTCGCGTCGCGACGATCACCTGCTGCTGTTGCTGCAGCCTGTCGATCCGGGCGGTTTCGCGGTTGGCGACCGCCGTCTTCACGCGCTCGCCGCCAAGCAACCACGTTGGCACGGAGGTATTGGCGACCTTGCCGCGGGCGATTGCGGTGCGTGAAATATCGGTGGCGGTGTCGCCGACCGCATTGTTGAGCTCGGGGCAGTCCATCTTGTCGTATTTCGCCGGGCTGATCGACGCGGTGGTCGACGAGCAGCCTGCGGCGAGCGGCAGAATGGCGGTCAACATGAGCGGCAAGGCTGTCATCGGCATGAATTTCATTCTTGCTCCTCGGTCGACGCGGTGACGGCGCGAGGCCCAGCATAGCCGCCTAGGGCCATCTTGTCTCAATTGGCAGCCTCGAATCCTCTGCTGCGCGCCCGAAGGTCGTCCAGTTGATCACAGAGTCCGGCATCTTCCCCGTGCTCGATCTTGCGGCAGAAGAACGCTCCGGACTTGAGGATATCCGGAAGATCGGTGCGGGTCAGGAGCTTGGGAAAGCGGCCATTCTCGTCCGTCGCGGTGTAGCGCAGATTGTCGGTCGCGCGGTTGCCCCAGTATTTGCTGTTGCGCAAAAGCATATGGGGCTCCATCTCGTCGGGGATTGCCGTCCACGCAAAGAACCGCTTGATCTCGGGGTCGAGCATTCCTTGCACAACTGTCTCGATCGCTTTGCGGGTGAGCGTGAACCACTGCGAACCGAATGTGGGCAGCAGACCGGCCGGGAGCTTTCGGTCAATGCCCAGCGCGCCTTGCAGGCGGATGCTCGACAGGCGTTTGCGGCGGGACGATACCAGCCGTTCATATGGCCAATAGCAGGAGAACCTGTTGCTGAGATTGTCCGGTGTTTCGCCTGGCAGTCCTTCATGCGTGACCAGGACGTATTCTTGAGGATGGTTCTGGTGAAGATATGTCGCGAAGTCGTCGATGCTTCGCACGGGGTAGTCGGCGCCGCTTAGCAGCGAACCATACAGGAATGGGTGATCGAGCAGGCGTCGCAGGGCCTGGAGGGTCGCCTCGACGATAGAGTAGCCTCCCCACCGGCAGGCCACCATGCTGAACACGTCTACGTTCGGCAGGTCGGAAAGTCGGGTCTGAAAGCTGGCAATTGCCGGAGCGCCAACCCTCGTATCGAGATGGACGACGATCCTGTCCTGTGGCCGCGAGATCGCCCGGATCAGCCGCTCGGTGTGACCGAGTTGGCGGTGAGCCAGGATGGCAAAGCCCAGTCCTATATCGGTTGGATCACTTCGCACGATTTCTCTCGCCTCCATGCCGCGCGCACAGCCCTTACCGACCCTTCGGGCCATCCGCAACGGGTTCGTCGCCGCCGGTGCCGATGTTCAGAAATTCGTGGCGGAAGCGATAGCTGCGGGAGCATTCCTTAGGGCGCGACGCGGACAGCTGCGATCTGGCTCTTTAGACCTCGGATAGGTTTTGCCTATATTCATCGGAGAAAAGGAGCAGGAAAGTCATGACCGAAATCTGGCGATCACTCCTCGCTAATCTTGCCCTGGTCTCCATCCTGGTCGTCGCTTGGGACCTTTTGGCTGATTTTACCGGACGTCTTCCACGGCTGATACAGTCGCTGTTACTCGGCATGGTCATGTGCGCTGGCTCGGTCATCTCCATGGCGACGGCCTTGTCCGTCTCGGGCTTCGTCGTCGATCTGCGGGCCGCCTTCATTGGCGCGGCCGCCTTCTTCGGCGGATGGCCGGCAATGTTCGTCGCGACCGCCGGCTCCATTGCCTATCGCGCCTATCTTGGCGGGCAGGGCACGAGTGTGGGCATCATGAGCATCCTGATCACGGCCGTCGCTGGGCTGGCTTGGCACCATGTCGTCGCGGTCCGCTCGCGTACCATGCTCGACATACTCGGCCTCGGCGTGACGGTCGCGCTTGCCGGGCTGATCACGCTTGTGGTCATTCCCCAGCAGGTCCTCGCAGGCTTCCTTCAGCAGAGCACGCTCCCGTCCGTGGTGTTCCGGTTCATCGGCACCTTCATCATCGGCGTGTTGCTCGATCGGCAGCAGCGGCGTCGCGATCTCACCATGTCCAACATGATCTACCGTGCCATGGTTCGCGAGCTGCCGGATTGCCTCAACGTGAAGGATGCCGCCGGCCGCTTCGTCGTTGCAAACCCGGCCACCGCCGAAATGATGCGCGCAGCCTCACCGGAGGACCTTATCGGCAAGACGGATTTTGATTTCTATCCGAAGGATGTCGCCGAGCGCTTCAGGCAGGATGAATTAGGTCCACTGGAAACGGGGCAGACACTGCGCATCGACCAGCCCGCGCTTTTCCCGGACGGCAGCCAGGGCTGGCTCTACACCTTGAAGGCGCCCTTTCGCGACGAGACCGGCAAGGTCGTCGGCGTCATCACCTACAACCGCGACATCACCGAGCAAAAGAAAAACGCGCAGCTCAAGAACGACTTCATCTCGACCGTCAGCCACGAACTGCGCACGCCGTTGACATCCATTCGCGGCTCGCTCGGGCTGATCGCGGCGGGCGTCGCGGGCGAATTGCCGCCCAAGGCCGCCAATCTCGTCAACATCGCCCACAACAACAGCGAGAGGCTGGTCCTTCTCATCAACGACATCCTCGACATGGAGAAGATCGAATCGGGCGTCATCAGCTTCAAGATCAAGCAGATGCCCCTGCGTCCGGTCCTGGAGCAGGCCATCGCCGCCAGCTCCAATTACATGGCCGAGAGCAGGATACGCATCGTCCTCGTCGACGATGCGCCGCGCGCGGAGGCCAATATCGACCCTGACCGCCTGCACCAGGTGATGGCGAACCTCCTGTCCAATGCGATCAAGTTCTCCGATCACGGCGGCACCGTGATGGTGAAGCTGCAGCGCCGCGATCGCGACATGCTGCGCGTCTCCGTGATCGATCAGGGCGCCGGCATTCCCGAAGCGTTCCGCAGCCGCATATTCGGCAAGTTCGAGCAGGCCGACGCGTCAAGCACCCGCAGGAAGGGAGGAACCGGTCTAGGCTTGAGCATCGTCAAGACCATCGTCGAAAAGCTGGGCGGCGCTGTTTCCTTCGAAACGGAGGAAGGCAAGGGAACGTCGTTTCACGTCGACCTTGCCGAAGCGCAGAGGCAAGAGGCGAAACCGGTCCTTGTCGAGCGCCGGTCGAAGAAGCGCGATCGCCGCCTGCGTGTCCTGATTTGCGAGGACGAGCCCGATGTCGCCGCGGTGATCGCAGCGCTTCTCGAAGCGGAAGGCTTCTCAAGCGACGTCGCCCCCGACATCGACACCGCCAAGGCGCTGCTCAACTCCCGCGATTACGTGGCGCTGACGCTCGACATCAAGCTGGCGGGGGAATCCGGCATCAAGCTCTTCCATGATATCAGGGCGTCGAAGGTCAATTCCGACATTGCGGTCATCGTCATCTCCGCCGTCGCCGACGAAGCCAGACGCTCGCTGAACGGCACCGCCGTCGGCATCGTCGACTGGCTGGAGAAGCCTGTGGATCCGAAGCGTCTTCACGCCGCTTTGGCAAAGATCGTCGGCCGCAGGGTCGAGCTGAAGCCGAAGATCCTACATGTCGAGGACGACGAGGGCGTGCTTGCGGTGATGTCGGAGGGTTTGGGTTCGGGTGTCTCGATTATCTCGGCGAAAACGCTGAAGGACGCGCAGCAGGCAATCGCGAACCATCGCTTCGATCTGGTCATCCTGGATATCGCGCTCCCCGACGGATCGGGGTTGGACCTGCTTGCCGATCTGCCGCTCGAAACAGGGGTTATCGTGTTTTCAGCGGCGGAGCTGGACGACAAGCTGGGCGATCGGGTCCAGGCGATCATGACCAAGACCAAGGCGTCGGAGATCGACGTCGCGAAGCTGGTCAGGAACATGTTGGCTTCGGCCCGCGAGGGCGCCGAGGCCACCGCGCAAGCCAAGGAGTAACCCTTATGCCGGCAAGAATCCTTTATGTGGACGACGAGGACGATATCCGCGAAATTGCCCAGATGTCGCTGGAGCTTGAGCCGGAATTCGAGGTGCGGTCCTGCGCTTCAGGCGCCGCGGCGCTGGTCGATGCGGCGACATGGCGACCCGATCTCATCCTGCTCGACGTGATGATGCCGGACATGGACGGACCGGAAACGCTGAAGCGCCTGGCCGCGTCGCCGCCGACGGCATCGATACCCGTGGTGTTCATCACGGCGCGCACCCAGACCCATGAGGTCGAACGCTATCTGAACATGGGCGCGGTGGGCGTCATTGCCAAACCCTTCGATCCGCTGGCGCTTGCCGGTGAAGTGAGGAAGCTGCTTGCCTCGCGCGGCGGTGGCCCGGCGAACTAGTCGGAGACAGCGCCGAGAAGCTTGCCGGCAAGCTCCGTCTGGTGTTTACGCCTCCTATACCATGCGCCGATATTCATCTACTGATTGCATCGAAATGCGGCCGCCGCGAATCAGCCTGTCTATGATTGAGCAGCAATTGGTCGGCTCGGGTGACTGTGCGCACCTGGTTTCAGGGGCGCGGTTCATGGTTGGTTACTCCGGGGGGCGACGGAACCGGAGCAGGACTGGTGGATGGAGCAAAGGCAAGAATTCTGATCTGCGATGATGACCCGTTGCTGCTCGAGCTGATGGAATTCAGGTTGAGGGCGAAGGGATACGATGTCGTCAAAGCGGTCGACGGGGCGGAGGCGCTGGAGAAGGCGCGGCAGGACGCCCCCGATGTGGTCGTGCTCGACGCGATGATGCCTAAAGCCGACGGCCTTGAAGTGCTGGCGCGCATCAAGGGCGACCCGGCCTTGTCTGAGACGCCGGTGGTGATGCTGACGGCCCGCAAGGGCCAAAGGGACATTGTCTCGGCCCTGGACAAGGGCGCCGACGACTATCTGGTGAAGCCGTTCATTCCCGAGGAGCTTCTGGCCCGGCTGGCGCGTCTCATCGCGCGCAAGAGCGGGAAGCGCTGATGCGGCGCGGCCGGCGCTTGARCTTTGCCGCATGCCTGATCCTGGCCGTTGCCGCCGCTCCGTCCGCGTCGTTGGCGCAGACGGTGGACGATCTCTACGCTTCGGCCGTCAAGGCGAGGCAAGCGCAGCATTTCGACGAGGCCGCCGACCTGCTCAAGCGCGCGCTGGCGCTCAAGCCCGATAATGCCGACGCGCTGGTTCAGCTAGGCTTCGCCGAGCTCGGCCGCAACGACCTTCAAGCGGCGCGCGACGCCTTTTCCAGGGCGCTGTCCATCGCGCCGACCTATCGGGACGCCTCCTTCGGCATGGCCGAGGTCGAGTTCCGGTCCGGCAACCTGGACGCAGCACTGCCGCTCGCCGAAACCGTCGCCAACGCCGACCCCGGCAATGCCGACGTAGCAAAGCTGGTCGAAAACATCCGCGCGGCGAAACAGGCGGCCGGCAGCAAGCCGAAACCGGCTGCCGCGGCTCCGGCGGCGGCGAAGAAACCGCCGCATCGGCGGCCCGATCCCGTTTCTGGCTTGATGAAAGAGGGCAGGCGCCTGCGCCAGGCAGGCAGGCTGCCCGAGGCGGAAAAGGTCTATCGCCGCGCCCTCGGGCTGGCGCCGAAGGACACCGACATCCTGGTCGCGCTTGGCCTTGTCGTGGGCTCCAGCCAGCGCTTCGACCAAGCCGGGCAGTTCTTCGACCGGGCACTGGCGATCAAGCCCGGCCTTCTCGATGCGCGTCTGGGCAAGGTGCGCTTGGCGATCTGGCAGGGGAACACCGCTCGTGCCCGCGCCCTGATCGACGGCGCGCTGGCCAGCGCGCCGGACAATGTCGAGGCGCTCGACCTCGACGGCAAGGTCGCGCTGCTGGAGGGTGACCATGCGCGGGCCGAGGGTTCGTTCCAGCGCGTGCTGGCGCTCGAGCCGCGGAATGCCGAGGCGCTGGTGGGGATCGGCGACGTGCGCCGGGCCGAGGGCGACGACGAGGCCGCGCGGCAGGCCTATCATCAGGCGCTTGCCATCGAGCCGGGCTCAGCCGACATCGAGCAGAGGCTCTCCGTGCCGCCGCCGCGCAAATGGCGGCTCGACCTCGGCAGCGAGGTGAGCGATCTCACCAATGGTCTGGGCGATTGGACCGACAGCTCGGCGGGTCTTGCCTATCGGCTCTCGCCGCGCACGACGATCTCCGGCCACACCAGGCTGGCGACCCGTTTCGGCCGCACCGACTTCCAGATGGAGGGCCGCATCGACCGGGCGTTCACGCCGGTCTTCTCCGCCTATGCGCTCGCGGCAGTGACGCCGGATGCCGACTTCCTGGCCCGCTATTCGATCGGCGCGGGCGCGTCCTGGCAGGTCGTGGCGCCGGCAAAGGCGTTCGGCCCGCTCTCGCTCAACATCGATGCCCGCTACGACGACTTCGCCGACACCAGCGTCACCAGCATCCAGCCTTGGATCCAGGGCTACGTCCTCGACGGCCGCCTGGGCCTCTCCGCCCGCTGGGTGCATGCGCAGGACGACATCGGCACGCGCGCCGACGGCTATGTGCTCCGCGCCGACCTCGCGGTGACGCCACGCTTCAACGTCTTCGCCGGTTATGCCGACGCGCCCGAGATCGATGACGGCGCGCTGGTGCCGACGCGCACCGTGTTCGGCGGCATTTCCTTCGACGTCAGCGACCCGCTGACGCTGCGCGCCAGCATCGCGCACGAAGAACGCCCGGCCTTCGACCGCAACATATTCGGCCTCGGCCTGACGGCGCGGTTCTGACCATGTGGTATATCTGGGACCTCTCGATATTGCTGAGCGCACTGTCGCTGGCGATCATGCTGCTCCTGATCGCGCGCCGTGTGCTGCAGGAACGCCGGGGCAGGGCGGCGGCTGACCAGCGGCGCCAAGTGCTGACGGCGCTGATCGCCTTTACCGAAAGCCGCGATCGCGAGGCCTTGAAGGCGACGGTGCTTGGCGTGCCGGCAGGCGTGGCGATCGATGCCGGCTTCGAGTTCATTGCGCTGCTGCGCGGCGAGGAGAGGGACGACGTGCTGGTCGCCTTCAACGAATGCGGCCTGCCGGCGCGTGTCGCCAGGCAGCTGCGCAAAGGCAACATCGCTGAGCGCATCCACGCCGCCGAGATGCTGGCATCGCTGGGTTCGGACGATGCCTCGGCAAACCTGCTAGCAGCACTCGCCCAGGACCGCGCGCGCGAAGTCAGGATCGCGGCGGCCATCGCGCTCTGCGATCTGGGCAGCCTGCCCCTGCTCGGCACAGCGCTGGACTTCATCGGCGTGGCGGGGCAGCGCTCGCGCCGGCTGATCGAGCTGTTCCGGCGCTTTCCGCGTTCGCGCTTCAACGAGCTTGCGGTCCACGCGTCGCGTGCGGACGCCTCGCCCTTTGTCAGGGCGGCCGCGATCGACGCGCTTGCCCATGCCGGCGGCTTCGGCTTTGCCGATTTCTTCGCCGGCCTGACCGGCGATGCCGCGCCCGAGGTTGTCGCCGCCGCGTTGCGGGCGCTGGGCCTGACTGGTCACGGCCAGGCGCCGGCCATCCTGAAGCGCGCCATGGCCAACGACGACTGGGACGTGCGCGCCGCCGCCGCCGAATCCGCGGGGCGCCTCGGATTGCCCGAACTCGCCGCGCCGCTCTCCAGGCTCTTGGACGACGAGGTCTGGACCGTGCGCTACGCCGCCGCCAACGCGCTGCGGTCCTTCGGCCATCCAGGAGAATTGCTGCTGCGCGAGATCGCCGCCAGTGAGGTTTCGCGCAGCCAGCGCACCGCTTCGCTCATCCTTGCCGAGGGGCCTGCCGCATGATCGCCGACTGGAGCCACGAGGTCGTTCTTGCCGCCACCATCCTGTCCTGGTTCATCATCGGGGCTGGGCTGGCGCAGACGACCGTCTACCTCCTGCAGCTCGTCTTCGCCGGCTATGCGCTGTCGAAGCGCCCGCCGGTGGCGCGCTCGGCGCTGCTGTGGCAGCGCTATGGCGACGTCGCGCCACCGATCGCCCTGCTGGTGCCGGCCTATAACGAGGCGCTGAACGTGGTCGAGAGCGTGCATTCGATGCTCGCGCTCGAATATCCGAATTTCGAGGTGGTCGTCATCAATGACGGCTCGAAGGACGACACCTTGCAGCGGCTCATCAAGGCTTTCAAGCTCGTGAAGTTCCACCGGCCCTACGAGGAGGCGCTCGCGCACCAGCCGATCCGTGGCCTCTATTCCTCGCCCATGACCGAGCGGCTGTTCGTGGTCGACAAGGAAAATGGCGGCAAGGCCGATGCCCAGAATGCCGGCATCAATGTCTGCCGCGCGCCGCTCTTTTGCGTCATCGATGGCGACTCCATCCTTGAGCCCGATGCGCTGATGCGCGCCGCCCAGCCTTTCATCGACGACCCCGAGCGCACCATTGCCGTGGGCGGCACGATCCGCATCGCCAATGGCTCGAGCATCGAGGCGGGCAGGGTGCGCGAAATCCATCTGCCGCGCCGCCTGCTGCCTTTGTTCCAGGTGGTCGAATATCTGCGCGCCTTCCTCATGGCGCGGCTGGCCTGGAGCAGCATCAACACGCTGATGCTGGTGTCCGGCGCCTTCGGCATGTTCCGCCGCGCGGAAGTGGTGGCGGTTGGCGGCTTCACCAAGGGTTCGATGGGCGAGGACCTCGACCTCGTCATCAAGCTGCACCGCCATATGCGCGATAAAAAGCGCAAATACCGCATCCAGTTCATCCCTGAGCCGGTGTGCTGGACCGAGGCGCCGGAAACGCTGAGCGTGCTCGCCCGCCAGCGCTCGCGCTGGCAGCGCGGCGCGCTCGAATGCTTCTTCCGCTACCGTTCGATGCTGTTCAACCCGCGCTATGGCCGCGTCGGCTTCCTCGGCTTTGGCCACATCCTGATCGTCGACGTGCTGGGGCCGGTGGCGGAGGTGCTGGGCTACGTCCTGATCCCGGCCTTCTGGCTGCTCGGAATCCTCTCGGCCGAATATCTCTTGGCTTTCACCGCTCTCATCTTCACCTATGGCGTCTGCGTCAGCGTCTGCTCGCTGATCCTGGAAGAGGCCGAGCTGCAGCGCTTCCCCCGCGCCAGCGACCTCGCCGTGCTGACGGTCGCCGCCGTGATCGAGAATTTCGGCTACCGCCAGCTCAACAATTTCTGGCGCGTGAAAGGTTGGTGGCAATTCCTGCGCGGCAACCAAGGCTGGGGCGAGATGACCCGGACCGGCCTCGGCGCCGCCAAGAAATAGGCGCGGCCGGCGGCATCAGGCCGGGGCAATTCCAGGAAAAATGTGCAACGGTTGGGTTCGGCGCCTTCGCCATAACCTTCCGTCCGGAATTGCAAAAGAACAAAGAGTCACGCCAGCGTGCGCTCAATCTCCGCGATCAAGCCATCGAGCGCCGCGCGCACGCTCGCGCCATCCGCCTGCTCGATAAGCAGCGTCTCCAGCGCCGAAGCCCRCGCGCTGATATCCGTGAAGCCGAACGTGCCGGCCGCGCCGGCGAGCGAGTGGGCGAGCCGGATGAGCGAGTCGTTGCCGGGAAGGGGAGCAGCCTGATGCGCGATGGCCTTCAGCTCGGCGAGCTGATCGACGCACCTGGCGAGGAAGCGTTGGCGAAGCGGGGCGAAAGGGTCGTTTGCGATGAGGCTGGCTCCATTGCGGGATATGCGCGCGAGCAAGCTGGACCGAGAGGTTCAGGTCCTGTTCTATTCTTCTGCGGAGACAGAAGTTAGCGGACTGCAATACCGCTAATCAATTGTTTTTCTGGTCGGAGTGGCAGGATTTGAACCTGCGACCCCCTCGTCCCGAACGAGGTGCGCTACCAGACTGCGCTACACTCCGTGACCAGACCGCGGGCTTATAGCTGCCACTTTCCGATCCTGCAAGCGTCAATGACAGCACTTCTGTCGCATTTCCTTTCTTTCGCGAAGCTTGGMCGAATGGCATAGGATTTGGCTGCCGGGTAAAGGTGGGCTTAAAGGCTTTTGTCGTAAGTCCAGGGCATCGGAGCCGGACTTTTTGACAAGGTCGTTCATGAGCCAGCGCATCGTCAGTTTTGTCATGAGCGGCGGCGTCGGCTCGCGGCTGTGGCCGCTGTCGCGCGAGGACAACCCCAAGCAGTTCCACGATTTTTCCGGCGACGGCTCGATGCTGGCAAAAACCCTGCGGCGGCTGGCGGCGCGGCCGCAAGGCGAGACGCCGATTTTCCTGATCGCCGCGGAGCGTCACGCCGAGCGCGTCCATGCCGACCTTGCCGGCGTCGATCTTGCCGGCGGCGGGCCGCTGTTCGAGCCGACGGGGCGCAACACGGCGGCCGCGGTGGCGCTGGCCAGCCTGCGCACGCTCTCCGAATATGGCGACGAGCTTGTGCTGGTGGTGCCGTCCGATCATGAGATTTCGACGCCTGACCAGTTCTGGCAAAGCATCGAGGCCGGCGCGGCGGCGGCAAATGCCGGCCGTCTGGTGGTGTTCGGCCTCAAGCCGACCCAGCCCGAGACGGGCTATGGCTATATCGAGGTCGGGACCGACAAGGGCGGCGTCTTCGACGTCTCTCGCTTCGTCGAGAAGCCGGATCTCGCCACTGCGCAGGCCTATCTCGACGCCGGCAGCTTCTACTGGAACACGGGCATCTTCCTGTTTCGCGCCGGCGCCATGCGCGACGCCTTCGCGGCCCATGAACCGAAAATCTGGCAGGCGACGGAGGCCGCCTACAAGGCTGCGACCATCGATCTGTCCGGCCTCTATATGCCGCTCGAGCTTTATTCCGCGATCCCATCGACCTCGATCGATTACGCCATCATGGAGCGGGCCAAGGACATCGCCATGGTGCCGGCCGGCTTCCGTTGGAATGACCTCGGCTCCTGGCAGTCGCTGCTCGATGTCGGCCCGTCCGATGAACAAGGCAATGTCATCATCGGCGACGTCGTCGCCATCGATTGCGAGAACTCCTACATACGCGGCGACGGCCGTCTGCTGTCGGCCATCGGCATGAAGGACGTGGCCATCGTCTCCACCGCCGACGCCACCTTCGTCGCCCCGGTCAGCCACAGCCAGCACGTCAAGAAGGTCGTCGAGCAGTTGGAGAAATCCGGCCGGCTGGAGACGCGGTTCACGCCCGCGCATGACCGCGTCATCGAGAGCGGCGCCTGGCGGCGTCGCGTGCGCCACTGGCTGTTCGAGGAGACGCTGCCGCTGTGGTCGACGGTCGGCGTCGACGAACGCCATGGCGGCTTTCACGAGGCGCTGGGCTTCGATGCTTCGCCGCTGATGAAGCTCAAGCGCATGCGCACGCAGGCGCGTCAGGTCTATGCCTTCGCGGTGGCCAAGGAGCGCGGCTGGGACGGCCCGGCGGACCGGCTGATCGCGCATGGCATCGACTTCATGGCAGGGCAGGGCCGCACGAAGCGCGGCGGCTGGGTGCGCACGCTCAACATCGATGGCTCGGTCGCCGATCCCGTCGAGGACGCCTACGATCATTCCTGCGTGCTTCTGGCGCTGGCGCATGCGCATATGTCGGGCCATCCCGACGCCTTGCGGCTCGGCGAGGAGACGTTCGCCTTCCTCGATGCGCATCTGGAAGACGCCCGCATGACCGGCTTCCTGGAAACCTCCGACGGGGCGGAAGAACGGCGTTCCAACCCGCATATGCATCTGCTCGAGGCTTTCCTCGCCTGGCACAAGGCGACGGGCGAGCGCGCCTATCTGCGCCGCGCGGCGCGCATCATCGACCTCTTCCGCAGCCATTTCTTCGATGCCGAAAGCTGGACGCTGGGCGAATATTTCGACGAGGGCTGGAAGCCGGTAGCGGGCGAGAAGCGGAGCTGGACCGAGCCGGGCCATCATTTCGAATGGGCCTCGCTGCTCGTCGATTTCGCCGCCCGCAGCGGCCAGGGCGAACTTACCGCCTTCGCCCGCAAGCTCTATGCCTCGGCCGTTGCCAACGGCCTCAACCGCGCCACCGGCCTCGCCTATGGCGCCGTCTCTCGCCAGGGCCTGCCGCTCGACACGGTCTCGCGCAGCTGGCCGCAGGCCGAGGCGATCAAGGCGGCGATCGCGCTGGATGGCACGGGCGGGCCGGACCTCAAGCCCGAGATCGAGGCGCGCGTCGGCCGCCTGTTCCGCTGGCACATAGACCCGGCGCCGCTCGGCCTGTGGATCGACCGCATCGACGAACGCGGCCGCTCACTGGCAACCGAGGTGCCGGCCAGCATCTTCTATCATCTGGTCTATGCGCTGACGCAGTATCTGGACGGGACGGCGGAGAGGTGATGAGGGATTGGAAGAGGCTGACTCCAGCGATTTTATAGAGATTCCAGGCGATACATCGCTTTGGAAGACGCAGGGCATTCCGCCAAAAAGAATCAGGCTCCCCATAGAGGCCAGCTGCCGGTTTCCCTGGTATTTTCCCATCTTCGGCTTAGCGGCGATGTGGGCACTGTTTTCTTCAGTGAAGTTCTACTCCGCCGCTACCCAAAACTGGGACGCAGGAAATTCACTCGACCGAATAGGTTGGGTCGCAGGGCTATTCGGGTGCCTTTTTCTCTGCGTTCTATTCGTCGGAACGTTAGTAAGGGCGGCATTGGACGCGGCAAGTTCACGCCCTCTGCTCATTCTCACCAAGGAAACGTTGTGGGATAGGCGTCAGCTGGATGAACCGATGCCTTGGAGCAACGTCGACCGCGTAAGATTTCAATCGGCTAGGGTTTCAGTTATCGCTCATCTGAAACTTACCCAACCTGTGTATGTCAGGAGCGGATTGTTCCGGCTTGGCGGGGCGGTCACGAGCGGGCTCAGGTCGAATGTGAGCGTCTTGATTTCGGACCTGGACGCGGATGAGGAAGTCATCGAGAAGGTGATGGCGGCCCTTCCTAAGAATGCGAGACCGGAATCGGTTCAATAAGGTGCCGCCACGTCGCCCGTCTCGACATAGACCGCCTTGAGCTGGGAGTAATGCGCCAGCGCCGCGAGCGAGTTCTCGCGGCCGATGCCGGATTGCTTGACGCCGCCGAAGGGCATTTCCACCGGCGTGAGATTGTAGGCGTTGATCCAGCAGGTGCCGGCCTGCAATTCGGCGATCACCCGATGCGCGCGCGGCAGGTCGCGCGTGAACACGCCGGCGGCCAGCCCGAACTCGGTGTCGTTGGCGCGCTCGATCACCTCGTCCTCGCTGTCGAATTTCAAGACGCTCATCACCGGCCCGAAAATCTCTTCGCGCGCGATCCGCATGCCGTCCGTCACGCCGGTGAACACCGTCGGCTCGATGAAGAAGCCGCCCTCGAAACCCTGCAGCGACGGCACGTTGCCGCCGCAGGCGAGCGTGGCTCCATCCTGCTTGCCGGCGGCGATGTAGGAGACGACCTTCTCCTGCTGAAGCCTGTTGACCAGTGGCCCCATCTGCGTGTCCGGATCGAGCGGATCCCCGATACGGATCTTCTTGGTGCGCTCGACCAGCCGCTCGACGAACCGGTCATGCAGGCCCTTTTGCACGAAGACGCGCGTGCCGTTGGAACAGACCTGACCGGTCGAGTAGAAATTGCCGAGCATGGCGCCGCCGATGGCGTTCTCGAGATCGGCGTCGTCGAAGACGATCAGCGGCGACTTGCCGCCGAGCTCCATCGTCGCGTGCTTCATCTTCGAGCCGGCAAGCGACAGCACCTTGCGGCCGGTCGGCACCGAGCCAGTGACCGAGACCTTGGCGACGACATCATGGCCGACAAGGCCGGCGCCGACATCGCCATAGCCCTGCACCACGTTGAACAGCCCGTCGGGCAGGCCGGCCTCCGAGTAGATCTCGGCCAGCGCCAGCGCCGACAGCGGCGTGTTCTCCGACGGCTTGAACACCATGGCATTGCCCATGGCCAAGGCCGGCGCAGACTTCCAGCCGGCGATCTGGATCGGATAGTTCCAGGCACCAATGCCGACACAGACGCCGAGCGGCTCGCGCCTTGTGTAGGCGAAGGGCCCGCCGAGATCGATCATCTCGCCATTGAAGGCGGCGACCGCTCCGGCGAAATATTCCAGGCAGTCGGCGGCCGAAGGCGCATCCGCCACCAGCGTCTCCTGAATCGCCTTACCGGTATCGAGCGTCTCGATGCGGGCGAGGTCGGCGTTGCGGGCGCGCAGAATGTCGGCGGCGCGACGCAGGATGCGGCCGCGCTCGACCGGCTTCAGCCGCGCCCAGGCCGGCTGCGCGGCTCGTGCCGCCTCGATAGCGAGTTCCAGCACATTCGACGTCGCCGAATGCAGCGTGGCGATAGTCTCGCCCGTCGCCGGATAGATCACCGGCAGCGGCGCGCCGCCTTCATCCTCGATGTAGCGGCCGTTGACGTAGTGCGATGCCGTGGGCTGGGCGCGCATGATCTTCTCCGTTCGTAAATCGCCGGGCGGGGAGGGCGCCCACCGGATCATGCGCTATCTGTCCGACACCTGCCAGCGCGGATTGATCCAGGGTTCCTGGTTGGACGGCGCCAGCGGCGTGCGGCCGAGAATGTGGTCGGAAGCCTTCTCGCCGGTCATGATCGAAGGCGCGTTGAGATTGCCGTTGGTCACCCGAGGGAAGATCGAGGAATCGGCGACGCGCAGGCCCTCGACGCCGATCACCCGGCATTCCGGATCGACGACGGCGGTTGGATCGTCGGCGCGGCCCATCCTGCAGGTCCCGCAGGGATGATAGGCGCTCTCGGCATGGTCGCGGATGAAGGCGTCGAGCTCGTCGTCGGTCTGCACATGGCTGCCCGGCGAGATCTCCTTGCCGCGGAAGCCGTCGAAGGCCTTCTGGCCAAAGATCTCGCGCGTCAGGCGGATGCAGTGGCGGAACTCGCTCCAGTCGTCCGGATGCGACATGTAGTTGAAACGGATCACCGGCTTCGTCTTTGGGTCGGGAGAGCGCAGCGTCACCGAGCCGCGCGACTTCGAGCGCATCGGCCCGACATGCGCCTGGAAGCCATGCGACTTCGCCGCCGACTTGCCGTCATAGCGCACCGCCGCCGGGATAAAGTGGTACTGGATATCGGGGTAGTCGACGCCGGCTTGAGAGCGCACGAAGGCCGCCGCCTCGAAATGATTGGTCGCGCCGAGGCCGCTCTTGAAGAACAGCCACTGCGCGCCGATCAGCGCCTTGGAGAAAGGATTGAGCACCGAGTTCAGCGTGATCGGCCTGGTGGATTCCTGCTGGATATAAAGTTCCAGATGGTCCTGCAGATTGGCGCCGACGCCTGGCCGGTCGGCGATAACCTTTATGCCGTTCTCCTGCAGATGCGCGCCTGGGCCGATGCCGGACAGCATCAGGATCTTCGGCGAGTTGATCGACGATGCCGCGACGATCACTTCACGCCGCGCCTTAACGACCTGAATCTTTTTGTTAGCTTCGATCTCGACGCCGACGGCGCGTTGATTCTCGATCACCACGCGGCGGGCAAAGCCCTTGACCAGATTCACATTTTTGCGTTTGAGGGCCGGCTTCAGATAAGCGTTCGCCGCCGACCAGCGGCGGCCGCCAAGAATGGTCTGCTCCATAGGCCCGAAGCCTTCCTGCTTCGCGCCGTTATAGTCGTCGGTGAGCTCGAAACCGGCCTGGCGACCGGCCTCGACGAAGGCGCCGTAGAGCGGATTTTTCCGCGTGCCGCGCTGCACATGCAGCGGGCCGCCTTTGCCCCGCCAGCCGTCCTCGCCGCCGTCGGAATCCTCCATGCGCTTGAAATAGGGGAGCACGTCGGCGAAGGCCCAGCCGGCGGCGCCCTGTTCGGCCCAGTGGTCGAAGTCATGCGCATGCCCGCGCACATAGACCATGCCGTTGATCGAGGAGGAGCCGCCGATCACCTTGCCGCGCGGCGTGGCGAGCACGCGCCCGCCGAGATGCGGCTCGGGCTCGCTGGCGAAACCCCAGTCGTAGAGACTCATGTTGAGCGGGATCGACAGCGCCGACGGCATCTGGATCAACGGCCCCATATCGGTGCCGCCGAACTCGATGACGATCACCGAGTGCTTGCCGTCTTCCGACAGGCGATAGGCCATGGCCGAGCCGGCGGAGCCGGAGCCGATGATGACGAAATCCGCTTCAAGCATTGTTCATATGCGCCATAAAATCGGCGAGCGAGACATTGCCGCCGGTTGCAATCACAAGGACGGTTTTGCCCGCCACATCCACCTTGCCGCCGAGCAGCGCCGCAAGCGATGCGGCACCCGAAGGCTCCAGCACCAGCTTCATCCGCTCGAAGGCGATCTTCATCGCCCGCCGCACCGAGGCGTCGTCGACGGTGACGCCGCGCACGCCTGCGGCACTCACTGCCGCGAAGGGCGCATCGCCAGGCTTGCGCGCCATCAGCCCGTCGCAGATCGATTTCGGTCCGATCGGCATGGTCTCGATAGCGCCATGCGCCAGCGAAGAGCCCATGCCGTTGAAACCCTCCGGCTCGACGGCAATGATTTCAGTCTTCGGCGACAGATAGTGGAAGGCGAGCGAAACGCCGCCGATCAGCCCGCCGCCGCCGACCGAGCAGAACACCAGGTCGGCATGTGCTTTCTTCGCCGCGAGCTGTTCGAGCGCCTCAAGCCCCGCGCCGGCCTGGCCGGCAACGATCTCCGGATCGTCGAAGGGGTGGAGCAGCGTAAGATGCTCGGTTTCGGCGATCTCCCGCGCCTTTGCAGCCGCAACTTCCTCGCGCGCGCGGTCGCCATGATCCGTCAGCACCACGCGCGCGCCATAACCGGCCGTCGCGTCACGCTTGGCGGCGGGCGCGTCGATCGGCATGACGATGGTGACGGGAATGCCGAGCGCCTGGCCTGCGGCCGCCAACCCTTGCGCGAAATTGCCGGAGGAATAGGCCACCACGCCCTTTTTCGCTTGGTCCGGCGTAAGCCGCTTCAGCCGCCAATAGGCACCGCGCACCTTGAAAGAGCCGGCCCATTGCAGCGACTCCGGCTTGACGAAGACGCGCGCGGCGCCGGTCTCCTTGGTCAAAGCCGCCGACTCCAGGAGCGGCGTCACCTGCGTGGCCGCCGAGGTGACGGCATAGGCTTGCTTCAGGTGGTCGAGGGTAGGGACGAGAATGTCTGTCATCATTCGCCTCTCGGATACCGTTTGCTCTCTTCGAGATTGTCGAGGTTCATGTGATTGCGCATGTAGCGTTCCGACGCCTTCTGCAGCGGCTGGAACTCCCACGGATAGTAAGCGCCGTTGCGCAGCGCCGGGTAGACGACCCAGCGGCGCGCCTGGCTTTCACGTACGGCGGCGTCGAAGCTCGCCATGTTCCAGCGCGCGCGGACCTTTTCCATGAAGGCCGAGACCAGGTCGGCGTGAGCCGGATTGGTGGCGAGATTGTCGAGCTCGCGCGGATCGGCGTCGAGGTCGAAGAGCTGCGGCGGATCGAGCTCGCAATGGACAAATTTGTATTTGCCCTCGCGGATCGCCACCATCGGCGCGTAGGAGCCTTCGGCCGCATATTCCATCAGCACCGGCGCCGAGCGCTCCTTGCCGTGGGCAAGCGGCAGCAGCGACTGGCCGTCAGTCCATGGCGCGATCGCGCTCATGTCGATGCCGGCGAGGTCGCAGAGCGTCGGCGCCACATCGAGATTGGAGACGGGCGCCCCGATCAGCCCCGCCTCGATGCCCTTGCCGGCCATCATCAGGGGCACCCGCGCCGAGCCCTCGTAGAAGCACATCTTGAACCACAGGCCGCGCTCGCCCAGCATGTCGCCATGGTCGGAGCAGAACAGCACGATCGTGTCGTCGGCCATGCGGGTGCGCTCCAGCACCGACAGCAACTCGCCGAGCTTGTCGTCGAGATAGGAGATGTTGGCGAAATAGCCGCGCCGCGAGCGGCGGATCTGCTCCGGCGTGATGTCGAAACTGTCGTAATCGGACGCCTTGTAGAGCCGCTTCGAATGCGGATCCTGGCTGTCATAGGGGATGAAGCCCACCTCCGGCTCCAACGCCGGGCAGTCTTCATAAAGATCCCAGTATTTGCGCCGAGCGACATAGGGGTCGTGCGGATGGGTGAAGGAGACGGTGAGGCACCAGGGGCGCCGCTCCGCGTCATCCGACACGCGCGCGAACTCATAGAGCTTCTGCGCCGCGTGGAAGGCGACCTCGTCGTCATATTCCATCTGGTTGGTGATTTCGGCGATGCCGGCGCCGGTCACCGAACCCAGATTGTGGTACCACCAGTCGATGCGCTCGCCCGGCTTGCGGTAGTCGGGCGTCCAGCCGAAATCGGCAGGATAGATGTCGGTCGTCAGTCGCTCCTCGAAGCCGTGCAACTGGTCGGGGCCGACGAAATGCATCTTGCCGGAAAGCACCGTGTGATAACCGGCGCTGCGCAGATGGTGCGCGTAGGTCGGTATCGAGGAGGCGAATTCGGCGGCGTTGTCATAGACTTGGGTGCGCGAAGGCAGTTGGCCGCTCATGAACGAGGCGCGGCCAGGGGCGCAGAGCGGCGATGCTGTGTAGTTGTTGGCGAAGCGCGCCGAGCGCGCCGCTAGCGCCTTCAGATGCGGCGCATGCAGGAACTCTGCGGGACCGTCGGGGAAGAGCGTGCCGTTGAGCTGATCGACCATGACGATCAGGAAATTGGGTCGCCGGGTGGTCAAGGCAGGCTCCGTCCGTTGAGCTTGGTTTCGAGATAGTCTTCGACGAGCGCGATGGCGCTCTGCGCGTTGGGGGTGCCGTCCTTCAGCGCGCGGCGGATATAGAGCCCGTCGATCAGCGCCGCGGTCGCTTCCGCCACACGGTCGGCCTCGCTCCGCGGCAGGATGCCGGTCAACCCGCTCATCAGGTTCGAATGCAGCCGCCGCGCGTAAATGCGCAGCAGCCGCCGCAGCTCGGTCGACTTCTGCGCCTCGACATAGAAGGCGAGCCAGGCGGCGATGATCTGAGGCTGGAACTGGTCGTCGGAAAAGCTGACGGCGACCACGGCCGAGACACGCTGGCGCGGCGTCGCGGCAAGGCTGAACGCGCGCCTCGTGTCGGTGTTGAGCTCGGCCAGGATGTGCCGCATCGTCGCGAACAGCAGTTCATCCTTGGCCCCGAAATAGTGATGCGCCAGCGCCGACGATACGCCGGCGCGGCCGGCGATCTCCGACATCGTCACGTCCAGCGATCCGCGCTCGCCGATCGCCGAGATCGTCGCATCGATCAGCGCCTTGCGGCGCACTGGCTCCATTCCGATTTTCGGCATTTGGGGGGTCCGGTTCGAGCCAAGATTATTTTTTATTGACGCATCAATCAATAAAAAATCGACACCGGGATCAACCGATCCTGTCGTTCTGGCCCATGGCATGGACTGGAAAACGGTTCACTATTGAACAATATTGAATCACGTGCCGCGAAGGATCGTGCTAGGCTGCGGCGCAAATGGAGGTTGCCATGACCGCATGCATCGTCGGCTGGGCGCATTCGCGCTTCGGCAAGCTCGAAGGCGAGACGCTGGAGGGCCTGATCACCAAGGTTGCCGTCGAGGCGCTCGACCATGCCGGTATCGGTCCGGATGACGTCGACGAGATCGTGCTTGGCCATTTCAACGCCGGCTTCTCGCCGCAGGATTTCACCGCGAGCCTGGTACTCCAGGCTGACGACCGGCTGCGCTTCAAGCCGGCGACGCGCGTCGAGAACGCCTGCGCGACGGGCTCGGCCGCCGTACGACAGGGTATCCGCGCCATCGATGCCAACGCCGCCCGCATCGTGCTGGTGGTCGGCGCCGAGCAGATGACGACCACGCCAGGTCCCGAGATCGGCAAGAACCTGCTCAAGGCGTCCTATTTGCCGGAAGATGGCGACACGCCGGCTGGCTTTGCCGGCGTCTTCGGCAAGATCGCGCAGGCCTATTTCCAGCGCTATGGCGACCAGTCGGATGCGCTGGCCATGATCGCCGCCAAGAACCACAAAAACGGCGTCGACAATCCCTATGCGCAGATGCGCAAGGATTTCGGCTATGAATTCTGCCGCCAGGAGAGCGAGAAGAACCCGTTCGTGGCCGGTCCGCTGAAGCGCACGGATTGCTCGCTGGTCTCGGACGGCGCGGCGGCACTTGTGCTCACCGACACCGCGACGGCGTTGAAGATGCGCCGCGCTGTCACCTTCCGCGCCAACGAGCACGTGCAGGACTTCCTGCCGATGTCGAAGCGCGACATCCTCGCCTTCGAGGGCTGCGAGCGCGCCTGGGAGCAGGCGCTGAAGAAGGCCGGCGTCACGCTGGACGATCTCTCTTTCGTCGAGACGCATGACTGCTTCACCATCGCCGAATTGATCGAATATGAGGCGATGGGCCTGGCCAAGCCCGGCGAGGGCGCCAGGCTGGCGCTGGACGGCACGACGGCCAAGGACGGTCGCCTGCCGGTCAATCCCTCCGGCGGTCTGAAGGCCAAGGGCCACCCGATCGGCGCCACCGGTGTGTCGATGCATGTGCTGACCGCGATGCAACTGACCGGCGAGGCCGGCGGCATCCAGGTGCCGGGCGCCAAGCTCGGCGGCATCTTCAACATGGGCGGCGCGGCGGTCGCCAACTACGTTTCCATCCTCGACCGGATCAGATAGAAGCGGCCCGCATTAAGGCGCGCCCTCTGGGTGCGTGCGGGAGGCAATATGACAAATCCGGTTGTTGTCGAAGTCACACGCGGCGCGGTGGTCGAAAGCAGGCACCGCGGCGCGATCTCCGTCCTCGACGCCGACGGCAAGACCGTCTGGGAGATCGGCGACACCGACCGCCCGGTGTTCCCGCGCTCCGCGGTGAAAGCGATCCAGGCCTTGCCGCTGGTCGAAAGTGGCGCGGCCGACGCCTATGGCTTCGGGAACCGCGAACTGGCGTTGGCCTGCGCCTCGCATTCGGGCGAGTCGGCCCATGTCGAATTGGCAACGGCGATGCTTGCCAAGGCCGGTCTCGACAAAACCGCGCTGGAATGCGGCGCGCATCGGCCGTCGAACCATGCCGCCGAGATCGCGCTCGCCCGCGCCGGCGGCGTGCCGAACGCGCTTCACAACAATTGCTCAGGCAAGCATTCCGGCTTCCTTTGCACCTGCGTCCATTTGGGCATCGCGCATGGCGGCTACGTCAAGGCGGGTCATGCACTGCAAGAGATGGTGCGCGGCGCCATGCAGTCCGTGACCGGCGCGGCGCACGGCGTCGACAACAGCGGCATCGACGGCTGCTCGATCCCGACCTATGCCGTGCCGTTGAAGAGCTTCGCGCAGGGCTTTGCCCGCATGGCGACGGGAAGGGGCTTTGCGCCCGAGCGCGCCAAGGCGGCGAAGCGTCTGCTCTCGGCCTGCATGGCCGAGCCGTTCCTCGTCGCCGGCACCGGCAAGGCCGATGTCGCGCTGATGCAGGCAGCACCCGGCCGCATCTTCGTCAAGACCGGCGCCGAAGGCGTCTATTGCGCGGCATTGCCCGAGCTCGGTCTCGGCATCGCCTTGAAATGCGATGACGGCGCCGGCAGGGCGGCGGAGGTGATGATCGCCGCGGTTCTGGCAAAGCTGTTGCGCGCCGATGAAGCGGTAGCGGCAAGGCTCACCCAACTCGCCCATCCCGCAGTCGAAAGCCGCATAGGCGCCAAGGTTGGCGTGCTGCGGCCGACGGCGGCGCTCAGCTAGCGCGCGGACTTGCTCACCCGCATCAGCCTTGCGGGTTAGCCCAACACAGAAATTATGTGCTAGTTTCCGTGGCTATCAAACGGGCGCCGGGTGCTGGCCATGCTGGAAGCGGACAAGGTGTTTGCCGGGTCGATCCCGGAAAATTACGATCGCCATATGGTGCCGTTGATCTTCGAGGCCTATGCTGCGGAGACCGCACGGCGGGCGGCGTCCTTCTCGCCTTTGGCCGTTTTGGAGACCGCCGCGGGCACCGGGGCCGTCACCCGCGCCTTGGCACCGGAACTCGTTCCCGGCGCTAGCTACATCGCAACCGACCTCAATCAGCCGATGCTCGACTACGCGGCATCGCGCCAAGGGCCCGACAGCCGCATCACCTRGCGCCAGGCCGACGCCTTGAAGCTGCCCTTCAGGGATGCGGCCTTCGACCTCGTCTGCTGTCAGTTCGGCGCGATGTTCTTTCCCGACCGCGCTGCCGCTTATCGCGAGGCAAAGCGGGTCCTGAAGCCCGGCGGGCATTTCCTGTTCAGCGTCTGGGATCGCATCGAGGAGAACATCTTCGCCGACGACGTGACGAATGCTCTCGCCAGCATCTTTCCGCACGATCCGCCGCGCTTCCTGGCGCGAACGCCGCACGGCTATCACGACAAGGCGCTGATCCGCAGCGATCTGGCTATCGCGGGATTTTCCGACGTGGCGATCGACACCATAGCCGAGCAGAGCCGGGCGTCCTCGCCGCGCGTTCCCGCCGTCGCCTATTGCCAGGGAACTGTTCTTCGCAATGAGATCGAGGCGAGGGAGGCCGGGAGCTTGGCATCCGCGACCGACTATGCTGAATCCGTGATTGCGGACAGGCATGGTCGTGGCGAGGTGGCCGCCAAGATCCAGGCCCACATTATCGTGGCCGCGGCTTAGCTTACCTTGTTTCGCTCTACTGTGAGATGCGCGTAGCCGGTATCTGTCGACTGGGATAGGTCGCCGGTCACCGGATCGGCCCAGCGCTGACCGATAATGGCGCCGTTCTTAGCGCCATCGATGATATTGTCTGAGATGACCGCGGTGCCGGACCCTTCAACGACCGAAACGACGATGCCGGTGCCGGCCTTACGGATGATATTGCCCGTCGCCACGACATTGCGCAGATAGGGGCCCCAGCCGAGCTGCATGCCGTAGAGCGGCGCGTCCTCGACGACGTTGCCAGAGACGGTGGTGTCAGCCTCGGCGCTGATGCCGACGCCGAAGCCGGGCGGATCGGCGGTATAGGGACCGGCGGTCGAAAGGTTGCGCACGATGTTGTTCGAGCAGACCGCCATGCGGCCGCCTTCGTTGAAATTGACGATCGAGATGCCGTTGGCTGCGCCATCGACCAGATTGTTGCTGAGGATAGCGCCTTCGAAGGAGAATTCCGAGTAGATGCCGGTCTCGCCCGAGCGCGAGCAGGTGTTGCCGGTGATCTGCAGATTGCTGGAACTGTTGGCGCGGATCGCGGTGAAGGCGCAGTCGGAGACGACATTGCCCGAAATGATGACGTTGCCGGCGCGGAAAGCGTTGATGCCGTTGCCGTTCTGGCCGGTGCCGCCGCTGCGCGCGCCGATACGCTGGACACGATTGCCGCTGACGACGGTGCCGTCCTCCGCCGCCTGCCAGCGATGCACCAGAATGCCGCCATTGGCGCAGTCGGAAACGGTGTTGCCGGAAATCTCCAGCCCACCGGCCTCGACCGAATAGATGCCGGCATCCGCGGCACCCGAAATATCGCAGCGGCCGACACGGCCGACGGCATGCTCGAGCGCCAGCCCGTTCTTGCCGCTGCCCGTTACTTGGCAATTGTCGACGACGAGATGCGCGACGCGGCGCAGGTCGAGCAGCCCTTGCGCGTAATCGGCCAGCCAGCGGTTGGCGCCGTCGAGCATCAGTCCGCTCAGCTCGATATGCTCGGCCTGCTCGGCCATCATCAGATGACCGTTGCCGCCATAGACGATGCGCGTCGCGCCGGGCACGCCCGACAGGCGCACGCGTGCAGGCAGCTTGAGATTCGAGACGAGATAGGTGCCGGGCGGCAGGAACACCGGCTGGTCGCGGTCGCTGGCTTCGGTCAGCATCCTGGCGAAAGCCTTGCTCTGGTCGTCGACCGCGCCGGGCTGCACGCCGATCTCGGTCGCGTTGATCGAGCCGCGCATCGCTGCCATCTCGATGCCCGGCAGCGACTTCGCCGATGCCTTGCCGGCAAAGACGCCGGCGGCGGCAAGGCCGGCGGTCCGGGCAAGCAGCGTTCGTCTGTTCAACATCGGCACAGGTCCTGGTGTTTCGCCCTGTCTGTCGCAGGAATCGTGCCAGGGTTGGCTTACCTGCAAACCGCTTGTGCAGTCGCCTCGCCAAGCCTAAGTTCATTGCATGAGCAGAGCTTTTACCCGCGAAGAAGACAGCGAAAACGCCATCGCCGGCGTCGGCGAGCGCCCGGTCAGCACGCACCGCAATCTGGTGACGGAGCGCGGGCTCGCGATGATCGAGGAGAACCTCGCCGAGCTGCGCGACCTGATGGCCAAAGCCGAAAGACGCGGCGATCGCGAGCGCCTTGCGGTGGTTTCCCGCGATCTGCGCTACTGGACCGCGCGACGCGAGAGCGCCGAGCTTTCGGTGCCCGAGCCGGGCAGCGACGTGGTGCGCTTCGGCATGGGCGTCACGCTGGAAGGCGACGACGGCAAGAAGGTGCATTGGCGCATCGTCGGCGAGGACGAGGCCGATCCGTCGAAGGGCTCGATTTCCCATGTTTCGCCGATGGCCGTGGCGCTGTTCGGCAAGAAGGTCGGCGAGGTCATTACCGTCAACGGCAAGGAATGGGAAATCGTCAAGCTCTCGGACAAGGCCGAGAATTAGTTCCTCAATACAGAAGTTTTGACCGGTTGGTTGGAGCGTTGCAGGTCTCCTATCTTGGCGATTGGCCGAGACGCCTATCGCGGTCGTCATCCACGGGCGGAGCAAGGAGCGAAGCGACGCGCGCAGACCCGAGGATCCATGCCGTGACTTGGAAGCGCCGCGGCGGTCCCGAAATTCTGCACCGTTGCACACTTCGGTCCAGGTAACGGAATGGATTCCAGGGTCTGCGCGACGCCGCTTCGCCCAGGAATGACGAGGTTGGGATGCTTTGGCTAGAGCGGGATGGGATTACCATCGGTCATATCCAGAGTTTGCGAAGTAGTTTGAGCACTCGATCGGTGTGACACCGTTGAGGATCTGTCCGATC